>NZ_JAKILG010000011.1 GCF_023283765.1 Shewanella profunda | reverse complement strand
ATCTTGCATTCACAATGCGTAAGATTAAGTGGTGGGTCGTGAAGGATTCGAACCTTCGACCAATTGGTTAAAAGCCAACTGCTCTACCGACTGAGCTAACGACCCATCTATATGTCTATTAAAACTGTTACGCTGATTTATGCACTTTCAGTAAAGTGGTGTGCCGTGAGGGATTAGAACCATTCGACTGATTGGTTAAAAGCCAACTGCCCTCGCTTTATAAAAAAGCGACTGAGCTAACGACCCAATATACTTATAACTATCACACTAAAAACCACTAACTTATTCTATTCATTAGAGTAAGTGGTGGGTCGTGAAGGATTCGAACCTTCGACCAATTGGTTAAAAGCCAACTGCTCTACCGACTGAGCTAACGACCCATTTACTGGTATTTTGCGCCCCGAACGACCTCGCCGCTCTGAGGGCGCCTATAATACCTTTTTCATCTTCCCATGCAAGCGCAAATTCCCATTTTTTTATCGTTTGCATGAAAAACAGACTAAGAGTATGTTTTTTAGTTAATTACACTTTAATTGCAGCTAATTGCTGCTGGGCGATACGTGCAGCTGCGCTGTTTGCGTAGTCTTTCACTACTTGTTGGTAATATTGAGTGGCACCGGCTTTGTCACCTGTTTTCTCTGCGATCATGCCAAGTTTTACTAAACTATCGCCACGTTTATTCGAATCACTAAAACGTACAACCACAGTATTGAAGGCTTGCTTCGCTTCTGCAAATTCACTCTTATTAAATAACAACTGTCCTAACCAGTAATTAGCATTAGCGGCATATACTGAATCTGGGTATTGTTTAATAAAGGCACGAAATGCAGGAATAGCATCATCATACTTACGTTCTTTCAAAACTAAGTTAACGGCGCTTTCATAACTTGCAGTTTCGCTTAGGCTACTTGCGGCAGCATTTGCAGTAGCCGCAGAAGGTATTGATGTCGCAGCAGAAGCTGCTGGGGCGGCAGAAGCCTTTGATGATAAATTAGCTACGTCATCATAAAGCTGACGTTGACGCTGTTGCATCTGCTCTATTTGATAATTCTGTTGTTCGGTTAAACCACGTAATTCGAGAACTTCCTGCTGCAGAGTATCCAGACGACGCTGCATTTCTAACTCGCCTTGTTGTCTCGATTTAACTATGCGCTCTAAACGAGCAAGTCTGTCATCACCTGAACCACCAGCAATATCTTCCACTGGTGCCGGCGCTGCAACTGCAGCACCCGCGCCAAGGAACATTGCCGTAATTAAGACGGCACGTTTCATGTAGTTACTCTCCGTAATTCAATCTTAGTAAACTAAAACTGCGCGACGGTTTTTACCAAAACCTTCATCTGTACGAGAAAAGTCTAATGGCTTTTCTTCGCCATAGCTGACGACACTCATTTGGCTAGGTTGTACACCCATACCTTGTAAGTATTTAGCAACAGCTTTAGCACGGCGCTCACCTAGAGCAATGTTGTACTCAGGAGTACCACGCTCATCCGCATGGCCTTCAATCAGTACACGCACACTTGGGTGTTCAACTAGATAAGTGCCATGGGCTTCTAATATTGCGGCGAATTCAGTTTGAACTTCACTGCGGTCAAAGTCGAAGTAAATGATGTGCTCTCTTCTTAACTCTTCTAACTGCTGACGTTGTTGCTCTTCTGGTGACAACAGAGCGCCAATACCACCCGTTTGAACGCCACCGCCATTCAGTTCACTACCAGAACCATTTGTAGAGCCCATTGCATCAGTTTCTGATTCAGAAGTTGAGCTACATGCACTAATAGCCATAATTGGAAGTGCTACCAACATAGCTTTTAACAACTTGTTCAGATCCATTACGTGTTCCTTATAAAATTAAATGTTAATAAATCAGTGTAATACATTAGAGAAACGGAGACCAAGAAGGTGATTTAACCTCACCCTGACCTACCGGTAATCTTGCTTTAAAGCGTCCGTCCGTAGAAACAGCTGCTAAAACTTGTTTGCCTTGATACGTAGTGCCATAAATCACCATAGTTCCATTGGGAGCCACACTTGGAGATTCGTCTAGACGTGTCGATGTCAGCACCTGCATAAAACGCGTATTAAGATCCATACGCGCAATATTAAATTTACCATTTGTTCGGTTAACAAAGATCATACTACGGCCATCGGGAGTAATAGAACCACCCATATTCCATTCACCTTCAAAGGTTTCACGATTAACTTTGCCAGAAGCTAAATCTACGCGATATAACTGGGGTTTACCACCACGCTCAGAGGTAAACAACAGAGATTTGCCATCAGGATACCAAGTGGCCTCTGTATCGATTGCATAATGGTTAGTAATGCGCTTAATAGCCTTTGTTGCGATATCAATGATGTAAATTTCGGGTTGACCATCCTTAGATAAAGTCACCGCTAGGGATTTTCCATCAGGTGAAAATGCGGGCGCACCATTAATACCAGAGAAACTGCTCACCTTAGTGCGCACTTGGGTATACAGATCTTGTACAAAAATTTCGGCTTTCTTGTTTTCAAAACTCACATAAGCCAAACGACGTCCATCAGGTGACCAAGTCGGTGACATTAACGGTTCAGGCGAGCGCAGTAACATTTGCTCGTTAAAACCGTCATAGTCAGCAATCATCAACTGATAGGGTGCTTTTTGCCCATGGTTTACAACCACGTAAGAGATACGCGTTAAAAATGCACCGCGGATACCTGTCAATTTTTCATAAACAATATCGCTGATCCTATGTCCATATTGGCGAAATTGTGCCGCTGATATGACGGTTTGGCGGCTGTCCATCAAAAACTCAGTTGGACTGACAGCACCTTTTAAGCTTTGGTTTTGCGCTTTAACAAGATCAATCAGATCAAAACTAACAAGATACTGATCTGCGCCATAGGGCTTAACTGAACCTAAAACCAAGGCCTCTGCACCCACACTCGCCCAAGCATTGGCCTGAAATTGCGCTACTGCTCCAATATTACGCTGGGGCAATCCTAACTCGTCTAAAGGTTTAAAAGTGCCACTACGCACAAGATCTGACATGACCACATCAGCGATGGCTTGAGGCGGCGTACCAGTGCCTTGCCATACAAAAGGCATGACGGCGATAGGACGGGCTGCATCAACACCTTCAGTAATCACAATATCCAATGCCGCTTTTGCGGGGGTGCTGCATAGCAATACTGCCAATGCTAACCATTTTGCCAAAATTTTCATGGGACTCCTTTTAATTAAACGTTGGTTCAACGATTAAGTTAATTTCTTTCATCAAGTTATAAACTGCAGGATCTGGAGACACAGGCAGCTTACCCGCCTTTAAAATCGCGGCTTTAGTCGCCCGACACACATTTGCATCACCGCCTTGGGTTTGACTACTGATCACAAAACCATCATTAGCTAAACGTACAGAGACCTTACAAGTTTTGCCGCGCATCGATTCATCAACAACAAGATTGCGTTGAATCGTCGATTTAATCATTGCCTGATACTTACCAACTTCCGTTTGCATCTGCTTATTCATGGTTTGCGACAACGCCGTCTGCTCGGCTGCTAAAGCATCTGCCATTTCCTGCTCTTGTTGTGCACGGGCTTTGGCTTCTGCGTCAGCTTTACGTTTACGTTCGGCTTCTTCCTTCAGTTTACGATCGGCTTCTTCTTTCTTCTTGCGTTCAGCCTCTTCCTTCTGCTTACGCTCAGTTTCCGCCTTCGCTGCAGCTGCTTCCTCAGTCTTACGTTTTTCTGCCGCTTTCTCTGCGGCTTCTTCGGCAACTTTACGCTCTTGTTCTTTCAGCTTACGGTCGGCTTCGGCTTTTTGCGCCTTTTCCTTTTCCTGCTGCTGTTTCACCTGCGCGACTTTGGCAGCCTCGTTGGCCTTTTGAGTTTCAATCTCTTGATGTTTACGTTCTTGCTCTAGCTTTTTAAGCTGTGCTTGTTCACGTTCGCGTGCTTGCTTTGCCTCTTGAGCTTTGCGTTCAAGTTCGGCTTGACGTTCTTGTTCAAGACGCTCAGCTTCACGCATTTCCTGCTTAAGCTTTTCAACCTGATTAGCGACTTTCTGCTGATCCACCATAACAGCTTTTACCGCAGGGGCACTAACTTGTTGCACAAGTTCAGGTTTATGGGTGAAGTCAACGCCAAGCGCTAGAATAATTATCACGCCAATATGAATACCTGCTGAAATTGACAGAGGTAATGCAACATTTGAATTATCCGCCACCTATTTCTCCTTGGGTGAATCCGTCATCAAACCGACTGATGGTACGCCAGCACCTTGCAAGGTCACCATCAACTGAATCACTTTATCGTAAGGAATATTTCTGTCGGCTTTAACTACTACAGGAACCTCTGGAGTAACTAGCATAATTGCAGCTACCTCGTGAGCAAGTTCGTCCAAATCCATAGGCACATTCGTTGAACCACCTTTATTCAGATAATAATCTCCATCACCATCAATCGAGGCAACGACGGGCGGTTTACTGTCCGCAGGTAAAACTTCCGCAGCCCCTTGGGGCAGCTCCACTTTTACCCCTTGAGTTACTATGGGTGCTGTCACCATAAAGATAATTAACAGCACTAGCATGACGTCGATATAGGGCACCACGTTAATTTCAGCAACGGGGCGACGACGTTTACGCTGATAAGCTGGTTGCATTATGCCCCTTCCTTCTCGCTGTACGCTTGGCGATGCAAAATACTGGAAAACTCTTCCATAAAGTTTGCGTAGGCCATTTCCAATTTATCGACTTGAGTCGAGAAACGGTTGTAAGCAATAACTGCTGGAATTGCCGCAAATAGGCCCATAGCCGTTGCGATCAATGCTTCTGCAATACCTGGGGCAACCATTGCTAATGTGGCGTTTTCCATTGAGCCAATTGCAATAAATGAGTTCATAATACCCCATACCGTACCAAATAAACCGATATAGGGGCTAGTTGAACCAATGGTGGCTAATAGCGGCAAATTAGCTTCCAATTTTTCCATTTCGCGAGAAAGCGTCACACGCATGGCACGGGAAGTACCGTCCATCACAGCGTCTGGCACTTTACTATTTAATTTATTTAAACGTGAATATTCTTTAAAACCAGTCACGAATAATGACTCTAAGCCAGTATTATCGGGACGAGCAGATAACTCTTTATACAGACGGTTTAAATCTACGCCTGACCAAAATTTATCTTCAAATTTTACCGATTTACTTTTAGCCGATGTCAATAAGTTACGGCGTTGCAGAATCACCGTCCAAGACATTACCGACAAGCAAAGTAAAGTGAACATGACAAACTTCACTAATAAACTGGCTTGTAAAAATAACCCAACAATCGACATATCAGCTTGCACTGTCAAACTCCTGCACAATATTTAAGGGGATAGCACGGGGACGCATACGTGATAAGGCTACACAGACCACAAGCACTGAGCCTTCACAATAACATTCTCCCTGATGATCAACCAAGCGTTGATGAAATACCAACGAGGCCTTTTTCAACTCTATGACCTTAGTTTCTACAATAAGGTTCTGTTCAAAACGTGCGGCTTTTCGAAAATCGAGTTCAGCACGCTTTACTACAAATGCCGTATCGTCGGCCAACAACGCAGTCTGACTTACACCAAGGGCTTTTAGCCATTCGGTTCTCGCACGCTCAAAAAAGTTGAGATAGTTTGAATGATAGACAACGCCGCCAGCGTCGGTGTCTTCGTAATAGACAGATATAGGCCAATGAAACGTCATTTAAAGGAAGCAAATTTTGGTTGAAAAATTGAGGCTACTATACCTAGGGAAACAAGACTTGTGAATGACTCCATGAAGATATAGATAGGGATAATGCGGGTTTCAGTGGAATTAGGGGGTTTGTGAAAAACAATGGGGTCAAATGACCCCATTCCATTAACATAGTTCGCTATTTTGCAATAGTTTGCGGCAGCGTCAAACCGAAACTTTGCCATAGGAAACTATAAATATCGGCAAACTCATCGATCTTCATTGCCGTTGGCTTACCCGCACCGTGACCCGCATTGGACTCGATACGCATGATCACAGGCTTGTCACCCTGTTGTTTTTCTTGCAGCATGGCTGCAAACTTGAAACTGTGTAGTGGCACAACACGATCATCATGATCGGCTGTCATTACCATAGTCGCAGGATAAGACTGTGCTTTAACATTATGGTACGGTGAATAAGCAAGTAATGCGGGAAATTGCTCTGCATTATCGGCGCTACCGTATTCACTTGTCCAAGCCCAACCAATCGTGAATTTGTGGAAACGCAACATATCTAATACGCCCACCGCAGGTAATACTGCAGCGAACAGTTCAGGACGTTGAGTTATCGCCGCGCCCATGAGGAGCCCACCGTTACTGCGACCATAGGCGCCAAGCTTAGATGTATTAGTGTATTTTTCGTTAATCAAGTATTCGGCAGCAGCAAAATAATCATCAAACACATTTTGCTTTTTATCGAACATCCCTGCTTGATGCCAACTTTCACCGTATTCAGCGCCACCTCGTAAACTTGGCACGGCGTAAATACCCCCCATATCTAACCAAGCAATATTGGCAGGACTAAAGCGTGGGGTCATCGAAATGGCAAAACCGCCATAGGCATAAAGTAACGTTGGGTTTTGACCATTCTTCACTAAGCCTTTTTTATAGGACAGCATCATAGGCACTCGTGTGCCGTCTTTGCTGCTATAGAATACTTGCTCAGAAATATAGTCATCGGGATTAAACGAGACTTTAGGTTTGGCAATAACGGTTGATCCGCCAGTTTTAAAGTCAAACTTATAGGTGGTTTCGGGTTGAATATAGCTATTAAACACATAATAGAAATAGTCTTTGCTCGCCTTGCCGAAAGGCCCTGCCACATTGCCTTGACCTGGCAAAGTCACATCTTGGCGCTTCTGACCGCCCATGCTGTAAATCGATAATTGACCTAATACATCGTGTAAATAACTCACGACTAAATGATCATTAATAATGGCAACATTATTAATCGGATCCTTTGATTCAGGAATAATCGTTTGCCATTGGGATTTATCACTATTGCGAGTATCAATCGCAATCACTCTACCATTAGGTGCATCTAAGTCGGTTTTAAAATAAAACACCGAGCCATCATTGCCTAAAAACTCATACTCAGCTTCTAAATTGAGGATCAATTCCACCACTTGAGATTTAGGTTCAAACAGAGATTTATAGAAGAAGCGATTGCGTTTATCCGTACCTTGGGAAATAGACAATAATAAATATTCACCTTTCTCCGAGACATCAATTCCAAAACCCCAATCTTTATTCTGAGGGCGTTCGTAAATCAATAAATCTTGACGTTGATCAGTACCTAAGGTGTGGTAATAAACTTTTTGATTAAAGTTAACATCGGCTAATAAATCCCCACCAGCGGGGGCATCATAGCGCGCATAAAAAACACCTTGGTTTTCTTTATCCCAAACTGCGTTAGAAAATTTAATCCACTTTAATTCATCCGCAAGCTTTTTACCTGTGGCGATATTGATAAACTGCCACTGCTGCCAATCAGAACCTGAATTAGACACTCCATAGGCTAAAATTTTACCATCATTGCTAACAGATACACCTGATAGTGCAACCGTGCCATTTGCAGAGAGCTTATTTGGATCGAGTATTGGCTTTTCAACACCATCACGACCTTTTACATACAGTACAGATTGAGCCTGTAAACCATCATTGCGGTAATAGAATTGATTATCACCATGTTCAAAGGGTGCTGAAACTTTCTCGTAATTCCACAGCTCAGTGATACGCTCGACGACGGCTTGTTTATTCGGGATTTTTGCTAAATAGTTTTGACCGAAAACTTGCTGCTCTTTTACCCACTCGTCTGTTTCTGGTGTGTTTGCTTCAAGATGGCGGTAAGGATCCGCCACCGAAATACCATGAATGGTTTCAACTAAGTCGCCTTTATCCGTGTCGGGATAAACTAATTTATTTGCACTCGCCTGTTGCATCTCAACTGAATTTTGCTCAGGAGTATTGCCACTTTGGCAAGCACCAAGCGCCAGTCCTAGTGTGGCGACTAGCAAACCTTGTTTTGCAAGGTGAAATCTTACTGCCATCTCGTTATCGTCCTTCTTGTGGTTTCGGGCTTAACGCCTTTTTCAGCAAGTACTATACAAGCTAAAATCTCCATGGCAATCCCGTAATCCCATTGAGCTTTTTTTAGGACGGTTAATGGATTTAATAAAGTGGTAACAAAGATAAGCTTATTGAAATGTATTTTTATGCACTTAAACTGATTGATAAGTTATTAATCAAGCTAAATAGTGACTTAAGTGAGCTAGATCACTTAATCAACCATTAGATTTGCTAATGTATATGGGCAATTTTTCTCGTTTGTTTTGTGTAAAATCAAGCACTAGAATAGCTTTGTTTTCAGGAAGTATCTGCTTGCAGATATTGAAAACAAGAACTTTTAAGCTGATGTGTTCCCAACATGTCAGTTTCATCCCTGGTTCTTATGCTTGACTTCCTTCCTTCAATTTGTTGATTGCAAATGCATTATTTTGCGGCCCACTTAGATTAAGTGGGCTTTTTTTTATTTGGAGCAAAAATAATAATGCCAAGTCGTAAACTTGGCATTAACAGTATTTTCCATTCAAATTGTTATACAGGTTACATGGGTTTACTGATCCTGATCACCACTCGGCGATTACGAGCCCTTTCATCCATATCTTCATTTGAAGCAACATGGCGACGTTCACCGTGCCCAACCGTTAAAATACGATCTTGAGGAATGCCACTGGATAGGAAAAACTCTTTAACCGACTCAGCGCGGTTATCTGACACTTTTTGGTTAACCGAACGGCCACCATAACTGTCGGTATAAGCATCCACCAGCACTAATTCAACATTAGGATCATAGGCTAGATATTCCTGTACCCGTGTTAACTGTTGTTTAGAAAAACGCGTTAAGTCGGTACCACCTTCATCGTAATTAAGCACTGTGAACGCTATGTCCTCAAAACTATAAGGTAATAAGTGAGCAAGACAAGCCTTAAACTCGGCATATTTACGGCCAAAATTGGCCGCTGATAACCCCACTGCAATTTTAGTCGATTCGTTATACCAATCCGCATAATAAAACGTTGGCTGCATACCGCGGCTTAATTCGTCTAGCATTGACCAAGCAGCGCGCTTAGGCACTTCACCATTAAAATATTTTTGATAATGTAAAGAGGTAATTTCTTTAGATACCAAGCCAGGACGCCATTGCGGGGCGCGGCTTATCAGCTGTGCTTGCGTCACTTGATCCGGTTTGACCCACATATCTAAGGTAAAGTTAAGATTCAACTGTTTACCCGCTTCACTGGTAAAAATAGCTCTACCATAAGACGGGATATCGTGCTCAAGGCGACAAACGATAGGAGAATTTTCACTGACCCGCCATTGGGAATTATTTAAAGAGGCCACATAATGGCGCAACTCTGCCACTGCAGTTGCTGGAACGCATAAAATTGATACTAATATCAGTTTTCGCCACATAGCCTTTACTCATGTTTATTCGGTTACATGGCTTTATCGGCAAACTATTTAGTTCCTTTAGCTCATAAAACCATCAATCAAGCATGACACGCCCCAGTGCATTTAGCATAATAGCGCCCTGTGAATTTTCTTGGGTACCTTAATGAGCGACATTTGCGACGCGAACAAATTGAAACACCGATTTCGAGGCTATTTTCCTGTAGTCATTGATGTCGAAACGGCGGGCTTCAACTCTCAAACTGATGCGTTGCTGGAAATAGCCGTCACCCTGCTGAAAATGGATGATGAAGGCATACTAGGCATAGATAAAACCTTGCATTTCCATATAAAACCATTTGAAGGTGCAAATTTAGAACCTGCTGCCCTAGCCTTTAATGGAATTGATCCTAACAATCCATTACGTGGTGCTATCAGTGAAAAAGAGGCATTTTTAGACATTTTTAAAGCCGTCAAAAAGGCACAAAAAGCCTCTGATTGCCATCGCTGTATTATTGTGGCCCACAATGCCGCCTTTGATCATGGCTTTGTCAGTAAGGCAATTGAGCGTTGTGACTTAAAACGCTCACCATTCCATCCTTTTGCCACCTTCGATACCGCTACACTCGCAGGACTTGCTATTGGTCATACGGTTTTAGCGAAAGCATGCATGATGGCAGGTATTCCCTTTGATAATAAAGAAGCTCACTCAGCGTTATATGATACTGAACGCACAGCGGAGCTCTTTTGCTACATAGTCAATCGCTGGAAACAATTAGGCGGTTGGCCTTTACTGGCAGTTGATGCGCAAGATGCCGAGAGTGGTACTGAAGAATAAACTCAACGACTTACACTAAATTTATTCTATAAAAACAAAAAGCTGCCAATTGGCAGCTTTTTTATTCACTCGCAGTAGTTAGATTACAGAGAGCTTGCGTTTTCAGATAGGTAAGCAGCAACACCTTCAGAGCTTGCGTTCATACCTTTGTCGCCTTTTTCCCAGCCAGCAGGACATACGTCGCCGTGCTCTTCGTGGAATTGCAGTGCATCGATCATACGTAGCATTTCATCGACGTTACGACCTAATGGCAGATCGTTAACCACTTGATGACGCACCATGCCTTCTTTGTCGATAAGGAATGAACCACGGAAAGCCACACCTGCATCTGGATGCTCAACATCGTATGCTTTACAGATTTCGTGTTTAACGTCAGCCACTAGCGTGTATTTAACTTGGCCAATGCCGCCTTTTTCAACTGGAGTATTACGCCATGCGTTGTGAGTGAACTGAGAATCGATAGACACACCGATCACTTCTACTCCACGTTTAGTGAACTCTTCCATGCGGTGATCAAAAGCGATCAACTCTGATGGGCAAACGAAAGTGAAGTCAAGTGGATAGAAAAATACCACTGCTGGTTTACCTTTAATGGCCGCAGTTAAGTTAAAGCTATCTACGATTTCGCCAGAACCTAATACCGCCGCAGCAGTGAAATCCGGGGCCGGACGGCCTACTAATACGCTCATTTTATATCTCCATCTATGAGTTGAACTAACTATAAAGTAAGACACTCCCCTAAAACACGACTTATCCAGCCAAAGGCTGCAAAGTGGAATACGCTTAAGAGGTGTGCTTACCAATCAAATCTTTAGGCATTATAAGTCGTACATCGTGCCTTACAACCTATATAAGACCAATATCACATTTTTCAAGGGCTATTCGATTTTATTGACTAAGGATAGAGCAATCTATCTAAGTCATACCCATCACACAGCACATTCAACTAACACCCTAACGCTAAGGGGATCACATTCTCAAATATTTTGCAGAATAATTCTCGCCAAACTGGACAGACATAGCCTTTGCAGTCAAAAATACGCCCTTTGGTTTACAGAATTAAGAAATTGACTATGAATGCAGTCGTAATTGCAGTGTGCTTAATGTTAGCACTCAGTTTAGTGAGGGTGAATGTGGTTATCGCCCTGACCGTTAGCGCCCTAGTAGCGGGGTTGATGGGTGGCATGGATCTTCATCAAACCATAGATGCCTTTAACACTGGTTTAGGTGGTGGTGCACAAATTGCGCTCAGTTATGCATTATTAGGTGCCTTTGCCGTCGCATTATCACACTCTGGATTAACGACCCTGATCTCCAAATCCATTATCAGCAGTTTAGGTCAAGAGCCTAATGCGACAAACACCAATTGGGTTCGTTGGTTACTCTTATTGTCGCTGCTTGCTATGTCGATGGCCTCACAAAATATTTTGCCAATTCACATTGCCTTCATTCCGATTTTAGTGCCACCACTATTACATGTGATGTCCAAACTGAACATCGACCGCCGTCTAGTCGCTTGTGTTCTCACCTTTGGTCTAGTCACCACCTATATGATTCTGCCAATAGGCTTTGGGGGCATTTTCTTAAATGACATTCTTCTGTCTAACTTAACCAACAATGGCTTAGTCGCGGCACGCGAGCAAATTCCGCCAGCCATGTTAATTCCTGCCGCGGGGATGGTGGTGGGGTTACTCACTGCCGTATTCATCAGTTACCGTAAACCTCGGAGTTATGATGAGGCCAAAGTGCTGGTCGCTGAACCTGAAGAAAACCTCAATAAACGCAATATTGTCATAGCAACGCTGGCAATTATTGCCACGTTATTAGTGCAACTTGAAACTGACTCGATGATTTTTGGCGCCTTAGTCGGCTTTATAATTTTTAGTTTTTCAGGTGCCTTAAAGCATGTCGCCGACCAAGATATTTTCAATCAAGGCGTGCGCATGATGGCAAACATCGGCTTTATTATGATTTCTGCCGCAGGCTTTGCCGCCGTGGTAAAAGAAACGGGTGAAGTCGGCACGCTGGTTGCGTCACTTAGCGACCTTATTGGTGACAATAAGGCCCTCGCCGCCTTTTTAATGCTCGTTGTCGGGTTACTGATTACGATGGGAATTGGTTCATCCTTCTCGACTATCCCTATCATTGCGACTATTTATGTCCCCCTAGCGTTAAGTTTTGGCTTTTCGGTGGCGGCAACTATCGCGTTAGTCGGTACAGCGGCGGCATTAGGTGATGCGGGATCGCCTGCATCGGATTCCACCTTAGGCCCCACTGCGGGTTTAAATGCCGATGGTCAACACGACCACATTCGTGACAGCGTGATCCCGACCTTTATCCACTACAATATTCCTCTGTTAATATTTGGTTGGATTGCGGCTATGGTGCTGTAGCAGCAAATAACACACAAAATAAAAAGGCCGAGTCGCATTGCGATTCGGCCTTTTAGATCAAGCGCCCAATATTATCAGGCAATATTCACAGGTAATATTAACTGGCGCAGGAACGATTATTTAGTACCAAAAATTTTGTCACCCGCATCACCTAAACCAGGCAGGATATAACCTTTCTCGTTTAAGCATCTATCGATAGCGGCGGTATACAATTCAATATCAGGATGCGCCGCTTCTAAGGCTTTAATCCCTTCAGGTGCCGCCACTAATACTAAAGCCTTGATCGAAGTACAACCGCGCTTTTTCAGTAAATCAACGGTCGCTATCATAGAGCCTCCCGTCGCCAACATAGGGTCGACGACCAGCGCAATACGCTCATTCATATCACTAGCAAGCTTTTCAAAGTAAGGTACTGGCTCTAAGGTTTCTTCGTTGCGGTAAATCCCGACAACTGAAATACGCGCACTTGGAATATGCTCAAGCACGCCATCCATCATACCTAAACCCGCACGTAAAATAGGCACGACAGTGACTTTTTTACCTTTAATTTGGTCAACGTCAACCGGACCATTCCAGCCTTCAATCGTAACAGTTTCAGTTTCGAAATCTGCGGTAGCTTCATAGGTTAATAAGCTGCCCACTTCAGCAGCCAGTTCACGGAAACGCTTAGTGCTAATGTCACCTTCGCGCATTAGGCCGATTTTGTGACGCACTAACGGGTGTTTAACCTCGACAACTTTCATTTTTCTCTCCTACTTTTGTTCGCGGATATTATTTTTTGAGGCAAATTTTTCAGATTCTAGTTGATTTGTTTATTGGGTAAAACATAAAGTTTTGCCATTCGGTCTAATCGTGAGCGATCTCCCAAGAATAATCCCCAATCGTCTAAGATACCTACTGTGATTTACTATTTTGTGACCAAACTCAAGACCTCGAAAAGTGGAATATTCCACATTCAGACCAAAAAAACTCCGCCGAGGGCCATAAATCCAAATCATGGCTTTCGACCCCTAGCACAAGCTGGTAGAATACCGCCGCATAAAATCCAATAACGATGTACCCGAGAGGATCCCTCCGTGAGCACACCTACCCCACTGAGCTATAAAGATGCCGGCGTTGATATTGATGCAGGTAATGCACTGGTAAGTAACATTAAAGCCGCCGTTAAACGTACCCGTCGTCCAGAAGTTATGGGCAACTTAGGTGGTTTTGGCGCCCTGTGTGAAATCCCCACTAAATACAAGCAACCTGTTCTAGTCTCTGGCACCGACGGTGTTGGTACTAAACTGCGTTTAGCTATCGATTATAAAAAACATGACACTGTCGGCATCGATTTAGTTGCCATGTGTGTGAACGATCTGATCGTTCAAGGCGCTGAGCCACTGTTTTTCCTCGATTACTATGCAACGGGCAAACTCGATGTTGAAACTGCAACTTCTGTAGTGAACGGCATCGGCGAAGGTTGTTTCCAATCTGGTTGCGCGTTAATTGGCGGTGAAACCGCTGAAATGCCAGGCATGTACGAAGGTGAAGATTACGACCTAGCAGGTTTCTGTGTGGGCGTAGTTGAAAAAGCCGACATCATTGACGGTAGCAAAGTAGCAGCGGGTGATGCACTTATCGCATTAGCCTCGAGCGGCCCTCATTCAAATGGTTATTCTTTAGTACGTAAAGTATTAGAAGTGAGCCAAGCAGACCCTCAGCAAGATCTCAATGGCAAACCGCTGATTGAGCATCTACTTGAGCCAACCAAAATTTACGTTAAATCATTGCTCAAACTGATTGAAGCATCAGACGTCCATGCAATGGCACACATTACTGGCGGCGGTTTCTGGGAAAACATCCCTCGCGTACTGCCGGATAATTGCAAAGCAGTTATCCAAGGTGATTCATGGCAATGGCCTGCGGTTTTCAGTTGGTTAATGGAAAATGGCAACATTGCAGAGTACGAAATGTATCGCACCTTCAACTGTGGCGTTGGCATGTTAGTCGCGTTACCAGCCGATAAAGTGGATGCAGCGCTTGCATTACTGGCTGCTGAAGGCGAACAAGCTTGGCTTATCGGTGCTATTGCACATCGTGAAGGCAATGAAGAGCAAGTGGAGATCCTGTAATGCCCAAGAGCTGTCGTGTAGTTGTATTAATTTCCGGAAATGGCAGTAACCTGCAAGCGATTATCGACGGTTGTGACGATAATCTGCAGGCCGAAGTTGTCGGAGTGATCAGTAATAAACCCGATGCCTATGGCCTAGTGCGCGCCCATTATAGTGAAATTGATACCAGCTGCGTGATAGCTCACCAAGGTGAATCTCGCGCACAATACGATGCACGCTTAATCGCGGTGATTGAACAGTATCAGCCCGATTTAATCGTATTGGCGGGATTTATGCGGATCTTAACCGATGACTTCGTCAATCGTTATTTAGGTCGCATGATCAACATCCATCCTTCGCTGTTACCCAAATACACGGGCTTAAACACCCATCAACGCGCCATCGACGCTAACGACAGCGAACATGGCGCAAGCGTGCATTTTGTCACGCCTGAGCTAGATGCTGGCCCGGTGATTTTACAGGCTAAAGTCCCTGTTTATGAAGACGATACCGTTGACATGCTCGCCGCCCGCGTGCATGAGCAAGAATATGCAATTTACCCATTAGTGGTAAAATGGTTCAGCCAACAGCGTCTTAACATGCAAAACGGCCAAGCCTATCTCGATGGTAATCTTATTGGCCCAAGCGGTTACGCACCTGATTAATGCTCGATACTGTTTACTGATAGTACCGATGAATACAGAAAGAGACCTTAGGGTCTCTTTTTTTTCTGCCATTTGCCACAAAAGCATTGTTTTCTAGCACAATGTGGCATTAGATAACCCAACAAAAAGTGAATTTTGCTCGGCATGAAAAGAGACTATTAGATGAAAAATATTATTTGCGATATCGATGGTGTACTACTGCACGACAATAAACTGATCCCCGGTAGCGATAAATTTATCCAACGTATTTTAGAACAGGGTAATCCTTTAGTGATCCTCACCAACTATCCAGTACAAACGGGTAAGGATCTGCAAAACCGCTTAAGTGCTGCCGGCATGGATATTCCTGAAGAATGTTTTTATACCTCCGCCATGGCAACTGCCGACTTTTTAAAACACCAAGAAGGCAGCAAAGCCTTTGTTATCGGTGAAGGAGCCCTCACCCATGAACTCTACAAAGCGGGCTTTACCATTACCGATATTAATCCTGACTTCGTCATTATTGGAGAAACGCGTTCCTATAACTGGGAGATGATCCATAAGGCCGCAGGTTTTGTGGCTCGCGGCGCACGCTTTATTGCCACCAATCCGGACACCCACGGCCCAGCATTTAGTCCAGCTTGTGGCGCACTATGCTCACCCATCGAACGTATTACTGGTAAAAGGCCCTTTTATGTGGGCAAACCTAGCGCTTGGATTATTCGTTCGGCACTTAACCATATGGATGGGCATTCGGAAGATACAGTCATCATTGGCGACAATATGCGTACCGATATTTTGGCGGGCTTTCAAGCAGGGCTTGAAACCATTCTGGTCACCAGTGGCGTGAGTAAGCTTGAAGATATTGATAAGGAACCCTTCCGCCCTAATCATGTGTTTGCCTGCGCTGGCGATATAGACGTTGTCTAATCATTAGCCTACAGACTCCATTAGCCACTGATTCTTACTAGCCATTCAGACATCAGCCTATGCAATAAACCTGCTAGAAGGCGTATTGCATAGGGTAAAGCAACATTAAGTAACACATTCACCAGCCGCTCAGCCTTGTGGCCCACAGCGGCTTGCTTCATGATAAGCCTCGCTTTCCATTAATTAAAAGTCATTGATAAAAACCAACTTTAGAAGTCAAAACCCTATTAATTAAAACAACAGTAGGATTAACCTATGCGACGTTTGTATCCACTCTGCGCACTTGCGATGCTGAGTGCCTGTAACCCTAATACGACACAACCCGATGCTAAAAAGACTTTAACAGAACCTCAAACAGCGCAATTTAATGAAACGCGCATTAGAGATGATATTAAAGCTCTGTCATCCGATGAATTTGAAGGTCGTGCACCGACCACTCACGGTGAAAAACTCACCTTGGACTATCTATCCAAAGCCTTTACAGAGATGGGGCTCAAGGGCGCATACCAAGGCAGCTTTTTGCAACCTGTGCCTATGGTGAGCTATACCGCAGATGAAGCGCAGCAAGTCACGCTGGCAGGATTAGCCTTTAAATACCGCAAAGATCTGGTGCTTAGCAGTCGCCATGATAACGGTGGTATTAACATTGAAAATGCGCCATTAGTTTTTGTTGGCTATGGCGTCAATGCCCCAGAATATGGTTGGAATGATTACCAAGATCTCGACATGAAAGGCAAAATCGCGGTGATCTTAGTGAACGATCCCGGCTTTGCCCGCCCTGACTCAGGTAAGTTTAACGGCAAAGCTATGACCTATTACGGTCGTTGGAGTTACAAATTTGAAGAGGCCAGTCGTCAAGGTGCCCTTGGCGCCTTGATTATCCATGATACTGAGCCCGCCTCTTACCCGTGGTCTGTAATAGAGAATAGTTGGACTGGGCCACAGCAAGATCTGGTGCTCAGCAAAGCAGAGCAAGATAGCCGAGTGCAAGTTGAAGGCTGGCTCACCTTAGATGCCGCGACGCAAATTTTTGATAAAGCTGGTTTATCACTCACTAACTTGATGGCTCGCGCCGCTGATAGCTCAATCAATTTACCCCTTGAGCAAACGGCCAGTATCGCCTTTAAAAATAAGGCTGAATACGCGAATAGCTACAACGTGGTCGCCACACTCCCCGGCAGCAAACAAGCCGATGAGCAGATCTTGTTTACCGCCCATTGGGATCACCTAGGTAAAGACGAGACAAAAACAGGCGATCAAATTTACAACGGTGCCATGGACAATGCCTCAGGTATTGCGGGCATTCTCGAAATCGCCAGGCAGTTGGCCGACAATGCGAAACAAGACCACGGTTTAGCGCGATCGGTCACCTTTATCGCCACCACAGGTGAAGAACAGGGCTTACTCGGTTCGCGCTTTTATGCTGCCAACCCACTTTATCCTATCGATAACACTGTGGCGGTATTAAACCTAGATAGCACCAATATTTATGGTAAAACCAAAGACTTTACTATCGTCGGTAAAGGTAAATCCGAGTTAGAACCTTACCTTATCGATGCGGCGAAACAACAAAATCGCATCGCCATGGGTGAGAAAAATCCCGCTTCGGGCGGTTTCTTCCGTTCAGATCATTTCAGCTTTGCCAAACTAGGCGTGCCCGCCGTCTTTGCAGGGGGCGGTAGCGAGCCCGTCGATGATTCCACAGCGGCCTATAAAACCCAGATGCAAGCCACGATGAAGGGCTGTTATCACAATGTCTGCGATGAATATCGTGAAGAATGGGATTTAAGTGGCGCATTGCAAGACTTGCAAGTCTACTACCAAGTCACGCGCACATTGGGCAACAGCAAAGATTGGCCGGGATATTATCAAGGCACTGAGTTTAATAGCCTGCGCCCCGCCAAAACGACGCTAGCAACGGATGCGAAATAGTGCGCATCCAGAGTAAGGCGCTGCTGAGTAAGAGCCACCTTAGTAAGGAGTCTTTTAGTAAAAAGTCTTCTGAATAAAGCGCCTTCTAAAGAGCTACAGATTAGGCAAAGTACCAAATAATTTGGAAAAGCACGTGAGCCATTCACGTGCTTTTTTGTTTTTAACTCACTAAACCCGCAGTTGTCACAAAATATCCGTCCCTCAATATCGTTATCCATAGGTTTATGCCGCCTTTTGATGTTAAAGACAGCATAATAATTGATTAAAAATAAAACACTTAAACGTGATAACTCGCCATTTAAGGTCTTTTTTGACGATTTTCTGTCGTCGACACTTTTTAAAAAAACATTATGAATTCCCCAAAACCCCCCGCGTCAAATCAAACAATAAAAACAAATCATCAAAAATAACGCAGATTAAATGAATTATCCTCAAATAAAACACTTAAACATAAAGATCTAAATCAACAAAAACACCAATAAGCAGATAAAACATCAAAAATAGTGTTTGGCAAATACCTAAATTGCTGGCACATTAAACCTCAATTGAGACATCCTCAAATGACAGACAGTGTGGGAGTTGTACTATGTGTTCAATCTTTTCGATTTTAGATATCCAATCTGATGCCAAAGAACTGCGCCAAGTCGCGCTAGAAATGTCTAAGCTCATGCGCCACCGTGGCCCTGACTGGTCAGGTATTTATGCCAGTGATAAGGCGATTCTTGCCCACGAACGTTTAGCGATTGTTGACATTGAACACGGTGCCCAGCCGCTGCTGACCGAAGATGGCAGTTTAATTCTCGCGGTCAACGGCGAAATCTATAACCACAAAGAACTGAAAGCCCAGTTAGGCGATAAGTACAGTTATCAAACCAACTCCGATTGCGAAGTGATCTTGGCGCTGTATCAAGAATACGGCACTGAATTTCTTGATAAATTAAACGGTATCTTCGCCTTTGTGTTATATGACAAAGCCCAAGATAGATACCTTATCGGCCGCGATCACATGGGTATCATCCCGCTATACACAGGCCGTGACGCTGCGGGTAACTTCTATGTTGCCTCAGAAATGAAAGCCTTGATGCCAGTGTGTAAAACGGTAGAAGAATTCTTACCGGGCCACTATCTCTATTCAAAAGATGGTGAAGCCGTTAAATACTATAGCCGCGATTGGCAAAGCTATGATGCGGTTAAAGATAACCCAGCAAGCCAAGAAGAATTGCGTGACGCATTAGAAGCGGCGGTCAAGCGCCAATTAATGTCAGACGTGCCCTATGGTGTGTTGCTGTCGGGCGGCTTAGATTCATCGATCATTTCCGCCGTGACGCAAACCTTTGCTAAACGCCGAATTGAAGACGATGGCGAGACCAACGCTTGGTGGCCACAGTTGCATTCTTTTGCCGTCGGCCTTGAAGGTGCGCCAGATTTAATCGCCGCCAAAAAGGTCGCCGAAGCGATTGGTACGATTCACCATGAGATCCATTTCACCTTCCAAGAAGGCTTAGATGCGATTAAAGAAGTGATCTATCACTTAGAAACCTATGATGTCACCACCATACGTGCTGCCACACCAATGTATTTAATGGCGCGTAAAATCAAAGCCATGGGCATTAAGATGGTGTTATCTGGCGAAGGGGCTGATGAGCTATTTGGCGGCTATTTATACTTCCATAAGGCGCCAAACGCACAGGCATTCCACGAGGAATTAGTCCGCAAACTCGACAAGCTGCATCTGTTCGATTGTCTGCGAGCCAACAAAGCCATGGCCGCTTGGGGATTAGAAGCTCGCGTGCCCTTCCTCGATAAAGAGTTTATGGATGTGGCCATGCGCATCAATCCTGAAGCGAAAATGTCTAAGGATGGCCGTATCGAGAAACACATTTTGCGCCAAGCCTTTGAGCACAAGTTGCCAAAAGAAGTGGCGTGGCGTCAGAAGGAACAATTCAGTGACGGCGTGGGCTACTCATGGATTGACGGTTTGAAAGAACAAGCCGCAGCGCGTGTGGATGATTTACAACTGGCGAACGCGAAATTCCGTTTCCCATACAACACGCCAGAAACCAAAGAAGCCTATTTCTATCGCTGCTTCTTTGAGGAACATTATCCACTGAGCGGCGCTGCAGAAACGGTTCCAGGCGGTAAATCCGTCGCCTGTTCAACACCAGAAGCGCTAGCTTGGGACGAAAGCTTACGCGGCATTATCGACCCATCAGGTCGAGCAGTACGCTCAGTGCATACAGCGAGTTATTGATCAACATAGTTAAGCAAACATCAGCTTACCAAAAGCAAATAAATGAAAAAGAAACAACCACCTTAAGGTGGCTGTTTCTTTTCAGAAAATAAACCAAATTAGAGATGTAAAGGTGCATAAACCATAGGTTTGGCATTACCTAACATAATTTACTTAGGCATTAGAGGTAATAAATCTTCACGTACCATTTCAAAATTTAGCATACCATTATGTTCAGTCGAAAAATAAACTGGTAATCCGTAACGGTTATAAATAATCACCTCTTTCATGGTAATTCCATTACTTAGATTAATATTCCTATACCAAACACCTTCATTATAGATGACATCAATGCTCTTTTGTTGTAAGTATTCACCTGACGTTAACACCACTTTTGAATATTCAGTACATTGTCCGACTCGATAAGCACACTTACCCGTATTGTACTGCAAAAAATTGTAGCTTCTCCCCGTATATACTGGCTCTTTAATTATTTCCCCATCCAAATTAAATTCCAATTGCATAAGTCCATATACTGCAGAATTATATACATTAAAAACTGCTCCCCCTTCCCTCTTACCTAAAAATTTAAAGCTAACTTTGTTAGGAATTAAGTCTGTCGTTATTAATGTAAAACCATAGTCCGTATCTACTTTATCAAAACGTTGTGCTAGCAGCACTTCTGGACTACCGATATCACCAGCTAAATGCTCCACTATCATGCCAACATGAGCGATTTGATTCTCCTGTGCTTGACTTAATATTCGAGCTTTCTCATCACGGAAACCTTTTACTGTTTTCGAAATAAAATCATCGCTACTTATATTAGAAATAGGTTTATTAACGTCGACATTTTCACAACCCACCCTTAATGCATCTTGATAACAACCAAGTTTATCTCTAGCACTAAACTTATGCCAATCAATGACTTTAAACGTCGCTAAATCTGCGTCATCTAAACGTGTAGACTCATAAAATATACCATTTTTATCTTTTGCGTATTGATAGTTCAAAGGCATGAATGTGTTTGCATCAGCAGTAGCTATTATACGATCTTTATAGTAGACACATTTTGCATCTCGACTCCAACGTTCTTCATTTTTAAATGGTAAAAAACTTTTAACATCACAAGGATTAAATCCCTTATACTCATAAAAAATAAATTCACCAGCTTTGATAACACTTATATTATCATTAAAAAAACTCACTTGTTTTGGTGAAGCGCCGTAGATGATTTCACCTTGTAAAAAAACATGCTTTTCATCTATTGCATAGCCATTTTTAAGCAATTTGAAACTACCAGGTTCTGCAAAAGGTATAGGAATGCCAGAATAGTAAACTGCTTTATTATCAACTGCATAAATCTTTTCATCTAGTACCCTAAATGATGAAAGATCGACGCCATACATAGGCACCTTCTTTCCTTTTGTGTAGTTAATATCCGAGTAATCTGGCTTAACCCAATATACATGTGTATCATTATAAATATACTTGTTCATTGAATTACAACCTACCAACGTAATCAATGAAAACATTATCAATGAAAGTCTAATCATAGTGCGCCTATATAAATAATACATCCAAAACTAAAGCTATAGCAGAGCATACAATGTTAAAATTTAAATACCGTACAGCGTAAAACATCCCAAGAACGGCCATGTCGCTCAAATATTAATCTGGACAACTCATGATTATCCGTAGCTTGGTATTCGGACAGATAGTGAGTTAACTCTTGAATAGCTTGTTGGTTTTCTTTATCAACAAATATAACAACATCACGATGAAGTGCCGCTACCGCTACAGACAATTGATTATCTCTCTCAATTTGATCCCATAATTCTGGCCACAACAAAGTACAAGCCGCCATATTATCTTCAGCACTAATAAAGTACATTTCCCCCTGCTGCGTATATTTTAAGCACGACAAGCTAGGCAATGTATTCATTTTTGCCGTATCTTGCCACGTATCACCCTTCAATCCAAAGTGCGCTGCCGTATTAGGGCTAACGGCAATAAATTGTGAATTTGTATCAAAGGCATACGATAACAAGAGGTCACCAACGAATGGTGATGTGTACGGAATATCATCAGCCACATTGTGTTCATCTTTCAGGTGCCTGATGTAGTTCACATTTTTTAATCTTGGTACAATACTCAATTCATTCCCTTGCGCGTCATAAGCAGATCCTTCATTACTCGTATCTCTAGCATTATCTGCATCAACAAGACTGCTTTTTATAAAACCCGTTCCTATCCCTTGATAGTAACAATACTCTGCAATAATAAACATTATGATTATAGATAGAAGTAAGAACTTATTACCAAGGGAATAATGTTCGTCAACGAAAAGGATCCCAATTACTGCGACTGCAACTAAGAGAGCACTGAATATAGCGGCAGGTAAATTGACTACTATTTTATTTTCACAACCTATACAGTTTATTTTAAATGGGTTTGATGAAGAACAAACTGCAAAAAATCCTACTTGACTACCACAGTGACGACAAACCATTTTAGACATTAATACTTCCTAATTTTATGGGCGTTATTTTTATATGCAGACTAATTTTCCGCCATTTTATCAATAAAACAACTTGATACAAGTTTTTCATTTCACATTATCACTAAAATAAAAGCCATTTTAATAATTTACCTATCACTGTGAAGCATGGTTTGTGTATGCAATAAGGCCTGATATGTTTCGTAACATATCAGGCCTTATCAGATTCACCGTCTGGAGTTTAAATTATGAACAATTAAAACTTATGACTCAGTTCTAGAGTGATATTGCGCGGCTCACCGGGGAAATGACCATTATGCTTAGTAAAACCACTGACAGCGTATTCTTTATCAAAGATATTTTTAAGATTTAAGCGAACTTGGGTTTGATCCCACTGGGTCGTCCAACTCATATCAAAAATCGTATGGGGTTTTACTGTTTGGCCCTCGAGGCTAAACTGCTCACCCACGTAATCCATGCCAAAGGCAATCGCAGAATCTAACGCATCGATATCATAACGCGTCCATAGTCCGGCTTGATGACGCGGCGCATTAGCAAAGTGCTTACTGTCAAAGGTATTCGTTAAACTGTCGTTTGTAACACCTTTAATCACTTCGGTTTCGTTATAGGCATAATTTGCCGTAACGGTTAGATTATCGGTTAGATCACCTACCAGCGTCCATTCAACGCCTTGACTGCGTACTTCACCCAAATTAAGCAAATTTGGAATACCATCGTCATCGCCAGTATCTAAGGGGTTAGCTTGAGCAACATTTTGCTTTTCAATTCGATACAAAGCCAAGGTTGTCATAAACTGGCCATCAAGCCATTCATTCTTCATCCCAAGCTCAATTTGATTGCCGGTTTCAGGATCGAGGAAACCGTCACCAATATTTTCAGCTTGATTAGTTAAGGATGCAGGTTTAAAGCTTTCAGAGTAATTCAAATAAAAGGACATTGAATCGATAGGGCGATAATTCAGCCCTGCCCTTGGCGTTATCGCGTTATCGCTGAAGGAGAAACCCGTCTTTTTATCATAATCATCAAACTGGCTAAAACGCAGACCTGCAATTATGGACCACTGTTCGTTAAAGTGCAGATGTTCCTGTACATAAACACCATAACGCTTAGCGCGGACGCCATCGGTATCTTTGTCCGTCAGGTTGTAACTACTAGGGTCGGTTTCACCATAATTAAGGTCAAAAATATTCAGGTTGCCGACGCCTGTCTTATCAGTCGCCAGTTTGTAGTGGTATTCGGTTTCAACGTAGTGATAATCACCGCCGAACAGGAATTCATGTTCAAAACCTAAGGCATCGAATGCATAGACAAAGTCATTGGTTAAACTGATTTCATCATTAGCGCGTGATTGCACGCGATACTCACGCTTAATGGTGCCATCAAGCACATCAGCACTACCATCGCCATTGACATCCACCCAGCCTCGCGACTCATGATATTGCTGATCTGACTCATTATTGAGATAACGGACCTGAGTTTTGATCGAGAAATTATCGGTAAATTGATGATCGAGAATAGATTGCAGCACCAGTGCATCCATCTTCTGGAAATCACTTTTCTCATTGGTGTTATAGGAAGGATCAACGAGGAAGTTACCGTCATCATCGGTAGGAACACCGCGCAATCGATTGCCGCCTAAATCCTGCTTAATGATATCGAAAGTGGTGGTGAGCTTAGTATCATCACTGATTTCGTACAGTAACCCTCCTGCCACTTCCGCATTTTGACTATCGGCATTATTACGGAAGCTATCTTCCTGCTGGTAATAAGCACCAAAACGATAGGCGAGATTTTTGGTTAAGCCGCCCGTTAAATCCAGCGAGCCACCCATCATATCCTCGCTACCCGCGCTTAATGTCAGCTCTTTACTTTCCACAAAGGTCGGTTTTTTAGTGACATAGTTAATCATGCCACCGGGTTCACCACCGCCATAAAGTGCCGATGCAGGCCCTTTTAACACTTCAACCCGTTGCACATTAAACAGTTGTGGCACAGAAAACCCAGAGTAGGGATCGCCCCTTACCCCATCATAGAAGACGTTAGCATCATCACGAAAACCACGAAAGGTCACACCGGAATAACTGAATTCACTCACACCTGCGATAGAGCGATATAAATCGGTGATATTGCGCGCTGCTTGGTCAATGATTAACTGTTCGGTTAGCACTTGCACCGACTGCGGCAGCTCCATGACATTAATCGCTGTCTTAGTACCTATCGTTGTTTCCTTATCGACATACATTTGCATCGCGCGGCCATGCACGGCAATGCGCTCAGGAGCAACCAGCGTGACTTGCTCGGTGGACTCTGATTGAGTCGCTACTGAACTTGTTGCTGACGAGTTCGTTGTAGACAGACTCTGTTCAGATGCATCTTTATCGAGTACGGTTTCGGCGGCAATGACAGACTGATGTTGAGCCAGTGCAAGTGCGATTAATGAGTAGGCGAAGCGAGTCTTCACAAAATTTCCCCAGCGCGAGCGCATAAAATTGTATAAACCAAAGGGTTTACAACTGTTTTCAAATGAATTGGCGTCATTATAAGGACTGATACGCGAATAACAATGATTATCGTTTGAATTTACATAAGAGGGTTATTGATTAACACTGGATCTCTCTCGCGATTCTGCAGAAATATTTCGCTCAAGTTCAATCTAAGTCGCACGCTGGTAGCACAAAGCAATAAGAGTGGGTTTGAGAGGGATCAAATAGCGAAATATATAGAGCACATAGAACAGGGCCTGAACGGATAAGCGGCCTAAAGCAAAAACCAGCGACAAGGCGCTGGTTTTGACTGTTGTTAAGCTCTTATTAAGCAAGGGCTTAACTCAGCATAGCTAAGAATGTAAGGATTTAAAAGATAGCTTCATCCAATTGGGTTAGCATCTCACTCGCTTGCTCAATTTGCTTACGCAGACTGCGACCTTGCACCGCCCAATACGCCATGTAGAAATCGGCGGTTTTCAATTTAGCCCGATAAAATGCAGTTTCTTCGGTGCCCTGCTCCAGCGCCGCTAATGCCACGGCGGCACTTCTGGCCCACATCCACGCCAGCGCGGTCACTCCGAATAACTCCAGATATGCCATGGAGGCTGCGCCGATAATGTCAGGATTGGTCGCCGCTTGTGCAGCTAAATAACCGCTGGCCTTTTGCAAATCGCCCGCACAATCCATCAAACCGTTCACATAGGGTTGCATCGCCGCATTGGTGCTATGCGACTTAATGAACTCAGTCACTAACGCCGACCATTGCTGCATCGCCGCGCCGCGATCGCTAAGCAACTTACGCCCCACTAAATCCAGCGCCTGAATGCCATTAGTGCCTTCATAAATCAGCGCAATACGGCTATCACGCACAAATTGCTCCATGCCCCATTCATGGATATAACCATGTCCCCCAAAGACTTGTTGCGCATCGACACAGGCATTAAAACCACGATTAGTGATAAAGCCTTTCACCACTGGCGTAAACAGCGCCGCTAATTGGGATGCGACCTTGGCTTTGGCAGGATCGGTATGACGCTCTGCTTCATCGAGCCACAAAGCTTGTTGCCCAACTAAGGCTCTAGCGCCTTCATTAAAGGCTTTTTGCGACAGCAACATGCGGCGCACATCGCCGTGAACCAAAATCGGATCGGCGGCTTTTTCGGGGGCTTTTGCACCGCTCAAGGCGCGGCTCTGTAATCTGTCTTTAGCATAGGCCAGCGCATTTTGATAGGCAATCTCAGATACTCCCAGCCCTTGCACACCCACGCCTAAACGCGCTTGGTTCATCATAGTAAACATGGCACGTAAACCTTGGTGTGGCTCACCGACAAGCTCGCCCAATGCACCATCAAATACCATCACGCAGGTTGAGTTACCGTGAATGCCCATCTTATGTTCAAGGCCACTGGCATATAAAGTGTTCGGTGCGCCTAAACTACCATCGTTATTCACTAATACTTTAGGCACGGCGAACAAAGATATGCCCTTCACGCCTTCAGGCGCATCCGGCAGACGAGCTAATACGAGGTGTACTATGTTGTCGGTGAGTTGGTGATCGCCTGAGGAGATAAAAATCTTCTCGCCCGTAATGGCAAAAACGCCTTCGGATACAGGAACGGCTTTGGTGCGCAATAAAGCTAAGTCAGTACCGGCGTGGGACTCGGTCAAGTTCATGGTTCCTGTCCATTCACCGCTAACAAGTTTGCTCAGATATTTTTGCTTAAGTGCATCACTGCCGTGGGTGTGTATCGCGGCATAGGCGCCATGGGTTAAACCGGGATACATGGCAAAGGCCATATTAGTTGCCGTTTGCATTTCAGCAGCAAAAATCCCCACCACTTCGGGTAGACCTTGGCCGCCATATTCAGGATCGCAGGTCAGCGTCGGCCAGCCATTATCAACAAACTGCCGATAGGCATTATCAAAACCCTCCGGTGTAATCACCTTACCATCGACCAACTTACAGCCTTGCAGATCGCCGACACTATTGAGCGGCAGCATAACTTCAGTACTAAAGTCGGCCATACCTTGCAGGATCGCATCGACAAGATCTGGATCGATTTCATCGAACCCCTTGAGTGCATCTTGCTGATAAATATGTAACATCTCATCGAGGATAAATTGATAGTCGCGCAACGGCGCTTGATAAACTGGCATAATCGCTTCCCTTTTCTTGTTAGACTGCAACTCAACTAAGTGATCTGACCACTTTGGTGCTCTGACCACTTTAGCTAAATCTGCCGAAAAAGGAAGCACCCCAACATCCGTCACAGACTTTTGTTTACACAACTAAACAGCAAAAGCGTAAATTGATCGCAACAAGGACTTATGCTTAAGCGGAAAACTTTGTAAGCTAACTGCCTGTTTTCTGATATGCCATCAGAGTTGAGGATATTGCAACTATGGGTTCTGTCACTACTAAAAAGCACGCTAACGGGCTCGATTATGTCGAAGTGAATACGACGTTATGTCAGGCAAGAATTTTTTTGCAGGGCGCGCAAATCGACTATTTTCAACCCGTAGGAAAACCACCTTTGCTGTGGGTTTCATCGGCTGACGATTATCAACCCGGTAATGGGATCCGTGGCGGTGTACCCATCTGCTGGCCTTGGTTTGGCATGAGTAGTGAAGCGAACTTTCCCCAACACGGTTTTGCCCGTACCCGCATTTGGGCACTAGAATCGGTAGAAATGCGTAATCAGTTAGTGGATTTACGTTTTAGCTTAAAAATCAGTGAACAAGATAAAATCTATTGGCCGCATAACACTCAGGTCAGCGTGTTATTCACCCTAGGCGACACCCTAAGCATTAGCCTTGTGAATACCAACTTAGGCGATGAAACCGTCACGCTCACCCAAGCGCTGCACAGTTATTTCCCGATTGAAGATATCCACCAACTCAAAGCCAGCGGTTTTTGCGGGTCAAAATACATCGAATTTGCTGAAGGGCCTTATCCGCAAACCACGGATGAAGTGCGATTTGATCGCGAAACAGATCGTGTCTATACCGATCTCGGCCCAGTGCAGTTATTGCATACGCCGCAGGGGACAATTGAAGTGAGCCGTGAAAACAGCCAATCAGCGGTATTATGGAATCCATGGATTGAAAAGTCACAACGCCTTGGCCGATTTAATCCAGAGGATTATCTGACCATGGTCTGCCTAGAAGCGGCCAATGTATTAGAAGATAAAGTCGTGTTTGCCCCAGGTGAAAGCCACAGTTTAGTGACCCATATTCGCTGGAAAGACTAACGTTAAATATCCTAGTAAAAACAATACAAACAAAAATGCCCAGTTCAATACAAATGAAGACTGGGCATTTTTATAGCGGTCGAAACCTTAAAATGAGATAGCTTACTTAGCCGATTTTTCTAAGCGCGCCAACAGACTAGACGTATCCCAACGGTTACCGCCCATGCCCTGCACTTCTGAATAGAATTGATCGACTAAAGCGGTCAATGGCAAGTGTGAACCATTACGGCGAGCTTCTTCTAAGGTGATACCTAAGTCTTTACGCATCCAATCGACTGCAAAACCAAAATCATAGCTCTGGCCCCACATCGTCTTGTAGCGGTTTTCCATTTGCCAGCTCTGCGCCGCGCCTTTGCTGATCACTTCAATCACTTTCTCGCCATCGAGTCCAGCCTTGCGCGCAAACTGTAATGCTTCCGCCAAACCTTGCACCACACCCGCGATACAAATTTGGTTCACCATCTTAGTTAACTGGCCTGCGCCGACATCACCCAAACGCTCGGCGCAGCGGGCAAATGCCTCGATAACAGGTTTAACGCGGGCAAACACCGCTTCATCGCCGCCAACCATCACAGTTAAGGCGCCATTTTCGGCGCCCGCTTGACCGCCTGACACGGGCGCATCGAGGAAATCGATGCCTTTTCCGGCTAAGACGTTAGCAAGCTCGCGGGCGACATCGGCCGAAGCCGTAGTATGGTCAACCAGCACAGCGCCCTTTTCCATGCCATGGATAACACCATCGTTACCTAACACGACTTCACGTAGATCGTTGTCATTGCCCACACAGGTAAACACAATGTCTTGACCTTGAGCCGCTTCCTTTGGCGTTGGGCAGCAACGTCCTCCATAGGTGTCAACCCAAGTTTGTGCCTTGGCAAAAGTGCGATTATAGACAGTGACCTCATGGCCTTTGTTAAGTAAATGCCTCGCCATGGGATATCCCATTACGCCTAAACCAATAAATGCGACTTTTGCCATGAAGTGATCCTCAAATAGGTAAAAAAGGTGAATTGATTAGAAACTGTAGAATCTGGTTATGTTTCGTCTGCCAATATGTTACCGCTAAAACCTGAGCAATAAACACTAAAAAATGCCAGTAAGTGTTTCAATCTATGGGGTCAATTTAGGGTTTCTATCTAGGCTAATGAGCAGTAAAAATACTGGCCGCAGTTTAGCATTCATCCCACATAGCGTCAGGGTCAAATCGGACCGAGTGGCAAACGCTCTTTTCTGCAGAGACAACAAAGGCGCCAACAGCGCCTTCGAACAAACTAATACAACACCACAATGCAGTTATTTCACCACATGGGCTTCCATCTCAGCGCCAATCTTTTTACGCATTTCCATCAAGCGCAGCGCTGAATCCCGCAGATGAATGTCGTGTTCAGTCTGTGGTACCCATTCAGGTACAGGCGTCGGTTGACCATCCTCATCCACAGCCACCATGATCACAATACAATGGGTGGTAAGATGACGCTCCGAAACTTTAGGATCCCCCGCCCGCACATCGATACCAATATGCATAGAGGTCTTGCCCGTATAAATCACTTTTGCGCTGACTTCGACGATATTGCCCACCAAAATCGGTTGCACAAAACGGATCCCGCCCGCATAGGCAGTTATACAATATTTACCACTCCAACCCGCGGCACAGGCATAGGCTGCAAGGTCAATCCACTTCATCACAGCACCGCCGTGAACTTTACCACCAAAATTAACATCCGCAGGCTCGGATAAAAATCTCAGGGTACTTTGTCTCTCTATACCAGCCATAAAACCTCAACTTATTCAGCCACTGTGGCTCAATATTCTTGCGCAATAAGCTGAGTTTACGATAGAAATCCCTGATAGCGTAAAAATAATTGCGATTGACCACACCAAAGAATTCGATTTAGCCGAAGCGGCTAATAAGCGTGCAAAAGATCAATAGGCACGGCAAAGCCAAACGATAAATCCATAACTGCAGCGCACTAGTGACAAAGCGGGAACATTTAGCAAAAGTATAAACACCTAAACCTAAAATAAAAAAGCCTAGCACCTCAAACCCTGCCAACATATCTGAAGTGCCACCAGCATTAATCGCCGTCACCAGTAAAGCGAACCAAACTGCAACATAGGCAGTAATCGCAAGAGTGAATGTCTTTATTCCGATTTCCATCTCAGGATGCCAGATTTTAGATTCTCCGCGGATTAATTCGGTCAGATTCGCTGCTATGGCGCCAACTATGGGTATAAGCGGGATCACCGCAGGGTTTAACATGACACACTCCATTATAAGCTGAATAGAGGGTCATTATCGACAGTAGAAAAGATTAAACAAGTGAGATGAACAAAGGTTAACATTATGGATATCAGATAGTTAGAAAGTGATTTTAATCACAATAAAGGCGTATCTAACTGTGTTCAACTCACTATATCTAAACGTTTGACTCATAAAAAATGCGCCCTCGGGCGCATTTTTAACACTGACTAATGGATTTTAGACTTTCTTAAACAGTAATGAACCGTTCGTCCCACCAAAACCGAAGGAATTACACAAAGCGTAATCCATCTTCACATCACGGGCGGTATGGGCCACAAAGTCTAAGTCACAACCCTCATCTGGATTATCCAAATTGATGGTTGGCGGTACGGCTTGATCACGCAGTGCTAATAAAGTGAAAATCGCCTCAACCGCACCCGCTGCACCTAACAGGTGACCCGTCATCGATTTAGTCGAGCTAACCAGCACTTTATAAGCGTGGTCACCAAATACTGACTTAACCGCCGCCGCTTCCGCTTTATCACCCGCTGGCGTCGAAGTACCGTGGGCATTGATATAACCAATTTGCTCCAGTGATAACTTAGCGTCATTAATGGCATTGACCATAGCTGCCGCAGCGCCAGCACCATCGCTTGGAGGCGATGTCATGTGGAATGCATCACCGCTCATACCAAAACCGACTAACTCACCGTAAATGGTCGCACCGCGCGCTTTTGCGTGTTCGTACTCTTCCATCACCATCACACCAGCGCCATCACCGATCACAAAACCATCACGGTCTTTATCCCATGGACGGCTCGCCGCAGTCGGATCGTCATTGCGTGTCGATAACGCTTTCGCTGCACCAAAACCTGCTACGCCTAAAGGAGAAGTCACATCCTCTGCGCCGCCTGCAACCATAACGTCCGCATCGCCATAGGCAATGGTGCGCGCCGCGAAACCGATATTATGCACACCAGTAGTACAAGCGGTGGTCACAGCAAAGTTAGGCCCTTTCATACCAAACATGATCGACAAGTGGCCCGCTATCATATTAATGATGGTACTTGGAACGAAGAAAGGAGAAACTTTACGAGGGCCGCCGTTCATCAATGCGCTGTGACCTTGTTCAATTAACCACATTCCCCCCATACCAGCACCGATCGCAGTACCGACACGATCTGGGTTTTCTTTGCTCATATCCAGACCTGAGTCTTGGATAGCTTGGATGCCAGCGGCCATACCATATTGAATAAAGAGGTCCATCTTACGGGCATCTTTTTTCGTTACGTATTGCTCAACATCAAAATCTTTTACTGAGCCACTGAAACGAGTGGTAAACTCACTGGCATCAAATTTGGTTATAGGCGCAATACCACTCTTACCAGAAAGCAAAGCCTTCCAAGTTGTATCGACAGTATTGCCCACTGGAGTTACTAACCCCAAACCGGTTACCACTACACGACGTTTAGACACGGCAGTCACCTTTAAATGCTAATTTGTTAGTTCTGATAGATAAAACAAGGTTTTCTATCATTAGACAATTTCTTAAATAACGTTTATTTAGAAAAATTCGCCAATCTGCGGCGAGCATCTCGTGGATAACAATTAAAACACTATCCAGAGACGATTGAATGGCACTACAGCAGGATTTGACGGGGGTAAAACAAAAACAGGCGGCAAAAATGCCGCCTGTCTTCAAGAATTCAGAATTACTGATTCTTAGAAACGTAGTCGATCGCTGCTTGAACAGTAGTGATCTTTTCAGCTTCTTCATCAGGGATCTCGGTATCAAACTCTTCTTCCAGAGCCATAACCAACTCAACAGTGTCCAGAGAATCTGCACCCAGATCGTCAACGAAAGATGCCGCTGGCTTAACGTCTTCTTCTTTAACGCCCAGTTGCTCTACAATGATTTTCTTTACACGTTCTTCGATGTTGCTCATTAGTTTTCTTTCCTATTCAAATTACGCACTTGCGTAAGATTGCGAGTAGTTTATTAGATTTGGCTGACAATGCAAGCTTAGTTTTCGTGGTCTAACCACGAAATTTAACAACCAATTGATACAGATCACTACTCAATTGGAGACAGTATCCCTGCCATCCGCCCTTAAACCATGTACATTCCGCCATTCACATGCAAAGTTTCGCCTGTGATATAAGCAGCAGAGTCCGAGGCCAAAAAAAGCACAGCGTTAGCAATTTCTTGCGCTTGCCCTAATCGTTCCATCGGAACCTGAGACATGATAGCTTTTTGCTGATCTTCGGTCAGCTCATCAGTCATATCGGTCTGGATGAATCCAGGAGCGATAGCATTAACCGTAATTTGACGAGATGCAACCTCTCTTGCAAGAGATTTTGTAAATCCAATCAATCCGGCTTTTGCTGCCGAGTAGTTAACTTGACCTGCATTACCCATGGTGCCTACCACTGAACCTATATTGATGATACGGCCGAAACGCTTTTTCATCATGGTACGCATCACAGGTTTTGATAGTCTGAATAATGATGTCAGGTTGGTATCAATGATATCCTGCCATTCATCATCTTTCATTCGCATCAGCAAATTATCACGGGTGATACCCGCATTGTTGACTAGAATATCAACATCTCCAGCTTTTTCTTTGATCGAGGCGAATAAATGTGTAACAGATTCACTATCTGTGACATTAAGCACTAAACCAAAACCTTTGTCACCCAGATATTCTTGAATCGCTGCGGCGCCCTTCTCACTTGTTGCAGTTCCAACCACAACCGCCCCCGCTTCGACTAATGTTTCGGCAATAGCACGACCTATACCACGGCTCGCACCAGTAACCAAAGCCACTTTACCTGTTAAATTCAGGCTGATACTCATTGCAAACTCCTTACTCAGTTAATGCTGCTAATGAAGCAACATCATTAACCGCTTGGGCTGAAAGTGATTTATTAATTCGTTTTGCTAAACCAGTCAATACTTTACCTGGTCCACACTCGACTAATTGGCTGATACCATTCTGAGCCATGACTTCAACAGTCTCACTCCAGCGTACTGGACAATATAACTGGCGCACTAACGCATCTTTAATCTCATCTGCAGAGTTAGGCGATGCCACATCGACATTATTGATAACCCTAATCTTAGGGGGATTAAACTGCACATCGTTCAATGCCACAGCAAGTTTATCTGCAGCGGGTTTCATTAAGGCGCAATGCGAAGGCACGCTAACAGGTAAAGCCACCGCCATTTTAGCGCCCGCCACTTTACAAGCTGCCGCCGCGCGCTCAACCGCGTCTTTTTGACCCGCGATAACCACTTGACCAGGACTGTTAAAGTTAACAGGGCTGACAACTTCACCCTGAGCCGCTTCGGCACAAGCTGCCGCAATGCCATCATTATCTAAACCGATAATGGCATACATAGCTCCGGTTCCCGCAGGAACAGCCTGTTGCATTAGTTGACCGCGTAGTTCAACCAGTTTAATTGCATCTTTAAAATCAATCACACCCGCACAAACCAAGGCTGAATATTCGCCTAAGCTGTGACCCGCTAACATGGCAGGCATAGATTTGCCTGAAGCGACATAGGTACGCCAAATAGCCACACTTGCCGCTAACAACGCAGGCTGTGTTTTATCGGTTTCGTTCAGGGTTTCAACAGGGCCTTGCTGAACCAATGCCCACAGGTCATAACCTAGTACGCCACTCGCCTCGGCAAAGGTTTGTCCTACGATAGGTTGAGATTCAGCGAGTTCGGCTAACATACCTAAGGCCTGTGAGCCTTGGCCAGGAAATACAAACGCTACATTTTCCATATTCAAATTACCTATGGCGAACTTAATTTATTGAAAATTACCTACACATCTAAGATAAGCTAACGCTATGTCACTTAGATGAAAAAAAGCTTAGAAACGTACTAATGCACTGCCCCACGCAAATCCAGCGCCAAAGGCTTCAAGTAACAACAATTGCCCACGTTGAATACGGCCATCACGCACGGCTTCATCGAGTGCAATTGGCACTGAAGCCGCTGAAGTATTACCGTGTTTAGCAAGAGTCAACACCACTTTATCTAAACTCATATCGAGTTTTTTAGCTGTGGCATTAATAATACGGAAGTTGGCTTGATGCGGTACTAACCAATCGATGTCTGACTTATCAATATTGTTAATACGTAAGGTTTCAGTCACAACATGGGATAACTGAGTCACGGCCACTTTAAAGACATCATTGCCTTTCATGGTCATAAACCCAACCGCTTCGGAAGTTTCTCCCTTGCGTGGTGGGAAGGCACATTTCAGCAAATCGCCTTGACGACCATCTGCGTAAATATGGGTCGAAATGATCCCAGGTTCATCAGACGCACCGATAACGACTGCGCCAGCACCATCACCAAAAAGAATGATTGTGGTACGATCTTCTGGCTCACATAAGCGAGACAATACATCGGCACCAATCACTAATACTTTTTTAGCGGCGCCCGTTTTTACAAATTGGTCGGCAACCGATAACGCATAGACAAAGCCTGAACACGCCGCAGCGATGTCAAAGGCTGGAATGGTATGCACCCCAAGCATGGCTTGGATTTCACAGGCCGCAGCCGGAAAAGCATTGGGTGCACTAGTAGTGCCGCAAACGATCATGTCTAAATCTGATGCTTCTATGCCGGCCATTTCTAGCGCTTGTAATGCCGCTTGATAGCCCATAGTTGAAACGGTTTCATCGAACGCCGCAATGCGGCGTTCTGATATACCAGTACGTTCAACAATCCATTGGTCAGTGGTTTCCACCATTTTTTCCAAATCTTGATTGCTACGCACCTGCACTGGCAGATAACTACCAGTTCCGAGAATTTTTGTATGCATAAGGAGGGATCAGCTATTTATATCTAAAAGAATCGACTCTAAACGATCTTTTATCATTTCAGGGAGTCGACGTTGAGCTTCAGTTACTGCCAAACTAATTGCTTGTAAATAGGCAGTTTCATCCGCATTTCCATGGCTTTTTACAACTATTCCGCGCAATCCTAACAGACTTGCTCCGTTATAGTGGTCGGGGTTCATCTGGCTAAGCACCGCCTGAATGCGAGGAGCGATAAGTTTAGCCAAGAAACGCACGAATAAACCTTGGGTTAATCCCCGTTTTAACTGATGTACCAATAACTTGGCAATGCCTTCAGAGGTTTTCAACGTGATGTTACCCACAAAACCATCACAAACAATGACATCTACGTTACCGGAATAGATTTCATCGCCTTCGATAAAACCTGTGTAATTGATTTGTTCTGTATGCTGCAGTAACTGTGCAGCTTGCTGTACTTGATCATTACCTTTAATTTCTTCAACACCAACATTGAGCAAGGCAACCTTTGGACGCGATTTTTTATCTACCGCTTCACATAAAACCGACCCCATAACGGCGAATTGAAATAAGGTCTCTGAATCGCAGGAAATATTAGCCCCAAGATCTAGCAAATAAACAGGTTTTTGAGTCACAGCGGGTAAACAGCTTACTAATGCGGGACGGTCAATTCCTGGCAAGGTTTTTAATAGCACTTTTGCCATTGCCATCAGCGCACCAGTATTGCCAGCACTCACACAGGCTTGCGCACGTTCGTCACGCACCAACTCAATGGTCAAACGCATCGAACTGTTTTTACGTGTACGCAAAGCGTGTACAGGTCTATCGGACATACTGACGACTTCATCGGTATGGATGACTTCAATACGGGAAAGTAACAGTGGATCTGCTTGACGTAAATAGACATCAATTTCAGTCTTATCACCGACTAAAATGATCTGAAGAAAAGAATGTAATTGTAGTGCCCGCAAAGCTGCAGGCACTGTGACGTGGGGGCCATGATCACCACCCATCGCATCTAACGCAAGCGTCAGACTCGTCATTAGGAAACCAACAAATTACTTGTTGATTACCTTTTTACCGCGATAGAAACCATCAGCAGTCACATTGTGACGCATATGGATTTCACCGCTGGTAGCGTCTACAGACAGCTGAGCAGTGCTCAGTGCGTCATGTGAACGGCGCATACCGCGCTTTGAACGAGATTTTTTGTTCTGTTGTACAGCCATTGGCCCTGTCTCCTAGATTACTTGCTCTTCAGTTTTTCTAACACTGCAAACGGATTTGGACGCTCCTCTTGAGCGGGTTCGATCTCGCCTACAACTATGTCTTTAGATCCTACAGTGCAATCAATTGCTTCATGCATTGGGATTATCGGCATAGCGACTATCAATTCATCTTCGATCAATTGATGCAGACGTACTTCGCCAATTTCATTGCACTCAATTGGGTCATACGCATCCGGGAGCTCATCGATTTCTGCCTTAGTCCGGCATGGACCGAAGCAAAACTCGACCGTAACCTCAGTGGTAAATAGTGTCATGCAACGTTGACATATCAGAGTGAGCTCCGTCACAGCCTTCCCTTTCAGGTAGACTATCCCCTGTAAATCCACGCCACATTCAATCGACACTGCCACATCGGAACAGTCGCCGGCACATAACTCACTTAATCTTTTCAAATACTGCCCAGGCACAATCCCATAATAAACGAGGCGGCTTGAGGCGGCACGAAATGGATCAATTGAAACCGGTATCTTTACTGTTTGCATAAGGCGCGCATATTATAGTTTGAAAACGCTAGAGTCAAAGAAAAATTTCTAACTTAAGTCCCAGTTTGCGACTTAAGCGTTTCTCTAGCCCCAACATTGAAATTAACGGAAGCAAAATTCTACCCAAGCTAGTGCAGGCATACAAGCATAAGCCATCTAAAATAACCGCATTCATTGAAAAGAAACGCCGAAATACGAAACTCTTGCACTCTGTAGCGCAGATTGGTCACAATATGACTCATTCTTTTGCGGATATTCCTTTTATGCCAACCCAATTAATCTTAGCTTCGACTTCTGTATACCGACAATCTTTACTGCAAAAGCTCGGTTTACCCTTCAAATGCTATAACCCTAACATTGACGAAACGGCACAGATCAATGAATCGGCTCACGCCTTAGTCCTGCGATTAGCCAAAGCGAAGGCCGTCGCGGGGGCAACGCAATTTCCCGATGGGTTAATCATTGGCTCTGATCAAGTTGCGGTCATTGATGGCAAAATTATCGGTAAACCCCATCATTTTGAGAATGCTGTTGCGCAACTAAGCCAAGCCTCAGGCAAAGCAATCACCTTTTATACTGGCCTTGCACTCTATAATGCCGCAACTGGTACGATTAACGCCGAAGTTGAACCATTTACGGTACATTTTCGTCATCTTACCCGTTCGCAAATTGTGGCCTATATCGAGAAGGAAGAACCCTATTATTGTGCAGGTAGCTTTAAGAGTGAAGGCTTAGGCATATCACTATTTACACGACTCGAAGGCCGCGATCCTAATACCTTGATTGGCTTACCACTAATACTACTGACTGAAATGCTGTTAACCCAAGGCGTAGACGTTCTCGCTTAGTACGCTTAGGTTTTACTTAGTGCGCCCTGTTTATTGAGTAGATAAACAGCATCCAGAAATCCTAGTCGCAGATACGCGTCATCTAAAGGATAATCCACGAATAAAGGTAAAAGGGAAGTCTTAAGCGAAGCTGTGTTTATCACCTTCTGAGCATGAATAGAATATTTAGACGTATTGCAATAACTGTTCAGGTGAGTCAATCAAGGCGATGGGGTTCGCCCGCATCAATCTCTCGGCACTGTGAGCGCCATAGGTGACACCAACACTATCAATCCCAGCATTGGCCGCCATAGTCAAATCTAACAATGAATCGCCCACCATTAGGGCTCGATTAGGTGCGATGTTCAATTCCTTAAGCAAGCTTGAGATCATTTCAGGATGGGGTTTACTGCGTACCTCATCCGCGCAACGTGACGCGACAAAGTATCTTCCAAGACCCGTTTGCTCAAAGACACGGTCAAGACCTGCACGGGCCTTACCTGTTGCGACTGCTAATTGGTAGCCTTGAGTATGTAGGTCATCGATTAAAATGGGGGCTTGTGCAAAGAGCGGCGTTGGCGTGGTGTCTAAATGCAAATATTGTGCTTTAAACTCGGCGCGCATTTGCTGATATTCATCATGCCCGCCTTGATTTGGTTCATTGTTTGAGGGCTGACTCTGTGAATATGCTGAAGAAGCACTAAGATTGTACCCTTGTGGGAACAGAGCTCGCAGCGCCTCGGTCATAGAAAGACCAATAACATCACGAATCTCGCTTTCGGTTGGGGTAGGTAACTGCAATGCCCTAGCCATATTTTCGATACAAACGATGATTTTACCGATGGAGTCCATCAGGGTGCCATCCCAATCAAAAATGACTAAGTCATATTGCTTTATTTTCATCCTTGAAACCTATCCCCCCTCGATTACACACGCTTTAACTTATCGAGTAATTGCGACAAATTATCATCTAAAGGTGCAGAAACTCGCATCACTTCATCATTTTCTGGATGAATAAACATCAATTCAGCGGCATGTAAAAAGAGTCGAGTTAAGCCTAATGAACGCATACTATCGTCAAACCCTTGCTCGCTGTACTTATCATCACAGGCGATAGGATGACCGGCAAATTGGCAATGCACCCGAATTTGGTGAGTACGTCCAGTAACAGGACTCGCCTTCACTAAAGTACAACCTTGGTAACGCTGCATAATTTTAAAGCGCGTTTCTGAAGGTTTACCTTCCGCATTAATACGCACAATGCGCTCACCGGATTTGAGGGTGATTTTCAATAAAGGCTGTTTAACAGCTTTATCTTGAGCAGACCATTCACCTTTAACTAAGGCCAAATAGTCTTTCTGCATCTTTTTATATCGAAGCTGATCATGCAGATGCTTGAGTGCACTGCGCTTTTTTGCAACCAATAAGACACCTGACGTATCTTTATCAAGACGATGCACTAGCTCTAAAAACTTTTGTTGAGGACGCAGTGAACGTAAGGCTTCAATCACACCGTAATCGACGCCACTGCCACCATGCACGGCAATCCCCGCAGGTTTATTAAGTACAATTAGATGATTGTCTTCATGGAGAATACGATCTTCAAGCTGGGAGACTTTACTTAAGTTGGCCGACGGCGCGGTGCGGTTATCTGGCTCTGCCACTCTGACAGGCGGAATACGCACTATGTCACCCATCTGCAATTTATACTCAGGTTTAATCCGTTTCTTATTCACTCGTACCTCGCCCTTACGGACGATACGGTAGATCATACTTTTCGGAACGCCCTTAAGAGCAGTTATGAGGAAGTTGTCTATACGCTGTTCGAAGTGATCTTCATCAATAGTGATCAACTGAACCTGTTGCTGTGGGGTAGATACTGTATTCATGATGCGCCATCTGATTATAACGGCCGCCATTGTACAACAACTAAGAAGAATTGTGCCTTTCCATTGCTGAATTTTTTGATTATTGCTATATTTCACCAGCGATTAGGGATAAGCAGTGAATAAAGTGTTCACAAGGTCCCTGTCCCAAGCGGAAAGTTTCTCGAATAAAAAAACATTTTCTTGATAGCAACTCATTGATTTGCAAATCGTATATTGAGTAAAAATACCACAAATGCGTTTTTACGATTAAATCGAGAAAGTCACCTTATTTTTATAGGGTTTTCTAGAAGCTTTTCTCCCAGATTTCGAAGAATATTTTAACTTGTCGTCAGACAAACCGATTCGACTTGGGCATTACCGGAACGAAACTAAAGAATTTATGGGGTTGGTTGATGTTTTACAACGAATTCCTTGTTTTTGTAATCATTAAAAAATAAGCCATAAATAGGATGCGACACGCAGCGACTGCGTCTAACAGTAATGCGCACCTTGCCTAGCCACTAGCCGTGAGGCTCAGTTGACCACTGCTAGGCCCGTAATGCAGCGAAACGTGATGTTTGATGACCTCTATTTAAAGAAGAATGACGTCATCATGAAACGTATGTTAATCAATGCAACTCAATCAGAAGAGTTGCGAGTTGCCCTTGTTGATGGGCAACAACTGTATGATCTCGATATTGAAAGTCCAGGTCACGAGCAAAAAAAATCCAATATTTACAAAGGTAAAATTACCCGCGTAGAGCCGTCTTTAGAAGCAGCTTTCGTCGACTATGGCGCCGATCGTCATGGCTTTTTGCCCTTAAAAGAAATCGCCAGAGAGTATTTCCCTAAGGGTTATTCCTTCCAAGGTCGCCCAAACATCAAAGAAGTAGTCAGTGAAGGACAAGAAGTTATTGTTCAAATTGACAAAGAAGAACGTGGTAATAAAGGCGCAGCCTTAACCACATTCATCAGCCTAGCGGGCTCATATTTAGTGCTAATGCCAAACAACCCACGTGCAGGCGGAATTTCTCGCCGCATTGAGGGAGATGAGCGCACTGAATTAAAAGAAGCAATGGCCGATCTAGAAGTGCCAGCAGGCATGGGCCTTATCGTCCGTACCGCGGGTGTAGGCAAAGAATCTGCCGAGTTAAAGTGGGACTTAAAAGTTCTACAACACCACTGGGCAGCAATCACCGAAGCAGCACAAACCAAAGGCTCTCCTTTCTTAATTCACCAAGAAAGCAATGTCATTGTGCGTGCAATCCGTGACTATTTACGCCGTGATGTAGGCGAAATATTGATTGATCACCCCCGTATTTATGAAGAAGCTAAGCAGCATATTTCCTTAGTTCGTCCTGATTTCGTTGAGCGCGTAAAACTCTATGAAGCCGAAGTGCCGTTATTCACCCACTTCCAAATTGAGTCACAAATAGAATCCGCCTTCCAACGCGAAGTACGTCTGCCATCTGGCGGTTCGATTGTTATCGACCCAACGGAAGCCTTAACTTCTATCGATATCAACTCGGCCCGTGCCACTAAAGGCGGTGATATCGAAGAGACCGCATTAAATACCAACCTTGAAGCCGCCGATGAAATTGCTCGTCAATTACGTCTACGCGACTTAGGTGGCTTAGTGGTTATCGACTTTATCGATATGACGCCTGTGCGCCATCAACGCGAAGTTGAGAACCGCTTACGTGACGCCGTTCACCACGACCGCGCCCGTGTGCAGTTAGGTCGCATTTCTCGTTTCGGTTTAATGGAAATGTCGCGTCAGCGTCTGCGTCCATCTTTGGAAGAATCCGCTGCCCATATCTGCCCTCGCTGTCATGGCCAAGGTACAATTCGCAGCACTGAGTCTTTGGCGCTATCGATCCTACGTTTGATGGAAGAAGAAGCCATCAAAGAAAACACCTCACAAATCGAAGCCATTGTGCCTGTCGATGTTGCCGCTTTCTTGTTAAATGAAAAACGTAAAGCCATTCGCATCACAGAGCAACGTCACGATGTCGAAGTGTATGTGATACCCGATGCGCATATGATGACGCCAGATTACCGCGTGATCCGTCACCGTAGTGACGATGAAATCAGCGAATCGAGCTATAAGCGTATTGAACATCCAGAAGCTAAATTATACGAGCCACGCAAACTGGAACGTACGACAGCACCTTCTCCTGCATTAAAAGGTTTTGCAGCACCACAAAAAGTGGAACAAGCACCATCACCGACAGTGAAAGTTGAAGCACCACAACCTAGTTTCTTTAGCAAACTAGTGAGTACAATAAGTGCCTTATTTACACCAAGTGAGCAAGCTGAACCAGCAAAAGCGGCTGAAACCAAAAACACAGACACTAACGCGGCTAATGCAAATCGCCGTAACCGCCGCACTGACACCCGTCGCCCTCGTAGTAATCAAGATGCTGATAAAGCAAAAGAGGGCAACCGTGAACCCCGTAACCGCAATGCGAAAAAAACCGCAGAACCAGCAGCAGTAGCAACTCAAGAGCGTCCAGTTCGCGAGAAAGAAGACTCTGTCAAACGCCCTGCGAAAGCGGAAGTTAAACCTCGTGTTCAAGCACCAAAAGAAGTCGTTGCTGATCTAGAGGCCGATGCGCCGAAGCAAGAAGTTGCGCGCGAACGTCGTCAACGTAGAAATATGCGTCGCAAAGTCCGTATCGATAATGGCCATAACACGCCAGATAACGCGATCCCAATTGCACCAGAGGAAGCTGCTGAAGTACTCGCGGAAATTGCAGCAATTAACGCCGCGGCAACTATCGATACTAAAGCTGAGGTAGCTGCCGAAGCACCGACTACAGAACCCAAAGCACCGAGAACTCGTCGCCAACCTCGTAAAGAAGCTATCCCCGTTCAAGCTACGCTAGAAACGGTAGCCGAAGAAGGTCCTACTGTTGAAACAGCACCAACAGAGATCGCTTCTGTTGATGTTGTGGAAACACCTGTAACTGTCACTGTAGACACTTCAGAAATTGCTGAACCTGTTGTCGTATCTCAAGATAACGAAGCTGAAAATGCTGAAAATGCTGAAGATGAGAATACTAATGTAGATGAGCAATCAAAACGCGAACAAAGAGATGGTCAACGTCGTAGCCGTCGTAGTCCACGTCATCTTCGCGCTGCTGGCCAACGTCGTCGTCGTGATGAAGATGATCAAGGTATGTCAGCACCAGCCCAGTTCGTTCCTAACGACGAATTAGGCGCAGATCAAGAGTACCCAACTGAAGTTACTCACAGCACACACGTTACGGGTCCAAGTTCAGCCCCAACTGTTGAAGCCGTAAAAGCAGAAACAGTTGAGCAGGCAGTGACAGAAGTTGTCGCCGTAGTGGAATACGTCGCTCCAGTTACAGCACCAGTATCTACTACAGAAATAGAAAAGATTGCCATTGCAGACGCTCCTGAGGCAGAAACACCTGTCGTTCAAAAAGTGGTCGCCGAAGCAACAATCACTCCTGTTGTGTCTGAAACTACTGAAATTCAAGTGCCAGAGCCAAAAATCGAAGAAACCAAAGCAGAGACGGTTGAACATATTGCTGAGGCCAAAACAGAACCACAAGTCGTTTTACAACCCGCCTCAGTGGTTAAAGCAACCGTTGTACAAGATATCACTAAAGAACCAACTAAAGCAGTTGCATCTGCACCAATGACAAAACCGGCAGCCATTGTAAAACCACAAGCAAGGGTTCAAACAGAGGTGACAAGTATTAATCCACAAGTGACTGATGCTACCGATACTGTTGTTAGTAAGCCCAAAACGACAAGTCGTTTTGGGGCTATGGTATCGTCGGATATGACTAAACCTGTCGTTGAGGTGAGAACGCAGGTTGAGGTACCCAAAGGACGCGAGTATGACAATACGGCGACCGAAGAAACCTCGGCACCTAAAATAAAACTAGCTAACAGCGCAGAATCGGATATGGCTCGTCCATAATCCTCGTTCTTAGCAAGAAGTAATTTAACATTAAAAAGCCACTCCCTATGGTGAGTGGCTTTTTTATTAGGCATGATACAGTCGACAGTTTCTAGGCCTATTTTAAGACTGGACACTTTCAGGGACACAATCAAGCAAGGACATATATAATATCGTTTCTCAGATCTTCTAATATATGGGTAAGCCACTACACTATCAACGGCTAAGTGGATTCTGGCTGAATAGCCACCCTGCTCTTACCTGTGTACTAAGAACCTAATGTCACGGCGCCACCGCCTTGCTAATGAGCCCGCACGCACAATCAAATCATCAATAAACACCCACTCCAAGTCAGTAATGCTAGCTAACTTTTTTAATAAAAGGGTAAAAACACCTTTCTAGACCGTAGGCAATACCCATCATACTAAATATCTGTTCATTGGGAATTGAAAGCACTTTAGGCAAGGTTGTTAATGGCTCCTTGATAAATGACATTCTTGCCATATACGGACCCATAGGTTTTGCAAGGTTTGAAGGTATAGTGATAATCGGCTCTGGCATCCTGCTTCGCCCTACCTCTTAAATCCAATTAGTCATCTATCGAAAGACTTCAACGCTGGATTAAAATGCTTTCAAACTGTTTAAAAATCTCTCTCGAAAGATCAACAGCCCCGAGTACTGATACAGTAATATCCACAAGCCATGGCGCGTATATACACTAAAATTGAAAATATTATACTGGGTATGGCTTGCCTTGGAGGGATCGAAAGTAAGGCAAATTAGAACTAGAGCACGAATGTGAGTTGGTCAAGGAAACAGGGAGGAATTAATTAGAAATTCATAAATTTAGTACAAACAAAAAGAGCTATGGTATAGACCACAGCTCTTTAAATCCATTGCGATTAGCTCTTGGCTAATTGCACTGAAAATTAACCAATGATGGTTACGTTTTCAGCTTGTGGACCTTTTTGACCTTGAGTCACAGTGAAAGACACTTTTTGACCTTCGTCAAGAGTTTTGAAACCGTCAGAGTTGATCGCACGGAAATGTACGAATACATCTGGACCTGATTCTTGCTCAATGAATCCGAAACCTTTATCAGAATTGAACCACTTAACAACACCAGTAACTTGAGACATAATATAAATCCTGTAAATAAAATTAAAGCCTTAACGGCGGTGGAGCTGGAAAATGCCGGTATTACTTATGTTTACAGGACGAACTGGTCGTATTGAACACATAAATATAAGCCCAACCTTCAAGCTAGTAAGACTATAAACCATTCTAAAGATAAGTCAACATACTGCGACACTTTGAAATATTTATTTTGCTTAGTTCAACTTAGGGTTTTGCAACCGGCTTGCAGAACATAATGTTCATGCGGTCTAGCTATTATAGTTAAGCACTTTAAATAACTTATTTCAATAGCTTAAATTGACTATCTTGAAATGCGATGAACCTCAATTTGAAAATCTAATTCACAACTTAGCCCTTGCGTTACCAAAGACAGCTTCTGCTCTGTAGTAAACTTCCATGCATAGGGTGTCATCTCTAGGAAATGCGAGATGTGCTCAGCGTTCTTTAGTGCCAGTTGAGACACCAGTCGTTGCTGATGAATACATTCAAACCCTTCAATGCTCGCATTAGACTCTGGGTGTAACCTTGGCTCAGCGTAAATTTGCTGTTTAAGGGCAAAGTGGTGCATTGGTCCAGGTGAAACAGTGATTAAAACGCCATCATTAGCCATGATCCGCTGAAGTTCTTCAGCTTTAGAGGGCGCATAAATTCGAATGGCTAAGTCGACACTTTGTGATGCTATCGGCATCTCATAAGCACTTGCTACACAAAATTGTAAGTTAGGATATCGTTTTGCGGCATATTTGATTGCCGACTTAGAAATATCCAATCCCTGTAAAACACAAGGATGGTTCTGCTCAAATACGTGAAATAATCTGTGGCTGTAATAGCCTTCTCCACAGCCTATATCGAGAATCTGTTGTGCGTTACCAGCATATTCCAACGCTAATTCATTCACTCTATCGCTCAAACCTTGGTAATATCCAGCATTTAAAAACTCCCGCCTTGCAAACATCATCTGTTTGTTATCACCTGGATCTTTTGAATTTTTATTTTGTACTGGCAGTAAGTTAACATAGCCTTCTTTGGCTATATCGAACTTGTGCTGCAGTGGACACACCCAACTAGGTCTGGCAAGAGTAAGCGGTCCAGAACAAAGTGGACATAAATAATGCATAGGTAGACTCGTTATCTTGTAGCTAAAAATGGGAAAACAAGCTTACGCCTCGTCTTCCGTTAATCGTTTGACCATTTCTATGAGTTCAGGAGATGCGAGTAACTCGTAGCACTCGAGTTTTCTTAGTGACTTGTCAACATTATCGGCATCATTTGATGATCGGCCATAGTTAGGTCGCTCGTGCATATTTGTATAAATCCGGAACATCCATTGGCATTTTTTCAGCAATAATGGTTCCAACTTTACTGCTTCTTGTGCCAAACGTTCATGGCATTGTCCAAGCTCCCCACGTAAAAAAGTGTGTAACTCAGCTCTGACCTGTTCTATTTCAGCCATATGCACAGCAAGCGCTTCTGAAGATATAGTGTAGTCATACTGTCTTGCCAATATGGCTTTCGCCATCAGTAGCACTCGAGGCTCGTATAATATTCTTAAGTCAGCTTCGAGTGAGATGAGCTCAAATTTAGAGGTTGATTGCAATGCTAAACTCAAACCATGACTTAAATCTAATTTGAGTGATACTCCAGACCTTAATTCATCAGCACAAAACTTAGGTGCGGTGCCCATACGGCTATACAGACGTATCCCCTGTCCTATAGTTCGAGGAAATGTCTCGCCAAATTGACTATTTGGCGACAAAGCAGAATTTAGCGTCAGTTCCAATAGTGGCTGAAAACGGATTGCAATCTTTGGTCTAACACTATCCAAGACTACAATAAGCTCCAGTAACGGTGCACTCATCGCTTGAAGCACGATAAAGTCACTGATATCCGAGGGCAATGTTAAAGTCAAAACAGATGCTTGGTCGGCATCAAGTACCATAGGTTCATTGAGATATTGCTGAAACATAAGACATTAACTCCCCTTTTCAAGGCGGATTGTAACGCCCCAATGCAGGAAAAAACATCTATTAAGCGTTTATCTTTTCAAGATAATTCCTCAACTTCAATCATATAGTCAATGTTCTTCCGAGGAGTTTCAGTGTTAAGATGCTATTATTCGATAAAATGTCATTCGATTTAAATTTATGTCTATACCATATCAGCCAAGCATATTCTGGCACGACTACGAAACTTTTGGTGCCAATCCCGCAAGGGATAGACCTGCACAATTTGCGGGCATTCGAACAGATTTAGAACTCAACATCATCGGCGAACCAGAAACCTTTTACTGTAAGCAAGCGACTGACTACTTACCTTCACCAGAAGCCATTCTGATCACAGGCATTACACCACAACTTGCGAATTTAAAAGGCATTCCAGAAACTGAGTTTATGGGTCGGATCCAAGCTCTTTTCAGTCAACCGAATACTTGTGTCGCTGGTTATAATTCCCTACGATTCGATGATGAAGTCACCCGATATGGATTTTATCGCAACTTTATTGACCCCTATGCGAGAGAATGGCAAAGCGGAAATTCTCGCTGGGATATCATCGATTTAGTTCGTGCTTGTTATGCATTCAGACCCGAAGGTATAAACTGGCCACTGAAAGATGATGGCTCACCTAGCTTTAAATTAGAACATCTGACCCAGGCAAACGGTTTAAGGCATGAGAAGGCCCACGATGCAATGTCTGATGTATACGCTACCATTGCAATGGCTAAACTCATCAGAGAAAAGCAGCCTAAGTTATATCACTACTATTTTGAGCTGCGCCGCAAACAAGCAGTGAGTGATCAAATTGATGTGCTTAATATGCAGCCCCTAGCCCATGTCAGCTCGAAAATTAGTGCACGCAATGGCTGCACAACATTAATTGTACCCGTTGCCCATCATCCAACCAATAAAAATGCCGTTATTTGCGTTAATTTAGCGATGGATTTAAGTCCGTTGATTGAGCTCGATATTGAACAAATTAAAACTCGGATGTATACCGCCAGAGCCGAACTTGCCGCAGATGAATTGCCTATCCCAGTAAAACAGATCCATCTTAATAAATGCCCTTTTATTACCTCTGCTAAAATTTTGGACGATGCTCAAGCGTCAAGGCTCAATATCGATAAAGCATTCGCAAGGGAGCAATATAAGCGATTAAGGAATCATCCAGAGCTTAGGGAAAAACTTGCGCAATTATTTGAGCACGATGGTGAAAGTGCTATAACTGATCCCGATTTAATGTTGTATTCTGGTGGTTTTTTTAGTTCCGCGGATAAGGCTAAAATGGAAATTATCCGTCACACTCTACCGCAGAATCTAGCTGCACTCGAATTACAATTTGACGATACCCGTATTCCTGAAATGCTGTTCCGCTATAGAGCACGCAATTACCCAGAATTACTCGATGATCAAGAATCCCATCGCTGGCGTGAATTTTGCCAAAATCGTCTAGCGGACCAAGATTATTTATTGAAGCTTGAGAACCTGCTTCAAGATACTGTAGCCGATGAAAACAAACAAAGACTGCTTGCTGCGCTGTGCCATTATTTGCGTGAGCTATAACTTTTCTAGCATCAGCGAAAATTTGTTTTATTTGTATGGTGAAATCGGTCAAATACATAACTCATTTCCACCTTGGGCCGCATAAACGCGAGCTAACTCGCATTTATGCTGTAACAAAATTACTAGAATGTTCTTCCATGAACTTAACAAATAAGGAATCGGGAAATGCAAGATAGATTCATTCGTAGCATAACCCAGCTGCCACTGCCGTTAGCTGATGCGCTTATTCCCTTGCTGCATCAAAACTTTGCAGGCCATATTGATGCACTGCAACTTGCCAAATTAACCCTAGCAAGCAAGATGACAGAGGCGGAGGTACTACTCGCCCTGTTGCCTATCGCGGCTGCACTGGCAAAACCACCGATAAGTGAATTTTACGTAGGCGCAATAGCCAAGGGGAAAAGTGGCGATATTTACATGGGAGCGAACTTAGAACTTCCGGGTGAAGCCCTATTTCATTCAGTACATGCAGAGCAAAGTGCGATTAGCCACGCTTGGCTAAGTGGTGAGAGCCAAATTATTGATATAATTGTAAATGCTAGCCCCTGTGGTCATTGTCGGCAATTTATGAATGAACTGGTTGATGGCGCAAAAATTACCATTCATCTACCCGCGCAGGAAAGCCATTCACTCGCTTATTACCTCCCCTATGCTTTTGGTCCAAAAGATTTAAACGTCATGTCCCCACTGCTTGCTAAACAGCAAACTGAGTTTGTGCTAGATAGCAGCGATCCCATGATTATTGAAGGTTTAGATCATGCGGGTTTAAGTTATGCGCCTTATACTCAAAGCTTTGCCGCTGTCGTGCTAGAAACCCATGATGGAGCGACCTACTGCGGGCGCTATGCCGAAAATGCTGCCTTTAACCCTTCAATGCTGCCGATGCAGATGGCATTGTCGAACTTAACCCGACACAATCGTGAATTTAGCGATATTAGCCGTGCGGTGTTGATTGAATCTTCACAGGGGAAAATAAGTTTAGTCGGGGCAACCATGGACGCGCTACACACAGTAGCGGCAGTTGAGCTAGAACATATTGTTGTCGATCCCGTCTAATGACGTACTAAGGCATGTTGACGTTTCGTGATGAGATCTTGTTCGCTGTGACAAGGTTTTACTCACGAAACGTGAAGATAAATCAAAGCATGAAACCGGCAGCAACCTAATCGTCAGCACTAAAGTTAACAAATTGATAATTCGATGAAATATTTAAAATCCTCATCGCATCATTTGGGGTTCATGTGTTTTGCTTGCTGTATGTTTCGACGCTCAGTCATTCTCACAAAACAGCGATAACGATCTTCATCTGTCATGGCACGCCAAGCTAAAATCTCATTAAGGTGACGAAAACACCCTAAACAAATATCTTGCTCATTCAAACAACAATTGCGAACGCAAGGATTAGCATTAGGATCATTCGGACCAAACAGCATATTCATTGCCACTGGGTTCAGTAAAATGGAAACGCCGCCCGCCTGGAAAACTAAAAATATCAGCACTAATTTTACCGCCTGCGGCGATAACTGAAGCTTGAGTTTGTTCTAAATTCTGGCTGTACAACACAATCAACGGACAACCTCGGGCAAGAGTAAAACTGACATCGGCTTGGTAGAATCCTCCTGTGATCCCCACATCCATAAAACAGCTGTATTCAGGACCGTAATCAACGTAGTTCCAGCCGAAAACTTGGCTAAAAAATGCTTTCGAACTCAGTATATTGCGAGTTGGAATTTCCAAATAATTAATGCTGTGATGACGGTTCATAGACTTCCCTTCTATTATGGCTAATGTGAATATGATAAAAGACAGGTGAAGATAATGGAAACCATGGCTACCATTATCTTCTTAAACGGTTTCAGATTAACCTTGAAATAACGCAGCAACAAGCCCTATTAAGCCACCGAATACACCGCCCCATACCACTAACCAACCCAAGTGAGTTTGGATCATCTCTTGCACAATCTGTTTTACCATTTGTGGCGTCAGCTCATTTAAGCGCTGTTCAACAATATTGGCAATTTTCACTTGCAGATCGGCCATAATACTAGGCTGTTCAATTTCTTGCTTTAGTAACTCATGAAATTCATCGCTTTGTGCCATATTCACTAAAGACGCTTTCATTTTCTCAATAAAAGGGGCTTTTAATGGCATTAAAGCCTCGGTACCACCAAACATTGCCAGCATTCCACCAAAAGATGACTGGGCAACGGTACTAACAAGGGCATCGAAAGACGGGGCAAGATCGACTTTATCAATCACAGGGGCTAAATCGATTTTAGTGATCCCTTCTTTTTCAGATAGAAAACGGTCAATATTTTCAGTAGTAAAAAACTGCTTCATCATCAAGTGTGCAATACCGGCCTTAAATTCTTCAAAACGAGAAGGCACCACCCCTGAGCCATACAATCCCGGCACTTTTTCAAACAGCATATACACGGCTAACCAGTTGGTAATAGCACCAGATAACGCAAATAAGCCTACATTAAACAAAATGGGCGACCCTATGCCGTATCCAATCAAAATGCAAATCGCGGCTAATACATTTGTCACTAAGCTTTTATTCAATCTTAAATCCCCTCTCATTCCATCAAAATGATGCAAAACCGCACTATATTACCAAGCGAATGGGATTAAGGTCTAATAGTGCAAGCAATCATTTAAACCACCCGTTGATTTGTTCCACTCAGCTCGATTATCAAGATATAAAACCCTGCCAATACTGCATCTATATTAGAGGCTAAATACCAGCACAGCCTAATTATTTTATTAATTAACATAAGGTTAACTTAAGCTCAAGCTGCACCAAATGATGGAATATTTCAAAATCTACTTATGAATTATTAGGGCGTGTTGACGTTTCAGGGTTATTTTTGCAGCGATAAGCTACACCGCTACCTAAAATGTGTAGGCCTATAGTAGATGGAGAAAACAGATCTGTGTCCGTACTCTTTAGGAACAGATAGTAGGTAACATCGATGAACTCTGGATTGTTGTTTAATTTCAACTAAAACTTAAACGGGTTACCGTAAAGTAACACTAAGATTTTACTAGTAAAAACATAAAACAATATGTGTAAACCTAAGCGTTATTGGCTAGAATAGCTCCATTTCCTGATAGATTTAACGCTAATCTACACATCGGAGCCTTGATTCTACTATGCAGAACCCGCTTTCAACCTTGAAAAAGACTTTCTTTGAACGCCCAAGATACCAAAGGGTTCTCATCTATCTCATTACTCTCTATTGTTGTTACGCGGCTATCTTAGGACTCATTATCCCTTTCGGTATTGTATCCTTCGCCCCTGAGAAACTCTCGCAATTGCTTGGTCGCCAAGTCATGATTGCTGACGTTCGTATTAATCCCTTCACGTTTAAAGTGGACATTGACGATCTGGTAATTAAAGAAAAGGACGAACACATTTTTGCGGGTAGCAAAGGCATCCAGCTCCAACTCAATTTCTGGCAATCAATTTTCAAAGGGGCTGTGGTTATTGAAAACCTTCATCTACAAGGCCCAAATGTACATATCCGTCGTTTTCAAACACAGGGCAAAGCAGCATTTAATTTTGACGATATACTGATAACCCTTAGCCAAAATGCCGAACCCGCAACGGCGTCTAACCCCAATGAACCAACTAAACCGCTACGAGTATTGCTCGGTCAATTTACCTTAGATGCAGGTAAATTTAGCTTCGATGACAATATCACTCAAGCAAACATCAATTACCCCAGCATTGATATTAAAGTCAGTAATTTAGATACTGACTATATAATGACAACAACGACATCAGCGTTAAAAAACACAATAGTATCCTCGGCAGAAGCATTAAAAACAGAAACAAACCCAGAGGTTACTCCTTCTGTACCGACAGAAATAGCATCCTCGAATGTCACACCACAGTTAATCAATAATCACTTTGCGATGCAGTTTAAGGATGTCCACGAAGGAGAAATAAGTCTAGAAGGGCAATTTCAACTCTTCCCGTTTATGCTCGACGGTGATATCCAAATCGCAAAGTTAAAACTCAGTACACTGTGGCAATTTATCGATGACCAATTTGATATTACGCTTAAAGATGGCGAAATAAGTGCAAAGTCACATTATCGGTTTGATCTACCTGATAATGGCTCTCTACAAGTCATGACTAATCGCGGACAAGTGATCCTTGAGAAGCTGAATGTGACAAACCAAGACACTCCAGTCCTGACGCTTCCTCTACTGGCAATAGATGGCATTGCAGCCGATCTGCAACGGCAAAAAATTAATATCAACCAAATACATAGTGATGGATTATCCCTCAATGTGATCCTCGATGAACAAGGTGTTGATCTTACAAAACTCCTAACCCCAAAATCGATGGCACAATCTCAAGCGTCTACGGCTAAAGAGATTAATGATCCCACTCAGGCACCAAATGAAGAAACTAATAAAGAAGATTTGGTGACATCTCCAACCTTAGTTAACACAGAGGATAGACAGCACACAAGTGAACAACCCGCCCCCTCATGGTTAGTCCAACTCGATAAGCTCACCCTTGAAAACTATGATATTAATCTCAGTGAACAAAAACTCACGCCTTCACCTCAACAATGGCGTATATACCCTCTCAATTTTGCCACTAAGACCATAGTGAGTGACTTAAAAGCACCTATCGAATATGAACTATCCTTTGCTATCAATGATAAAGGGAGTTTCGCATCACAAGGACAAGTTGATCTAACCAGTGAGTCCATTGATGCCAAATTACAAATGGATAAACTGGCATTAGCGCAATTTCAACCTTATTTAGCGCCCTATGTAAATATCAAGCTTAAAAGTGGCCTATTGAGTTCACAGGGACAGGTAAATGCCGATGCTAAAGGCCAAGCAATTTATCGCGGCAGTGTCGAGCTGGATGACTTGAATGTGCTAGATAATTTACGCAATGCGCCATTAGTTAAATGGCAAAAAATGCATATTAATCAGCTAGATTTTGACCAGCAAAAGAATCAAATAAAAATTGACCATCTCGCCCTTAATCAGCCCTACGCTAAAATTGTTATTGCCAAGGATAGAAGTACAAATATCAGCGATCTGATCGTTGAAACGTCCGCTGATAACACTTTGGTCGTAAAAGCACCGCCTAATGTTACCGTCCCCGAAACGGGAAATTCTGACGTTAAAAATACGGGTAACCAAACTCGTGAAAGTGTTACCCACGACAAACCTGACTTAAGTTTAGACATTCAAAAAATCAGCTTTAGCCAAGGCTCAGCCTATTTTGCCGACAATTCCTTAACACCCAATTTTGCCTCTGGTATTGAGCTACTTGATGGCAATATCAGTCACTTATCTTCAATACCGGGCACTAAAGCCTCTGTTGATATCAAAGGTAAAATTGATAAATATGCCCCCGTAACCCTAAAGGGTGATATTAACCCATTGTTGGATATGCCTTATCTTGATCTCGACCTCGTATTTAAGAGTGTTGAGCTCACATCCGTAAATCCTTATTCAGGAACCTATGCGGGTTACTACATAGATAAAGGCCAACTCTCCCTCGCACTCAATTATAAGCTTGAACATAACCAGCTAAAGGGCAGTAATCACTTAGTCATAGATCAACTAAAACTCGGCAAGCCCAGTAATAGCGACTTAGCCACAAGTCTTCCTATCACCTTAGCCATTGCATTACTTCAAGATCGGAACGGCATTATCGACCTAGGGATGGAGGTTTTAGGGGATTTAGACTCGCCCAGCTTTAGTGTAGGAAGCATTATCATGACAGCCATCACTAACGTGATAACCAAAGCCGTTACTGCGCCATTCTCATTTCTCGCCAGTTTAGTCGGCTCAGATGAAACTTTAGATAAAGTCAGCTTCAATGCCGGAAGCTTTACCCTAGATGGCAAAGAACAAGCAAGCTTGGACAAACTCGCCAGCGCCTTAACCGATAGACCTATGCTAAAACTTAGCATAGAAGGTGAAGTCGATGCGATTAACGATAGCCAAGCAATTGCTGAACGTATGATGAAGCGTAAATTAGCTAAACTTGCAAATATCCCATTTAAGGAACTCCCTACAGACTTAAGCCCAAGCCAATTTCCAACAAAAGGAGCACTCGCAGAAGCCTTGGCAAAACTGTACGAACAGGAAGTAAAAGCAGATCCGCAATTAGTGAAAGACGCCGTGCTGAATGAAGTAAAAGAGACACCACTGTCGGATGAGGATATCGCGACTCGCTGGCACATAGCCCTCTATAACTTGTCGGTGAAAGCACAAAATGTCACCGAGGGCATGCTAGGAGATCTCGCCCAAGAAAGGGCAAAAACAGTTAAAGCTTATCTAGTCGATACCAAAGGGGTCGCACCCGAGCGGGTTTTCTTACTTGATAGCCGAGTCACGTTGAACCAAAACACTGCCCAAGTGAATATGACGATTGATGCAAAATAAACTACGCGGCTAAATCGTAACGAGGCACCTCTCAGCCTAGCACCACTAAACACCCAGCAATTGCAGGGCGCATTATTTATGGCGCTCTGTCGGCTTTTAACGGCCAACCAAACTGTCACGAATTAAACTATTGGTCTGCACTATTGGCCTGCTTAGTACCTTAGGTTACACTTTGCCAGCTTATGCAAGGACCATCACACTAATCACTTATACAATATGACGTTAATCACAGGTGCATCAAAGCGATTGCTAAGCTTGATTGATAATAAGCACCTGTAACGCCCCAAATAAAACTATTACACGAGGTACTCATGTTCATTATTCGCTGGATTTTAGGCCGGATTATTTTATTTCTAAACTTTGTTTTTGCGCCTAAAAAACGTCAACGCCCGCGGGAAGATCAACAAAAAGTTGATGCAGAAACCCAAGCTATGGCACTTTATCAATATCCAGCCTGTCCCTTTTGCGTAAAAGTACGCCGTGCAATACGCCGCCAAGGGCTCAATATTCAAACCCTTGATGCGAAAAAATCCCCCCATAAAGATGAGCTGACGGCTCAAGGTGGTAAACAGCAAGTGCCTTGCTTACGTATTGAAGAAAATGGCCAAGTGCAATGGCTGTATGAATCTAAAGATATTATCCATTACTTAGATCAACGTTTCGCATAACATTGAAGGCGCGTAGTGAAAGCTGCGTGCCTTCTATCAATCTATAATGTCAAAAGTATTACTTTTGCCATAAATATTCGCGATCAGAATAATCAAACAACCACTGGGGTTGATACACCACCAGCAGTGTGACCGCCATACCATTCAACAATGCTTCCGGAAAAGCCAGTAACGGTATTAACATTAAGTAATTATCCACTAATAATCCCCAGTCATAATCTGCCGAAAACCATAGCCAAATGGCCCAACTAAACTGGTGAAATACCGTTGATAATCCCGCATTAATAAACGCACCGACAAAGATAAAAACAAAGATATGTTTGGGAAAAAGATGGTAACTGCGGCTATACAACATGAAAGATAAAAACAGTGGTATCGCTATAGCAAATAAACCAAATGCGCCAAATACACCCGGTTGTTTTAGGACAAAAAGACTGAAAAATGCGCAGGGCAATAGCAAGCTGACAGTGGCTAACCGCCAACCGAACATCAATAAACAGGTCACAATCCCTAAAAAGTGCAAATGCAAGCCGATCTGGATACTGGCATTTAAGAGCCATAGCGCATTGATTGCGACCAAAGTCAGTAACAATCGCCGTTGCAACCCCTTATCCTTGGCCACTTGCTGCAACTCTTCCTTGGGCCAAATGACATAAACCCACAGTACCAATAGCACCAAAGCCATAGCTTGGACTAAACTCATGCCCCATTCGATTTGTGCTAATTGACGCGACCAAAACTCCCACATTAAAGCTAATTCCTTGTTCACAATGTCTGTTACTCAGCAGAGCTTAAGCGGTACTGAGTCATATGGCAAAAATCACCATAAATCTATGATATTTGCCGCCATATTAAGGTATTCTTCAGGGAGTTAATAACCTACGAGTTAAATTTGATTATGCCACTGAGATCTATCAGCCTTGCAGTTCTAAGCTGTATATCGCTTATCGCCTGTAGCAGCGCCCCCATCGATCCCGCTGAATTAGCCGGAAAATTAAAGGATAAGTTAACAACAGACATTAAGGCCGATGGTCTTAAACTCTTTATCTATCAAGCGAATCTTGTTGATGAAAAATCAAGCAGAGACAATATGGACCGCACTTTCCCCCACGAAGATCGCATGCGTCAAAAGCCACAGGATCCCAGCGAGCAACGCAGAAACTACAAGGAGAAGGAGGCTATACTCGAAGTGTGGGGGCAGCAGGTAGAACTTGGCCTCACAAAAACACTAGAAATGACAGGTTACTGCCGGGAAGGATACTTCGAACTGAGTCGTATAATAGAGTCGGGCCGGGGTGAAATACGCGGGGAATGCAAAGAAGGTGCAACAGACGCAGATAGGCAAAAATTTGTGCATTTTTAATGGAACAATGCGCGTAAATAAGCTACGCGCATACTCAATCGACTCAAACTGATTTAGCTTAAACAGTTTCCGTCAGTGGAATTGCACGATTTTCCAGTAATACAGGTATGCCTTCAGTAATAGGATATGCCAGTTTATCGGCTTTACAGATCAACTGCTGCGCAGTTTTATCATACTCAAGTTTTCCCTTGCATATTGGGCAAGCTACTATATCCAAAAGTTTTTTATCGAATGCCATGAGAGTTTCCTTGTTTAGCTGCAACTACCTCGTGAAGACGGCTTAATAGCTGCTCATCAAATTGTGGGGATAGCTTGGCATTGACCGCCAAATACCACCAGTTTTCTTGTGCAAAATCGCGACATTTAACCGCATCTTTTTCAGTCATCATCAGCGGAAGATTTTTCGCCAAATCACATAATTGTTTTTTATCATAGGCTTGATGATCATCAAACCCTTGGGATAACGCCAACTGATAGCCCTGTGCTTGCAATGCATCGAAGAAACGAGCGGGATGACCAATACCAGCCATAGCGACAAGGGGTTGAGATTTATCAAAATCAGTACTCACCACATTGCCATTCACCGCTTTGACCTCCATAGGCACCAGCTGCATCTCAAATTGTCCCACATCGGCAGTACCACCATTTATGACCACAAAGTCGACGTCTTTAAGCCGCCAAACCCCTTCCCTTAATGGCCCAGCAGGGAGCAAATATTCATTACCTAAACGGCGTTGACCATCAACGACGACAAGTTCGATATCCCGTCCGAGGGCGTAATGTTGTAAACCATCATCACAGATGATCACATCGACCCCAAACTCGGCGATAAGGGCATTCGCTGCCTCGACACGTTTAGCACCTACGATCATAGGAACACCCGTACGCGCTACGATCATAGCGGGTTCATCACCCACATCAGTGGCACTTGCACCATGGGTGACGGGCTTAACACCTTGTATATTGGCACCATAACCACGACTTATAACCCCAGGATTAAAGCCATGTGCACGTAATAACTCAATCAGATAAATGACCGTTGGCGTCTTGCCACTTCCGCCTACGGTAATATTGCCCACCACAATCACGGGAACAGGAAGCGTAGTTTGCGATTTTAACCCTAACCGGAATAAACCGCGGCGCACTGAGGTTATCAACCCAAATACAAAGGATAATGGCAGTAACAACCACCGCAATGGATGGCCCTGATACCAAATTTTATTAACGAGCGTTTGCATCTAGTTACCAAATTGCATTTGATACAGCTTGGCATACATACCACCCAATTCCAGTAAGGATTTGTGTGTACCGCGCTCAATAATACGACCTTGATCAACCACGAGGATCTGATCAGCACTTTCAATTGTCGATAATCGATGGGCGATCACCACCGAAGTGCGGTTTTGACGCAGGTTATCCAGTCCCTGTTGAATCGCTTTTTCAGATTCAGTGTCAAGAGCCGATGTGGCCTCATCGAGGATAAGCACTGGTGCATCACGCAGCATAGCGCGCGCTATGGCAATACGTTGTCTTTGTCCACCGGAAAGTAACACCCCGTTTTCTCCGACTTGCGTATCGATCCCCTCAGGAAGCTGTTCGATAAATTCCATCGCATGGGCAAGTGTTGCCGCTTCAATAATCTGCTCACGGGTCACTTCACCTGGATACGCATAAGCAATATTGTTAGCAATAGTATCGTTAAACAAAGTCACTTGTTGGGATACTAGGGCCACTTGGTTACGTAGTGATTTCAATGAGTAATCATAGATACTCACATCATCAAGTAAAATATCGCCAGACTCTAGCCCCGTGTAAAAACGTGTCACCAAACTTGCGATGGTTGATTTACCCGAGCCTGAACGGCCCACTAAGGCCAAGGTTTGGCCTTGTTTAACCTCAAAATTGACATTGTCTAAGGCTCGGCGTTCTTGGCCTTCATAACTAAAACAAACGCCATCAAACCGTAAATTGCCTGTGGCCCTTTTAACACTGTAAGTGCCCGTATCAGATTCAGGTAAAGTATCTAACAATTCAAACACTGTGGTACAAGCAGCAATACCGCGCTGAAATTCAGCATTAACGCGGGTTAAGTTTTTGATGGGCTGTAGCATGGCCATCATAGCGCCAAGGATAGTGGCAAAGGTCCCTGCGGTGAGGTCCGTTTTCATACTATCTAAGCTTGCGGCATACAGTACAAATGCTAAGGCAAAGGAGCCAATCACCATAATCACAGGCTGACTAATCGCCTGCGCTACGGCTAATTTCATATTCTGATGGCGGTTTTGATCATTTACCTTCGCAAAACGAGCCATTTCAGTCTCTTGTCCGCCAAAGGCTAAAACGTTTTTATGGCCTTTAATCATCTGCTCCGTAGTGGCACTGACCCCGCCCATGGCAGTTTGAATTTGCTTAGACACTTTACGGAAACGACGACTGACCACAGTGATCACTAACCCCATAATGGGGCCAATAATCAAGATACACAGGGATAGTTTCCATGAATTGTAGAACATGAGTACCAGCATACCCATCACAGTCACACTATCTCTTACGATAGAAATCAATGCACTGCCCGATGCTCTAGCGATTTGCTCGGTATCAAAGGTAACCTTAGATATCAAATTTCCCGTGTTTTCTTTATCCATATAACTGACGGGTAAACTGAGATAATGCTCAAATACTTGCTGACGCATGTCCGTGATTAAACGCGCACTCATATAAGAGATGCCATAAGTTGAAACAAAGTTGGCAAAACCTCGCAGGGAAAACATTAAGATAACCACAAGGGGCGCCATCATTAACACATCATTGTTGGCATGGAACCCTTGGTTACTTGGCAATGCAATGCCGTTACTGATTGCAGCAGGAGCTCCGCCTGAAAAGCCTTTATCGATAAAGGGACCGATAAAAGCGATGAAGGTCGCATCGACGACCCCATAAACAATAAGCCCCGCGACTGAAAGCAAAAACATGCCCTTCATCGGTTTAAGATAGCCCAGTAATCGTTTGAAAACTGTCCACATTTCGTCTTTAGGAGATTCTGTCATTGATAACACTAAATTATGGCAAAGTAGGCATTCTACTCCGGATTAATCAAGTCACCAAATCTAAACAAGCGGTTGTACCAAAATGGCGCAAGATCACGCCTGTAGGTTTTCACCTCTCGGCCATTATGCTGAAAAATCACACTAATCTGCCCTTCTATTCCCGTTGTCAAATGAGCGATATGCCGATCTTGATAACGCTCAACGACAACGGATTTAGGAAAACCGTATCGATTGGCAAGCCCTGCGGAGAAGATGACAAGTTCGGGAGCAACCGCATCGATAAACGCTTCGGTTGATGAGCTTTTGCTACCATGGTGCGGTGCAATTAAAACTTGACTCGCTAATGTCGTAGACTGCATTTTTGTTTGTTCTAATAGTCTCATTTCACTGTTTTTTTCAATATCGCCAGTCAGTAATACACTCTGCTTGCCATCATCAATACGCAGTACACAAGAGCCATTATTCCCAGCTATCGGTTCTTTCGGAAAAATGATGGTTAATTTAAGATCCTGCCAGCTAATTTGCTGCGGTCTACAACCTTGCCCAGCGAACTCAGGCACATCTGTTATCCATTGGGCTTTAGGATATGCAGCCAAGAGAACTGAGGCACCACCTGCGTGATCATTATCGCTATGGCTGATAAACACATAGTCAATTTCTCGAATCCCTTTAGCATTCAGAAAAGGAATAATCACCCGTTCAGCGTAACTAAAATTATCTCCAAACGCTGCACCAGTGTCATAAATAAGCCCTCGGCCATCTTTCTCTATCACCACAGCTAATCCCTGTCCCACATCTAACAAATGCATAGACCAAGTCGATGATCTTAAAGGTAACCATCTGAATAAAATTGATAATATAAGTGGCATAAATAGTAATCCGACAATAAAAAGCCAAGGCCCGTACTGGCGACTTTTAGGAATATAACGCCACAAAACACCGCCTAATAATCCACATAATGCTAATGCCAACACACTTTCGGAAACCGCTTGCCAATGGATGGGTAAATGGCCACTTATCTCTAATAACTTGCCATAGGGCATCAAGGTCCAATCGCTTAAACCTAGTAACCCCATCCAAGAGAATCCAAACGCAGTGCTAATCCACCAGCACACAAACCCCGCCATTGCCAGTGGTATAACCACAAAGCTAAACCAAGGCACGGCAAGCATATTCATCCATAGACTATGTGCACTTATTCCTCCAAAAAGGACCGCTTGCACTAATCCAAGCCCAAGACTCAATCGCCATTGAATAGACCAAAACTGTGATAATCCTGCACGAATACGCATAAAAGGAGTGGTGCTATCTATCAACTGCGGTGCTTTAGACGCAGTTTCTAAGGTGTACAAAATAATGGCTAACGCACAAAATGACAGCCAAAATCCAGCACTTAAACATGCAAGAGGATCAATTAACAACACCACAAATAAAGCAAATAATAACCGCTCCCACGCACTCGAAAACCGCTTTAATAAACTAAGCAACATTAAGAGTAATATCATCACCAATGCACGTTGTGTCGATACACCAAAACCAGCTAAATAAGCATAAAATGCGGTACCTATACCCGATAGTAATAGTGCGAATATCCAATTTCGACGACTGGGGTGGGAAGCTAAACGGGTGAGTCCAAATATAACAACAGCATAAATCCATGCTGTAATCACGGACAAATGTAAGCCTGATATCGCGACTAAATGCCCTGTCGCCGTTTGCCTCAACGTTTGCCAGCGTTCTTGTGAAATGAGCTGCTTATCCCCCAAGATTAACGCCAGTAGAATATCTCCCTGCTGCAATGGAGCCAATTGAGGAGCCAATGCCGATACAAGTTGATTTCTTAAGGAAGGGTTGACCTTAATCAACTCAGCTTTAACAACTCTCCCTTTACCTACAATATGCTGACTAATTAATTGCTTTTGTTCATTATATCCGCCTTGATTTAGCACACTAGAAACACTTTTTGGTGCAATAGTGAACAACCAAACTTGCCCTACTTCCACTTCAGGTGGTGTTTTCCATGTCAATCTTAGCTTTGCTTTTGGTCCTAAGATTAAATTTGGTTTAATGACCGCAATATCCAGACTAAGCCAGTCGCTGTTTTGACTAACTAGTGATATGATTTCGCCCCTCACCTGTAGAGGTTGTTGTAGCACAGGAAGATCCTGCCTAGATAATCCTAAGCAAAAAACCGTTAGCCACAACATCGCGAAGAGTACCCCTGAACAAAGCGGTATTTTTTTGTATAAGATTAAAGCCCCAACCAAAAGATAGGGTAAATAAGCGACAGGCAGAAATGATGGCCACAACATCGCCGATAATAAACTGGCACTAAAGCCAAAAATAAATCGATTCATAGTGAATTAAGTTAAGACAGCAATTTCAACCTATGCCAAAAAAATTCATCACGAAATTTATGCCTAAGCCTGAAACCCTGCGTGAGCATAAACACTTGCGCATGTTCGGACGCTTGCTACACAACCCAAATCTTTGGGCGTTGAACCGAAAATCAGCTCCAGGTGCTTTTGCTGTTGGCCTTTTTGTCGCATGGATCCCCATGCCCTTCCAAATGGTTGCTGCTGCGGCATTCGCGATTCTATTTAATGTCAATATCCCCGTATCCGTTGCATTAGTATGGATAACTAATCCACTCACTATGCCAGTGATGTTTTATGGTGCTTATTTACTGGGTGCAAAAATTTTAGGCCATGCACCGCAGGATTTTACCTTCGAAGCCAATTGGCAATGGATTGAAGCATCGCTGACAACTATTGGCCCACCTTTTTTAGTCGGTTGTTTAGTATTGGGGATCATCTTTTCTGCGATAGGTTATTTGCTTATCAGCAATTTATGGAAATATTCCATTATGTTTAAATGGCAGAAACGCCAGAATAAGTAGTTTCGTTCAGTAAAAGATATACTCACATCCTTGGCTCAAATACTTAAGCTTGTCAGCTTATTTACGCTCACTGTATGCCTACAGATAAACCCTTCTTCTTTTACTGTGACCAATATCTATCTTGTGAATTGAGTCACAGAGAATTCACGTACTTTTTCCTAACTAACCCGCTTTTACTGTTACTATTTATAAAAATATTGCGTAGGGAGTTTATATGCCATTTTATCGTCAATACGGAGCTAAAGGCCTTAAAGCCGTAGAACATTTCGTATTATTCATTATTGCTATTGCAACGGTAGTTGCGATTGGTCAAGAAATTGTCCATATTTTTGAAGCAGGTGCCGTAGCACTCGCGGACTTACTCTTACTGTTTATTTACCTTGAAGTCTTAGCCATGGTGGCCAACTATGCTGAGTCCGGTAAGTTACCCGTGCGAATGCCACTGTATATCTCCATAGTCGCATTAGCGCGTTATCTGATTTTAGATATGAAGAGCATGGATGATTGGCGGATTGCAGCCATTTCAATATCAACCTTAATCTTAGCGGCTACGGTTATTGTGATCCGTTGGGGCCAATTGAAAATGCCTTACCCCAAAAATCAAGAATACGACAACTAATCAAATACCTGAGTCGGTGCCATTAAAATAACTATTCAATGGCACCGCTGCCCTCGTTTTAAAACTCTCCTCAAAGACCTCGCTTTTCACATTGGTATTCTGCCAAAAAGCAATTATGCTAGTTTTACAAAGATCAATTATTTACGGGGCAATTGTGTTATGGGTGATCATCCTACTGGTTTTGAAGAAAAACGCGCCTCTCTGCGAGTGGATATGGAAGCAGAGCGGGTGATCCTAAACTGGATCGATCCAGAAGGAGTAAACCATTGCGACGATGGTATCTGTATCGATTTGGCCAGAAAGGGCATTCTGTTTGATTATAAGAATCCTTTCGCACTCGGTGAGCTAGTTGAAGTCACTTTCAACCCCAATACTTCCAAGCAAAATATGGTAAAAGGCCAAGTATGTCGCTGTTCCCAATGCCACGAGAAAAGCTACCATATTGCCATGCAATTACTTTAATTTTTCTTAAGCTACGCAGGGTTAACGGGGCTGTTCTACACTGAATTAATTCAAAGATTCATTCAGGGGATGTCACTATGATATTGCTGGTAGGTGGAGAAAAAGGAGGAAGCGGTAAAAGTTGCCTCGCACAAAATCTCGCTGTTTATATTAAACAAAAATCCCAAGCAAATGTTCTTATGGTTGACTGTGATCCCCAGCGCACCACTTCCGATTGGATCCAAGCTAGGAATAACGATCCGAGTTTACCCGCCATTAACTGTATTCAGCTTTACGGTAAAATACGTAATGATTTACTCAGCTTAGATGAGCGGTTCGATTACGTGATTGTTGACTGTGGTGGCCAAGATAACCTTGCAATGCGAGCGGCAATGTCAGTAGCAACCTATGTAGTGATCCCCTTAAGACCCAAGAGGCGAGATCTCAAAACCTTGCCTCACATGGAAGATATGCTCAGCACCTGTAAAATGGTCAATCCTAAAATGGTAGCCACTATTGTGCTAACCCAATGTCCTGCACTTCCTACACAGTTTAAACGCATTTTAGAAGCCAAAGAAGTAGTGCAATCCTTTGGGTTGAGGGTACTCAACTCAGTCACCTTTTGCCGTAACATTTATGATGATAGTGAGGAAAAAGGCTCTTCAGTCATCGAAATAGAGCCTAATGGGAAAGCTGCCGATGAGATTCGCGCTATAGTGGATGAATTATTCACATTACCACCAGAAAATAGCTATGAGCTTAACTGATCTTAAACGTAAGAAACCCAAGCAAATCATCACCCCGGTTTCTGTTGATGATTTTATTGAAGATGCGAATAATTACGCTTTGGGCAAAGCGAGTCAATTAATTGTGCCTCCGGCTAGCATTAGTAAAGGTTTAGATAAAAAGTCAGTAAAAATATACCGACATGCTACTTTTTCCCTAACTGAAACCAGTATCTCCCAGCTCGATACCCTTTCAAAGGAGACTAAAATCGCAAAGTCACGATTACTGCGGATTTTAATCGACGAATTCAGTCAACGTTCGATGGATGAGCAGTATCAGCTGCTCCATAAAAATGATGAAGATAGCTAACTCGCATAAAGATACGGGTGCTATCTATCTCTACTTATCAACACGCTCGGACGCACTCAAACACTAGTGATTACATTGGCGTCCTGCGACCAATGTTATTCCATGTGCGGTTTCTTGGCACTTACCTTTACTCACTAAAAAATCGATCAACTCTTGCGCAGTCAACGCTTCAACGCTGCAAGTGTGATAACGCGCAGACTCACCAAACTTTTGTGCCATAAGGGAAATCAATTCAGACTTTAAAATGACGTCCCCTTGAGCTACCATCAGCGCCATAACATCATGACCGTGAACAGAATCGGACATATACTCTCCAAAAGATGCAATTAATATTGTTCTTTATATCCGAACTGTTAAATTTGAACTCTGATCTCGCGCACATACTGTCAATTAGAATCTTTACGCCGACATCTGTGACGATAATGTGAGCCATTATGTCCCTGATCCTATTACTTACCCAACAGATGTCGCTGTACTTAGTGATCGTTTACTTAGTCAGTAAAACCCCATTATTTAAGCTCTTTGCCGAGACCTCGCCACGCCTGCCCCACAAGGTTTTTATTTATCTGTTTTTTTCCTGTTTCTGCATTATGGCGACCTACTTTGGTGAACAAACGTCTGGCGCAATTGCCAATACTCGCGCCATGGGAGCGGTACTCGGTGGATTATTGGGTGGCCCTGTCACTGGTTTTCTCGTTGGACTCACGGGTGGACTGCATCGTTATAGCATGGGGGGATTTACCGATGTTGCCTGTGCCATATCGACAACTATGGAGGGATTATCTGCTGGTATGATTAGCTTTTATCTGCGTAGAGCGGGTAAAAGTGAACTTATCTATAATCCACTTCTTGTTTGTTTAGTCACCTTTTACGCTGAGATGATGCAAATGAGCATTATCTTACTCATTGCAAGTCCCTTTGATGCTGCATGGGAATTAGTACGCCAAATTGCGCCACCTATGTTACTCGTGAACTCTATCGGTGCGGCACTGTTTATGAGCATGATCCGCGATCAAAAAACCATGTTTGATAAACTCTCTTCGAGCTTTTCAACCAAAGCGTTAAAAATTGCCGAGCGCAGTGTAGGTTTACTTTCTAAGGGGTTTAATGAGGAAAGTAGCGGTAAAGTTGCACAGATTGTGATCCAAGAAACCAATGTCGGCGCGGTTGCGATCACCGATAGGGAAAAACTCTTGGCTTTTATTGGTATCGGTGCTGATCACCACCTTCCGGGAACACCTATTTCATCTAAGATAACCCTAGAGGCCATTAACCAGAATAAAGTGATGTTTGCCGATGGTGTTGAAACACCTTATGCCTGCTCAATTTCAAGTCAATGCAAGTTAGGATCGAGTCTAGTTATCCCGCTGCGTAGCGATAACGAAGTCATAGGTACTATCAAACTGTATGAGCCTAAGAATAAGCTTTTTTTAAATATTAATAGAACCTTAGGCGAAGGCATTGCGCGTCTCTTATCGAATCAGATCCTATACGGTCGCTTCGAGCAACAACAAAATCTACTCACACAAGCCGAGTTAAAGTTGCTCCAAGCACAGGTAAATCCACATTTTTTATTTAATGCGCTCAATACCATTAGTGCCATAATCAAACGCGATCCGGATATGTCAAAACAGCTATTACAACAATTATCACAATTTTTGCGTATCAACCTTAAGCGTACGACAGGCCTTGTCACACTTGGGGATGAGCTAGATCACATTGCATCCTATCTCACTATTGAGAAAGCACGTTTTATTGATAAATTACAGGTCAATATTGCTATTCCCGAATCACTATATCCCTGTAAGGTGCCTGCATTTACCTTACAGCCAATCATTGAGAATGCCGTAAAACACGGTACATCCCATATGATTGAACAGGGACAAATTAAAGTGACCGGTAAATTGGAAAACAATATTTTAGAATTGGATGTTACTGATAATGCAGGTTTATATGAGCCGACTTCTGGTTCTGAAGGATTAGGCATGAACTTAGTCCATAAACGTATCCAAAACCTATTTGGTGAGCAATACGGCATAACCGTAAAATGTGAGCGAGATGAATATACTCGAGTCATCATCCGCCTCCCAATTGAACCAACGGAAACCAACACGTGATCACTTGTTTAATTGTTGATGATGAGCTGTTTGCTCGTGAAGAACTGACTGAACTTCTCAGTCAAGAAGCCGATATTGAGATTATTGGTCAATGCGCAAATGCAATTGAAGCATTACAAATCATTGCCAAAGAAAAACCTCAGCTTATTTTCCTCGATATCCAAATGCCGCGTATTTCAGGAATGGAGCTGATTGCTATGCTCGATCCCGACAGCTTACCTAAAATTGTATTTGTCACCGCGTACGATGAATTTGCCGTCAAGGCCTTTGATAATCATGCTTTTGACTATTTGCTGAAACCCATTGATGCCGACAGACTCAGCCAAACGCTAAAACATGTGCGTAAAAATCTCGCGCCACAGGCCGTTAATTCAATCGCACCTAGAAGTCTTGAGCACCTTCCCTGCTACAGTGGTAGCAAATTGAAAGTCATCTCCATCACGGATGTCGAATATGTGTTTAGTGATTTAAGTGGTATCCATGTCGCCTGCACAAAAGGCAAGGTCCACACCCAGTTAACCTTAAAAGTGCTCGAAGAAAAAACACCACTAGTGCGTTGTCATCGCCAATATTTAATTGCACCTAAGGCCATTGCCGAAATTGAGTTATTGGATACAGGAGCAGAAGTCACAACGCATTCTGGGGGTAAAGTGCCAGTGTCACGCCGTTATCTGAAGAGTTTAAAACAACTTTTTGGCTTCCAATAACCAATCCATCTAAAGACTGATGTTTATCGAAAACCGCTCAAGTCATCCTATTGCCGCTGACCCTACATTTTCGACCACTGAGTAAAATTGCACTGTTTTGTGTAAACAACTTGTTTACACTCCTCACAACTCAAATGGGGAGATAACAAAATGATGTGGTTCCTACTCTGTATCGGTTTATTGATCGGCGGTTACTTTATCTACGGTGCTTTTGTCGAGAAGGTTTTCGGCATCAACGCTAAACGTCAAACACCCGCGTTCACCAAAACCGATGGCGTTGACTATGTGCCTATGTCTAAGGGCAAAGTCTATTTAATCCAATTACTGAACATTGCTGGTGTTGGTCCAATCTTTGGTCCTATCCTCGGCGCACTCTACGGTCCAGCAGCCATGCTATGGATTGTGATCGGTTGTATTTTTGCCGGTGCAGTGCACGATTACTTCTCAGGTATGTTGTCGGTTCGTAATGGTGGTCAATCCGTACCTAACCTTGCGGGTAAATACCTAGGTAAGAGCGCAAAACATTTTATGAATGTGTTTGCCATCATCCTATTGTTGCTCGTTGGTGTGGTATTTATCTCTGCACCAGCCGGGCTACTCGGTAAGCTAACGGGTTGGGATGTCAGCATCTTCGTTGGTATTATTTTCTGTTACTATCTGATCGCTACAGTTGTGCCAGTTGATAAAATTATCGGCCGTCTATACCCCTTCTTTGGTGCTCTACTGTTTTTCATGTCCTTTGGCCTTGCCTTCGCGATTATTTTATCGAGCGAGCATACCTTACTGCCTAATGTACAAGCAGGAGATTTCTTCCAAAACTTAAATCCTAAAGACATGCCGCTTTGGCCTGCATTGTTTATCACCATCGCATGTGGTGCCATTTCTGGTTTCCATGCAACCCAGTCACCGCTAATGGCACGTTGTGTTGAAAATGAAACCAATGGCCGTTTCGTGTTCTTTGGTGCCATGATTGGTGAAGGCATTATTGCATTACTTTGGTGTGCAATTGCCCTATCCTACTTCGGTGGTGTAGAAGGTCTTAACACTGGAATGGCGGGGAACCCTGCTAACGTAGTATATGAAGCTTCAACTGGCTTACTCGGTGCGGTTGGTGGTTTTATGGCAATCCTAGGTGTCATTATTCTCCCCATTACTTCTGGTGATACGGCATTCCGCTCAGCTCGTCTGATCTTGGCTGAGTTCTTCAAAATGCCACAGATTGCACTGCCAAAACGTTTAATGCTGGCTATCCCACTGTTTATTATTGGTGGCCTGCTAACTCAAGTCGATTTTGGTGTGATTTGGCGTTACTTCGGTGTAGCAAACCAAGCAACCGCAGTATTAATGCTATGGACTGCTTCAGCTTACTTATTACGCCATAATAAACTGCACTGGATCACGACTATTCCAGCAATGTTTATGACGACAGTAGTTATCACCTTCCTACTAAACTCAGCAACCTTAGGCGCAGGTTTACCAATGACCTTGTCAACCGTTGCAGGCATTATTTCAACCTTAGTGATCACTGGTCTACTGATTGTGAAAACCAAAGGCAAAGGTGAAATCGATAGCGACTCAGAACTACCGGACGAAGCCTAAACACCCGCTTAATATTTATAGCTTCACACCTAAATGAATGAAACAAAACAGGCACTGCAACAGTGCCTGTTTTTTATGTTAGCAAATACGCCTCTAACTCTGCCTATAAAACTGCTATAATCCCGCCATAGTTCACTGCAATATACAAATATGACTCAAGTAAATAACCCTCTGCACGGCATTAAACTCGAAACCATAGTCACTGATTTAGTCGAACGCTACGGCTGGGAAGAGTTGGGTGAGAGAATACAAATCCGTTGTTTTACCCATGATCCCAGTATTAAATCGAGTCTGCGTTTTTTAAGAAAAACCGACTGGGCAAGGGAGAAAGTAGAATACTTATACCTAAAAGCCAATAAGCTACCTTTACCTCCACCGAAAAACGAAACTGCGACGACCCCTAAAAAAACCATCAAGATTCATTCGGCTAATCAAGGGCAGAGTACAAAAACACCTACCCAAGATAAAAATAGGTCCAGCTCTGCTGATAATATCAACAGCCACATATGGGGTAAGAAAGACTAAGCTACAGTCACTTTATCTTTAGCCCTTATCACATCAGGGCTACCCTCTTGACTATTATGTATAGAATAAAAAATTGACTTAAGAATCTTAACTCGCTGCCGATAACCATTTAAGTCTTACTACATCTAGCGTTATCAGGAGTCGTTGATGAATATTAATGGATTAAACAATGCAGCAAGTGGTGCGACATTCAAGCCCGTATCCAGTGCCTATATCGCCATATCTCCAACATCATCTTCCACCACTACTGATGGAACAGAAGACACTAATAACCAAGATACAGTATCGATTTCCAATGCAGGTCGCGCTGCATTAGCGACTGATTTCGGTGCAACGCTGAGAGAAAGTAACACAGAGAAAAAACAGCAAGCTGAAGCTGCTGAATCAGGAGAAGCCACCTCTCCTATTGATCAACAAATCGAACGGATAAAAGAGCAGATAAAAGCCCTACAAGAAATGTTAACAAAGCTTAAAGGTGATAATTCAGAAGCTGCAGAGCAACAACGCAAGGTGATCCAAGAGCAAATATTACAGCTCAATAGCCAAATGGCGGTCTTAATGGATAAGAAAATGCGTGATGCTCAGAAATCTGCAGAATAATCGCTAAATTAAAAAATCGTGCGTAAATTTTTACTTTTTAGCTGCTGGACTGAGTTTCAAGTGGGATAGTAGTTAATTTCAACTAAGCCATTGTTAAATAGGAAAACTAAATAATAAACGCCAAATGCTTAATCCATCACCGGTGCGATAACTCAATCCAATTCGGTCTATACTCAACAAATCAGCGTCTATAGGCTTAGAAAAAACTAAGGTCGCACCCAATTCATAACTACCCGAGACAACCGTATCCTGCTCACTATCACTACTGAAATTTAACGCATTAAAATACCAATAACCGAGTAAAAATAGTCTGGGTTGAACTTGAATATCTTGCCATTGCCAACGAGGTGAAAGGCCTATATCGACGCCAGTTTGTAATACCGCAAATTGATCTGTAAGCTTACCAACTCGTTCGCTATAGCCTGCAAAATGCAATCTCGATACCCAAACACTCTCTTCACCACCGAAAGTAAAATCATACAAGGTACTGATCCCTGTGGCTAAAATTGCCAGGTTATCACTGGTATCAAAGTTTGTCCCAAAACCCACATCAAAATAAGCCTCCATACGAGTGTTTGTACTCGCCTGCCAATGGTGCTCAATACCAGGGGTCACCGTCATAGTCCCAACAGATGAAGGGAATTCACCTTCGGTAAGATCCTGTGCTAAATAATCAAAAAAACCAAAGGAGAGAGGCAAACGCAACCAAGTTTGGCTTTCACTGTCCTTTTGAAAATCGAAAGAAAGCGGGATACTCACAACGGTCGCATTTTGCTCTGCGGCTCGATAAACCCCAGTACCGAGATAACTGCCAAAAGCATAGACAGAACTAGGATTATCCTTAGTATCAATGGGCAACTGACTGTTTATAGGTGAAGAAGCGATGGAATTGTCATCAGAGGGGTAGACCTGTGCCCAGGTAACGTTAGGGATAACGCTCCCTAATAACCACGCAGACACGGTCAAAATATTTAAGAATAACCGATTAAAAAAAGGGCTCAATTTACTCAAACCGTCCTAGTTTATGTGACTTTGGCGGTATTAGCCCAGAGCAATTAATCTTTGTCCACAAAATGATATTCAGACATCATATGGCCAAGCTCTGTGGATTTGGTTTTTAAATAGGCTTCGTTATAACGGTTTTTGCCCACTTGCAGAGGAACCCGCTCAACCACTTCGATACCAAACTCTATCATCGCTTTGACTTTACGCGGATTATTGGTCATTAAGCGTACGTGCTTCACACCAATCTGTTCAAGCATTGGTTTGATCATATCGTACTTACGCATATCTGCAGGAAACCCTAATTGCTCGTTCGCTTGAACTGTATTAGCACCTTTATCTTGTAACTCATAGGCACGGATCTTATTCAATAAGCCAATTCCACGGCCTTCTTGGCGTAAATATAAAATAAAACCGCTACCTGTTTCGGCAATATTTTGCATAGCAGTTTGTAGCTGAAAACCACAGTCACAACGCAGGCTAAATAGCGCATCACCGGTCAAACATTCTGAATGGATACGACCTAAAACGGGCTCATCTGCACTGAGCGTTCCAAAGGTGAGTGCTACATGCTCTTTGCCTGTTTCTGTATCTTCAAAACCATGCATAGCAAACACGCCCCAAGGAGTGGGTAACTTTGACGTCGCGACATATTTTATCGACATGACATAACCTTAAACGACAACTCTCATTCCGTGAGACGAAGGAACATCCCTAAAAACAAAACCAAATTAGGCTCTTAAGCAACGAGCACCCCATTCTTAAGTGTTTTGAGCAATCAATTTAATCAACTACAACTTGAATCAAGTTCAATAGTTCCGATTGCCCCACTTGGCAGCAAGGGAGCCAGTATAACATCGACACTCGAATCTATACTTGTACTCCCCAACTTACCTTGCCAGATTTGACTATTTAGAGTCTTAAAACTTTGCAGGTGCGTAACCCGTCACTTCGGTTAAGCCCATCTCACGGCCGAGTGCCGTCATTGGGTGAACCACAACCAGACCTTTAACGGACTTTTTCAATTGTCCCATGTCAGCTTGTTCAGCTTTAGTCAACGCTCGGTGAAAAGGCAGATGTTTAATATCATCACCCTGTTTATTCAATAAGCGTGTATGTTGGCCTTTTACACTGCTAATTTGCTTAGTGACTGCAGCAATTTCGCGTTTGAACTGAGCAATAACAGCCTCATCACCTCGTTGTTCAGCCGCAGCAAGTTTACGACGAAATTTATCAAGCTTATCGTTAAGCTGCTGCAGTTCTTGCTTTAAATTCATTCTGTTACCTTAAATTACCTATGTTAGCCACAGTAAAATCTTAGCCTAATTATGCTAGCATCTGTGTCAAGGTTTGGGATTATAACAGCAAGTTGCAGATCCTCGTTACCGCTTTTATAACAAACGTATGATCTGATTACTGCTACCACGAAACTGTAAACTGGGATCCGCTAAACTTTGTTCAAATTTTCCATCTACCAACACATCTAAATAAGCAAGCACAGCCCTTTGCTGTTCAGACAGTTCATCGAGTACATAACCCGTCCATAGCCAAATATCTTTAGTCGGACATTCAACCTTTACCCGTTTAACTAAGGCTAAAACCACCTCCAGATTGGCGGGTAATAAAGGATCGCCCCCAGAGAGAGATAAGCCGCGGCGAACGATACGCTTATCGTTAAGATCAGCAATAATCCGGTCTTCCATTGCTTTATCAAAAGGATGGCCAGATCGTACATCCCAAGTACTTTGATTATAGCAACCACGGCACTGGTGCTCACAGCCCGAAACAAACAAGGTTGCCCGGGTTCCCGGGCCATTAACCACATCGATGGGATAATATTGGTGATAATTCATGAACTCAGTCCTAGGTTCAACACCTTGAGCCGATTTAGGTTAAATACACGGCGCAGCAGAGAATTCTCGTGCTGCGCCTCAAGGTCAGTTTAACAGAAGCATTATTCAAAACTGTTACAAGTGTTTGATCCTACGTTTTACTTCTTCCTGCTTACCGTGGTTGAATGGCCTAGCATCTGGGCTACCTAAATAACCACAAACACGGCGGGTTACCGACACTCGGCTCGGCTCATGGTTACCACATTTAGGGCAAGTAAAACCTTTACTCGTGCAGCTAAACTCACCTGTAAAACCACAGTCATAGCATTCATCAATAGGCGTATTAGTTCCGTAGTAAGGTATGCGGCTATAACTGTAATCCCAGACATTTTCTAATGCTTCGAGGTTGTGTTGCATATTGGGATATTCGCCGTAGCAAATAAATCCACCACTGGCGATTTCCGGATAGGGCTGTTCAAAATCAATTTTGTCGTAGGGATTGACTTGCTTTTCAACATCTAAGTGGAAACTATTAGTGTAATAGCCTTTATCTGTAACTCCTGCAACAACACCATACTGCTTCGCATCCAGTTTACAGAAGCGGCTACACAGACTCTCACTGGGTGTGCTATATAGACTAAAGCCATAGCCTGTTTCGGCTTTCCAAGCATCGGTCGCAGCCTTGAGATAGGCGACAATCTTAATCGCCTTTTCCCGCAGCTCAGCACTGTCAAACACGTGGGACTTAGTACCATAGAGCGCATTCATGGTTTCATGCAGGCCAATATAACCTAATGAAATCGACGCTCGACCATTTTTGAAAATCTGCGCAATATCGTCATCGGCGCGCAAACGTACACCGCAAGCACCTTCCATATAAAGAATCGGTGCCACTCGAGCTTTCACGCCATTTAAGCGTTCGATACGAGTATCTAATGCTCTGCGGGCAAGTAATAGGCGTTCATCTAAAATACGGTAAAACTCGGCTTCATTACCATTGGATTCTAAGGCGATACGTGGCAAGTTTAGGCTCACAACTCCGAGGTTATTTCGGCCTTCATGGATCAACTCGCCATTTTCCTTATAAGTACCCAAAAAGCTGCGGCAACCCATTGGGGTTTTAAATGATCCTGTCACCTTTTCAACCTGTTCATAGTTGAGAATATCGGGATACATCCGCATCGTCGCACACTTGAGCGCCATTTGTTTTACATCGTAATTGCAGTCCCCTGCCTTGTGGTTAATACCATCACGAATGGCAAACACAAGTTTAGGGAATACGGCTGTTTTACGGTTTTTACCTAGACCAGCCATACGAACTTTGAGCATAGATTGCTGAATTAGACGTGATTCCCACGAAGTGCCTAAGCCAAAGCCAAAGGTGACGAATGGCGTTTGTCCATTGGCAGTGTGCAAAGTATTCACTTCATATTCAAGGGACTGAAAAGCATCGTGACATTCTTTTTCAGTTTGAGCCGTGGCAAAAGCTTTGGCATCTTTAATCTGCCAATTCAGCGCAACTTGGTAGTGTTTGTCATAACTTTTGGCCACAAAAGGTGCCAAGACTTCGTCAATGCGATTGATGGTCGTGCCGCCATAAATATGACTCGCAACTTGGGCGATGATTTGCGCAGTCACTGCGGTTGCAGTAGAAATTGACTTTGGCGTTTCAATCTCGGCATTGCCCATTTTAAAGCCATGGGTCAACATCCCTGCTAAATCAATTAGCATGCAGTTAAACATCGGGAAGAATGGCGAATAGTCTAAATCGTGGTAATGGATCTCACCCGCTTCATGGGCGGCCACCACGTCTTTTGGCAAAATATGACTCTTGGCGTAATGTTTTGCCACTATGCCAGCCAGCAAATCCCGTTGAGTCGGGATGACTTTTGAGTCTTTATTGGCATTTTCATTCAAGAGTGCCGCATTGCTCTGCTCGACCAGACCACGGATTTCTAAATTCAATTTACTGGTCGCTTCGCGGCAAATATCTCTGTCATGGCGATATTCAATATACACCCGTGCCAATGACTTATAAGGACCTTCCATCAACAAGTTTTCAACGGCATCTTGCAAATGATGAATATCGACTTCGGCTAAAGATGCAACACGTTGACTGACACAAGCGGCCACCGTCGCGGCATAGTCTGCATCCTCTATCCCAACAGAGTTTGCAGCGGCCATAACTGCATCTCTTATCCTTGTTTCATCAAAAGGTGTGCGGCAACCATCACGCTTGATCACGACTGGCATTGTTCAGTTCCTCTCCATCCCGATTAAAATTAACACTATATATAGTGATTAAATAATTGATAGGCACAATATATAGAGTATTAGGCGGTATTGATGCTAAAACTTCCATGATCCAGATCATAGTTTTTAGGATAGAAGAAAAGAACAAATAGGAACTGTAGCAAAGCCCAATGATCTGAGAATCGCACCTTGACCTAACTAATAAAGCGAGCTAGTAGCCGGAAAAAAGCCATAACAAGCGCTTGTTGACGTTTGAGTTTTTGCAGCGATTTGGCGCTCTTTTATGTAATACCAATCACATTGGCTGTGTTCACATTAACTGTGTCTGTATCGTCAATACGATTGATATAAGGCAAAGCCCATGTGGTGCAGTTATTCTATATAAACGGGCAATAAACCAGCAGAAACACCAGCCAAATGCAGCCTGAAGCGGTTATCTGGCAAGCTATTATTGCACTTAAGTTGATAACATTTACGATTCAGCTAAACGTTATTTACTTTGTAAATTAACGTTTTGCCAATGCTAAGTAACTACTTAATTGACCAGATGCGGATTGCTGAGCTCCAAGTGATGAAGCCACTTGCATTGTCGATTTGAGTCCTTGCCACTGTTGTTTTTGCTTGTCCGTCATAGGGGGTTCAGAGTTTAAATACTCTGTTAATTGCCCAAATACCTTAGCTGCTTTTTGTGCCAATACTGGCGACTGAGCATCGTCCATATTGGATAACACACTTTTTGCATCGACTAAGGTGTTTATAAGTGGGCTGTCAGGTGAGTTTTTGGCAAGTGTTTTTAATTCATCATCCAAAAAGTCCTGCAGTGATTGTTTGCTTGGCGTACTCGTACTCGTACTCGGCACGGTAATACCATTTTGAGATAAACGTTCAAGCTGCGAATCAGATAAAATACCGTCCTGTTGTAATCGAGAAACTAATGCAGGAATATCAGCAACGCTGAATTTTCCGTCGGCAAAAAAATCCTTCGACATCGCCTGAATTTTTTGAGCCCGTAGTGCTCGTGGAGATAAGGCAATATCATCGGAACTTGCCGGATCTGTTTTAGTGGCACTCGCTTGGGTTTGTGTCGTTTCAGTACTAGTGTCCGTTTTTGTCGTGCTTGCCTTTTGGCTATTTACGCCATAAGCATCGATGACGCTAGCACTGCTACGATTTAGGTTCAGAGAGTTTAAAATTGAATTCATTGTCAAAACTTCGGCGCCGATAACTGATTTACAGTTTAAGCAAAAAATAGGCCAAACAAATAAGTTGTAAAATTATCTATCAATGAATCATTTTCTATTATCGTTACCCTTCCATAATGCGGCTTCAATCAAATGAGCCACTTTCGCTACAGCGGCTTCACCAGCGGCAATCGCCTCACCAGCACGATGAAACTCCATTGTTCCAATCTCAGCCACTTCGGGTACGATACAAATATCGGGTGGATCTCCCATTAAACGCGACCGTTTATGCCTTTGCTCTAAAATACCCATCGACTGCGACATCACAGCAATCATGCCCGGATTAGACTTAGTTCCAAGGGAAAATTTATCCGTCAAACTACTCACATATTCCCTGCCACGGGCAAATAAGTCCATAAACCGAGTATCGTGCCGAGCAGGCAAATCCATTTCCCCTTGAGCCACCTTATGGCTTGTCATATTAACGGGCAAGACCTGCAATCGTCCCGGATGATATCCATTTAAATCAACGGCAATCACTATATCGACTCCCATAGCACGGCTGACGGAAACGGGAACAGGATTAACTACAGCACCATCGACTAACCAGCGTTCACCTTGCCGAACTGGGGCCAAAATGCCTGGCATAGAACAAGAGGCCCTAACGGCTTGGCGCAAATCACCATGGCGAAACCAAATCTCTTGCCCTGAATATAAATCCGTTGCCACCGCAGCAAAGGGGCGATTAAGCTCCTCAATTTTCACATCACCAACACGGGATTGCAGTACGTCAAAGATTTTATCACCACCAATCAAACCACCCTTTCCCCAGCGAATATCCATCAATGCCAGCACATCCCAACTGGAAAAACTTCGCACCCACTCTTCAAGTTCGGGTAAATGGTCATGGGCGTATGCTGCGCCAACTAAAGCCCCTATGGAACAGCCTGCAACTTTATCAGGCTTAACCCCCATAGCGGCTAATCCATTTAACACACCAATATGTGCCCACCCTTTTGCCGCTCCACTACCTAAGGCAATGCCAATAGTGGGTGACGTTCCCTTAACCATAAAATGCTTCCCCTTTACTCACTTAGACACAGAATAACCTAAGTTCCCACCACTTCCACTGTCAATGGTGAAATACACATATCAAGTAGTTGTAACGTCAATGTAAATAAATGCAATGGAATGAAACTAGCCCACTCCGTTTTCACAAAAAGGGCACTAAACCGAGATTATTATCAATGTGGATAGCTGAGAACAGCCCTTTAAGGCTATAATCTGCCCTTACTAAGATTTTGGGGATATACCTTTGCAATTTACCGATTTTTCTCTGGACCAGCGTCTGTTACAAAGCTTAAAGCATATGGGGATCACAGCCCCTACCGCCATCCAGGAACAAGCACTGCCTATCGCATTGGCAGGTAAAGATTTAATGGCGTCATCAAAAACGGGCTCGGGTAAAACCTTAGCCTTTTTGCTGCCTGCATTGCAAAGAGTCATATCCACCCGCTCACTCAGTAAACGCGATCCTAGGGTATTGATTTTATTACCGACACGAGAATTAGCACATCAAGTTTATAGCCAGCTTCGCTTACTCGTGGCAAATACCCAATACAAAGCGATTAGCGTACTAGGGGGTGAAAATTTTAATGACCAGGCTAAAGCATTGGCGAAAGAGCCCCATTTTATCGTCGCTACGCCAGGGCGTATTACAGATCATTTAGAGCAAAAACATTTGTTCCTCAATGGATTAGAGCTATTAATCCTTGATGAGGCTGACCGTATGCTGGACTTAGGCTTTGCTCCACAGCTTAAAGCAATCAATGATGCCGCAGATCATAAACGTCGCCAAACCTTGATGTTCTCTGCAACCTTAGATCACAGTGAAATCAATGATATTGCAGCAACACTATTAAAGAATCCGGCACATGTTGCGATTGGTGCAGCCCATAGTGAGCACCATGATATTCACCAACGTATTTTCCTTTGCGATCATTTAGATCATAAAGAAGCCCTGCTGACTCGCTTACTTCAAGATGAAACCCATAAGCAAGTGATTATTTTTACTGCAACCCGCCCCGATACCGAGCGACTCGCGGCAAAATTATCGACGCAAGGATTTGCTACTGCAGCACTTAGCGGAGAGTTAAAGCAAGCTGCACGTAACCAAATCATGGATCAATTCGCCCGCGGTCAACAGCAAATCCTCGTCACTACCGATGTAGCATCACGCGGTCTTGATTTACTCAATGTGTCATTAGTGATTAACTTCGACATGCCAAAATTTGCCGAAGAATACGTGCACCGTATTGGCCGAACTGGCCGAGCTGGCGCTAAAGGTGACGCTATATCCCTAGTTGGACCCAAAGATTGGGATAACTTCAAGAAAGTCCAAATTTTCCTCAGAAAAACATTTGAAATCAGTGTCATTGCTGGTTTAGAAGCAAAATTCAGTGGTTTAAAAGAGAAGTCCAAGCAGACACCAACAAAACGCATTGCAAAAGTCGGTCCTGCGGCAGGAAAAGTCAAAACAAAAGCGGTTAAAGCCGCACCGTCTAGGGACAAACGTTTTATAACAGGTGTGGATATCGGCGATGCCCCAATGCGTAAAAAGCCTGCTGCCCCTTTATTACAAGATAATGATACTGAAGAAGTTTAATTTTAAATTGAAATTGATAGTGTTTACGTATTTAGGCTCAATACTATCAACTTGAACCATCAATGAGCTAATGTCATTCGCTCATTGATCCAGATTCCAGCTACAATAGCGCTATTATTGATATTTGAAGGTGTAACATGAGAGTTTGTGGTGTTGAATTAAAAGGTGGCGAGGCCATCATCAGTTTATTGAGCTATGAAGGTGAAACTTTTAATGTGCCTGAATGCCGTAAGGTATCGTTCAGTGTTTCAGAATCAGCAACCACTGAAGCCATTCGTGACTTTCATTTTGCTTTTCATAAACTAATGCAGGACTATAAAGTCGATGAAGTTGTTATCATCGAACGTGAACAAAAGGGCAAATTGGCTGGCTCTGCCACTAGCTTTAAATTAGAGGCGGCCATCCAATTAGGCGAGATTCCCGTCAATTTGTTATCACCAGTGACCATTAAAGAGCAAAATAAACGCAATCCTCCCCAAGTGGATTTTGACAGTTTAGATCTCAAACGGGTACAACAAGCTGCTTTTGAAGCCGCTTACGCCCAGCAAAATCGCCATATTTTCGGTAAAGTGTAATTACGATTTAGGCTCCGAGTGGCTTCTCGGGGCCTTGAAACTTATGCAATTATTAAAATACCTCAGCGGTTATAGTCCTGATATTCAGTATCAAGTACAGCAGTTACTCGATGCTGGCACCCTAGCAAATGTACTCCTGCGTCGTCACCCTAAGATCCATGATATTCGTAGTGATAAAGCCCTATACGACTATACCCAAGAGATAAAAAACAGCTTTCTACGTCAATCATCTCCATTATCAAAAGTGATTTTTGACGATAAAATTAACATTAGCCATCATGCACTTGGCTTGCATTCCTATGTTGCACGCATACAAGGTAACAAAATTAAAGCGAAAAACGAAATTCGCATATCTTCACGTCTAAAGCGTGTGCCTGAACCTTTATTACGCATGGTTGTTATCCATGAGTTAGCACATCTAAAAGAGAAAGATCATAATAAGGCGTTCTATAATTTATGTACTCATATGGAGCCCGAGTATCATCAACTCGAGTTTGATTTACGCTTACTACTCACTTGTATTGATGCAAATTTATCCCCCTATTCCGCTTAGTCAGTAAAAACGCTTTTGTACTCAAAAAGATCCAATATACTTGACTGATAATAGTTTTCATTTAGAATCATTTAGTCTCTTTAGTAAAGAAGCCATATGATATGAAAAAGCATAAAATTGATAAGCGGCTTGATAAATGGTGCAAGAAACAAGCGAAAAAAATACTAAAGAAACAGGCTAAATTAACAAAAGCACGAGCAAAGTCGACGTTTAGCCTTACAAGGTCGTATCATATTGCCGATAAAGTCGATAGACAGAAAATACACAGTAAGAAAACACTTCGTAAACGCATTGCTAAGTTATTAGCTGTATATATTTCAAACCACCCCATAACTCACCTCGATAAATCAGCCTTAAAAAAGCAATTAAAACTCGCTAAGGCGACCTTTATAGCTGCAAATGACGCCAAATTGTCATCATCAGCCGTTATTCGACACCTTACACCATTACCCTCAGAACGTAGCTTTGCATTACGTCCTTATAAAAAGTCCCCGTGTGGTGGTTGTCCGGCTCTCAAAGGGAAATTATGTAAGTGCGCACTAAAAGTGATACAAAGGCGTCAAGCAAGCTAATTACTGCTCAATAAACCGATGCTACACAGACTATTTTTAACCCACTCTGTATTTATGGATTAGCATCCTACAAATAGTTTGATTTTACCAAATTAGCTATTATTGCTAGTTTCCTATTTGTCGCTCCGTGCCATTGTGAGTCGTTTTAGTAGGCAGTATTGTTCGATGACTACACTCGAATTTACTCACCTCATATTAAATAGCTAGAATAAAAAATGCCGATGAAATGTATATTTCATCGGCATTAGTGAGTTTTATCTTTGTTATAAACGGCGTGTAAATCTATCTTTAAACTTTATGAAATACACAGCTTCAACAATATCAAAATCTATCGCGATTAACCTAAATCCATTAACGCTTGGCGGCTTTTAACTAAATTTGTAAATGTGTGCAGTTCTTGATTTGCTAACTGGCTAGACATTGGAATGTCAGCTTTCATTGGATCAACTGGCTTACCATTAATATGAAACTCATAATGTAAATGCGGACCAGTAGAGCGACCCGTATTGCCAGATAACGCAATCACTTGTCCTCGAGTCACGCGCTGACCTTTACGTACAAGCGATTTGGAAAGATGCAAATAACGGGTGCGATATTTACCACCATGTTCGACAACAATATATTTACCAGCAAATTGATGATCGGTTACTAAACTGACAACACCATCACCAGGCGCAATCACTTTAGTACCAATAGGTACTGAAAAGTCTGTACCATTATGCGGAGAAATTCGCCCCGTAATAGGATGTTTACGATAGGCGTTAAAACGAGAACTCATACGCGGTTGTTTAGCTAATGGAATACGCTGGAATGCACGAACTAAACTTTGGCCTTTAGCATCATAATAACTACCATCAGTATGCTGAAAAGCACTCACTTCAGAGCGGCCTGTTTTAATCGTTACGCCCAATATCTGACTGCTTCCCGTCGCTTCACCTTCAACATATTGATCATTTACCAAAACAGAAAATTTATCCCCTACACGCAAGTCACGCGCAAAATTCACTTTCTCTTTGAGTAAATCTTCAATCCGCTGAATATCTGCAGCAGCTAAGCCCATTTTTTGAGCGGAAACATAAAATGAACCTTTAATATCACCGGTTAAAATGCGATTTTGCCAGACACCTTCTATGTTGACTTCTTCAACATTAAAACTGCCATCTTCATAACGAGTAAATACAACTTGGCGTGCCGCGTTAAAATACAACTCTAACTTCTGTAATTGACCATCATTATCAAGCCAAAACTGGATCCGGTTACCGGGTAATAAGGTATCAAGCGCAAGGATATTTAAATCTGCTTCTAATACTTTATACATAGTTTGGTGATCGACACCCGCTTTTGAAAATAAACCACTTAAGGTATCTCCAGAAGCAATAATACGCTCAAAATCCGGGGTATTATCGATGATAGCGGCTTGTTCAACAGGTTCAGAAACCTGAGGTAAGATATTCTCGATATCGAGCACGACAGGGATACGCTGAGCAGTTGGCACTACATGGTTATTGTTCGGTAATAGCATAGCTGCACCGATCAATAAACCGCCCATTAATAGAATATTCTTATGAGTTGATGATAAATTTTGCAAACGGGGTTGCGAAAAATTAATCAAATTGGGTTTGCCTGTCTGCAACGCTTTCACCTTTCGTTATCTTTTTTTGGCGTTATATCTTGAACCAGTCCCGTAGCGGGAAGCCCGAATTTTTCCAACTTATATCAAAAAACCGATTATGACAAACGCTATTTCACTCTTTTGTTGAACTATTAATGAAAAACATGCGCTAGTTAGCACTTTAAAGTGATTTTGTCTACCGCATCAAGATGTTAAACAAACAAAAAACTTTCAACATTAACCTTTAAAAACAATTAATTATAGATTAAAAACAACCATCTTACTGAACTAAGGTAAAACTAGCGCTATTTCGCTTCCATGTGAGCTTTTAATGATGTCGATACGCGTGTTTATCTGTTCTTTCATCTCAGAAACATGTGATATCACACCAATCATGCGGCCAGAGGATTGCAAGTCCATCAAAGTGCGGATAGCGAGCTCCAATGAATCTTGATCTAAGCTGCCAAAGCCTTCATCAATAAATAAAGTATCGAGTTTGATACCACCTGCATAGGCTTGCACTACATCGGATAAACCAAGCGCCATTGATAATGCTGCCATAAAGCTTTCGCCACCGCTTAAGGTTGCAACCGGACGTACTTTCGATGTGTAAGCATCTTCGACCTCCAGTTCCAATCCCGAAGCTTTATTTCCCTTTGCTCTATCTTCTTTACGTAGCAATCGATAACGGCCTTTACTCATAATGTGCAACCGATGGCTTGCCTCCAACAACACATCGTCCAGCAACACACTTAACACAAAACGCTGCAGGCTTATCTTATTACCCGTATTGCCATTGGCTACATCGGCAAGCGTGCCAATAACCGCATATTCATCCGCCAAGTCCTTGGCTTTAACATCTGTAATCTCGAGTTGAACTTGAGTCTGCCGCAATAAGGTGGCACGCGTATGGAGTAATTGCCATGCCTGTTCTGCAGCTTGTAACGCTTGTTGTGCCAACTCAAGCTCGGCAGCAAGCTTGATACTATCGGGTGGCATTTTATCCTTAAGCTTAAGTGCCAGTTGCTCACACTGGGCTTTGGTCAAAGCGCTATGTTGTTGGTAAGTCTCAATCTCACTGGCCAATGCATGTAACTGCTCTTCATCTAACATGGCCTCAAGCAAGGCTTGTTGGCTAATAAAACCTGCAGCAACTAGTTGTTGGTTTAGCTGTTGCTGGGCTCGTGTTTGCTGAGTTAATGCCGCCTCAGCAGCATTTTCGGCACCATTAAGCGCCGCTTTAGCAGCAACAAAAGATTGACCTGTCTGTTGTTGAAGCTCCCTAACGCTTGCGATCTGTTGTTTAATCTGGCTGATATCTTGCTGATTTTGCGCTATCGCTGCAGTTAGCGCCTCAAGCGTGGCGAGCACCGATGGCACGCTTTGCTGCATTTGCGCGAACTGCCCTTGCAATACATCCACTTTGGATTGCAGAGCATTCTCTTGTACTTGTTCGTGCTCAAGCTTTTGCTGTAATTGTGTCTCTTGCATTTGTAGCAACAAGATATCTTGTTGTAATTGCTGCAAATGTTGATGAGCTTGCTCGGCTTGCATGAGTGAAAAGGCTAATTGTGATAAGGCCTGTTCATGGTTATCTAGAGGGATATTAACCGCAGTGCCTAATTGTACTGCGAGATCCTGCGCTTGTTGCCGCAGGGCTGTTAACTGTGATTTTAATCCGTGATATTTCTCTCTCGCCTTGCTCAATGTCTCTTGGGCCGCGGCTTCAGTTTCTTGCGCCAATTGCAAAGCGGCATCTGTTGGCAAAAGATCTTGGCTTTGTGCGGGCTGTGGATGGGTTTGGCTACCACAGACAGGGCAAGGTTCCCCTTGTTGTAATTGCCGGGCTAAAATGGCCGCCTGTCCTTGGTGCCAAGTCAACAATAAGGCTTTATGTGCAACCTGTGCTTGCTGATGCTGCACCTTAAGCTGTTGCCCTTGTATTACGGCTTCATCGAGCTTGGTCTGTGTCGAGGCAGCCTTTATCGACACTTGCTGCCATTGCTGATAGGCAAATAATAACTGCTGTTGCTGCTGGTGCGCCTGCTGCAGTGAGAGACGAGTTTCACTGCTGGCCTGCGATTGTGGCAGGGCAGATTCCAGTTCACGGCGTTTTTGAGTCACTGTGGTTAACTCATTTTTGCTGTGCTGAACGTATGTTTTAACCCTAACTAACTGAGTGCGTTCTTGCTCGAGGGTCTTAGTTAATCTATCAAGTTCCCTAAGCTGTGGCCCCAGTGCATTCAGTTGCTGTTTAGATTGTTCTCGCTCGAGTAGCGACGCTTCCCAAACTGGCAAGTCCATCGCTTTTTGCTCTACCTCATCAAAGGCTTGCTTTGCATGCGTTAGAGCTATTTTTGCATGGCTAAGAGCAAGGCTTGCAGCCTTGGCTTCCTGCTCTCGGGCTAAAAATACCTCAAGTATGGGCGCTAAGCGTTGTGCTTGCTTGGCTAAATTCAACTTGTGGGTTTGCGTGGCTATGCTTTCTTGCTGCGCATCAAGTGCCATAACCGTTTGAGTTAAGGTCTCCAACTGGACAAATTCAGCCTGTAAATGTTGGGCGGCGTCACTATTTTTGGCGGCGAGTTGCTGCTGCTGCAATGCCTGCTCTTTCGCACTTTGGGCAGTTTCAAGTTCTGGCGTGAGCTTTGCTAATTCAAAGCTAAGCTCATCATCGGATGCTAGCCCCGCGCTTTGTAAAATCCCATCTCGGCGGCTATTTTGGTCTTTGACTAGCGACTTAATCTCTGACGCTTTACTTTTTAAAACATCTTGAATTCTTTGATAAATATGTGTTTGGAATAGTTGACTAAATATAACCTCTCTGTCACTGGAATTGGCCATCAATAATTCGCGAAATTTTCCCTGCGGTAACACCATCACCTGACGAAATTGTTCGACATCGAGTCCTGTTAAGGCTTCAATTTCAGCGGTTGCCTCAGAAACTTTACTGGCAACAATTAAGGTTTCATTAGCATTGGCGTCAATCTTATATAGCTGTGCTTCGGGCTTTTGTACGGTTGAACCACCACCGCTTTTTTTCACCCTTTCCTGCTCTGGAACACGGCGTATACGAAAATGATTCTCGCCCAACTGAAAACTAAAGGTGACTTCGGTGAGTAAGCTATCGTCAGCCATATCGCAACGCATCTGGCTGCCTTCGCGTTCATTTCCCGTTGTTTTACCATAGAGAGCAAAACAGATCCCATCCAGTAAGGTTGTTTTACCCGCACCAGTAGGTCCATTGATTAAAAATAGTGGATTAGAACCAAGCGCAGTAAAATCAACTGTTTGAATCGATGCAAACGGACCAAAGGCCGACATTGAAAGGTTAAGAGGTCTCATGCTTAACGATCCTCTTGGTGTAACTTAGTGAGGATCTGCTCCATAACGGCTTGCTGCGCTGGCGTTAATCCTTCACCTGCTACCTGGGAGTAAAAGTCACGAAACATATCCATCTCGCCTTTTTTAATATGATCACGGCCCAAGATGACTGGCTGCTGCCCCGCCATCAAGCCTGTGCGCTCTAAATGCAAAACATTGGGATATACGGCTCTAATTTTGCCCATTGCATCTAGAATGGCGTGTTTATCAAGAAGCCTAACCATAAGATAATCATCACGTTTTATATCTGTTTTGCCTTGGGCAAGTAAAATATCTAACTCCCCTTCGAGAATGCGCACATCGCGCATGGAGGATAAGGGTAATAAACGAATATCAGCGGGTGTTTTTTCACAAAGTTCAACTAAAGTCACTGACTTATTCTGATGCTGCTCGCTAAAGGAATATTTCAAAATCGAGCCGGAATAACGCACATGCTCTGCACCTTTATATTGCGGACCGTGCAAATGCCCCAGAGCAACGTAATCAAACTCAGTGAATAGCTTAGGGGAAATTTTATCCGCACCACCAATACTGAGTGGACGTTCAGATTCAGACTCACTGCCCCCGTCCAAAAAACAATGACTCACCACAACTTTAGGTAAACCTTGACTATCATGCATCCGCACTTGTTCGAGTAAGACCGCCATCGCCGCTTCATGGGTCGAGGCTTCACAGTCAAAAACTTGTCTAACCATCGCGGGTTCGGCATAGGGGAGTGGGTAAAATAATGCGGCGCCATTTACACCCTCAAGTCTGATAGGTTGCAGTGCTGTGGTCAGAGGCCCTACAATGTGTAACCCACTAGATGCCATTTGTTTTGCAGCAAAACCCAAGCGCTCATGACCATCATGGTTGCCAGCAATCATAATGACTTGCAGACCTAGATCATGGACTAGACGATTGAGCACATTGTCTAACAGCGCCACCGCATTCGCTGGCGGAATTGATCTATCATAAATATCTCCCGCCACAATGACGGCATCGACCTTATTGTCTTGCGCTAAAGCGATAATCTGCTCGAGCACAAAGGCTTGATCATCCAATAATGACTGATTGTGTAACTGACGCCCAATGTGCCAATCGGAAGTATGGATAAATTTCATAATCGCTCTTATAAAGAAGTGGTGGCGCTAAACCCGAGCGCACGTGCCGTCCGTAAACACCAGGATCAGCCAGACAAGATAGACACTGCACTTATGCAAACGTATTAAATATGTACACAATTTTAAAATACACACCAAAATATCTAAAAAGTGCATTAAAAATCACAGGTTATACTATTCAAAAATCTTCGAAGAGTACACCTATTGCAAAATAGGAGGAGGCGTTTTCGGTAGCCTTTGGCGGAGATTTCCACCTCGACTTAACTTTTGATCCAAGGTGGAAGTCACTAAAATGAACTAACCAGCAGTTTAAGAAGTTCTTATTGATAAGAAACAGTCTATTAGAATAAGTGATATTGACTCGCAAGCAGTTTAAAACTCATAGCAAGTGACATGGTCACGACTAAGGGCTTGATGATCTTTGTTCCTTTTGTCACAACCAATCGAGAGCCCATGGTTGCACCAATGGCTTGACCCGCAAGCATCACCAATCCTAATAACCAAATGACCTTTCCTCCGAGAGCAAAAAAGATCAGCGAAGCAATATTGGTTGAAAAATTAAGTAATTTAGCATGAGCCGTTGCCTTCGCTAGACCAAAACCCGCCAAAGAGACAAAGGCCAATGCAAAAAAACTGCCTGTACCTGGGCCAAAAAAACCATCATACAGACCAACCCCTAGCGCCGCCGTAAAAGCAAAAGCTGTAGGTGTCAGCACTTGATGCTTATCGTCTTCTGAAATCTTTTTCGAGAATAAAAAGTAACAGCCAATGGCCAAAATTAAAAATGGCAACATCAATTCAAGCATTTTAGTATCAATAAGTTGTACTAAAATCGTTCCCAACGCTGCACCGATAAAAGCACAAATCAACGCTAATTTAACGGATTTAAGATCAACTAACCCTTTGCGGACAAAATAAAGACTGGCAAAAAAGCTACCACCACAGGCCTGCAGCTTATTTGTGCCTAAGGCAACCGCAGGCGGTAATCCTGCCCACATAAGTGCAGGAATTGTCAATAAACCACCACCGCCAGCAATTGAGTCAATAAATCCCGCAACCATAGCAACGGCAAAAAGCAACGCTGCAATTTGTAGAGTCAGTTCAAATTCCATGATGAGTTATTATTCTTTGGAGAAAAAGAGTGATTACCACGCATTAGACTGTGTTTGCGTTATAAACGCAAAGGAGTTATTGTCGCTGTAGCGTGAGATAAACTCACACTAATGATATTATTCGTTAGGATGCTTGCCCGACAAGTGGGATATAAAATGTATACAGAACTGCCGCCACTCAATGCCCTTCGAGCCTTCGAAGCCGCTGCGCGTCTTCAAAGTATGACGCTTGCGAGTAAAGAACTGCATGTTACCCATGGCGCAATTAGCAAACAAATCAGAGTATTGGAGGATTATTTAGGTTTTGCACTTTTTGTTCGCTTACACAAAAAAGTGGTGCTTACCGACGAAGCCCAACGCTATTTACCCCATGTGCAAGCCGCACTACAAACCTTATCTAGCGCCACAAGTGATTTACGCCGCCAGAGCACAAGGCCCCAAACATTGGCAATTAACGTTCTACCAAGCCTGACTATTAATTGGCTTATTCCTAGAATGGAACAATTTAAATCCCGCCATCCCCACCTTTATGTCGATCTATCCATTGGGGATTTTGCCGTTGATTTTAGCCAAGGACGTTATGATATCGCGATCCGCAGTAGCACTGTCATTCCCAAGGGCGTCAATCATATCAAGCTGATGGATGAAGATTTATGCCTCGTTTGTGCTCCCTCATTAGCACCCAAGCTCAGCACTATTGCTGATATCAATCATGTCACCTTACTTAAGCATACAACCAGACCTGAGCTATGGGACTATTGGGCAGAAAAAGTAGGGCTTGTGTTAACTCAGGAACAAACTTTTGGGGTCGAACACTTTTATATGTTAAGTCAAGCTGCCGCCAGTGGCATGGGTGCTGCACTGATCCCCCGTTTCTTTATTGAAGAACAACTATCAAACGGTAGTTTAGTGATCCCCTTTGATGCGTCTTTTACTAGCCCCTATGCTTATTACCTACTCACGCCAAAATCCCCTAGCCTATCATTAAAAGTCCAAGCGTTTATTGATTGGTTATTAGAGATTTTTGCCCCCTATCGCCAGTCGATTTATTGAGTATCTTAGTTTTTCGGCTAGATTTCGATCACGCATCTAGGATGGATCCCTAAGTCCAGTTTCTTATTTTGCGAGCACAGCCTTTTAATAACAGAAAAATCTGATCTCAACACGTCGATACAAAATAAATAATATTGGCAACAGCTAATAAAAAACCACCATAATGGTGGTTCTTTATTATAAATTCACTAAGTAAAACTCATTTTAACTTAGTGATTACAATGCTCACCGTGAACATGTTCATGGTCATCATCGTCCATAAACTCATCGTCACCGTCTTGGTGTTGCATCACGCCCCAACCGTCTGTCATACCGTCAAACTCTGCGGCAAATTCGTTAAGCATCGTTTCTTGCTCAACCAGCGTATCGTAATCAGGAACCATGTTGATACACACGATAATTTCCCACTTACCTAGCTCATCATTTAAGTTAAGCTCTAGCTCGCCGTCTAAATCAGAATTAGCCAACTCTTCAAGTGCAGATTCTGCATCGCGCTGATCATCAAAAACTAAAAAGAAATCAACATCTAAAGCCTTAGTTAAATCGATACCCGCTTCAGCCATTGCGGCCAGCATTTTACCATTGTCATCATCTGGAAATTGCATGTCTTGCTCCACTATTTCAGGGTTATTCTGCCGCAATGATTTGAACTGATCCACCGTTAAAACTGACGATATCGCCAGCTACGATTTTTTTACGCTTACGGGTTTCAACTTCACCATTAACGGTGACTTGACCTGCGTCGATAAAATGCTTGGCTTCGCCGCCCGCATTCGTCATGCCCTGTACTTTTAATACTTTATACAATTCAATGAAATCTTCACCTGAATGCAAAGCTAATTGATTAATTTGCGTCACTTAATACTCGCCTTCTAAAAACAAACCTGCTGCAGTATATACCCAAACAACCTGAAGATGCAGGGTTCAGCGGGAATTTAACACACTTTAGGCAAAGCTACGCTCCTGCATAAATGGCATTCACGCCATCCATGGCGATTGCGGCTATTTACAGTCCTAGTGTGCTAAGTTAATCATCACTAACACAGCATGAAGTACATTGAAGATAATCGAGTTTATCTTTGCCTTTCTTCGGCAAGTAAGCCATAAGCACAATCATCAACCCAGTGCTCGCCAATTTTAAATTGCTGCCTTAATAGGCCCTCGAGTTGAAAACCACATTTTTCAAGCACTCGCGCTGATGCTTTGTTGTCCTTGGCACAATGAGCAATAAATTTATGTACATTAAAGCTCAAACAGGCCCAATCGATCACGGCTTTTAAACTTTCTGTCGCATAACCTTGTCCATGGCTTTCCTTTGTGAGCAAGTAACCTACTTCAGCACGTTGTTCTTCTATACTCTGGCAATAAAGTCCATTTAAACCAATAAACAGGCCTGTATCAACGGTTTCAATCACAAGGGTGAGCCACTCTCCTGAACCATAAAACCATGTGTCAGCACGCTGCATAAATTTTTTACGGATCACATCTTCGGGTTCAGGGGTACGAACATAAAGATTAATTTCAGGATCACTGTGCAGCGCATAAAAATGTTCCCAATCACTCTCTTTCAAGCACCTGAGTTTCAATCTATCTGTGTATAGCGCTAACATAGTGACTCCCTATTTACCAGAAACAAAAACGGCAGCATAAGCTACCGTTTAATTAAATCATAACCCTTAGGCACGACTTGTCACTTCAAGTAAATGATAACCAAATTGGGTTTTTACGGGGCCTTGTACTTCATTCAAGGGCGCGCTAAATACCACTTCATCAAACTCTCTAACCATCATACCCGGTCCGAATGAACCTAATTCACCACCTTGCGCTCCCGATGGGCAAGATGAATGCGCACGAGCGATTTGCGCAAAATCCGCACCGTCTATGATCTGCTGTTTTAGTGCTTGGCACTGTTCTTCACTACTGACTAACAAATGTCTTGCTGTTGCCTGAACCATAGTAAAACTCCTTTAAATATCCTGAGACATTTGCCCAAAATATCATGTAGTTCCCGTTCTTTTACCCGCTTAGAACAGATTTTGAATGTTCAGTATAAAAACATTCTGTTTAATTAAAAAGATCTATATATACCGCCATTAATTTCGTTCTAGACATAAATGGCGTCGATATGAGCCGCTTATGCTTGAGTATCTGCAATCCAACGATCAATCTTTTGCTCCATAACGGCCATAGGCAATGAACCAGAAGTCAGGATCTGATCATGGAACGCTTTTAAATCGAACTTCTTACCCAAGGCTTTTTCTGCACGAGCGCGTAGCTCCAGAATTTTTAACTGACCGACTTTATAAGACAAGGCTTGACCTGGGATCGCCATATAACGCTCAACTTCGGCAACAATATCGGACTCTGCCATAGGCGAATTGTCCTTCATATATTGGATAGCCTGCTCACGGCTCCAGCCCTTAGCGTGCAAACCTGTATCAACGACTAAACGCATCGCCCGCAGCATCTCATCGGATAACTTGCCAAAGTACTGGTAAGGATCATTAAAAAGACCCATTTCAATACCAAGATATTCAGCATAAAGTGCCCATCCCTCTTCAAAAGCAGTATAACCACTGAAACGCTGGAACTCGGGCACGCCTGTCAATTCTTGTTTAATGGCGATTTGAAAATGATGACCTGGAGCCGCTTCATGTAAAGAAAGGGTCGTCATACCCCATTTAGGTTGTGCCTTTAGGTTATAGGTATTGATATAAAACACCCCTGGGCGGCTACCATCAACAGCAGGTGATTCGTAAGAAGCCCCAGCAGCAGATTGCTCTCTAAAACTTTCAACCGGCTTAACAACATAATCGGCCTTGGGCATTACATTAAAATACTGAGGTAATACTTGGTTAATTTTCTCTTTGAGCACCATATAACCATCAATCAAACCTTGAGGATCTGTATAAAAGTATTGTGGTTCAGAGGATAACGACGCAAAGAAAGTGGATAAATCCCCTTTAAACCCGACTTGTTCACGCACTTTATCCATTTCAGATAAAATTCGGGCAACTTCACTTAACCCAATCTGATGGATTTCATCCACTGGCATTGTGGTCGTTGTGTGAGAGTTGGCTAGTTGCTGATACCAAGCCTTTCCATTAGGCAAACCTGACCAACCATCTGTTGCTCGTGATTTAGGTAAATAGGTTTGCTTAAAGTAATCCCGTAGCCCAGTCAACGCAGGTACTAATCGCTCGCCTATCATAGCTTGGTAACTGTTGGTTAAGGTTATTTTATCCTGCTCAGAAAAACTCTCAGGAAAATGCTGAATTGGCGAGTAGAAAATACTTTGAGTGACATCCGTGGTGAGCATAGTATCTAGCTGCGGAATAATGCGTTCAACCAACACTCGCGGCAACACAACCTTACTTTCGATCCCTTCATTCATACGGTTTTGAGCAAGTTGGATCCACTTAATGAAACCATCCACTCTCTGCTCCCAATTACGGTAATCTTGAACCGTATTAAAAGGTTGAGCACTTTCGCCACTACCAAGCTGAACCATAGTAATAACAGTACTATAGAACTGGCTTATTGGCATAAAGCGAGACGGAAAAGTTTCACCTACCAGTGCCATCTCACGGTCATACACAAACAATGCATAACTGAGTTGAAGATCCACGGGTAATAGCTGAATATCAATCGCCTTAACTTTTGCTAAATATCGAGTATTTAGTTCATGGCGAGCCTTGAGATACTCTTCGCTTAAATCACCGCCAAACTCTGCGTTATAGTCGTTTACACCAACAAAAGTCGCATAAATAGGTTCGAGTTTTAGATAATCATTAAAATAGGTATCCACAAGCGCCAAATAATCTTGTTTGGCCGTTTGCACATCGCCCTGCTCGGCAGTCGCATTAGATGAGCTGGTTTGTTGGGACAAGGTAGCCTCAGGTTTTGAGCAGCCTTGTAGCGTAAACATTAACGCAAGCGTTCCAGCCAATAAACTCAATTTCATTTTTTATATTCTTCCTTTTGGGTCTGTAATAGCCAAACAGTTTCTATACTTAGCTAAAGGTCTGCTAACGGAGTTAATCTATGATCTACTCATTTCACAATTCGGGTTTTCGAGATCCTGAAACTGGTGTCTACAATCAAACCTATTTCATGGAGGTGTTTAACCGAGAATGGCATCGGCATATGAGAGAACAGCAAAGTTTGGCACTATTGTATCTATGCCCTCACATTCATGAAACAGTCAAACAGCCCCATTTACTCGAATTCTTCACTAAACAAGTCCAAGAAGCCTTGCTGAGAGCAACTGATATGATTGCAAGGCTCGACCACAATCATTTTGCCTTAGGCTTATTCAACATAGATGAAGAAGGTACTGAAGTCGTTTTAGAGCGTATAGATCAACATATACGCGAATTTAATCAAGAGTTTGGTAAAAACCACAAGTTAAAAATTGACTACAAACTTGCTGCATGCATTTGCTCGCCAACACAAGAGCAGAAAATTGAAACTTTATTTACTAGTGTATCCAAATTATCTCAAGAACTTGAAAGGGAGCAACTACAATCTCAGGCATTGATTCGATTGCAATAATGAGGACGAAGCTACCCAAAGAAAAAGCCCCTTACTAAGGGTAAGGGGCTTTTATTCAAACATTAGAGATACAAAACGATAAGTTAAAGCGCAACATTATGCATACGAGCTTTCTCTTTAATGTAAGAGATATAGCTGTTTGCACTCTTCTCAGTCTTCTTATCTTTTGCCGCTAATTGTGCACGGTTATAAGCAGACTTATATTGCTTCAAACTCAAATGGGCTAATGCCAATTCAAAGTTTGCCTCACCTGGATGGTCAATACCTAACGAGATTGCCTTTTCAAGGACAGGTATCGCAGCAGCATAATTTCCATCTAAGCTCAGTAAACGACCTTGTTTTAAGTAGAGCTTGCCATCATTGCTGATCGCAGCAGCCTTACCGTAGAACTCAGCAGCCTCTTTAAACTCTTTTGCGTTTTGGTAGAATCCAGCCAAAATCTCTAATGACTTCGCATCCTCAGCGATCATGCCAGATTTCATGTGTTTCTGATAAATTTTAGCCGCTTGGTATGGAGCACCTTTCTGCGCCATTAGCTGTGCTAAACGAGTAATGTTACTCCCACTATCTAAGAAACCATTTCTGTAGGCTAAATCATAAGTCGCAAGCGATTTGTCATAGTTTTCAATCATCAGATAAAACTGAGCCAATTGAACCCACAATCTGCCATCTTCCGGAAACAAAGGCACCATGGTTTCTAAGACACCTACTGCGTTCTTATACTTCTTCTGATTGAAGTAAGCAGTCAGTTTCATTTGATACAGACCTTTATCAGGAGCTTCAGCTAATGAAAGACCTTTGTCAGCCACTTCAATTACTTTATCCCACTGCTTAAGTTCTGAATGCGCAATACCAATACGACGATACATTTGAGCATCAGCTTTACAAGTAAATGTCATCCACTTGTAATAGTAAGGAATCGCTTCCTTAAACTTCTTCTCTTGTAACAACAAATCGGCATAGAGACGCATAGTTGCAGCATGATCGGTTCCACCTAAAATATCAGCTTCAACAGCTTGCTTTAGGTATTTGATCGCAGTATCCATTTTGCCTTTTTCGGCATAAAAGTTACCCAGCATGCGCGCAACATACGCCTTATCGAAATCATTCTTAGCATTCGCTTCAAGCAATATAGCAATGGCTTCATCAAGCTGACCATTAGTATAAGCTTCAAAAGATTTCTGGATCTTTTTTGCAGAACTTTCACCCACTGCCTTAGATTGACGAGTATCAATTTCACACTTTTCAGCAGCAATTGCTGACGAAACTGTACCGCCAAACAAAGAGAGCAATAATAGGGCTGCGATTTTATTAACATTACGCATTATTAGTTGCCTCCTTTATCTAAAGTGAAGTCAAGTTGCACTGTCATACCCGGTTGCTTGAGTGGCTTGCCATCAACAATCTTTGGCTTGTATTTCCACTTTTTCAGTGCGCGAATCGCTTCTTTATCAAATAAACGCTTTGGCTCTGCTTGAATAACTTCAACGTCGTCGATACCACCGAGTTCATTAATGGTAAAACGAAGTTGTACCCAACCTTCTTTACCATCACGCGCCGCAGCAATTGGATATTGTGGCTCGATACGGACGATAGGTGTTGCATCGCCATCACGAGTCATCATATTGCCCAATTTAAAACCAGTACTTGGACCACCTGCTTGTACTCCTCCCATATTGAACGACATTGATGTATCAATGTTGGAAGAAGTATCCGGAGGTGTAGTATCAGGCTTCTGTGGCTGCTCTGGTGGTGGTGGCGGTTTAGGCACCACTCGTGGCTTATTCTGTGCTTTTGAATCCTGTCTATCCATCGTGATTTCAATTACAGGGGTCTCAGCCGATGTTTCAGCGCGCTGCGCTCCACCACCGACCAAGAACGCCATAAAAGCGAACAGACCAAAAGTCACAGCAGCACCAATAATGATTGATACTAGTGCTCTTAGCATATTAATCGTTCCCCGCAGCTACCGAAATCTTATCTATACCAGCCGCTTTGACTTGGTCTAGTACTTTAACCACTAAGCCATGTTGCGTATCTTTATCCGCTTGGATAAGCACCGCAGCTTCTGGAGCTTCAGCGAGCATACGCTCAACGTTTGCAGTTACACGTTCGATATCAACCTGACGGTTTTCCATCATGATCACGCCTGTTTTACTGACGCCGATAAAGATGTTAGCCGAAGGCTTTGAAGTCGCTTGTGAAGCTTTAGGTTTGTTATAGTCCAAACCGGAAGGTTTCACGAATGACGTTGTAACAATGAAGAAGATTAGCATGATGAACACGATGTCTAGCATCGGTGTCATATCAATTTGCGCTTCCTCATCTATACTGGAATGCTTTTTACGTGCCATGTTCAATCTCTCTCTAGTGGTGCGGCATGCTGTCTTTTAGCTTTTCTAAACTGATTTTCATCTTGGCATCGAGGCGAGTACTGAAAAATACTCCCGATAATGCTGCAACCATTCCCGCCATTGTGGGCATAGTCGCCATTGAAATACCAGCCGCCATCAAACGAGCATTACTCGTCCCCTGAACTGCCATCACATCGAACACTGAAATCATACCGGTTACGGTACCTAACAAACCTATCATTGGACAAATAGCCACTAAGGTTTTAATAATCAGCATACGTGCATTCAAATCTTGCTTCGCTTGGGACATCCAAGCTTCACGGATACGGTGTGCATACCAAGAGGTTGTTTCCTCTCTGGCGTCCCACGCAGCTATGATTGCTTTATGTTGCTTTGGTGATATCCAATTAAGATACCAATAACGCTCAAGCATCAATACCCACATTAAGAACAGAACAGCCGCTACAAGCCAGAGGACGTCGCCTCCGGAGGCCATGAAGCCCCTGACGGAATCCCAAATGTCCATCAGGTATAGCATCATTAGTCAGCCCTCTTCTCAGCATGTGCCGCGATGATACCAGCACTTTGCTCTTCCAAAATCTGCACAATTGACTTGCTACGTGCAACAACAATTGCATGCATCAACATTAACGGCAGAGCAGCAACTAGACCTTGTACCGTTGTTACCAATGCCATTGAAATACCGCCAGCCATCAGCTTAGGATCGCCGGTACCGAACAGTTGGATACTTTGGAAGGTTGCAATCATACCAGTTACTGTACCTAACAAACCCATCATAGGTGCAATAGCAGCCAGTACTTTAATAATTGAAATACGCGCTTCTAATGCCGGAGTTTCTTTCAGAATTGCTTCATCGAGTTTTAACTCTAATGTCTCAACATCAACATCTTTGTTTTCTTGATAAACTTTCAGAATACGACCTAAAGCATTATTGCCTGGGTTATTAACGTTCTTACGTTGGCTATTAACACGAGCACCAATAATAGTCATAGTCACTAAACGTTCGATAGAAATCAACATACCTAACGCAAGTAATATCATGATGATATAACCAATTGTACCACCAGACTCGATACGATCTTCCATGCTAGCTTTGTTAGTGAAGATGTTTAACAACACGCCACGGGCAGGGTCAATGTAGAAAGGTGCTGTACCAGAAGTTGTTTCTTCCCACTTAGCAACAGCGCTAACTTGATACCCTTCAGGCTGTTGAGATAACTGCTGAATTAGACCTAAATCATGGTTATATACAACGTACTTACCATCGGCAGTTAAGTTATACGCACCAACACGGTGAATAGTGGTCGTTTTAACGCTTCCGTCGATACCGGTAACAGAACCTTCAAACTTAACAACTTTGCCAGACTGTGCCATTTCGAATAGCTGCTCTTGCCAGAATTGCTCAAGTTCTTCGATTTTTGGTAATTGCTTGCGAGAACCTAAATCAGCGATAAATTTATCGCGATTTGGGAACTGAGCACTGATGTTCGAACTTGCCAGTTTGCCAGCAAAATCACCGGCTTCACCTTTAACCACACCAAACATTTCACCCAAGTCACCTTGAGCTGTTTTTAGATCTTCCTCTAATTGAGCAATTTTGCGCTCGTTATCTAAGAACGCTTGATTTAAATCTTTACCACGTTGCTTTTCAGCAGCTAAAGCATCTTTTTCACGCTTCAACATAGCCGCTTTATCGCCACGCTCGGCTTGGAATTCTTGCTCGCGTTTGCTGTTGACTTTACCTTCGGCAGCGCGTTCAACTTTAACTTGTTGCAATAATTGGTCAATGGACTTAGGCGCATCAGCAGCGCTTGCCATACCAGCAGTTAAAGAGAAACTTGCAGCCAACACAGCTGTAGTAATTAACTTCTTCATTATTGTGCAGTCTCCGCAGCAGGAATTGGTAACGCGAATAGATCTAGAGCGCCTTGTTTACGGGCAATGCGGATACCTTTTGTCAGTTCACGCAAATAGCTGTCATCTAACTTATCCCAACCCTTAGTTTCTGGGTTGTATATCCAGCCAGTCTTTTGATCTAAGCTCTGTGCATAGAGAGCTACGCGACCTAAGTTAAAGAAATCAACTAACACTTCTTTACCATCTAGGTTCAATTTGCCTTGGTTTACAGCAACGGCACTACCATATTCACGCTCAATGCTGTATGCATCGAGGATCAAACGGTATTTTTCAGCGAGGGTAACCTCGGCTGTATTTAGAAGGTTTTTCAACTCATTAACACGATTTGTACGCACTTCAGAGTTAAATGGTAAATCCAGTTGGACGAACTGTTCTAAAGACTCCACCATTTTGAACATTAACGGCACAACACCCTGACGTAACTTGTCAACACCATTGATGTCGTTTTGAACAGCGTCCATTGTCTTTTGCTGATCAGCGACTAAACTAGCTACATAGTCATTATATGACTTCAGAGACTCTCGCTCATCTGCCACTGAGCCATACTCGAAAAGCATGTCTTGTGCTTGATCAAAATACTTATCAACATTCTTTTGCGACGCTGCTGCATCAGCATGGATCATACTATCCGCTTTCTGCACGTCGGTAAGAGGATCTGCAACCACTAAGTTGCTGCTCGCTAATGCCAGCACGCCGACAAGTGCAGTAGCGATTTTTGTTCTATTGCTTACCTTGGACATAGTTCCCAACCAATTTGAAGTGAATAAAAAGTTAACTTACCAATAACATAATCATTCGCATAAGCTGCGAAACACTATAAATACTGTAAGTTTGTCTATCTCTTGTGATTCTTAGTTTTTTCTTCCCTTTCCTATGCCATTACAGGCACAGACCCGCTGGCATCATTTCACAAAATGTTGACCTATGTCAACATTCGAAATGTGTAAAAATCAGTGTAAGGAAACCTTGAACGTGTAAAAACTGTAGGGGATGATTTTTTGGACGAAGATAGAAAAACTCACCGAGTAGAAATATACATATTATTAACAAAAACAGATGAATAAGGTATTTTTCAATCGATTAAAATTGCATTAGTTATAAAATCACTCTCACTTCATGTATTCTGTATTATAGGGTAAATTAGTTTCCCCTTTATTTAATTTTTTATCCAGAATTCAGGTTAACTCTAAATAACTGTTCCTAAATATAGATCACTAAATTTTTAGAAAGGGAGAACTCGGCTTCGTTTGTGTGATCTGCTCAATCGCCAAACCAACCATCCCACACAAAGAAGCCGGGAGCCATGATACTAACACTTCCCGATCGTGCCGTGCGACACCGCATTCAAAAAAGATCCACAAAACCCGAGATAAGGATGAGTGTCGTAGGCTGAATGCCATTCTGCTGCTGGCTGACGGGTATTCAGTCACCGCAGTGTCCAGCCTAATCGCCGCAGCCCGCTCATCCATTAACCGATGGGTTAATTGGTATACCGAATGCAGCCTTGAAGGTCTAGCGTCTTTAACTCGTGGACGCACGCAAGTATTACCTTTTAAACAAATTAGCATTGTGCTCAGAACCTTGCTTGAAAACTATCGCCACAGGACATCGGCTATCAGCGCTCTCGCTGAAGCGCAGAGCTCATGGCGATTGAACTTAATCGCCTTTTAAATCTGAAAATCCATTCGTCGATGCTGCGCAGATGGTTACCCAAGATCGACATTGTTTGGCGTAGAGTCGCCCCAACTCTGCATATCAAAGACCCTGATAAAACAGAGAAAATGGCGAGAATTCAACAAACGTTGACTCATTGTAGTATCCGCCCATCAGATATTCTACGAAGATGAGGTCGACATACACCTAAACCCCAAGCTCGGTGCTAACTGGATGGAAAAAGGCAAGCAAAAACGAGTGATTACGCCAGATCAAAATGCTAAGCGCGATTTGGCTGGTGAACTACATGCACGCGCTGGGTGAGTGTCTTGCGTAGCGAGTTCAAGTAAGGACTCAAACTTGTTTCTATCGATGCTAAAGCAGCTTAAACGTCTGTACCGCAGAGCCAAAAGCATCACTTTAATCATCGACAATTTATATCATCCATAAAAGTAAAAAGACACTGCGTTGGCTGGCCAAGAACCCAAAATTTATCTTGCTGTTCCAGCCGGTGTTCTCGCCTTGGGTGAACAAGATAGAGAAACGTTGGCATGCGCTTCATGAAACCGTGATCCGAAACAATCAATGTAAAACGCTGTGTAAATTGATGGAGCAGGTCAGGTACTTTATGGACAATGTCTCACCCTTTCCGGGTTGGAGACCATGGACTCCAGAAAGTGGAGCACAATTAGGAAGAGTTATTTAGAATCTGTTGATCTTTCGAGAGTGATTTTTAGACAGTATGGCAAGACGTTATAATTTGCTTCGCCAAAAGTAAGCATAACCTCAAACCATGCCAAGATTTATGCTAACCGATGCACGCTGGGAAAAGCTATTTCATTTAATGAAAAGCACAGGCCGTGTTTATGACAAACCTAAACATAGGTAAACATTCGAAGGTATTCTTTACCGTCTTAGAACAGGTATTCCTTGGCGAGATTGACCCAAAGAGTTTGGTCATTGGAGTACTATCTTTAGGCGGTTTCATTTATGGTCAAAGAAAGGCATTCTGGCTTATTTATTCAAAGCGTTAGCCAATCTTGCTGACATGGAATGGGTCTTTATCGATGGCTCGATAATGCGCGCTCATCAGCACAGTGCTAGTGCAGCCACACCAAGTAATGAGAGCATCGGTAAAAGTCAAGGCGATAATTCAACCAAAGCTCACTTAGCAGTCGATAGCGGAGGATTATCTATTTATTTCGAATTATCAGAAGGTCAGAAACACAATACTGCACACGCTCCCAGCCTAATTTAGCACCTGAAGCAGGTTGATACCGTGATTGCAGATAAAGGTTATGACAGTGATGCTTTTCGTGAATTTATAGTAAATAAAGGCGGGAAATCAGTTATCCCAAAGTCACTATAAAAATACAGCTCAAGTGACGGTAGATTGGTGTTTATATCGATGTCGGCATTTGGTGGAGAATGTCTTTGGAAGAGTCAAAAACTATCGAGCAATATCAGAAAGATATGATAAATTAGCGAGGAATTACACAGTATGGTTTCACTGGCGTTTACGTTAATGTGGCTCCAGATGTATTGCTGAGCAATATTTGTACAGCAAAGATCGACAGACCCTAGGCAAAGTAAGAAATTGATGTCGCCACTTAAATGCTGTTTTTACTGAAATATCACAGCATTTGGCACTATTTCTAATCGAAAAACTGTCGAGCATACAAGAAAAGTAAAACTGCCATTTATTAATGGTAACGCAGGCGATAAAATGGTGTATTAATAGTACACATGAATGTTTTATGGCAAGAGAGATAACTATATCACTGTTGCCATAAAACTTACCATGTCGCCTAATGTTTTCGTAATAACTATGAGAACATCGAGGTTTGGCAGTTAAATATTTTCAAGGATATTGATACATGAGCAGCTATTAAGCTGTTGCTGTAAAAAGGAAATAAGTAATATCTTCTGTTCAATAGGGGTGTTCTACTGCTTGCAGCTCAATTGCGAGTAGATGCGGGGACATAAGTGAGCTCCTCACACAACTTTATATAATAAAATCAGTATAGCAACACTTAGCTAAAACACAGCCAGTGGGATTGCTATCGATGTGCCATGGCAGAAAGTCCAGTTCGCGCACGATCAATGGTTTTAAACAGCATAATTGCAATAAATATCAACACAAAGCTTATTTTTGCCACTAGTGTACGGGCAGCCAATGAACCGGAACATAAAGCAGAATGGTTGAAATCCAAGCTGCTGAAATGTGCAGAAGTTAAAGATACTGAATGTTGACCGCGGTTATCTGGCTGCACAGAGGAAAGCTGAGTTACATTTGCACAATCAACTTGTTACACATAAGCCATGGACACCCACAAACAATGGGAAGTTCAGTAAAAAAGAATTTGAAATTGACCTAATCAACCACCAAGCAAAGTAGAGCACCTACTTGGATCCATCTTTAATCGCAAAAGCCACAGGATCTAATACATCGGAGTAAGGCTAAATGAATACGATCTAAACAGCACCGCAACCATTACTAACCTGTATATTTGCATGGTGATGGCTCCTTAGTTTTTAAACTATGTGGTGCTCTGGTACATATTTAGGTAGAATATCAAATGCTATTGTCATGCGTTCTCCATCATTTGATTTAGGTGTAGTTCCATGCCACATGTAAGAGGGAAATATAACTAACTTCCCAGCTTCAGGTTTCACTACAAATTCTGGTTCTAACTTGAGCCAACGACTGAGTTCGGGTTGGCCAAACTGCAACCATCCATTTCCATCGTTTGTTACACCACTTGTAGTCAAGTAATAACATGCACTGAATACTCCAGAATTATGATAATGATTTAAATGAAACCCAAACTCCCCAAGATTAACGGACCAAGAACCACTAAAATCAATTGAAACAGGTTTGGATCGAAAAAACCTTTGAAATAACACATCTGGCATAGAACTAATAAACCTTTCAATGACATACCTCACTCGTTCTTTAAAATCACAGATACTTTTTACTTCCAAGTTAAATAGTTCCCCTTTAGTTTGAGAACCAACTCTTAATGATTGATTAATTGGGTATTTATTATCAGAATGAAGATTGAACACGTCGATGGTTAACTGAGCATGCAAGTCAGGGTTAAATTCACTCAACAAATCAAACACTCCTATAAAATCCTTATAATTAAAAATATCATTATACTCTTCTCGATTAGATATACGTAAAACAGTTGCGTACAATGCTATAGAGCTTTGTGTAGGTTGGGGTTGTGAGTACATCAAGCCAGCACAAACTAACGCTTGTGAATAGTCTTTAAGACATAGTAACGTAATTACACGTTCATACATAGCATCTATATTTAGCTTATCTATAGTCAGTTTATCAAGCACCACTAAAGAACGTTCAAACTCACCCAACTCACGTAATACATGTGCAAACATGACAAATGCTCTATCGTTTAACATATAAAACGTATAATGTTCCAAAACATTTTTTGCAAGGATTAAATTATCAACTTTTATTAATTTATATGCATACTCTAATGTTAGAACATCTAACGGATTGTTTTTATATGCGGCTTCATACTCAACAAAAATATTATTTGAATGGCAATTCCACAGCATATTAAAAAGCCGTTCATGAATCTCTACGTCTAGAGGGTAATATTTGAGAAGCTTTCTATAGCATTGAAGTGCAATTTCAGTATTAGGTTGCAACTGTAAAAAATCAATATATGCAAAATTGAATATTCGGTTTTCAGGATAACGCTCTGCACATAGCTTCAGAAAATACCCAGCTTTATCATAGTCATCTCTACTTAGATACAATTTCCCCAACTGATACATTACAAGTGCACTTTCTTCTTTATTTATACACTTCTCGTAAAGAGTTATTGCATCAGTTACTCTACCAGTAGCAACGTAACTCTGCCCTAAACCTATAATAGCTCCGGTATGTTCACTAAAAATAAGCCTAGAAAAATTAAAGCTCAATATTGCTTCTTCAAAACGATTATTACTCATGAGCGTCAACGCTTTATTATAATGAGCATCAAAATACTCAGAATCAATATTTAATGCTTTGTTAAAGTATGAAATAGCATTGTCAACTTTGCCAATATCATTTAGAAGACCGGCGTAAGCACAGTGAAAAGCTGGGTGAGAATACTTTGAAATTAACTTTTTAAAAAAACACTCACTTTTTGAGTACTCACCAATACGCCTAAAGGACTGAGCGATAATATACAAAACATCACGATCATCACGATCATCACGATCATCACGATCATCACGATCATCACGATCATCAATAACTTGAATCAACGGCAGCAGCAAATGAAGTGCTTGTGAGTAATTATTGCACCTATAATAGGCCAAACCTTGTTCAAATTGTTTATTCAACATTTTAAACCTCTTACAGCTTAATTAACAAACATAAAAATGCCAGCTCACAAGGCTGGCATCTAAAATAAAAATTAGCTTAAAACTTTACATTTATTTTCGCATACCAATACTGACCTGCGGTGTCATATGATACTGGAATAGTGTTCATGTCTTGATTATTAGTAATATATGGAGCCTCTTCATCAAATAAGTTACGCACACCAATTGTTAGTGCAGTATTTTCAAAGACAAAATAAGTTCCTTGAACATCGTGATACCATATAGAATCAGCAGTATTATCTAAGTTACTTGCGCTCGCATACAAGTCTTCACCTTCTGATTGATAGCGACTTTGCCAACCAACTGACCAGTTATCCATTGTATAAGTTAAGTTTAAGTTTGTGCGTAATTTAGAGAAGACGGCAAGTGTAGTTTCCCACTGATCCGCCGCAACTTTACCAGCAGCTTCAACTTTATCTGCACCAGCAAATGGAGTGTAATCATACTTCTCAAGGTAAGTCCCATTCAAAGTTGCTGCAAAACTACCACTCATTAAATCAGTTTTATAAGTAAAATCGAAGTCATAGCCTGCTGTTTCAAATGTAGACAAGTTAGCATTTGTCAATAAAACCCCAGCAACAGTACCAAGTGCAGAGCGATATGGTGAAGTTGCATGTGGTGCATCACCAGTTAAACTAGGACCTTGAACGAACTGACATAATGGACTAGAAAAGTTCTCTGAATTCCAACAGCTGTTAATAACGTTATCAGTACCAGCAGTTCCAATACCATTGGTGATCTCAATATTGAAATAATCAACGCTCATCGTTATACCGATATCGTGACTATATACAAAACCTGCAGTAAAACTGTCAGACTCTTCGGGTTTAAGCTCAGGATTACCACCGACGACTGTACTGGATTGGTTTGAAGAAAGGGTAAAGTTACCAGGTAAGCCTTCAGCAGCGCAGTTTGCCTTAACTGTCGCTGATTGTGCACCAGTCGCATATTGCTTACAAGGTTCAGTATAAGCCAGATTAGTTTCACTTTGAGGAGCAAAAAGCTCACTAATACCTGGTGCACGGAAACCGGAAGCAACTGTTGTACGAAGCAACAAGCCATCAATTGGAACCCACTCCAATCCAAATTTAGTATTTGTAGAACTATCATTTAAGAAGTCAAAATCCGAATAACGAACTGCAGCAGTAACACGTAGTGACTCGGCAAATGGTAAATCGGCTAAAATTGGCAAGTCCAATTCTGCATAAAGTTCATCAACTGAATATTGTCCAGCTGTCGGCTCACCAGCAACAGAATATATCTGACCAATAGAAGCTGCACCGTCTGGTGTATTTGAATATTCTTCCCAACGCTTCTCAAAGCCCGTTGCAAACATAACTTCCCCACCAGGTAATTCAAATCCTAAACCACCAGACAGGTTACCTTGTAACTGACGTGTTTCACCACGAACTACTGGGGAGTTAGGGACTAACATGTAAGCTAACATTTCATCTGTAAGAGTATTTTCCTCTAATATATTCCAAACTCCAGGACAATCGGAATCTGCCGCACATAAATCGGGATCCAACATTGTATCAACACGAGTAGGGTTAACACGGCCAGAATCTAAACGAGTATCTATATAGCGGGCGAAGTTATACGATAAATCCCAATCATAGTTTCCTAAAGTTCCCTCAAAACCAAACACCATACGATAATCAGAGAAATCTTGTGAGAAACCACGTCCACCAGTTTCAGACAAACGACGAACTACATAAATGTCTTCACCTGTAATGTTATATGGATTAGATGTCGGCATTAGCGGTCCCCAAAATGTCCCTTCAGGTGCCATTAATTGGTCTGACTGCCGGTTAGTGAACCCCCCTTCAATAAATGTTGATAAAGTATCAGTAATCTCGTATCGACCTGCCGCATTAATGCTGAATACTTCCTGTGGAGTGACCATATAACTATCAGGAGCAAAGTTATAAGCATCTTTTGTGGGATCAAACAAACGAACTTCACCTGTGGTTTTATCTTTTACATAACCATCCGCACTTGGCGTTCCATCAGCATAAAAAAACTGTCCTTGTGGAATAGTGCCAGAACCACCACAATATTTACCGTCAGCATTCTCTGAAATAGGACATGCAGAGAAATCACGATCCCCCTGCCCAATAGCTTTTCGATCTGTGTATTGAAGTGATAACACTACATTACCACGCTCAGATGAAGCTCCAGTTGTTAATGACAGTAACGTTTTGTCACCATCCCCTTCACCAGTAACATCATACTGAACATTAAATTCAGCCCCCTCAAAATCTTTCTTCGTAATAAAGTTGATCACACCAGCAATTGCATCGGAACCATAAACGGTTGATGCACCATCACGAAGAACTTCAATTCGCTCAACATATGCTGTCGGAATTGAGTTCAAATCACCGGATGCAAATCTACGTCCATTAATTAAAACCAATGTACGACCCGAACCCAATCCACGTAATGAAGCTGTAGCATAGCCACGGCTACCATTATTTACGGAAGAACCTTCAGCCCCTCCGTTTATCGCTGGAATATTTTGTACAAAGTCTTCTAGTGTTACTGCACCAGAAGCGGCAATATCCTCTGAGGAGAACACAGAAATAGGGCTAGCAGTTTCTAAATCGGTACGTTTAATACGAGAACCTGTAACTTCAATACGCTCAACTTTTGCACCATCTTCTGCTGCTAATGCCATTGGTGCGGTTAATGCTACAGCCGCGGCGCCACCAACTAATGCTAATCGCACTGAATTAGCTAATAAATTACTTCTAAGCATTGTCTATCTCCCTGGACATATCAGTCTTCTTATTTATTCCACCTCTGCATTTGACGCGAGGTAGTGTTTGCAGACCTTTATAACTAAGCATGTTTAGTTTCAGTTACAAAGGTCACGCTTCAGGGCAATAAAATCACATTTGAAACACTTAATCAACAAGTGAAGCAAAAATAAAACCTTTCAGATTCAATTAAGCTACCTTTTAAAAGACTTTAAAGATAAAAATTGGCTATCAATATGTTTTTAATTAACATTGTAAACCGCATGCTGGCGTCAGAATAAACAGATAAAACCATTAAATTTCATTAATATAGATAAATCACTGTGCATAGTTACACTTTATCCTCCACTTCCACCACTCGTAACAAATAAAACAAACAATCAACAAACATCCTGCCGAGGGCTTGTTAAAAACTGAGTGATGATGAGTGATAAGCAAAGTGTGTTGATAAGACAATGTATTGATAAGACAAAGAAGATAGTTACGACGTTTGATGAAGAACGATGCAGTTGGCTATTGATCTAATTGTAGCGGTTTAAATATCGCAACCAAAAGACATAATAAGATATTGATATTTAAGTTATTTTACTTACCCATTAACGATAGCTAGATACTTTTGTCCATTGCAGAGGGTTTTCTATATAAATGGATGATGTAAACTGCTCACACATTTTGATACACATTTGTTACAAATACTAAGTATCATTTAGAGCAAAAAGCTAGATAAGTTTGGAGGTGTTGCGGGTGTGTATTCAACTAAGCGAAACAAAAATGCCAGTCACGACGGACTAGCATTTTGTTTAACATGCAACTCACATAATACTAAGTGCGAGCCGCTTTTTCTTTACATCGTATAACGGATGCCGATTGCAATACCATCATCTTCAGAAAGTGACATTCTCTCTTCTTGTGCGCTATCGGCACTCGTAAAATCACTGTAATCTTTACGAGCCTCTACGTAGAGGACAGTGTTTGGATCCCAAACAAAATGTAGGCCAACAACCGAGGCTGTTCATAATTCTGTGTCAGGTTAATTTCACAGATCGATATGGTTTTCTAAGCGCCCCTCAAAATGGATTGAGAGCTGTGATAGCGTCAAATTCCAATTTTGGAT
>NZ_JAKILG010000010.1 GCF_023283765.1 Shewanella profunda | reverse complement strand
CATTTGATTACATCATGGCTTGCCTTAATGAACTGTGCCAACCAGCACCGGATATAGACAGCCTGTTACCATGGAATTTTAAAAGATAGGTGTAGTTGCCCGGACGCTTACAAATAATGTATCGACGGGGTTATCTGAACTTGGCATGTCGGCCGCTATGACAGACTTATTCGAGGCGAGTGTTAATGACAATAGAGCAACTGTGGCTAAGCGATAAAAATAGGGGTTCATATCCTCTCCGTGAATATTTACAGTAAATTGATATAACATGCACTAATGGTACAAATCGCAGGCAAATCGCAGGCAAATCGCAGGCAAATCGCAGGCAAATTTTACACCGAATAAAGAGTTACTATTAATCAATTTGGGGACAGGTTTAAGTCATCTGCCTTGCCCCCATATTTCTTATATCCTACTGCGTAAACGTAAAGCTAACCGCTTTAATATCGGTCCATTTCGCTTCCCCTTTGATCAAATCATTAGGAGCGTCCAGCATTTGCATGTTTGGATGTAAATCGGGCTGGGTAAAACCCGTATCTGGATAGCGATCTTCATGCGTTTCAGATGACCAGTTCCAAGGGCCATCAACCCAGCCATCAACTATCGCCGTTTCTGGTTGCGGATAACTAATGTAACTATAAATAAAAATCGGAGTAGATTGATCAATAAATCCCAACAGTGGATGTGTAGTCATATCAACATTAAACGTCAGCACAGAATCGTTTTGTATTACCTGAACCATATGCTCACTACTGCTCGACGCTGTAGTACCGTACCCCTGCGCCTGCTGTCTCGGGACAAAATTCCAAATATTCGCTTTGAGATTTGTTAACGGGGTATCTTCGGTATAACTATTAGCTGATTTGAAGTGATGCAGGTGTACTGCTACGTCTCCAGGATCGACTTTATTATTGCGGTTTATATCAAAATGAACACCGTATTGATATTCCACTCTACCCGTTTCTTGTACGTGGCGATTGATGCGAACGACAGGAGGCAGATAATCCAGTTCTATCGAAAAAGTCATCCGATTAATGTCTGAAGCATTAGTACAGCCATTTGATATATCGGGAAAATCTCCACGAGAAAACTCAAGTGTCATATTTTCTTCCGTAACCAGTAAATTGGTTCCATTCATCGCAAAGCGAGATGTACTACGCTCGCCACTAACTACATCTTCAGAGACTACCGAGTTAGTTGTGCTGGAGACGATATTAAATAAACTGACTTCCGTGCAGCCTAGGACCGGATCATTGATATATGTGGTGATAGAGTGTTCGGAAATACCGACATATGTGTCACCATAGAGTTGCCAGATGCCATAATACGCAGTGCTTAGAGGGGCTGTTTGTCCACCACTACCATTTGTGTCAGTGTCAGCAGAATCCGAACCACCACAAGCTGCCAGCAACCATACGCCAGATAGCCCTAGTATTATTTTATTAAAATCCATTTTTATCCTCTGTGTAAAATGTTGACTTAGAGTTAAATATCAGCAATGTAGCTATGCTATAAACTTCGCCATCAAACATATCCAACACTAAAGGCTTAAGCAATATCATTCGTTGAAATATTGTTGTTATTGTTAAATTTATAAATCAAAATTTAATATTACTTCCTGAAACAAAGTAATAAGTACGCAAACATAATGAGTACAATTTTGCTGTACTCACTTTTACTAAGATGGCCTCGATTATCTGACTATTGATCTTGCCAAATCATCACTTGTGCAGGTTCGCCATTACTGCGAGTTGCACGGTACATTCCTTCAGTATTAAAAGGCGTTGCAATATTGCCTCTGTGATCGACAGCAATCACCCCTCCCGTCCCTCCGGCGGTGATTAAACGCTGATTAATCACCTCATCAGCAGCTTGAATTATCGACTTATGCTGATATTTTACTTTCGCGCAAATGTCACCTGCGACGTGGTAGCGAATAAAATACTCACCATGACCAGTTGCTGAAACCGCGCATACCCCATTTTCAGCATAGGTGCCCGCACCGATTACGGGCGAGTCACCAATGCGGCCAAACCGTTTTGCCGTCATGCCACCCGTCGATGTGCCTGCGGCTAAATTGCCATTTTTATCTAAGGCCACAGCGCCAACGGTGCCAAATTTATAATCGAGATCCTTCGTCTCAATACCTGCAATTTGCGCTGATTTCTCTGCTGTTTGGAGTTTTTGTCTTGCATCGAGTAACTGTTGATAACGCTCATCCGTATCAAAATAGCCATTTTGCACTAAGGTAAAACCTTGGGTGAGAGCAAACTCCTCAGCCCCCGCCCCCGATAACATGACGTGTTCAGACTTATTCATCACGGCTAACGCTAAATCAATAGGATTGGCGATATGACGAACACCAGCAACCGCGCCCGCATTCATGGTTTTGCCATCCATAATAGAAGCGTCTAGTTCATGGCCGCCATCGAAGGTATAAACAGAACCGACACCCGCGTTAAACAAGGGACTATTTTCTAACACATTGATTGCCGTTTGTACGGCAAGCAGGCTATCCCCGCCTTGCTCTAACACTTTAGACCCTTTATCGACAGCCTCCTTTAACTTGTCTTTATATGCTTGACGTTGCTCTGGAGTCAAATTGGCCTTAGAAATCGTGCCCGCACCGCCATGGATAGCGATAGCGAACGGTTTATCATTGGCATTAGTGTTATACGACATAAAAAGTACACTCGAGATAATTAAACTAAAGGTGGCTGATTTTATTTTCATTCTTTACATCCCCTTAAACAGTAACCTCCTTTGTAACCATTTCAATGACTAATTTCAATCATCTCCTTGCCTGTTGCTTTTATTCTGGCGACAATAAAGGCACATCACATGGAGCATAAAGTGCAGCTATTCTTTCAAATCACATCATTATCTTTTCGTCTTAATTTGATTGTTGGTCTGAGTCTAGTCACATCAGTAGCGACTGCCGACAATTTTTTGAAGTTATCTGTATCTGGGGTTGATGAATCGCTGCAGCGTAACATTGTGGCACATTTAGGTACTCTGCCCGACTCAGAAGTTCAACGCCGAGCCTTTTTGTTTAATGTCGAGGAAAATGTCAGTACAGCTTTAGAGTCCATGGGGTATTACCATGGCGAAGTCGAAGAAAAACTAATCGAAAACGAAAAAGGCCCATGGGAGTTGAAGCTGGCTGTGTCAGCAGGAGAACCGACTAAAGTTCAGTGGGTCGATATCAATTTTTCGGGGGAAATGCTAAATGATAGAGCCTTCGAGCAATGGTTATCTCGAGTCAGTATCAAACCAGGAGATACCTTAAATCATGGTCATTACTCTGAATTAAAATCCCAACTTGTCGCCCTTGCTCTCGCCCGTGGTTATTTCGATGGCGAGTTCACGCAATCACGAATTCAGATCAATCGGGATTTAAATACCGCCCAAATCAGCCTGCATTTTGATTCTGGCCAGCGCTATCACTTTGGCCAAGTGAGTTTTGATGGTCATACTTTAGAACCGGATATTTTAACTAAACTGATCCCCTTTAAAGAAAATGCGGCCTATTCGACTCGCCGTGTCAGTTCCCTCAACCGCCAACTACTGGACACTGGCTATTTCGCCAATATCAAAGTTATCCCACAGATTGATTTAGTCGAAGATAACCAGATCCCCGTCAAGGTTGAGTTAACGCCTAAGGCAAGCCATTCAATTGAAGTGGGCCTCGGGGGAGATATTGGTCAGAGTGCTGATGAAACCTTTGATCCAAGGGTACGGTTGACTTGGCGTACACCACAAATCAACAAGTATGGTCATTCCCAAGAAACCAGTTTGGAATGGTCACCCGATCGCCCTAAGTTTTTAACCTCCTATACCATTCCACTGACGCATCCCTTGGATGATCAACTTAAAATCCGTTTAGGATTGTTGCGGGACAAATATGGCGTCACCCAAATTTATGAGCCAAAAAATCGGGATTTTCGCAATACAGGTCAACTCGAATCGACGAAATATTTGCTGGGGTTACTTCGTCAGCAAAGGCTCGATAATCAATGGTTAATGAGTTATTCGCTTGATGCCATTCGTGAAGAATACAATCAATCGGATACCGACTATTTCCCGAGCTTTTATCTGGCTGGGATTAACTTTTCCAAGACAACACGGGGTGATAACTCCCTCGATCCTAAATCGGGTTTTAGACAAATTTATAGTCTCGATTACGCCGATCCCTATTTAGGCTCAGAGACACGCTTGGCAAGGTTACAAGCAAAATTTAAATGGATTGATACCTTCTTCGATAACCACAGAATCGTCGCTCGTATCGATTTAGCCGCTAACATAGCTAATGAAAATGAACTGGCTTTTATTCCTCCCTCGCTCCGTTACTTTGCGGGGGGCGATCAAACCGTGCGTGGTTATGGGTATCAAGAGCTCGGCCCTTATTTGGATTATATCGATACTGACGGTAATACGAATCGCGAAGTTATCGGTGGCCGTTATTTAATGGTCGGAAGTGTAGAGTACCAATATTACCTCACGCCCACTTGGCGGCTCGGCACCTTTATAGATGCGGGTAACGCCTTTGATAATAATCAATTTGAACCTGTAGTCTCTGTCGGGGGTGGTATTCACTGGATATCCCCAATTGGTCCCATTAAATTAGATTTAGGAATAGGTTTGAAAGAAACTGACACTATAGAAAGGTCATGGCGGATCCATTTGACTATGGGAACAGAGCTATGAACCGTCGTCCTGTCAATGATAAAACCAACGAGCAAGTTGATGCGGTATCAATGGAATCAACAGGATCCGCTCAATCTGTTACTCCTGTTTCGGGATTTCAACGTATTTGGCGTTCATTTAAGCTCTTTACTCGCATTATTGTTTATGTGCCATTAACGATTTTAGTACTTATTGCCCTGTTAATAGGCACTGAGATGGGATCGAGGCTCAGTGTAGGGTTAGCCAATCAATTCGTTCCCGATCTGGAACTCACGTACACTTCCGGAGCACTTAATAAAGAGCTCAACTTAGCCCACGCCGTTTGGTCAATGGATGGAATTAAAGTACAACTTGAAGCATTGCACCTTGCTTGGCAACCCACCTGTTTATTGCAAAAGCAATTATGTATAAGTGCACTTACCGCGGCTAAGGTTGAGGTACAAATTAACTCGGAGCAGCTTGCATCAAATCCTGCAGCAGCTTCAGACATAGAAACCATCGATGATACCGAGTCACAACTGACCCTTCCCTTTGGAATAATCCTCGATACCGCTCAGCTTATGGCGGTGAAAGTGCAAGTGGATGAAATGCACTTTACGGCTAATAGTATTGAGACAACAGCCACTTGGCTTACTGAAGGACTCACAATAAAACAGCTCAACAGCGAAGGACTGTCAATATTAATCCCCCTTGATGACGGTTCTAATACTGCGACAAAAACAACAACCAATACGACTAAAGTGAATAGCCCGCCTAATCCAAAGGATGTCACCACGGCGGTGCGAGTAAATGATGCCATTTCTAATACAAACAGCACATCAACAACATCAAACGCTCCACTAAACCCATCAATAGATTCAGTAGATTGGCCGCTAGCCCAATTACCCCAAGTGTTTATGCCTTTCCCTGTGATGGTAGAACAGCTGAACTTGGAAAACACCACCCTTGAAATTGGTGCACGCAAAGATATCTTTAGTCATGCAGAGCTACAGGGCAGCTTCCAACAATATCAATTGACCTTAGCGCATTTACTGATTGAACATACCGATGGTAAAGCCGAAGTCTCTGGGACACTCAACCTCGAGAATGATTATCCACTTTCCCTTGATATTAATGTCACACTTCACCAACTCGCAGAGTTACCTGAGCTTACTCGGCAGGAGCTGGTCTTAAAACTCAGTGACAGCCTAGGCCAACTGCGCATTAATGCACATGCAAAGGGAGATGCGGACTTTATCCTCGATGGGCAGATCACGCTCAAGGATCCAACACTGCCCTATAAAGCCAAACTGGAACAGGCAAGGCTACAGTGGCCGCTAAAGACTGCTGAATATTTTGTCAGCAACCTGAGCATAGACACCCAAGGTAGCCTTAATAAACAGGATGCTAAGGTACAAGGACAGCTAGTCACTCCTTTTAATAAAATGCTCGCCATAGAGACCCTACTTCATCATCAGGATTCAAAACTCACCATTGATAGACTCAACGCCAAGGGTGATATTGGCTCTGTAGAACTACAGGGTGAACTCGATTATCAACAAGCAATCAGTTGGAAGGCCAAAGTACAGCTTGATGCCATAAAACTACAGGAAATATCCCTGCCACAAACAGAGTCTGCCGATGCCTCCAATTTGCCAAATAGCCTGATAAGTGGAAAACTGCACACCATTGGCAAACTCGATAATAACCGTTGGCAAGTCGCACTAACAGAGACGACACTAGAAGGTACGTTGCAGGGATATCCATTTGATATCACAGGTGATATCAGTGTAAATGATGCATTTTATGTCAGTTCCAAGGGACTTAATGCTAACGTGCTCGGCGCAACCTTAGCCCTTAAGGGGGAAGCCAATGCTAACTGGGATTTACAGGGTGAATTACAAGTACCCGATTTTGGCCTTTGGTTACCTAAAGCCAGCGGCCAATTACAGGCCAATATTAATGTGACTGGTGATGCTAAACACCCACAATTAGAAGTCACTGCGCAATTGGTTGATCTTCTCTATCAAAATATCAAATTACGGGAATCAACCCTTAAAGCTTACTACAAACCGTTAGAGCAACATGAATTTGCGCTGTCACTTAAATCCAAGGCACTACACTTAGGCGGGCAAGTACTCGACACTATTACCCTTGGTAGTAAAGGGGATATCAACACTCAAAAGTTAACCCTAAATGTCAGCGGCGATCTGGGGTTAGATCTCAGTGTAGCCAGCCAGTTTGACAAGAAGAAATCACATCTACAAGCCCAAATTAATCGACTCAATCTTGTAACACCGCTCGGACTATGGCAATTGGATAAGGACGTGAGTATTGGCTGGGATCAAAACAAAAGCCAAGGTAATATCACGCCCTTCTGTCTCGTCAATCCCAATAGCCGGCTATGCCTAAATAATCAAACAGTGCTTGGAGAAACCGGAGATGCCCAACTCAGTTACTCAGGTAACCCGGGGAAATTACTCGCGCCCATATTACCCGGCAATGTGAACTGGGATGGTAATGCAGCGTTATTTGCCAACTTCGCTTGGGCAAAAGGACGTAAGCCCATTGCCGATCTGACCCTTAATTTTGCCCCGGGCAGTATTCTGCTCAAACGAGCCAAAAACCGCGAAGTCACCCTTAACTATCAACTACTAACTCTAAATACCACCCTAGATGCAAAACGCCTTATCTCCTCTGTGAATTTTGAATCTGAGGGCGTTGCCAGCTGGCACAGTGAAGTTATCGTGAATGTGACACCGGATCGCATCCTTTCTGGTTATGCCAATATTAAACAGCTCAATCTACAGCCATTAGGTGAATTTTTTCCTCAGTTAAATACTATCGAAGGCCTACTCACCAGCAAATTAAACTTTGCAGGCACACTTCAGGATCCAGAAGTATCGGGGAATATCACACTCACTCAAGGTGCTCTTGCCCTTACTGCAAACCCAACCTTAATCGATAAAATCGATATGTCGATGGATCTTGGTGGACAGCAGGCTGAGCTAAAAGGCCGCTGGATGATGGGTAATGGGTTAGGTCGGGTTTCAGGCAATCTACGTTGGCCACAGGGACAATTTAGCGGAGAACTGGCTATCCAAGGTGATAAACTCGCCGTGATCCAGCCACCGCTAGCCATTCTCGACATATCCCCCGATCTCAGCTTAAGTTTTAGCAGTGAACAGCTAGAGGTCAAAGGCATAGTCAACATTCCTTCGGGTAATATTAAGATAATACAGCTTGCCGAAGGCGGTGTTGCACTATCCGAGGACGTGGTTTTCAATGACTCTATTGCAGCGGCTCAACCTAAAAGCAGTCCCTACGCCATTGTCGCAGATCTTAATATCAACGTAGGAAATGATCTTAGAGTCGATGGTATGGGACTTAAAGGCAAGCTGCAGGGAACACTTAAACTGCAGCAACAAGCGTTCCGTCCCCCGCTCCTATTTGGTGATATAAAAGTACGACAAGGAAGTTATAAATTTATGGGACAAACCCTTAGTATCCGCACAGGAGAAGTACAGTTCGTCGGCCCTGCCTCTGTACCTAATCTGAATATTGAGGCTATTCGAGAAATTAAGAGTGAGGATTTAGTTGCGGGAGTTCGCGTAACAGGAACGCCCGCTCGACCAGTAGTGACCCTCTTTTCCAATCCAGCAAAAGAGCAAGCTGAGATCCTGTCCTACATTATTAAAGGCACTGGTTTCAACAGCACCGATAACGAACAGAATAACTCCTTAATGATGGGAGCCGCCTTAGGGTTAAGTTCACAGGTCGGTGGTGGAGCAATCAATAGTATCGGTAATACTGCCACAGGACTTATTGAAGAATTTGGTTTTTCAAACGTCCAACTCGATACCAATGATGAGGGACGAGTGGCTATAAGTGGTTATATTGGTAAAAACCTAATGGTGAAATATGGCGTAGGCGTTTTTAATCCTGGCTATGAAATGACAGTGAGATATTATCTGTTATCACAACTGTACCTTGAAACCGTATCAGGCACCCTAGGGCAATCCCTTGATATCTATTACAACTTTAATATTAAATAGCATTATGGTATTGGGTATGTTTTGAATGCTATGCCAGAAATAACCATCATGTAGTAGCTAGCCGCCGTCTATATTAATGATATGGACGGCTTGCATACACCATGAAACCTCAAAAAACAGCCACAAAAAAAGCGCCATAAAGGCGCTTTTTGCTTCAGTTACGACAATTAAGCGTAAACGAAGTCAACATGTTCGATAATAGGCTTGAACACGTGGCGTTGCATAGCTTGTGCACGAACACCAACTTCTTTACCATCTAAAACGATAGTAACTACAGAAGTGTAAAAGTCTTCGTTAGCTTGAACGTTAATGATGTCTTTGTGCTCAAAAACAATAGAAACTGGCTCTTTGCCTTGGCCATAAATAACAGCAGGAACTTTACCAGCATGGCGTAGGCGGCGGCTCGAACCTTTCCCTATTTCAGTGCGGGTTTGTGCTTGAATAGTGTAAGACATGTGTTTCTCACTTAAATATTAGAGTAAAAGTTGCCATCATTTTCGACCAATGATGGCTCATATAAAGCGCGCGAATACTAACACAGTAGCCCAGCATCTACAAGAACGGCATAACTCAAACAGTATGCAAAGATATAAAGCATGGTTGTAAATAACAAAGATAATTTGCTGAATTGGGAAACTTGTATCTTGGCTGTTACGAGGGGGAAAAGGCCTTGATCTCAAACGAAAAACACGAGATCTAGATCACGTTTGCTTCGGATCAAGCCTGATAAGCTCGGGCAAATTTTGATAACTGATGTGTTCTAACATGCGTCACGCGCTGTATTTATTGCAACAAGAAAATCGACTTTCATGCCAATTAGCCCGTGAACTCGTGTCTCTTATCGAAACCGTTCCTTACCAGCAAAATACACTCGAATTAAAACTGCTAGAACTATTAGCCTGCACTCAACAAAAAAACCGTAGTTTAATTCAATTGATGCAAACAGGTGTATCAACCGAAGTCGAATGCCAAAGGCAACGACAGTTTCAATTTTCGCAGCGTTTAAGCCAACTGATCAGTGACTGGCAACAACATCGAGAAATGAATAAGCTGGGTCAAGAATTTATGCCACTTCTAAGGTATTATCTGTGCGAATCACAATCCTTGGAATACGCGTTTTACGAGCAGATCCTCCAACAAATTAGCCAGACTACCAGCGTCTCACTGGACCACAATCAACGTGCACAAAACCAGACTTAGGATAGTAACCCACACCACCTAATTTTAATGAAAGTGCCGCATCTCTTAAGGTTTTCAAATTCACACTAGGGATGGCAATATCCATCGCCATTCCCTGCATATGATAACTTTTCTTAGCCACCCCACCACTTTTACTTGCGAGCATACCGTTGGTCTTGGGTGATCGGTAGCCTGAAATCACGTGGATTTCATCATCTACACTTAGGGTAGTTTTCAATGAGTAAAGCAAATCAAATAAACGTTTATCCATTGGCGCCGCAATATTTTGGCGATGATCCCGCAATAACTGGCTAAAATCGGCTAAAACCTCACTTTGGTAATGCCCATCGACCCAATAACTACCGTCGTTACGCTCACCCGTGTGCCGATTATAGAGACTTAACTCGCGGATCCCTTTGGTCGAACGACTCGCAACCGCTTTGGAAGGGAGTAATGAACATAATGCCACGCCACCTAGGCCTAACAACAACTGCCTACGGGCAGGACAAGTCAAAGTCACATCATCACCATTTGTTCGATTTTTGCACATTAAAGAGGCAAATTATACTGAATTAGCACTGGGATCAAGTATCAAACTCGATCTCAACACTCAGATTTACAAATAATTAAAAAGTTCAAACTGTTAAGGAGTGTTAAAAATTGGGCTTGCAACAGCGTTTGTAAACTCAGTCTCCAGATGGTAGACATCATTACGATAATGGGCTTGCCCTTGATCATCAAGCCATGCAGTCCAATAAACGAGATGTACGGGTAATTTTTCAGTCAGTGCAAACCACTGTGGATATGTCACATTTGGGGCGAGTCTATCCCATAAGCCTTTATCTTTAACAAGATTACGTTTAAACCACTGTGCTAGCTCATTGACCTTTTCAATACGAATACAGCCCGATGACAATGCCCTATTCTCTCTTTTAAAAAGAGCTGGCTCAGAAGTGCCATGTAAATAGACGCTAAAACTATTATCAAAATGAAACTTATACTTACCTAATGCATTTCTAGGACCTGGGCGCTGCACTAATTGGTAAGGAAAACGGGAAGATGCAAGCTCTTGCCATTCTTCGGGTGTATGTAAGATTAATTGGCCATTATAGTCATAAACATCAAATTCACGGTCCTGTAGATAATAACCGTCTTTACGAATATGAGGCAAAATATCCCGCCGTAAAATACTGCTAGGTACACGCCAACTGGGATTAAGGACAATACTGGATATTTGACTATCCAGTATCGGTGTTTGCCTTGAGGACTTACCCACAATGACCTTAGAGGTTAAAACAGTTTGCCCCTGCTCGACGAGTTTCATCTCAAAAGCTGGCACATTAATTAAAAGGTAACTGGGTGTTAATTTTCGGCTAAACACTCTCTGCCTTAATTCATTTTTCGCTAGTAATACAGCACGTTGACTGGGTGACTGATTTAACCAATACAAGGTTTGTTTACCAATCACCCCATCGGTTTGTAAACCATGGCGAAGTTGAAAACGCTTAATACCAAGCATCAACTCATCGGTATAGGTTTGTTCAACATTAGGTTCTATTGGCATATCCCCTAATAACCAAAGACGTTTGGCAATAGTGTTCACAGTGGGATGAGTTTGTCCAAGGGTGAGTTTCTCTTCTAGAACTAAGGTTTCCCAAGAAAATTGGGTTTCAAGTTGTATAAGTTGGCTGATCTTCTTAAGCACTGCCTGATAATGGATATCACTAATCGGATCGGCGTTTGCGTTGTTTGCAACTACAGCATCACAACCCGATAAGTCTGACATATGCTGCCAATACGCCGTCACCTGCCCCTGCATACGAGCCATCTCATCGGGTTGAAGTATTTCAGTTTTAGCCCGTGATAAAGTCTGATAATTAACACCAAATAAGGGGTTTACGCCCGCGAGATCTAATAAAAGGGTTTGCTCTACGAGGAAGGGATATTGCTGAAAGGAATTAACATTGATGCGACTATCAAGGGGTGATGTAGCCCTAAGAGTATTGCTTACGAGCACACCTAAAAATAACAAGCTGTAAACGACAATCTTAAATCGTCTCTGCCCATGCTTGTTAAACCAAGATCGCTTTGCAGGCGCCATACACTTCTCCCTGTTCATGCTGCGTAAAGTCTCAATCGTCCTCACCACTGCTTAAACTATTTCACGTAAACACATTTATTGCTAGTGCACGTAACATTTATATAAAAGTATATTTTTTTAGTTTCAATGTATTACGACATATTGATAGTCGATATTGCAACGCCGGTCCCTATTGTTCAACAGACACAAGGAGCATGATCGATATGAGTCCAAGCTATTAGTCAAATTGAAAACATCAGATACAAAAAAGCCCCGACTTATGTCGAGGCTCTATGCTTAATGGTACCCGAGGCCAGACTGCAGCTTGTATCAAAAATGGCACGCAGGCCTGCCATTCAAGGCTGGCAGCAAACACATCAAACATAAGAACATCAGATGCAAAAAAGCCCCGACTTATGTCGAGGCTCTATGCTTAATGGTACTCGAGGCCAGACTGCAGCTTGTATCAAAAATGGCACGCAGGCGTGCCATTCAAGGCTGGCAGCAAACACATCAAACATAAGATGCAAAAAAGCCCCAACTATCGTTGAGGCTTGATGCTATTCATACAGAATAATGGTACCCGAGGCCAGACTTGAACTGGCACGCTGTTACCAGCGAGGGATTTTAAATCCCTTGTGTCTACCGATTCCACCACTCGGGCAAAACTCTTTATATTAACGACGGTGGTTATGTCATCAATATTTTATTCTATGGAGGCGCGACCCGGAGTCGAACCGAGATCGACGGATTTGCAATCCGCAGCATAGCCATTCTGCCATCGCGCCAAATACCAAATTATCAAAAAATTTGGAGCGACATATCGGGTTCGAACCGATGACCTATACCTTGGCAAGGTATCGCTCTACCAACTGAGCTAATGTCGCATTTACATTCTTAAACTTAAAGTGCAAGCTTCAAGGATTGAATTTAACACCCTTTCCCTGACTGCGGATTGGCATTCTACCGATTTAGACCTCAGAGTCAATCAACAATTTTGAAATACTGCGCAGAGCCACATCGTTTGCCCAATATTCAGCCATAAGCTGATCGGTTGATGTCTCAGTACTCAATTTTGTATTGTGGGCAAAGGATAAAATGTTAAATGTTGGACGATATTCAGGGTGTAAAGCAAAAGCGCCCTATTCGGGCGCTTACACTTAATCTCTGCGCATCACTTGCTTTGCACATCATCGGTGACAAAGCATTGAGCACTGACTTAAACAACAGTTAGGCAGGTAACGACAGCGTCGTTAAACCTAACATAGTCTGCATCACACCAACGACTTGGCAGCTATAGCCAAATTCGTTGTCATACCATACGTATAGAATGGCACGCTTACCTTCTGCAATCGTTGCTTGGGAGTCAACTACACCCGCATAACGTGAACCTACCAAATCGCTCGATACAATTTCAGTTGAATCGGTGTAATCGATTTGATTTTGCAGTGGAGACTGCAGCGCTATATCCTTTAAGTATTCATTTAGCTCGTCTTTATTGGTTTCAGCATTCAAATTCATGCTGATAATAGCCATAGAGACGTTAGGCGTTGGCACTCGAATCGCGTTACCGGTTAACTTGCCTGCTAACGCAGGTAACGCTTTGGCGACGGCTTTCGCTGCGCCAGTTTCAGTGATCACCATATTTAATGGAGCACTACGGCCACGACGGTCAGCGGTATGATAATTATCAATCAAATTTTGATCGTTGGTATAAGAGTGAATTGTCTCAACATGACCATTCTCGATACCATATTTATCATTCACGGCTTTCAGGACAGGCGTAATAGCGTTTGTAGTACAGCTCGCAGCAGAGACGATAATATCATCTGCAGTGATATCACCTTCGTTTACACCATAAACAATATTTTTAATCGCACCTTTCGCAGGTGCAGTTAACAATACTTTGCTCGCACCAGGGCTCTTAAGGTGTAAACCTAAGCCAGCTTCATCTTTCCAAATCCCGGTATTATCGACAACTAATGCATCATTAATGTCGTACTTAGTGTAATCCACTTCATCGGGTGAATTAGCATAAATCACTTGGATATAGGTGCCATTGGCGATGATCGCATTGTTTTCTTCATCAACTTCAACTGAACCATTGAATGGCCCATGGACTGAGTCACGGCGCAGCAGACTAGCACGCTTCTCTAAATCACCTTTCTTACCGCCACGCAGCACAATAGCGCGTAATCTTAACTTATTGCTGCGGCCTGTGCGTTCAATCAGCAAGCGTGCCAATAAGCGACCGATACGGCCAAAACCATAGAGCACGACATCGCGCGGTGCGACATCATCGGCATGATCGATAGCATCAGCCAACTCTTTTGCCATATAACTTTCAATTTCATTGGTATCAGTATGATCACGCCAGTAATTAACGGCTAATTTACCAATATCCACTTTGCATTGTTTGACGGCGAGTTTGCTTAATGCTTGAACGAAGGGAAAACTCTCGCGTAAACGTAATTTTTCACCGACATGACGACGAACTAAACGGTGCGCTTTAATGATTTCAATAGTAGAAGCATTGAGTAACGGCTTACCATAGACCACAACTTCAACGCCTTGGTTACGGTACAGCTTACCTAACAAAGGCTGCATAGCCTCTGCCATTTCAAAACGTTCTTGCCAACTTTGTAGGTGTTTATCAGCGCTCATTTATAGATCCTTTATCTCACTTTTCAATAAAATATACTGAAAGGTTTGAGTAACATGACGAAAAGACCAATAATCTTATGTGGGTTTTAGGAAAAACCCTGTTTTGGTCGGCGCCATTGTAATGAAAAGCGTGCTTTCTTGCCAGTAAGATATTTTCTATAAATCTGTAATTTTATTAGAAAATTTGCCATTTGGAGGGTGTTTTGCGTCGAAATCTAGTAATAATTACATCATTTACGCTTGGGATGAGCTTTTTTGGTCTTTTCGGTTGCGATAATGGCCGAAATATTGCAATTATTTGTAAAAATAATCCTGAAATTTGCGCCGATTTGCATAAGGATAGTTGGTGTTTAGCTGAAAAAACACAGCTCATCCGGAACCGTTACAATTTAAAAGACACGACTAATCCCACGGGCAAACAGCTATTTTTACAACTCACCTATCTTGAAGACTACAGCCGTTGTATTGAGCTGGCCGCAGGTGTACAGCATATCATCCATACTAGTCGCACCGCAGATAGGGCAAGAGCCTTTAGGTTAAGTACCGAAAATTTAAATCTACTTCAAGAACAAACACGTGAACGGCAAGATCCTTTTATGTCTTACTACCAATGGACTCGCTTTGCGGATACCGCAGCATTACATCGACTATTAGATCAAGAAAATGCCGGTGACGTTAGCGATCCATTTTTACTCGCACAAGTGGCTACTTACTACAGCAATCGAAATGCCATTAAAGCGCAACAGCTGTATCTTAAAGTGTTCTCAGAAATTCAATACGATGATTTTGATGCTGATTGGTTATTGGGCCTAGCATCGGCTTTTCGCCACGAACAGCAGTTTGATAAGACTTACATGTTAACTAAGGCAAATTTACTTCTCACACAGCAGAAATATTCTGAGGATAAGATGCTCGCCTTGCTGGGTAACAACAAAATTTTGGCAGCAAAACTTGATAAATATGCTCAAACGCTCATTGATGCATTAAAAAATGGCAACTACTCCACAAGCTCTGTGCGAAAGTGGCTCGAACCAGAGTCGATAGCCTCGCCAACAGAAACCATGGCCGAGGAGCCAGTGCCGGAAAAATAGCACTAAAATGGGATCGGCAAAATGTTTGCCATCTTGTAATTTTTCATCCAATTATGGTACTAAAAATGATGATTCCGCGAGCGATGTAAAAAAATCACCTAAATTGTTAACCGAATCCTAGGTAAAATGCCGATTTAGCTTGACGATAGCTGTCAGTTTGGTAATTTTACTACCAGTTGAATTTTATAATCACCAGAGGGATATGAGATGACTATCCGTGTAGCAATAAATGGTTATGGCCGTATCGGTAGAAACGTATTACGCGCCTTGTACGAAAGCGAAAAAGCTTATCCAATCGAAATTGTCGCCATTAACGATCTAGGCGACGCTTCAATTAACGCTCACCTGACGAAATACGATTCAGTTCATGGTCGCTTCAATGCGAAAGTTGACCATGATGCCGAAGCAATTTACGTCAATGGCGATAAGATCTTGACCTTCCAAGAACGTGATCCATCAAAACTGCCTTGGGCTGACTTGCAAGTTGACGTGGTTTTTGAATGTACTGGTATCTTCACTTCAAAAGAAACCGTGCAACCACATTTAACTGCTGGCGCAAAGAAAGTCATTATTTCTGCCCCAGGTAAAAACGTGGATGCTACTGTCGTTTACGGTGTGAACAACAACGTATTGACGTCAGATATGACTGTGATTTCAAATGCTTCTTGCACTACTAACTGTTTAGCGCCTTTCGCTAAGCCGTTAAATGACGAGATTGGTATTGAGTCAGGTTTGATGACCACAATTCACGCTTACACCAACGATCAACGTTTATCTGACGTGTATCATACAGATTTACGTCGTGCCCGTGCTGCAGCACTGTCGATGATCCCAACTAAAACGGGTGCAGCTGCTGCGGTAGGTTTAGTTGTTCCTGAATTACAAGGTAAATTCGACGGTTTAGCAGTTCGTGTTCCAACCGTTAACGTATCACTCGTGGATTTATCTTTCATCGCGGCTCGCGATACTACGGTCGAAGAAGTGAATGCTATTATCGAACGTGCTGCCAGCGTTGCGCCATTGAGCGAAGTGTTAGCGGTAAACAAAGAGCCATTAGTGTCTATCGACTTTAACCACAATCCGTTCTCTTCAAACTTTGACGCCACTCAAACCCGTGTGAAGGGCCGTCTAGTGAAAGTGATGTCTTGGTATGATAACGAGTGGGGCTTTAGTAACCGTATGTTAGATAACGCGGTTGCACTGATGAATGCCAAGTAATTGAATGCGAAATAATCTAGTTTCTAGATAACGCATTACTCAATCAAGCCTCGCATTAGCGAGGCTTTTTATTGTCTTGTATTCGAGAGTTAATGACTGAAAGAAAAAATCCCCGTCATACATAATGACGAGGATCCTATTTCACGCTAGGGGAAATCTTAAGCGTTGCCCTTCACTTTCATATTCAGTGTCTTGGCAAAATCCAGCATACGTGTCAGCGGAATAAGCGCTTTAACTCTTAAGTCTTCATCCACAAAAATCTCATGGGTGGTTTTATCGCTGTCGCTAAGTGACGCTTCAATTGCCTGCAAACCGTTCATCGCCATCCAAGGACAGTGGGCGCAGCTCTTACAGGTTGCGCCATTTCCGCCCGTTGGCGCTTCGATTAAGATTTTACCTGGTGCTGCCTGCTGCATCTTATAGAAAATGCCGCGATCGGTCGCCACAATAAAACGCTCATTTGGCATAGTCTGCGCCGCTTTAATAAGTTGACTGGTAGAGCCAACGGCATCGGCCATAGCCACCACACTGGCGGGCGATTCAGGATGCACTAAAATAGCCGCATCGGGGTAAACGCGTTTTAAATCACGCAGTGCATTGGATTTAAACTCATCGTGAACGATACAATCGCCCTGCCACATCAGCATGTCGGCGCCCGTCTGTTTGGCAATATAGCTACCTAAATGACGATCCGGCCCCCAAATGATCTTTTTACCTTCGCTGTCTAGATGCTCAACGATTTCAAGGGCAATACTTGAGGTCACCACCCAATCGGCGCGCGCTTTAACTGCCGCAGAGGTATTAGCGTAAACCACCACAGTATGATCTGGGTGCGCATCGCAAAAAGCACTGAACTTATCGATGGGGCAACCTAAGTCCAATGAACACGTGGCTTCTAAGGTCGGCATTAAAATGGTTTTTTCTGGGCTTAAAATCTTGGCGGTTTCGCCCATAAATTTGACCCCAGCAACGATTAAGGTTTTTGCGCTGTGATCACGGCCAAAACGCGCCATCTCTAAGGAATCTGAAACGCAGCCGCCCGTTTCTTCGGCAAGGGCTTGGATTTCAGGATCGGTATAATAGTGGGCAACCAGAACGGCATCTTTTTCAATGAGCAGTTGTGTGATCCGCACCTTGTAATCGGCTTTTTGCGCATCGGACAAAGGCACTGGCTTAGGCGGAAACGGGTAATCAATGGTTTCTATTGTTGGAGCAAATGGGCTGGGGGCAAACTGACTCATAACACATCCATCAGGATAACTACGTTCGGGAATTATACGTAATCGGGATCAAAAGATTAACCCATTTGTGCAATGCAGATAAAAAAGGACGCTTTTAGCGTCCTTTTAGTGTCAGTTATTCGTGCCAGCGCCTTAGCGCATCGCTAATAACATCTCTTGCGGCTGCTCAAGATACTGTTTCCACAAATTACAGAAGCGGGCAATCGTGCCACCATCGATAACTCTATGGTCGCCAGACCAGCTCACTTGCATGATTTGGCGGGCTTCGACTTCCCCTTTCGCGTTAAAGCGCGGCAAGGTTTGCAACTTACCTAAGGCCACAATCGCCACCTCAGGTTTGTTGATAATGGGCGTTGCCACTGTGCCACCTAAGGCGCCAATGTTAGAAATAGAAATCGTGCCGTCTTTCAGATCCGCTGGCGCCACGCGGCCACTGCGGGCAGCTTGGGTCAGACGGGTGATTTCTGCCGCAATTTCTAAAATGCTCTTGTCCTGCACATCTTTAATGTTTGGCACTAATAGACCGACTTTAGAATCTACCGCCATGCCGATATTGTGCCGCGCCTTGTAGGTCAGCTCAGTACAATCGGCATTCACTTGGCTATTCATCACAGGGAATTGACCTATAGCCAGCGACATAGACTTCATGAAGAAAGGCATCATGGTCAGCTTTACTTCGTCAGTGGAATACTTAGCCTTCATACTTTCACGCAGCGCGACTAAGTCTGTTAAATCAAACTCTTCGCAATAGGTAAAGTGCGGAATGCTCGATACCGATTCCACCATCATACGTGCCATCACAGCTTTTACGCCGCGAATAGGCTCAACCGTATCGGCGCGTTGAGTCGCAGCAGATGTCGAGACTTGAGCCAGAGATGTTTGAGCTTGAGTCGCTTGAACCTGAGTCGCACTTGGGGCCGCAGAAATAACACTATTAGCACCCTGTTGTTGGAAGCGAGTGATATCTTCCTTGTAAACACGGCCGTGTTTGCCTGTGCCGGAAACTCGGCTCAGATCGATATCTAAGGACCGCGCCATACGGCGAACTGCGGGGCTGGCTAAGGCTTTGCCTTGGCGAGCGGGTTCAGAACTCACTGCCTGCGCTGCGGGTGCCGCACTTGCCACAGTATCAGTATTTGTCGTTGCTGCAGATGCCGTCTGTTCAACTTCAATGGCATATAAAGGCGCATGCACTTTAGCCAGTTGACCTTTGCGATAATGCAGTTTGGCAATTTTACCCGCTTTTATGGCAGGAATTTGCACCAGTGCTTTATCTGTCATCACGTCGGCAATCGGTTGATCTTCCTCAACCCTATCACCTTCGCTCACTAACCATTCGACTAGCTCACATTCAACAATGCCTTCGCCGATATCAGGTAGTAAGAATTCTTCAATGCTAACGGATGAATGAGATAACGTATTAGCGTTTGTCGTCGCAAGGGTCTCTGATGCAATAGGCTCAGCAATCTTTGCAGCAGGTTTAGCCACTACAGACTCTTCGTCAATAATTTCAACGGCACCTTCAATTTGTACGGCATAAAGCGGCGCATGCACTTTAGCAATATCGCCCTTAGCGTAGTAAAGCTTAGTGACCACACCCGCAAAAGGCGCTGGGATTTGCACGAGTGCTTTGTCTGTCATGACATCGGCAATCGGTTGATCTTCAACGACGGTGTCGCCTTCTTTGACCAGCCACTCAACCAACTCACATTCCACCACACCTTCGCCAATATCCGGCAAAATAAAATCTTTAATCATACCGGACTCCTAGAAGGTCACTGATGCTTTGATGGCTTCAAAGGTTTTGAGCGCATCTGGCATATATTCTTTTTCATGAATGAGTGGGTACGGAGTATCTAAACCACAAACGCGGCTGATGGGCGACTCTAGGTACAAGAAACATTCTTGCTGAATCGTCGCGGCAATTTCACCAGCAAAACCACCCGTTAATGGCGCTTCATGATTGACCAGCAAACGTCCCGTCTTTTTGACGGAATCGGCAACTGTATTTATATCCCAGGGTGACAAGGTGCGTAAATCGATAATTTCGCAGGAGATCCCTTCTTTAGCGGCCATGTCGGCGGCTTTTTCAAGGATTTCCATTTGCGCGCCCCACGCCACTAAGGTGATATCTTTACCTTCGCGAACCACTTCAGCCTTGCCCAGTTCGATTTCATAATCGCCCGCGGGCACTTCGCCAACCGATGCGCGATATAAACGCTTAGGCTCGAAGAATATCACCGGGTTTTTGTCACGGATTGACGCCAACAGCAGGCCTTTCGCTTGCTGTGGATTACGTGGCACCACCACTTTCAACCCTGGCGTCTGGGTAAAATAGGCTTCGGGTGATTGCGAGTGATAATGGCCGCCAGCGATGCCGCCGCCATAGGGCGTACGGAACACTAAACCACCGACATCGAATTCATTACCGCTGCGGTAGCGGAACTTAGCCGACTCGTTGACGATTTGATCGAACGCCGGAAAGATATAATCGGCGAATTGGATTTCAGCCACGGCAGTCATGCCATTTGAGGCTAACCCATTGGCAAAACCAGCAATACCTTGCTCTGTCAGCGGGGTATTAAAGCAGCGAGCGCGACCAAATTTTTCTTGAAGACCGGAAGTGGCGCGAAATACCCCGCCAAAGTGGCCCACATCTTCACCAAAAACCACCATGCGTTCATCGGCTTGCATGGCAATCGACAAGGCCTCATTGACGGCCTGTAACATATTCATTTCTGCCACGGCTTATAGTCTCCCTGCACTTTTTGGATAGGCTTGCGGATATTTTTTGATATGTTCTTTAAGATCGCTGAGTTGCTTTTTCAGCACAGGCGTCGGCTTGTCGTACACATCTTCAATAATTTCATCCAGCATAGGGACTGGCAGTTTTTCAGCCACTTTTACCGCTGCTAATACTTCTTCACGATATTTCTCATGCAGTTTCACGTCATCTGCTTCGGCTAACCAACCTTTGTTGATAAGCCATAACTTAAAGCGTTTAACGGGGTCGTGTTGCTGCCACTTGGCTTCTTCATCTTTCGAGCGATAGCCAGAGGGATCGTCTGATGATGAATGTGCACCAAGCCGATAAGTCATGGCTTCAATCAGCACAGGCGCATTATGCTCAATCGCATAGGCACGAGCTTGCTGGGTTGCAGCCAGCACGGCCAACATATCATTACCATCAACACGAATAGTGTGCATGCCATAACCGACACCGCGACTGGCGATACCGTTACCGGCAAACTGTTCTTCGGTGGGTGTTGAAATGGCGTAGCCATTGTTACGGCAGAAGAAAATCACTGGGCATTTCAGTACCGCAGCCATATTTAGACCGGCATGGAAATCCCCTTCCGATGCAGCGCCTTCGCCAAAATAGCAGACGGCGACCTTGCGCTTACCTTGCATTTTTAAACTGTAACCCACACCTGTCGCCTGCGGGATTTGCGTGGCTAACGGTGAAGAAATCGTTTGATAGTGTAATGCCGCACTGCCGTAGTGAATTGGCATTTGGCGACCTTTACCGAGATCTTTCTCGTTACTGAACATCTGATTCATAAACTGTTCAGTGGTAAAGCCGCGATAACGCAGTGCCGCATGCTCGCGATATTGCGCAAGGATAACGTCTTCTTGATCGAGTGCGGCCACACTGCCGACAATCGCCGCTTCTTCACCCGTACAGGTCATGTAGAAGCTGATGCGCCCTTGACGCTGGGCGCCGAGCATACGTTCATCAAGCACCCGAGTGAACACACAGGTATCGTAAATTTTAGTGGCTAAGGTTTCATCTATCGCAGGCAAAACCGCGGTTTCATAGGTAGTGCCGTCGGCTTGTAGAATTCGAAGGATAGGAATGTGTAGCGATGCCTTATCCAAGAAGCCGACACGGTGCACTGTATCAGTGTTGAGTGTTGCTTTGCTCATATTGTGCTCTTGTTATCTCATTACGCATCAAAGCGTTTTGATGCGTCTGTTTATACGAATATGTCGACGAACATTACGTTAACGTAAACTACCTATCAACCATTGGTATAGCTCAAACGACAAGTTATCCCTGACTCACATGTATATATTGCTTTACAAGCCTAATGCACGTCCGCATTCACCGCAGGGATCAGGCAAATCACAGTGCGATTGCCAATAGGCACTTTGGCATTGGGAAACACGACAGACTCAAATTCCTGTTCCACTTTAATTTCTTGCCCACCTTCCCGCGCTAAGACAAAGCCTTTTGGGAAAGATCTGAAGTTTTCGACATCGGTAGCGAAGGTAAATTCAAAATCATCGAAATGTTTATTGATGACTCGACAGACCTGATACAAGTTAACCTTATTGGCATCAAATGCATCCAACTCCAACGGCTTAGCGGTGATCAAGCGCATAAACATTTCATGGGTGGCGATAAAACGCGTCATGTCGTTTTGCCCCATGGGATACACTTTGCCAAGCTCAATGGTAAAGGCATCGGCGCCGTAGCGTTCGGAGGAAAAATAGCTAAAGGTCGTGGTCGGTTCGTGGTGGAACAATACGGTATCTATGCCACTTGCGGCTAAAAACATGATTTGCTCGCCGCTAAAGGCGCGCCCTGGGCGATAGGGATAGATAGCAAACTTTTCATGCTTCGAGGCCCGCATCGCCGTGTGCAGATCATAATGAATGCGCTGACGTCCATCGGCAGCCGCGGTAAAAAATCTGTCCACATAGACTTCGAGTTTTTTCGCGCGTAATCGTTCAGGATTGACTAATCCCGGCGGATTTGAATGTTCACCACTAAACAGACGATTCATATTCTCGTCGATAATCCGCGTGCCATTATTAATAGCTAATGGGTTACCAATAAGGAATAAAGTACGCTGTTTGGCAATATGCTTTTGCTCTAAAAGCTGCGTTATTAATGTGTTACAGAGCTCTATCGGGGCAGTTTCGTTACCATGGACACCACAGGAAAGGATAATATCTTTAGCTTTAGCTTGGACAGGTTCAAAAACGATCACCCCAGTATCCCAAACTTCTACTCGGGTATGTTCCCCTAAATTGAAGCTAAACTCATCGCCGAACTGTTCAGGATTGGCTAGGGTCAGCGCTAAAAAATCCTTTGAATCTAACAGAGCTTGTAACACAGAATTCTCCTTATAATGGTGTGTTAAAGGTAAGAGCCAAGCGGTAAATAACCCTACAACACCTGATCACTACTACTCACCTTCAAAAGCGCTTCAATACTAACACAAGTTTTTCACCGATATATCCGACATCTGGTTGAACTACGTAGTTTTTGCGGTAAAAAATAATGGCTACACTTTCGATAGGTTAAACATCACGCGCGGTGACAACAGTATAAAATTTTACTGCCGTACTTGCTTTTAACGCTCAGTTTAATACAATCCTTAGCCATCTAGACTTCTATTGGATTGATTATGGCGTTAGCAACTTTCGGTGCCGGCTGTTTCTGGGGCGTGGAGTATTTTTTTAGGCAAGTGAATGGCGTATTAAATGCCACATGTGGATACATGGGTGGCAATAATGCGGCGACGACCTACGAAGAAGTGAAAAAGGGCAAAACGGGCCACGCTGAAGTGGTTCAAGTGGAATTTGATCCCGCCATTGTTAGTTATGAGGATTTATTGGATGTGTTTTGGAACAATCACAATCCAACCAGTCTGAACATGCAAGGCGGAGATATTGGTACTCAGTATCGTAGTACCATTTTTTTCCATGACCGCGAGCAAAAAGCCATTGCAGAAGCATCAAAATTGGCTTTCGCCCGTTCGGGCCGCTGGGGATTACGTCACATCGTCACTGAGATTGTACCACTGCAACAGTTCCATGTGGCTGAGGAATATCATCAAAACTATATTGATAAGAATAACTTACCGAGTTGTCATATCGAGTACTAAATACGGTCAAATCAGTATTAGATCAACTACTCACAGCTGAATTAGACACAAACAAAAACGCACTCAAATCTGAGTGCGTTTTTATTTTGAGACGTTAGCTAAACCTACTGCTGCATTAAGCGTTCAGCGCCTTATCAATTAATGCCTGCGCATCTTTGATAATCTCAGCCAAATGCTGCTCACTGATAAAGCTCTCGCCGTAGATCTTAAATAACGCTTCAGTGCCCGATGGGCGCGCGGCAAACCAACCATTGGCTGTGGTTACTTTAATGCCACCAATGGCAGCATTATTACCCGGCGCATGGGTGAGTACATTATCGATAGGCTCACCCGCAAGCACAGTGGCGTTTAAGGTGTCGGCATTTAGCAAAGCAAACTTGGCTTTGTTTTCAAGGCTGATTGGGCTATCGATACGCTTATAGAAGCTTTGGCCAAATTGCTTTACTAACTCTTGGTGACGCTGACCAGGGGTTTTACCCGTTACAGCAAGGATTTCAGCCGCGAGTAAACCTAGGATAAAACCGTCTTTATCCGTGCACCAAGTGGTGCCATCACGGCGTAAAAATGCCGCACCAGCACTCTCTTCCCCGCCAAAGGCAATGGTCGCTTCGGCTAAACCATCGACAAACCACTTAAAGCCCACAGGCACTTCGAGTAACTTTTTGCCATGGAAAGCGCAGATCTTATCGATAAGTGCACTCGACACTAAGGTTTTACCTATGGCTAAGGTATCGCTCCAATCCGGTCTGTGCGTCAGTAAATAATCGATGGCGACTGCGAGATAATGGTTAGGATCCATCAAACCCGTACCTGGGCAGACAATGCCGTGACGGTCATAGTCGGGATCGTTACCAAGGCATAAATCATAATTTTCTTTATGGGCCAGTAATCCAGCCATCGCATAGGGTGATGAGCAATCCATCCGGATTTTGCCGTCTTTATCTAGCGGCATAAAACTAAAGCTTGGGTCAACTTTATCGTTCACTAAGGTGATATCCACACCGTAATGTTTGGCAATGTGTGACCAGTAGAAAATACCCGAGCCACCGAGTGGATCAACACCAATACGTAATTTAGCCTTGGCTATCGCCTGCATATCAACGACGCTTTCTAAATCAGCAACATAAGGCGTGATAAAATCAATTGCATGTACATAGCCAGAAGCCAACGCCTCCGCATAACTTAATTTGTTTACACCCACTAACTGCTGGTGCAAATAGTCATTTGCCCGCGATTCAATCCAAGCCGTGATATTGCCTTCAGCCGGACCGCCATGGGGAGGATTGTACTTGATGCCCCCATCCTGTGGCGGGTTGTGTGAGGGCGTGATAATAAGACCATCGCTAAGTGCCGCGCCGTTAAGATTAGCTTCACGATTGGCACAAATCACCGCATGGGAAACCACTGGCGTTGGCGTGAATCCATCGTTTTGCTGAATGTGCACAGTGACTTTATTCGCGGCCAACACTTCAATTGCCGATAAGTAGGCAGCATAGGATAACGCATGGGTATCAATTCCAAGGATCAAAGGTCCATTGATGTTCACCGATTGACGGTAATCCACCACAGCTTGGGTGATCGCCCAGATATGATCTTGGTTAAAGCTAGCATTAAAGGCGCAGCCTCGGTGACCTGAGGTACCAAAAGTCACTCGTTGCTGCACATAATCCACATTGGGTTTTATGCTGTAATAATGGCTCATCAGTTTTGGAATATTCACCAGATCCATCTGACTTGCGATTTGTCCTGCCCGTTGATGTATTGCCACCTGTAGATCTCCTACTAAAATTACAGTTAAAAAATAAAGTTAACGCAGCATTTGCTACGTTTTGAACACCTACACTCGCTCTGCAATACTGGCAGCAATTTCAGCATCACAACCAAACTGCACTAATACTTCAGACAAAATCGCGCGTTTTTTAGCGGTATTGTTGTTAGTAGTCACCCAAAATCCACTCGAGCCAATTTCCTTTGGATTTGCGGAGGCACTGGCTTCGAGCAACTCTTCACGCGAGCGGGCAAAATACAAGCGATCGCGGCCTTGAATGTGCAAAATCTGTGCGAATTGCTTAGGGGTTAACTGATACAAGCTTTCCAGTAAAAATAAGAAACGCCCCACAGCACCCTTTTGTAGCGATAATTTATGCTCATCAACTAATTGATTGAAGTCATTCAGGGATTGTGCCGCAGCTTGTGTAGGAGCGGAGGCATGAAATGGCGTCTCAGGCTGAACCGCATCTAAACTTGGCTCACTAATCGAAAGTGGCAGTGCTGGTTCGACCCTATCGACGGAAAGGCCGAGTAATCGACGGAGAATGTCAGAGGCGCTCTCACCAATACGTTCTGTTTTGCTGGCAATATGACGATAGAGCTCTTCATCCACTTCGATATATTTCATAACCTTTTATCCTTTGTTATTCGATAGGCTTAACCGAAAAAATGTACCACAGACGATCCCAAAGTGAGATCGTTGGGATCGCACTCAGTGTATCTATGTCTATCAATCTGATAAAGCATCATTAATCTAAAATTGTGTAAAATTGCACATCAAGTTATCAGAAGCATAATAATCGCTGAAAAAGCAGCCAAGTTAGCCCTCTCTCAACCGCAAGACTTGTCAACCCCGTCGCATTAGGAGCACAATCCGCGTCACAAAAGCAAACCTCCCACAGGAAAATCCATGAATTATGTTTCCTCAGGTCAAGGGCATGCGGTACTCGCTATCCACGGCCTGTTTGGTAATTTAGATAATCTCAAGGGCTTAGGCCAAGTGCTAGAAAGCAAGCACCAAGTTATTCGTGTTGATGTGCCTAACCATGGTTTAAGTGAACATTGGGATCATATGGATTACCCTCGCCTTGCCCATGCCATGATAGATTTGCTCGATAACCTTGACATCGCTCACGCGCACATCATCGGTCACTCTATGGGCGGAAAAATCGCCATGGCAACGGCATTAGCCTTTCCTGAACGAATTATCAGCATGGTGGCTGCCGATATCGCACCCGTTGCTTATGAGCCAAGACACGATGCTGTATTCGCAGCCTTAGAAAGCTTACCCTTAGAAGGTCATACCGACCGACGCTTTGCCTTAAATCACTTAATCGAGGGTGGCATTGACGAAGCGACGGCGCAATTCTTGTTGAAAAACCTACAGCGTACCGATACAGGATTTTACTGGAAGATGAACTTGGCTGGTTTAAAAGCGAGTTATCCCAATATTATTGGTTGGTATAATCAAGCCACTGAACCTGTTCAGGTTTATCAAGGCCCAAGCCTCTTTATTCGCGGCGGCGACTCGAACTATGTGACTGGCGAGCACAGAAGTGCGATCATGAGTCAATTCCCCGCGGCACAGGCGAAAACTCTCGAAGGATGTGGTCATTGGTTACATGCCCAAAAACCCGCGATTTTTAATCGAATTGTGTCTGAATTTATTGACAAACAATCAATGTAAATCACGGTCAAACTCGGCCTAAAGCAGGTAGCAGCGGCCATCTTGATGTGATATATTCGCGCCTCTTTTGGCCTTAGAAGTATCTAGAGGACTAAGAAAGTATGTTATCTCAGTATATGGAACAAATAGAAACCATCGGCCTGAACTTGTTTTTTGCCTCGATATTCTTCTTTATCGGCATGGCAATCCACGATGTGCTTAAACAAGGCAATGTGCCGAAATTTGGCCGATATATTGTTTGGTTAGTGTTATTTCTCGGCTGTGCCGGGTTTATTGTAAAAGGTATTATCCAGATTACTTGGGAAGGCTCAGGGATCGGTTAAACAACAAGAACATGGCAAAAGAAGCAACAGACAGAACCACCATTGACCTTTTTGCCAATGAGAAGCGCCGGGGCCGACCACGTAGCAATCCTCTGTCCCGTAGCCAGCAGCTTAAGGTCAACAAGCGCAATCAGATCCAGCGCGATAAAGCCAATGGATTAAAGCGAATAGAGTTAAAGGTGTCACAAGATTTGTATGACGCCTTGAATGAGCAGGCATTGGCCAGTAACATCAGCCGTAGCCAGTTAATCGAATTAATTCTTCAGCAACAGCTTGAATGCTGAACGAGTACCAGCAAGATTAACCTAATAAGTGAACTAGACATTAAAGGGTAGACAATGGCAACTGTAGGTCTTTTTTTCGGTAGCGACACAGGTAACACCGAAGCTGTAGCCAAGATGATCCAGAAAAAACTGGGTAAGAAAATGGTTGAGGTGAAAGATATCGCCAAGAGTACCAAAGAACAGATCGCAGAATATGACCTGCTGCTGTTCGGCATCCCGACCTGGTATTATGGCGAAGCACAATGTGACTGGGATGATTTCTTCCCTGAGCTTGAGCAAATTGATTTTACCGACAAACTTGTTGCAATTTTTGGTTGTGGTGACCAAGAAGACTACGCCGAGTATTTCCTTGATGCCATGGGCATGGTGGGTGATATAGTACAAGCCCGCGGTGGTATTATCATAGGTCATTGGCCTACTGCAGGTTACAACTTTGAAGCATCCAAAGGACAAGTTGATGACGATCACTTTATCGGTTTAGGTATTGATGAAGATCGTCAGCCAGAACTGACCGAAGAACGTGTCGATGCTTGGGTTAAGCAAATTTACGAAGAAATGTGCCTAGCCGAGTTAGAAGATTAATTCTGCTAACCATTTGAATAAAGCGGCCTTAACGCCGCTTTTTTTATGTATATATTTTTATGCATAAAAATTAGATAGTTTCATTGCTGAATAACGAAATACCAAACTCATGATCAAAACGCCCTGCTCCAATCATTGGGATATATTTTGTACCGTTGTCGATAACTACGGTGATATCGGCGTAACTTGGCGTTTGGCCAAACAACTGGCGCATGAATATCAGATCCCCGTTAACTTATGGGTCGACGATCTCAACAGCTTCTCGCACATATTACCTTCACTCGATCCACTGCTAGCATCTCAATCATTCAATGGTGTGAATATTCTTCATTGGAGAACCCCTCTAGTTATCGAGTTTGTGGCTGGAGAAGTGCTCATAGAAGCCTTTGCCTGTGAATTACCCGCAACAGTTAAAAATCAGTTGCTTCATCTACAGCAATTAGACCCTAAACTTGTACCTATCTGGTTGAATTTAGAATATTTAAGTGCCGAAGATTGGGTCGAAGGTTGCCATGGTTTGCCATCGTTACAAGCCGATAGGTTGAAAAAGTTTTTCTACTTTCCTGGCTTTACGGCAAAAACGGGCGGTCTTATCTGCGAGCAAAATTTGTTTACAGAGCGTGATGCCTGGCAAGCCGACCCCTCAAATAAATTGCAACTTTTCAATACACTCGGTCTTACCGGCATTGAGTCGCAGGATACGGTTGTCAGCATCTTTAGCTATGAAACCGAGGCGCTGAGTGCGCTTTGTGAGTTATGGCAGCAATCAGAACAAAAAATTCATGCCCTAATTCCCAAAGGCCGCAGTTTAAATAGCTTAATACATCTATTACCCTGCGACATCGACAATCTCGTTGCCGGACAGCAGATTAACCATGGCAACTTAACTCTGCATATTTTACCGATGACAGATCAGCAGGGGTTTGATCGTCTGCTCTGGAGTTGTGATGTTAATATCGTGCGTGGTGAAGATAGTTTCCTTAGGGCACAATGGGCTGCAAAACCCTTTATTTGGCATATTTATCCGCAAGAAGATGACTACCATCTCGTAAAATTAGAAGCTTTTATCCAACTTTACTGCGATAATCTGCCCCCTGAAATTGCACAAACTTGGACTAAATTGAATCTAGCATTCAACCAAGGATTGCAATCTGCCGTGAAAACTCACTGGCAAAACCTTAATCCAGTTGATTTGCCCTTGTTGCAACATGCTAAACAATGGCCGATTGACGCAATAAATGCTGCAGATCTAGCAACTCGGCTAGTCCAATTCGTTAAAAAAAGCTAAGATGCTGCGCTGAAAATAGAAAATCTACATATAGGAAATAGTGTAATGAAAACTGCTCATGAAATCCGTCCTGGTAACGTGATCATGTTAGATGGCAGCCCATGGGTTGTACAGAAAACTGAAACAACTCGTTCTGGCCGTAACGCTGCTATCGTTAAGTTAAAGTTAAAGAACTTACTGCTTAACTCTGGTACTGAAACCACTTTCAAAGGTGAAGATAAGTTAGAAGACATCGTCTTAGATCGTCTGGATTGTACTTATTCTTACTTTGCTGATCCTATGTTTGTATTTATGGATGCAGAATACAACCAATACGACGTAGAAGCTGAAAACTTAGGTGATGCAGCGGCTTATATCGTTGACGGTATGGAAGAAACTTGCCAAGTGACTTTCTATGATGGCAAAGCTATCTCTGTTGAAATGCCAACCACTATCGTACGTGAAGTGATCTACACTGAGCCTTCAGCTCGTGGCGATACTTCAGGTAAAGTGATGAAGCCAGCGACTATCACTGGCGGCGGCACTGTCAGTGTTGCTGACTTCGTGAAAGTAGGCGATAAAATTGAAATCGACACTCGTACTGGTGAATTCAAGAAGCGCGTTTAATCGCCCTTCCCGTTACCAGACGTTAACAGCCAGTGCTTGCACTGGCTTTTTTATACGCTGGTTTTATCCTATTAGCGGCTTAATCTATCAAACTCGAACGCTGAATATTGCAGCCAAAGTATGCGTATTTGATGAGTTCCTAGCAAAGGATAATAGTCACTGCCTTGCTCACAACTGTATATACTTGCCAAAATATTCACCTATGGCTTCACGGCTGTATTTATCCTCGCCTCGCCAATACTCAGCAAAAACCCAGTCATTTTTGCCCCTTCTGGGTCTATCATAATGACTTGGCTTTAATACCCCCATACTGGCTAAAATTTCAATTAATATCTGTCTTTCTGTTTTGCTGGATTTAATAACTGTCGCTAAGCGTTTTTCAAGTGTACTTGGATAATCTTCTGGCTCTGAGTTTTCAATTGTTTTCAAGATTTCCTTAAAGCATAAAATATCATCAGAAGTGGGCTCAGGAATATCCGTATTGTTGAATTGCTCTAAGTCAAAGAGTATATAAAGGATATTGCCATGACGCACACCTCCCCATTTTATTCGTTCAAAATTAAGAACATTAAGATCAGTGTTAACATAAGTTTCTGCACCCACAACCCCGTATTGAACATCCCTACAAATACTACAAGTGTAAGAATGGGATGTTGCTATCCCCTCTTTATATGAAGTTCCAGAGATAACCGGCGTATATTGATGTGCGGGTATATGTTTAGCAATTGAGTACGAAGACAATGAAGATCTCAGATCCAATCTACGAGACGTCAGGCTACTTAAAAAACCTTTTGCTATTTGTTCTCTGCTAATGTCTCCCACAAAATTAACAATCGATAAAATGCATTCGTCGTGGGAGATTGAAAACGGCTCAAACATAAGCCCCTTTGACTTTGCATATTCAAAATCTTCAGGATTTATGACTCTGTCTTTTGAATCTATCCAGCCGTTTTTCCAGTAAGTAGAAAACAGTATTTTTTTCGCTTTCTTATCCATTCTCGATCCTATTATTCCCTTAATAAATAATGCATTTGCTCATTGTTGTAGATCACCGCTCACATCACTCACTTGCACAGAGATTAGGGATACAACCTGAGTAAGCTTGTAGCAATATACAACATTTCTAGTTCGTCATCTGCCTATACATCTGAATTTGCAAGATGTAAAAAACCAGCCGAAGCTGGTTTTTATTTTGATATCGACAATCCAACTTGTCCGTCGTTTAGGCTATCAATATAAAGCCCACAAAAGCGAGTACCGCAGCGATAAGCGCATAGGGTAACTGGGTTACTGCATGGCTTACTAAGTTACAACCAGAGCCCTGTGCGGCAAGTACTGTGGAGTCAGAATAGAAACACGCTTGGCTACCAAATGAAGATGCGGACAACAGTGCACCAATCACTAATGGGATGTCTGCCCCAACCGATTGTGCTAATGGCATTACGATGGGAATGGTCACCGCAAAAATTCCCCAGCTTGACCCCGTTGCAAATGCAAGCACCGCCATAGAGAGAAAAACCACCGCAGGCAACAGCTTAGGCGTCATAAATGGACTTAAGGATTCAATCACATACTGTGGTAGTAATAATTGATCACAGACATCCTTAAATACAAACGCCGCAATAACAGTACCTATGGCAGGCAGCATGCTCTTAAAACCATCAATCATTTGATCCATCATCTCGGATAATGGCATCAAACGTTGTACGGCATAATAAGGCAGTGTAAATACCAAAGTGGCCAGCAGACCTTTCCACACATCGATGTCAAAGTACACGGTAAAGGCAACTAACAACCCAATCGGCACTAAAAAATTATGCAGCTTGCCATGATTGTTGGCATGCTTAAATTCTTCTTCGATGGCTTTAACCGCATATTCATCCGAAGTTTGCACTTGGTCGAAATCCACTTGCGCTTGGGCGGGTTCGCCCTGTGCTGCGCGTAGCTGTGCCGTTTTCATCGGGCCAATAGCAGGTACAACGCCTAATACCACCAGTAGCACCATAGCCACAGCTAGCCAAGCGTAAAGCATATAAGGAATGGCTTGCATATAGACTGCAATACCCTGACCTTCGGCAGCAACACCGTTATCGACCAGTAACCCACCAAAAAATACTGCCCAGGTTGATAAAGGCACTAAAACACAAACTGGTGCCGCGGTAGAGTCCACAACATAAGCGAGCATTTCTCGAGATACTTTAAACTTATCGGTCACGCGCTTCATGGTTTCACCCACGGTTAGCGCATTGAGATAATCATCGATAAAAATAACGATACCGAGAATAAACGTCATAAAAAGTGATGACTTAGGACCTTTGGCAAATTTCAACGCATTGTGACCAAAGGCTAAAGCACCACCAGTACGCACTAAGAGTGCAATTAAGGCACCAAAACAACCGCACACCAAAATCAACCAACCAATAGTTTCATCCCCCATGACCTTAAGGGATGCACTGGCAAAATTATTCAACACTTGACTAGGGTCGAGTAGCAGCAAACCACTTACTGCACCGATGATCAGGGACAAAATGGGACGGCGTAACCAAATGGCCAACACCAATACCACCAAGGGTGGAATAAGACTTAACGCTGTCGGTTCAGACATGCACTTAGGTCCTCTAATTTAAGTCGCCTAAAAGGCAAAAGGTTTTAGAACAGCGCCTGAAATCACCTTGATACAGAACGCCAAAACTGCTGCTTCATAATGACTAACCTTATAGATAAACTCGCTAAAAGCGTGCAATCTAAAGTGCCTTGCCAAAAACATCGCGCAGAAAATAAAGCCCATCGAATATTGAGTCAACAATAAATTTATTCTCGGGTGAAATAATTTTCATATCTGAGTTGTGGATTTAACCAACCATATGAATAAAAAGGATTTTAGTGTCAAAAAATAAATTAAACCCAGGGAAGGTAATGCTTAATAAACATTCAGTTAATTTGCCTAATTATTATATTGAATACAAAACGCACATTATTGCTAGTTACCAAAAATACCCGCTATAAAATCAGTAATTAAGATTTTGCTTATAAAAATAAGTACCTCAGTTCAAAAATGCCTCCGAGCAACGAACACGGCCTAAACCTAAAACCATCTTACCCGGCTACCCACTCAGCTGCGTTAAGTTGACAAAGGTTAGCTCTTTAGTCGTTCACTACGAAATTAGCGGATTTATAATCTAAAATAGAAACAATAATCAGAACATATAACTTGATCATATTTCATTAATTGACTGTTAAAGCATATTTAACTGATATAAATTTTAAAAAAAGTGGTAATCAGTGCCTACAGCCCCTTCCTTAACCCACAAAATTTCGTTATGGTGCGCTAACTTAAGCCAAAATTAACTGCATGTTTCGAGGTATTAATGCGCCCTATCATCAAATCCAATAAACTGGATACCGTTTGCTATGACATCCGCGGCCCAGTGCACAAGGAAGCCAGACGTTTAGAAGATGAGGGACACAGGATCCTCAAACTCAATATAGGCAATCCAGCCCCCTTCGGTTTTGAAGCACCAGAGGAAATTGTGCGCGATGTGATCCTTAATTTACCCAGTGCCCAAGGCTACTGTGAGTCAAAAGGATTATTCTCTGCCCGCAAGGCCATAGTGCAGCATTATCAAGCCCAAGGGATTTTTGGAGTCGATATCGAAGACATCTATATCGGTAATGGCGTATCAGAGCTCATTATGATGGCGATGCAAGGCTTGTTGAATACCGATGATGAGATCTTAATTCCTTCACCAGATTATCCACTGTGGACTGCTGCGGCCAATCTCGCGGGCGGTAAAGCAGTGCATTATCGCTGCGATGAAGAAGCGGACTGGTTCCCCGATCTTAATGACATTAAAAGCAAAATCTCATCGCGTACTCGCGGTATTGTCCTTATTAATCCAAACAATCCTACGGGCGCAGTGTACAGTCGTGAGTTACTGCTACAGGTTGTTGAACTTTGCCGCGAGCACTGCTTGATCCTGTTTGCCGATGAGATCTATGACAAAATTTTATACGATGAAGCTAAACATATTCCGGCAGCAAGCTTATCGGATGATATTTTGACAGTCACTTTTAATGGACTATCAAAGGCATATCGCGCTGCGGGCTTTCGTGTTGGCTGGATGATGCTCTCTGGCAACCTTAAAGCAGCTAAGAGCTACATCGAAGGCTTAGAGATGCTTTCCTCTATGCGCCTGTGCGCTAACGTACCCAATCAACATGCGATTCAAACAGCGCTTGGCGGTTACCAAAGCATTAACGAGCTAATTTTGCCTAATGGCCGACTCACGGTACAAAGGGATGCCTGCTACGAATTGCTAAACCAAATCCCTGGTGTGAGCGTGAAAAAACCTAAGGGTGCACTGTATGCCTTCCCTAAACTGGATATGAAAAAATTTAATCTGCGGGATGACGAGCGTTTAGTACTCGATTTACTCAGAGAGAAGAAAATCCTACTCGTCCAAGGTACGGCCTTTAACTGGCCAGAACCCGATCACCTGCGAGTGGTTTTTTTACCTTATAAGGAAGATCTTAAAAAAGCGCTCACCGAGTTTGGTGCTTTTCTCGAAAACTATCGACAGTAGTATTGTGGGTTGTTGAAGTCATAGAGCGATCCAAGTGATCGCTTTATTTTTAGCTATTTCAGTAAATCCCGCACACCCAAGCTCACGTGTCATCCAAGGCTGTGATAATCTAGCACTTCATTAGCGTCAACACTGCCCATTCATTCGAGTCACATCTTCAATTGCAGCTTGTCGCCTTCCAAATTCACTCATTAGAAGGAAAACCATGAGTCACTTATTTGCTCACCTCGCCCGAATGAAGCTGATCCAACGCTGGCCTTTGATGTACAACGTCCGCACCGAAAATGTTCAAGAACACTCACTGCAGGTGGCTATGGTGGCCCATGCACTGGTGATCATTAGTAATAAGAAATTCGGCACGATGCTCGATCCCCATCAAGCGACCAGCCTTGCTATTTTCCATGATGCGAGTGAGATCTTAACCGGTGATCTACCCACGCCGGTGAAATACTTCAATAAAGAAATCGAAGCAGAGTATAAAAAAATTGAAGCGATTGCCGAGCAGCGCATGTTGGATATGGTACCAGAGGAATTTAAAGAGGATTATCGCAGTTTATTTATCAGTGATTACACGGATCCAATTTACAAAGCGATTGTAAAATCAGCCGATACTCTGTGTGCATACCTTAAATGTTTGGAAGAAAACCGCGCGGGAAATACCGAATTCAATACTGCCCGTAAGCGCCTAGAAGCTATGCTTGAGGCCAATCCGGATCCTGCAGTAAAATTCTTTATCGATTGTTTTGTTCCCAGTTTCACCTTGAATTTAGACGAAATTAACAAGATGCTTTAATTTTCCACTCTCGCTAGGAATGCATATGACTTCAAGTGTTTGGCAAGAACGCCGCCATGGTGAAGATAAACAAAGGCGTAACGATCACCGTAGTCCCTACCAAAGAGACAGGGCGCGTATTCTTCACTCAGCTGCCTTTCGTCGACTACAGGCCAAGACCCAAGTATTGGGCGTTGGCATGAATGATTTTTATCGTACCCGATTAACCCACTCACTCGAAGTCTCGCAAATTGGCACCGGCATAGCTGCCCAACTGAGGCGTAAATATCCACAGCATAAACAGCTGCTTTGCTCTATGAGTTTATTAGAGTCCCTGTGTTTGGCCCACGATATTGGTCATCCTCCCTTCGGCCACGGCGGCGAAGTGGCATTAAATTACATGATGCGCGACCACGGCGGCTTTGAGGGTAATGGTCAAACCTTTCGAATTTTATCGAAACTTGAGCCCTATACCTTAGATTTTGGGATGAATCTGTGCCGACGCACTATGCTTGGCATTTTGAAGTACCCCTCACCGCGCTCACAGCTGTTTATCGCCGGCAAATATAATGAAATTACCAACCACAGGCAGTTAAAGCCGTCACAATGGCCACCCGTTAAAGGTGTTTTCGATGACGATAACGACATCTTCGCATGGGTACTTGAGCCTTTGTCTGAGCAGGATCGCAGCCGTTTCACTTCGACCCAGCAAGGAATACATCCCGCCCTGCACCACTATCCACATTTACGCACCCAATTTAAATCCTTCGACTGTTCAATAATGGAACTGGCCGATGATATCGCCTATGCGGTGCACGATCTCGAAGATGCGATAGTGATGGGCATAGTCACTGCATCCCAGTGGCAACAGGATGTTGCATCCACATTGACTCAAAGTGGCGATGCTTGGATAAGACAAGAGCTTGCCGATATTGGTATCAAGCTGTTTTCCCATGAACATCACCTACGCAAAGATGCCATAGGCACCTTAGTAAATGGTTTTGTTACCGCCATCATCATTACCGAAGATGAGGCTTTCCAAGAGCCCTTACTGCGCTTTAACGCGACCCTAGAGCCCGAGTTTGCCATTGCACTCAATGTACTTAAACAGCTAGTTTATAAATACGTTATCCGTAAACCCGAGATCCAAATGCTCGAATATAAAGGGCAACAAATCGTAATGGGCTTATTTGAAGCCTTCGCCTCGGATCCCGAGCGTTTACTGCCGCTCAATACCCAAGAGCGCTGGCGCGATAGCGAGAAGCAAGGCTTAAACAGTCACAGAATATTGGCAGATTATATCTCAGGGATGACAGATGAATTTGCGGGACGACTGTATCAGCAGTTGTTTAGCCCAAAAGCGGGATCGAATGTTGAGCTTAGCAAGGAGATGTAAGCCAAGATATTGCTCTGCCTGACTCTCTGCCAAAGCTAGACTCTCTGTCACAGCACAATTTCTATCACTGCTCGATGTCTATCAGAAAGCGAAATGCTAAAAATGAAAAACCACCTTGCGGTGGTTTTTGTATACATGAATTTCACGCTCACCTTGGTCTTACAAAGCGCCTATAGCTTCTTTACAAAGCTGGGTGATACGATCCCAATCGCCGTGTTCCATTGCATCCGTTGGTGCAATCCAGCTACCACCAATACAATCGACGTTTTTCAGTGCTAGATAATCTTTATAGCTGCTTGGCGTAATGCCACCCGTTGGGCAGAAGCGAATATCCGCTAGCGGACCCGAGAAGGCTTTAAGAGCATCCACACCACCAGAAGCTTCGGCTGGGAAGAATTTAAAGTGGGTGTAACCGAGCGCCATACCCGTCATCACTTCCGAAATACTCGCAACGCCTGGGATTAAGGGGACTGGACCATGCATACCCGCTTTGAGCAGTTCAACAGTCGCGCCTGGGGTGATAATAAACTGCGCACCAGCGGCAATCGCAAGATCAAGCTGGGCTTCGTTTAAGATGGTGCCTGCGCCGACTAAAGCTTCAGGTACTTCTTTGGCGATTTTAGTGATAGCTTCGAGTGCACAAGGTGTCCGCAACGTCACTTCTAACACGCTAATGCCACCGGCAACCAGTGCGCGTGCTAATGGCACCGCATGTTCAATCTTGTTAATCACCATAACAGGAACAATAGGGCTGCGTTTAAAAATATCTTGTGGTTGTAATGACCAGTTATTCTCAAGCATTGCGTTATTCTTCCTTTGTATTAATAAAGTTCATCGATGGCATTAGTACAACGCGCACCAGTTTCTGGACTGCTTAGATTTGAACGTAGCGCACTAAATAACTCGCGGCCCATGCCATAACGTGAGCGATGTAAATCCACTATACCCGCGGTTCTGGTAGCAAGTTCAGTTTCTGACACCAGCAGACTCAGTTCGCCTGTTAACGCATCGACACGGATCAAATCGCCATCTTGGACTTTGGCAATTAAACCACCATCTAAAGCTTCAGGCGTTAAATGAATGGCCGCAGGAACTTTACCCGAAGCGCCAGACATACGACCGTCGGTCAGCAGCGCCACTTTAAAGCCTTTATCCTGAAGCGTTCCCAATAATGGGGTTAATTTATGCAGTTCTGGCATACCATTGGCTTTCGGGCCTTGGCCTTTAACCACCACAACACAATCTCTATCCAGTGCACCAGATTGGAATAGTGCATCGAGTTTGTTTTGATCGTCAATCACCACAGCTGGCGCTTCAACGACACGGTGCTGTTCTTGTACCGCAGACACTTTGATCACAGCGCGACCTAAGTTACCTTTAAGTAATTTCAAGCCACCGTTGCCTTGGAAAGGTGATGCGACTGAGGTTAACACTTCAGTATCTAAACTAGTCGTTGGACCATCGACCCAGCGCAGCTCGCCGTCGAGCAGTCTTGGCTCTTGGGTGTAACGGCGTAAACCAAAGCCCGCGACGGTATTCACATCTTCATGTAATAGACCCGCATCGAGTAATTCTTTGATTAAGTACGCCATACCACCGGCGGCGTGGAAATGATTAATATCGGCATGACCGTTGGGATACACGCGCGCCACTAATGGCACGGCATCGGATAACTCCGAAAAATCATCCCAGTTCACGATAATACCGGCAGCGCGTGCCGCAGCGACTATGTGCATCGTCAAGTTAGTTGAACCGCCTGTCGCTAATAGCGCGACTATGCCGTTAACCACAGACTTTTCGCTAACCACTTCGCCAATTGGCGTGTATTGCGTGCCCATTTCGGTTAAACGACACACTTGCTTAGCCGCCATCTTGTTTAAGGCTTCGCGCAGTGGATCGTCTGGATTCACAAAGGAAGAACCTGGTAACTGCAGACCCATCACTTCGAGCATCAACTGATTCGAGTTAGCAGTACCATAGAAAGTACAAGTCCCCGCACTGTGGTATGACTGAGCTTCGGCTTCAAGCAGTTGCGCACGGTCTACTTTACCTTGGGCAAATTGCTGACGAATACGGGCTTTTTCTTTGTTCGGAATACCTGATTTCATTGGCCCTGCAGGCACAAATAACATAGGTAAATGACCGAAACTTAAGGCGCCGATGAGCAAACCTGGCACTATTTTGTCGCAAATCCCGAGCAGTAAAGCGCCATCGAACATGTTATGGGATAGGCCTACAGCGGTTGCCATGGCAATCACTTCACGACTCAGTAGGCTCAGTTCCATACCGGGTTGACCTTGGGTCACCCCGTCACACATGGCCGGAACACCGCCCGCCACTTGTGCCACACAGCCAACTTCCTGACAGGCTTTTTTCAGCAATTCAGGATAGCTTTCATAGGGTTGGTGCGCAGATAACATATCGTTAAATGCCGTCACTATGCCAATGTTTGCTTTATTCAATTGACGCAGTGCATTTTTGTCATCTGGTTTGCAGGCCGCAAAACCGTGGGCTAAGTTGCCACAGCTCAATGAGCTACGGTGTACGCCATGATTACGGGCATCATTCAATGCGGCTAAATAACCTGCACGTGACGCTTTGCTACGGGCAATAATTCTGTCGGTAACTGCTTGAACTACCGAGTGTATTTCTACTGAGTGCATAGTGACTCCTTAAGCGCTCCAGAACACATCAACGGGCGTTTTACGCTGCGCTAATACGGCTCTGATAGGCATAGCATGGACATCATCACTTTCTAACGCTTGACGATATACGGATAATTTCTGTTCCCCAACTAAGTGCAGATAAATCTGTCTACTGTTCAGAATGGCACTCTTAGATAGGGTCATTCTGCCATAGGGCGCAGTCGTTGGATTAGTTGCTACACACAAAGCCTGTGTCGATAATGCTTCATCAAGTTCGGCACTACAAGGGAACCATGAACATGTATGACCATCATTCCCCATACCTAATACGACGACATCGAAGGGGCGAGGAAAATGTGATAATGATTCAGCCGCCATATCGGCGCCCGCCTCTGCGGTTGAAAACATATTCTTTAACCCACGAAACTTGGCATTGGCTGCACGGTTTTGTAATAAATGTTCACGCACGAGACGCTCATTAGAAGCATCTGCGTCGGCTTCAACCCAGCGCTCATCGGCGAGAGTGATGTAGACATCACTCCAATCGATGGACTTCATGCTTAGTAGCTGGAACAACTTAAGCGGTGTTGAACCACCGGATACCACAAGGCTCGCTTTACCTCTAGTATCAACGGCTTCTTGCAACTGGCTCGCAATTCTATTCGCAAGCTGTTGCTCTAACGCACTTGGCGTATCGAAAGATTTGAATACGGTTTCTTTAATCATCAAAGTCTCCTACTCGTCCCACGAACGGCCATCTTTGGTGATCAAAGCAACTGACGCAACTGGACCCCAAGTTCCCGCAGGATAAGGTTTTGGTTTTTCGTTGCTTTGTTCCCAGGATTGGATAATGCCATCCACCCAAGTCCATGCCTGCTCGACTTCGTCACGGCGAACAAATAGCGCTTGGTTGCCGAGCATAGCTTCAAGCAATAGACGCTCGTAGGCATCGGCGATACGTTCATTTTTGAAGGTATCGGAGAAGCTTAAATCGAGTTTAGTGGTTTGTAGACGTTGCTTCTGCTCCAAACCTGGCACTTTATTCATCATTTGGATCTCAACCCCTTCATGGGGCTGCAGGCGAATAGTCAGCTTGTTCGGTGGCAGATTACGGTAACTTGAGCGATACAAGTTATGGGGTGGATTTTTGAAATACACCACAATTTCTGAGCTCTTGAACGGCATACGTTTACCGCTACGTAAATAGAAAGGTACGCCCGCCCAACGCCAATTGTCGATATCCACACGGATCGCTACGAAGGTTTCTGTGTGCGACTGTAAATTAGCGCCTTCCTCTTCTAAATAACCAGGTACAGGACTGCCCTTTAAGAAGCCTGCACTATACTGACCGCGTACGGTATTTTCATACACATTGTCGGAGTTAATCGGACGCAGTGATTTAAGCACTTTCACTTTTTCATCACGGATGCTGTCAGCGTCTAAGTTAACTGGTGGGTCCATGGCAACTAGCGTTAACACTTGCAGCAAATGGTTTTGGATCATGTCGCGCATCTGACCCGCTTTGTCGAAGTAACCCCAGCGGCCTTCGATACCTACTTCTTCAGCAACGGTGATCTGGACATGGTCAATCGTCCGGTTATCCCACTTAGAGGCAAATAAAGAGTTAGCAAAACGCAGTGCAATCAAGTTCTGTACGGTTTCTTTACCTAAGTAATGGTCAATACGGTAAACCTGGCGCTCTTTAAAGTAAGCGGAAACTTGGTCATTGATAACGCGGGAAGAGTCTAAATCGGAGCCTATGGGCTTTTCGAGCACCACACGAGAGTCTGGGTGGATAAGATCTTGTTCGTGCAGACAACGACAGATATCACCAAAAATCGCTGGCGGCGTGGCAAAGTAACTGACCATGACGCGCTCTTCTGGTTTGAGCAAATCATGGAATGCACTGTAACCAGCAGGATCGGTAAAGTTGGTACCTATATAGTGGCAGCGGGACAGGAAGCGTTGAAGAGTCTCTTTGCAAAGGGGTTCTTTGACGAAGGTGTTTAACGCAAGCGTGACTATGTCTCTAAATTCATCCTGACTAAATTCGTCTTTCGCGACACCGATCACTTTCGTATCTTTATCGAGTAATTCAGCCTTATCTAACTGGTATAAAGAAGGTAACAACTTGCGTCGTGCCAAATCGCCTTTAGTACCAAAGAGTACGAAGTCACAAGCTTTGGCGCCTGATGTTGTTTTGCCCATTGCGTTACGCTCTCCTTTGTCTGTCGTGTCCCTTCATGTCGCTGAAGAAATCCACATTTTGTTGTAATATAACAACAGAATTTGTTAAATGCATCTATTTTTATCAATATTAACATTCTGGCTAACTAGGCACTTACAGCATAAATCTGGTATGCTTTTTGTGCTTAAATTACTGAAGCTAGTAAAATCTTATTTCAAAATTGTACTAAAAACTTACTACAAAGCGTTGATTAGTGGAATAACGGATTTGATCTGAGCCACTAAACCAAAATAAATAAAATTACATTCTCAATTTAGCGGACGTACGCGCATGAATACCCTAGAAAAGGTTCAAAAAAGCCTCACCCATTTTAGTAAATCAGAACGCAAAGTAGCAGAGGTGATCTTAGCATCACCGCAAACGGCTATTCATTCTAGCATCGCCACTCTCGCTAAGATGGCAGATGTGAGTGAACCTACTGTGAATCGTTTCTGTCGCCGCTTAGATACTAAAGGCTTCCCTGATTTTAAGTTACATCTGGCTCAAAGTCTTGCAAACGGCACACCTTATGTGAGTCGCCATGTTGAAGAAGATGACTCTACAGAGTCATATACTACAAAAATCTTCGAATCTTCAATGGCTTCGCTAGATACTGCAAGGCAAAGTTTAGATGTTTCTGCGATAAATAAAGCGGTTGATATTCTGACTCAAGCTAAGACTATTTCTTTCTTTGGCTTAGGGGCATCCGCTTCTGTTGCCCATGATGCACAAAATAAATTTTTCCGTTTTAATGTGCCTGTCATCTGCTTTGACGATGTTTTAATGCAACGCATGAGTTGTATTAACAGTAATGAGGGCGATGTAGTGGTATTGATTTCCCACACGGGCCGCACTAAGTCATTGATTGAAATAGCGCGTTTAGCCAGGGAAAACGGTGCAGCAGTTATCGGTATTACCGCACGCAACTCACCGTTATCCATGGAGTGTACACTGCCAGTGACAATGGAAGTGCCTGAAGATACAGATATGTATTTACCTATGGCCTCGCGTTTAGCCCAATTGGTGACTATAGATGTATTGGCTACAGGTTTTACACTACGCCGTGGCCCACGTTTCCGTGACAATCTCAAACGCGTAAAAGAAGTGCTAAAAGAGTCTCGTATCAATAAAGATCCGATACTGTAATTCACTTCCTATCCTAAATATGGCTAGTGCGAATGCTCAACCTAGCCATGTTTAGTGCAAATTTCAGCTGTACCTCACAAAATTGGTACATAACTTTAGATCAATTTGTTTGTAACTTTACTACATAATTTGGAATGGCATGGTAATATAGTCTCAAGATTTTTTAACTTTAACGGAGTATCTTATGTTCCGCAGAACCAAAATCGTCACCACTCTAGGTCCCGCCACAGATCGTGATGATAATCTACGCCGCATTATCGCGGCAGGTGCAAATGTTGTACGTCTTAACTTCTCCCACGGCTCCCCTGAAGACCATCTAAAACGCGCGACTCAAGCTCGTGAAATAGCGAAGGAATTAGGTGTTCATGTTGCCATTCTTGGTGACTTACAAGGGCCAAAAATTCGAGTTTCTACTTTCAAAGACAATAAGAAAGTTCAACTTAAATTAGGTCAAGCCTATGTTTTAGATGCTGAACTAGCTAAAGGTGAAGGCGACGAAAACCAAGTCGGTATTGATTACAAGCAACTACCTGACGACGTGACTATCGGCGATATTCTGATGTTAGATGATGGTCGTGTGCAATTACGTGTGGAAGGTGTTAAAGGCCGTAAGGTCCACACCACAGTGACTGTTGCGGGTCCTTTATCGAACAACAAGGGTATTAACAAGCAAGGTGGTGGACTATCTGCTGCAGCGCTGACCGAAAAAGACAAAGCAGACATACTGACTGCCGCGTTGATCCAAGTAGATTATTTAGCCGTGTCTTTCCCTCGTAGTGGTGCGGATTTAGATTACGCTCGCGATCTTGCCCGTCAAGCTGGCTGTAATGCCCTTATCGTTGCTAAGGTTGAACGTGCTGAGGCCGTCGCCAGTGACGAAGCAATGGATGATGTTATCCTCGCTTCTGACGTTGTTATGGTTGCCCGTGGTGACTTAGGTGTAGAAATCGGTGATGCAGCACTCGTTGCTGTACAAAAGAAACTCATCGCCCGTTCACGCCAACTGAACAAAATCGTCATTACTGCAACACAAATGATGGAATCGATGATTTCAAGTCCAATGCCAACCCGCGCTGAAGTCATGGACGTGGCAAACGCAGTGCTTGATGGTACAGACGCAGTGATGTTGTCAGCTGAAACGGCTGCGGGAGATTTTCCTGAAGAAACCGTTAAAGCAATGGCAAACGTTTGTGTAGGCGCAGAGTCTCACCCAAGTGTTAAAGTGTCTAAACACAGATTAGATGCACGCTTTACCTCGGTGGAAGAAACCATTGCCCTATCAACTATGTATGCAGCAAACCATTTAGAAGGCGTTAAAGCGATTATCGCATTAACCGAATCGGGTGCTACACCACAGATGATGTCACGCATCAGTTCTTCACTACCCATCCTTGGTTTATCACGCCACGCAACAACGCTAGCCAAAATGGCATTATACCGCGGCGTATTACCAATCTACTTCGATTCAACTATCCACCCAGCGGATGAATTAGCGCAAAAAGCGTTAGAAGCATTAACTGTCGCAGGTTATTTGAAGAGCGGTGATCTGGTGCTAATGACCAAGGGCGATGCAATGGAAACTATCGGCGGCACAAACACTTGTAAAGTGTTGATTGTTGCCTAAGTTTCCTCTAGCGACTAAAGCTCGTTAGAATACAAAGCCAATAAAAAACCACCTCAATGAAGGTGGTTTTTTTATGCCTACATTCTTCTAGGCCTCTTGCTTGTATTAGAGGAAATCAAAACGGCTGAGTTATACAGCTTGGTTAAACCGCTTAGACTAGACTCTCTACAGCGCTTCGAAATCATTCACATTAATTGCCGCTAAACGCAGTTTATCAGCATGTTGTAGTTTTTGATGCTCATCATCACCGATAACTCCAGCTGCTAATGCCTTTTCGAATAATACTTGACTCGGCACTTTTGCAGGTAACTCGCCCGCGCGCTGTGCTTTTTTCAGCTTTTTGTAAATCTCTTTGCAGGCATATTGCGCGATAAACGCTTGCTCAACTTCAGCAATCCCGCCCGTATCTCCTTCAAATTCAGGACAAAGGAAAGTAATACGCTCACGTGCAGGGCCTGGTTTTAACATGCCGCTGGCTAGTTCCGTCGCCATTTTATCGCTCGGCGCATTAAAATGATTGCCTAGCGGGAAGATTAAAGCACGGAGTAACCATGCCACAGGACGACTTGGGAAGTTACGAATCGTGTCCTCCAAGGCTTTTGCCGCTAAATGCAAACGGTTAGCCATCACATAACGCACCGCAGGCAAATCATCTTGCTGACGACCATTGTCCTCAAAGAGTTTTAGGGTTGCAGAACCTAAGTACAATTGACTCAGAACATCCCCCATACGTGCCGAAAGCATTTCTTTACGTTTTAAATCGCCGCCCATGATCAGCATGGATAAATCTGTCATTAACGCTAAGGCAGATGAAATGCGTGACATATCTTTATAATATTGTTTAGTTTCACCACTGACCGGTGCATTACCGAAACAGCTACCTGTTAATGCATTAAACAAGGCGCTAAAGGCGTTACGAGCGGCATAACCCATGTGGCCCATGAGTAATGCATCAAAACGCTCTAATGCTTCATGTTGGTTTTCCATCGCTGCGGCTTCCATCTCGGCAAGCACATAAGGATGGCAACGAGTCGCGCCTTGTCCGAATATCATCAACGAGCGGGTTAAAATATTCGCGCCTTCCACAGTGATTGAAATCGGATTCGAAATATAAGGGTGGCCTAAATAGTTTTTAGGCCCCAATTGAATGCCCTTGCCCGATTGAATGTCCATAGCATCGTTCATCACAGAACGGCCCAATTCAGTCATATGATACTTAGCAATCGCAGTCACGACCGACGGTTTTACTTTAAGATCGATACCCGTGGTGGTTAGACGACGCGCGGCTTCTAACTGATAGGTGTTAGCAATAATACGCGCAAGCGCCTCTTGCACCCCTTCAAACTGACCAATCGCCATACCAAACTGGTGACGTACATAGCTGTAAGCCGTTGTCGTTTTTGTCGCCATATGACCAGAGGCCGTTGCCAATGCAGGCAGTGAAATACCGCGGCCAGCAGATAGACACTCAACCAGCATGCGCCAGCCTTTACCCGCAAACTCAGGGCCACCAATAATCCAATCCAGCGGAATAAACACTTCGGTCCCTTGGGTCGTACCATTCATAAACGCCATACCCAGGGGGTTATGGCGACGACCAATCACTACACCAGGATGATCCGTTGGGATCAGGGCACAGGTAATGCCAAGATTCTTTTTCTCCCCGAGCAAACCATCGGGATCACGCATTTGAAATGCTAAACCAAGAACCGTAGCCACAGGAGCCAGCGTTATATAGCGCTTATCCCACGTCAGTTTTAGACCTAAAACCTCTTCACCATTAAAGGTATCGCGGCAGACTATACCGACATCGGGGATAGCACCCGCATCACTGCCAGCCTCGGGACCTGTTAATGCAAAACAAGGGATTTCATCGCCTTTTGCTAAAGCTGGTAACCAACGTTCTTTTTGCTCGCTCGTACCATAGTGGGTCAACAACTCACCAGGACCTAAAGAGTTTGGCACCATAACCGTCACTGCAGCACTGACACTACGACTGGCTAATTTGCTCACAATTGTTGAGTTAGCGTAGGCAGAAAAAGCTTTACCACCAAATTTTTTCGGAATGATCAGCGCAAAGAAACCTTCTTTTTTGAAGTATTCCCATAACTCGGGTGGTAAGTCTTTGCGATTATGCACTATGTCAAAATCATCGATCATCGTCAGTGCTGTCATCACTTGATTATCGATAAAGTCTTTTTCCTCTGCACTAAGCATTGGTTTGCCATAGCTGTGCAAGATATTCCAGTTAGGGTTACCGCGGAACAACTCGCCTTCCCACCATACATCGCCCGCTTCCATCGCTTCGCGTTCTGTATCAGATAGTGGCGGTAGTACTTTTTTAAAAAAACTAAACACTGGCCGAGTAATAAACTGCATTCTGATATTTTTTACCGCAAACAATACGACAATCGCTATCAGGACAAGGATTACAATAGTCAACATAATCAAGACCTTTTATTGAGGTGAAACGGGGACTGACACACCAGCCGCCATGTATGGGATCACTTTACGGATAACGGCTTCGATATCGTTATGCTCGCCAAATTCAGCTGCAGCAATATCATTTAAGGCATCGGCAGACGCCATAGTGAATACGATAGTGCCTAAGGTAAAGTGTAGGCGCCAAAACATTTCAGCGGGAGGAATATGCGGCGCGCTAGCTGAAACAGCTCTCACGAAGGCATCTAAATGCTGACCGTAATGGGTGGTGATAAACCAGCGTAAATGCCCTTGGCTTTCGATATACCCACGTCCAAGCAATTGCAGGAAAATCGTCGTGCCTTCTGTTCGCAACTGATTAAGGTCTAATAGAGGAGCGACAAGAGAAGATAGGATTTCTTCTAAAGTAGCTTGTGTCGGCACAGCATCTAGGCGTTTGATTTCAGTTGAAGCGGCGGGCATAAACACATCTAGATATCGTGCTAAAACAGCGCGGATCAATTCTTTTTTAGAACCGAAGTGATAATTGACTGATGCGAGATTTACCTCAGCTTTGCTGGTAATAAGTCGCAAGGAGGTCTCGGAAAAGCCCCTTTCGGCGAACAGTTTTTCTGCGGCATCAAGTATTCTAGTTTTTGTATCGGATCGACTTGCCATTCCGTGACCTTGGATTAATTTAAAACACTCGTTTAAATTAAACATTGACACTGAGGATGTCAAACTAAAAATAGTTAAATAAGCGCCTTTACCCCGAATAAGACCCAAGCATATAAATTTCGGCTATGTCATCGTTAAACTATCTCTTTAGATACAGGCAAAAACACTAGCACTGCTAATGTTGATCCTTCATGACATGGATAACTCACACTGCGAAGCTCCATTTATGGATTCATGCATGTCCGTGTTTGAGGTAGGCCCCCGAGTCTACTATTCGAAACCGCTGTTTAATCATTTCAGCCAGAGAAAATTAAAAACAAACACCCAAGCAAGTTGGACATATTTAATAACGTGAATTAGATAAGCGGGCTTTAACGCCAACCCATACCTTTGCGATTGGCTTCTCGATTCTCCAGTTTGAGCTGTTCCGATTTAGTCAACATCACATAGAGTACTCCCGTTCCACCCTGCTCGGTTTTCGCAGAATGATAAGCTAAAACCATATCAAGTTGGGATAACCAATAACAAACGGCTGATTTAAGCAAACCTGCGAAAGGTTTACTTTGATACCCTTTACCGTGGATTAACATGACACATCGCTCGCCGTGGGTCTGCGCGGCTAACAGATAGTTCAGAACTGCATCGCGGGCCTGACTCAATCGATAGGCATGTACATCAAGCTCCATTTTTATGGGATATTGCCCAAGGCGTAGACACTTAAAAACCGCACCTTGTACCCCTTCTCGCTTAAAACTCACAACATCATCTGGGGCAATAACAGGAATGGCACTTAAATCCAGAGGCATACAGGCTAAATATGCCTCTCGCTGCAATGTTTGACGCCGTTGTAATTGCTCCGCAGTTAACCCTGTTGGCAGCAAATTAACAACAGGCCTATCCCCTTTTAGCGGTACTACACCCGTCATTTCCTCAAAAAACAGTGCTGTTCCATCTTCGAGCATGGCAAACTCCCCCCCACTATTTTTACGTCTATGCACTTTTATTGTGCAGAAACACACTTTGTAAACATTCAACTCTTTAGTTCACAGAGCGCCTCCATTATAGTGGCGCCATGATTGTCAGATTAGAATAATGTAATGAGATTTTTGCTACTAGCCTTGATATGCCTATTGTCGCACCCCAGCTTCGCCAATCCAGCTAAAAACCCATCGGTCGCATCTGTAGATCGATTGATCAACGCCAATTATCCGAAATTTATCAAAGCATTTACCGCACTGGAAGCTGAAGTCACCCGTGATATTTATGCGGAAGATGCAAGCTATCTTTCTGAAAGTCAAAGTAAAGAAATCTATTATGGTCGCGAAAATATTGTCGGCATTTATCAGAAGTTTTTCGATAAAATTAGAACTAAAAAAGCACATATCGATGTAGACTTTCGTATTTTAAATCGCAAAATCATGGGTAATAGCGCTATAGATACGGGTTATTATTTAGTACGATTCTACCCTGCCGAAGAAACAGGTGAACCTGTGAGTGAATTTGCTGGCAAGTTTGCAATTGGCACACGAAAAGTCGCAACAGACCTATGGCAAATTACCCTAGATACCAATAATCGCGCGGAACCTAGCTTCTATCATAATGCCAAGCCAGTGCCTAATTTATACTATGGTCGCCAATTTCCGTCTTTGCCTGTTAACAGTAAAAAAGTACCTAAATCTTAAATAGTTACAAAGTAATATACTGTAAATTAATAAGTTAACAAAAATGAATCAAGCATATATCTGCCCCTGTGGTACGGGCAAACCCTATCAACACTGTTGTGAGCCACTGCATCTTGATAGCGCTGTTGCCCATACAGCAGAGCAGCTAATGCGCTCTCGCTACAGTGCTTTTGCATTGAAAAAATTTGATTACATAATCAAAACCCAACATCCTGACTTTATTGGCGACCTCACCTTAGCCAACCTTAATGTAGGCCCTCACCCACACTGGCTTGGGCTCGATCTCATCGCTAACGAAGAATTTGTAAATACAGATGCACTAAAACAAGGCACTGTCATCTTCAAGGCCTGGTATAAACTCGAAGGTGAAATCGATGCGATCTATGAGCATTCAGAATTTATCTATCAGGATAGCCGTTGGTATTACACAAAGGGAGTACAAATGGCGGCCAAATTACCGGGTAGAAATGATCCCTGTGTTTGCCATAGTGGTAAAAAATTCAAACAATGCTGTTTAAAATCCCTGTAATTAACACATAACAAAAAGCAACCCAGTACAATATTATTTTTGTTTCTATCGAAGTAATTTTTAATAGTTCAAGGGTGAAACAACACTTAATGTGTCAGCACTGAAGGACTTTTTGCTGAAAGTAAAAATTGGGCAAACTCAGGTTCCCGCAGTGCCGGGCTGTATAAATATCCCTGAGCCTGATGGCAGCAACTTTTTGCCAAAAAGGCTTCTTGCTCGGCGGTTTCAACCCCTTCTGCCGTTAGGGAAATATTCAGCGCATTCGCCATAGCAATAATCGCAGAAACAATTTCACGACTTTCGCGGCTAATGGTGAGATCGGAGATAAAGGAACGGTCAATTTTCAACTTACTGATCGGGAATTGCTTTAAGTAACGCATCGAGCTATAGCCAGTACCAAAATCATCAATAGCAAGCCCAACACCTAATTCAGCCAACTCTTGGCATAGTAATGTGGCATGGCGAATATCCCCCATCAGCTCTGTTTCAGTAATTTCTAAGATCAAAGTTTTAGGTTTTAGACGATAACGGGTCAGTAGCTGCCACACTTGTTCGTATAAATTGCCGCTAAAGAATTGTCGCGCCGAGACGTTTACATGCATAGTCAGATCGGCATTATGGTGTTGCCAAAGATTCAGCTGGCGACAAGCAGCCTCAAGTACCCAACTGCCAATCGCATTGATCATTCCAGACTGCTCAGCAATATCGATAAAAGCACCGGGATATAAGACCCCTTTTTTGGGATGATGCCAGCGGATCAACGCTTCGGCACCAATATAGGTTTGCAGCCCAAGATCCCTAAGCGGTTGATAATAAAGTTCGAATTGTCGTCCACGAATGGCGCTGTGCAAATCACGCTCTATTTGTGCATCTTCCTTAAAGGCGCTGAGCAAAGTGCTGTTAAACACTTGGATAGCAGTACTTTTTTTCTTCTTAGCGTATTGCACGGCAATATCCGCACAGGTGAGTGGCGCAAATAAATTGGCAACTGAGGCAATATCCACTACAGCTAAAGCAGGTTTGGGTTCTATTTGCTCACGACCGATTAGAATTGGCATTGCGAGATGTTGGTATAAACGGGTACTGAAATAGTCGAGATCATAAACCGCATTATCGTCCGTCAGCAGTACCACAAACTCATCACTGCCTACGCGGGCAATTTCCGTGGCTTTGTTGATTTCAGAAAAATGTTTCAAGCGACGTGCAATTTCAATTAATAAACTATCACCATTTTCATGACCATAGGTATCGTTAAAACGTTTAAATCCCACAAGATCAACCAATAACAGCAAACCTTTGCTGGTGCGCTCTAGTACTCGATTAAAATGACTGCGGTTATGTAACCCCGTTAAACTACAACGCCAAGCAAGCCGCTCTAGTTCTATTTTGTAATTGCGTTCATCAGTACTTTCTTCACCAGAAACTAAGGCGTAGTGATTTCCTCGCTCAGTAATAAATTGGCTAACCACATACTTAAGCCAATAATGACTGCCATCAACGCGACTAAATTGCACTTCACCTCTTGCTTGCTCTCCCCTAAAAATCTGCGCGAGCGTTTCCTCTGCTAATTGGGGATGCTGTTTAAAAAAGGCCAACTCCCGCAAGTTACCACCAATACTTTGCTCCCGCAAAAGTCCGGTGATCTCACCATGGGCTTGATTAACATATTCCACTTTTTCAGTATGCAAATTAATCAACATACTCATTTGTTGAGACTGTTCTGTTGCACAGCGAAAAAGGCTTAGCCGTTCTTCTTTATCGTAGGCGTGTTTTGTGGCGAGGGTTAATGCGAGCTGATCGGCCATCTGACAAGCCAAGTGTATTTCACTGTCATGCCAGTGGTGTGTAACTTGAGCGCGTTCAATACAGAGCACACCTTCAAGATGGCCGTTAATGCGAATTCCCACATCAAGGCAGGAAAACACCTGCCGTGGGTTAAAATACACTTGAGATAGTTCACTCAGACGCGGGTCAATCAGCGTGTTACCTGCATCGATATGCCGACGGGTTTTAAGTTCGTATAAATACCGAGGGCAAGCCTGCAATAATTTAGGTCTATGGATGTCTTGCAACATCATAGAACCAAATTGTGCAACGAGTGATTGGCTTTGTTGATCAGTTGAAAAGGTCCACACAGAAACCGAAGAAACCGTTAAATTCTGACACAACAACTCTGTCGCTAATTCTGCGGTCTTAGCAAAATCGCCCTGCTGTTTGGCAGCCGAATGCACTAAAGACTCTAATAAATGCTGATGCTGACGTCGCTTCACGCTGATCCCTACAAAACTTCGTGTGGGTTACTGATTTTCTGCTGCAATTAATGCGCTTTTTAAGGCACATTAATTGAGCTGATTTAGAATGATTTATTTGACGCAGATTACACTATCTCAGTTAAACACAGCAACATGGCGCACAATTTATTACAATTTAAGCAACATTTGCATCAAGATACGCAGGTATTTACAGGCCATTTTCTAGCTGAAAGATCATTTTTTCAGCACTAACATCAAACACTAGTTGTAAGCAAGTGCCCGTTTCAACTGTCACAAACTTGGCTTGTGTCTTGTCAAAGCGAGCTTTAGCCCGCTCAGCCATATTTTCGGCATCATCTTTAGCTGACGCACCAGTAAAATGTATCTCTAATAGAATATCGTGCTCATCAATCACAGCACCAATATCGACAAAACTACCGCAATCTGTACATGTGTCATTCACGGTTGGGGATTGCGCAGCAATAATACCTTTCATTTTGTCTTCCTCTGAATTTGGAGTGATAAAAATATCGTCCCACTATATAAGATAACCCGTAAACACCTTAATTAAATGGGTTAAGGATGATTCTGGCGATAATTATAGATAATTCGGATCCTATTGACTCGGTTTTAGCTCACGCTTGTGACTTTTGAATGGTTTAGCATTGCGAAAAATGGATAACAGCGAGTCTATTTAGGCAATTGCTTGAAGAGGAATAAGATTACGTTGAATCGCTAATTGATCCGCAAAGTGCATGACTTCAATCTTAGGTGTGGTTAATCGCCCTCGCTGACGCAATTGAGTGGTCAAATCGCAGTTACTCAAGGTTTCAGCCATCGCCATAGGTTCTGCGCCACGGATAACTAACGCCTCAGGTCGCAAAGCTTGTTTGAGTTGAAAAGCCCTCGCCCCTTGAGCCATAAACACTTGACTATTATCAACAATAGGCTCAAACAAGGATAAATCTGTCAGTAAGGGCTGCTTAGGTGGGAGCTCAAATTGCTGCTGTAATTTTTCAGAGGTATCAAGGTCTTTTTGCCATTGAAACTGCGCCATATCCCTCGCATCAACCGATAATAACGACAACAATAGCGCAAACTCACCCCGTCTGTTGTGTTCTATCGCCGCATTTAAGCGGGTGCCAATTTGGGCTTCGTTGACTAAAGGAACATCAATTTGCATAAAAAAACATCATTAAAACAATTCGTTGTTAGTTAATCGACCACTTGGGATATAACTTTAGGAAAATTTTTAAGTTGGGTCTTTACATGCAAAAGGTTTCTGACTACTATGGCCGCCGCAATTGAGGAGGGGTTCCCGAGTGGCCAAAGGGATCAGACTGTAAATCTGACGGCTCAGCCTTCGAAGGTTCGAATCCTTCTCCCTCCACCATTTGCACTGAAAGCTCTGAAAGTTAGTTTAGTAATGAAGTAGTTAAGTAAGAGATATCTGTGGAGGGGTTCCCGAGTGGCCAAAGGGATCAGACTGTAAATCTGACGGCTCAGCCTTCGAAGGTTCGAATCCTTCTCCCTCCACCATCTTATCTCAGCCTTTGCTCGCTATTTTCAGCATCTTTTAAAAACCTGTTTAACGCTTAAATTAGGCCAAATTATTTAAGTGAGTGTAAGAGTGTGTAGAAAAATCATGTGGAGGGGTTCCCGAGTGGCCAAAGGGATCAGACTGTAAATCTGACGGCTCAGCCTTCGAAGGTTCGAATCCTTCTCCCTCCACCATTTCTGCTTTATCTGTTCTGCTTTACCTTTAGATACGACTTCCCAACTATCCCATTCCGTTTTCTAGTATATTCGATTTTTTATCTTCATCTATCTGCTATTTCAACCAATAAAATCCCTAAAAATATGCCCCATAAAAATGAGGCTAGGACTATACCAAGTTGTTAAAAACCTTAATCAATATCTAAATATTTATGGGTTTGGATTGATAAGCGCCAATTGCGGGCAATACACACTTTCATTGCCAGTTCAGTCGCTCTGGGCTTTTGGCTAATCGGCTGCAGGCAAATGGTTTTAGCTGAAATATCGATGTCTTGCAGTAACTCATCAAGTTCCGCGATATGATTTTCTGTCGCGATAGGATGTTTGATCTCATTGGCACGATTCAGCGCCTGCGCTAATACCTTATAACCCCCTTTCATGTTCACCTTTGGTGAAACTGTCACCCAAGTGTTATCAGCACACTTAACTTCAAAGGTGCCGCTGGTTTCTATTTGGGTGGTAAAGCCTTGGCTGTGCAGGGTTTCAGTCAATTCACGTAAATCGTACATACAAGGCTCACCGCCGGTGATCACTATATGGCGCGCGGTAAAACTTTTAGCATTAAAAGCAACAATCAAGCTATCCGCCGTATGTTCAGCCCAGCGTCCAATAGTGCCGTCCACGGCAATCACTTGCTCTGGGGTCACTTTATTGGCTTCAAGCACATCCCATGTCTGTTTAGTATCGCACCAAGCGCATCCCACGGGACAACCCTGCAGGCGGACAAATATGGCGGGCACTCCGGTAAAGGCACCTTCACCTTGAATGGTTTCAAATACTTCGTTGACTGGGTAGTTCATGCTGGCGTTCCACTTTTCTGGGGCGGCATTTATAGTGGATTTTAGCTTGGGCTGCAAGTTTTTGCGTCGATAACAGCCTATAGCAAACAACGAGCAAGAGTTTGCAAGCCCTATAGCCTGAGTTACACTAACGCCCTATTTATACCTGTTCTACGGTTAAGTGAAATCCTTTATGTCAACGAGCTTAGAGTCAAAAACGGTAGCATCCAAAGCAGTAGTCGTATTCAGTGGCGGACAGGACTCGACAACCTGTCTTATTCAAGCCCTAACCCAGTACGATGAAGTACATGGGATCACCTTTGACTACGGTCAACGTCACCGCGAAGAAATTGAAGTCGCCAAATCCTTAGCAAAACGCTTGAAGATCACCAGCCATAAAGTCATGGATGTGACCTTATTGAATGAGCTAGCGATTTCAGCACTCACCCGTGATGCGATACCCGTTTCACACGAGTTGATGGAAAATGGCCTGCCCAATACCTTCGTGCCCGGCCGTAATATTCTGTTTCTGACGCTTGCAGGAATTTATGCCTATCAATTAGGCGCACAGGCGATTATCACAGGGGTTTGTGAAACGGATTTTTCAGGCTACCCAGATTGTCGCAACGACTTTGTCAAAGCCATGGAGTCGGCCTTAGTCCAAGGTATGGATAAACAGCTTAATATTGTCACGCCGTTAATGTGGCTCAATAAGGCACAAACCTGGGCACTGGCGGATAAATATCAGCAACTCGATCTGGTTCGCCACCACACCCTCACCTGCTATAACGGCGTGATCGGCGATGGTTGTGGTGATTGCCCAGCCTGTCATCTTCGCAAACGGGGATTAGAGGATTATCTACAGGATAAGGCCGCAGTAATGGCCTCACTCGATGCCAGCGAGCCTAAAGCATGACACGTAGCCCCTATTGGGTCGCGCTGATTGTGAGTCTGATGTGTGCAGGTTTGTATGTCGCTGGCTTGGCAAATCCTGCTATCGACAACCTGCTCGCCTATCGCCGTAGCGCAATTGCAGAGGGTGAATGGTGGCGTTTGGTCAGCGGTAATTTACTGCACACCAACCATTGGCATCTGTTGATGAATTTAGCAGGGCTGTGGGTGGTGCTGTTTTTGCACCATTTCCACTACCATCTCAAAGGCTTGAGTGCGCTATTTCTCGTGTTATGTTTACTCGAAGGCATAGGCTTATATTTGGGCTATCCACAATTACTCGGTTATGTCGGTTTAAGCGGCATGTTGCACGGCTTATTCGCCTATGGCGCGCTGCAGGATATAACCCGTAAGATGCGCTCTGGGTATCTGCTGCTCGTTGGGGTTATGATTAAAGTCGGCCACGAACAGCTTTATGGTGCCAGCAGTGATGTCACCGCCATGATAGGTGCGCGCGTAGCAACCGAAGCGCATTTGGTCGGCTTAATCTGCGGGCTGATTTGCGCTTTAGCAATGTTCATCAAGCTTAAATTGGGTGACTCCAAAGTCACCGTTTAAACCAATCTGCAGACATTAAAAAGCCGTCACCACATTGAATGTTGGACGGCTTTTTATATTTAGCTCAACAATAAATCTACGCCTTGATCAACAAATCCCGTAGATGCTTCACTTCATCACGCATTGCCGCCGCTTGTTCAAACTCTAAGTTGCGCGCATGTTCATGCATTTTCTTCTCAAGCTGATCAATTTGATGACTGAGCTCTGCGGCGTCCGCATGGTGGTAATGGGACTTAGATTCCGCCACTTTGCCATAAACCGCTTTGCTTTCGCGGCCATCATCCACATCCATCACGTCGGTAATGCGTTTTACCACCCCCTTTGGCACTATGCCGTGCTTCAAGTTATGGGCACGCTGCCGCTCACGACGTCTATCTGTTTCACCTATCGCTTTTGCCATCGAATTGGTGATGCGATCGCCGTAGAGGATCACTTTACCATTGACGTTACGCGCTGCGCGACCGATGGTTTGGATAAGCGAACGTTCCGATCGCAAGAAGCCCTCTTTATCAGCATCTAAAATGCAGACCAGGGAGACTTCTGGCATATCTAAACCTTCACGCAATAGGTTGATACCAACCAAGACATCAAACTTGCCTAAGCGCAAATCGCGGATGATTTCGACCCGCTCAACCGTATCGATATCCGAGTGCAAATAACGCACCTTAACCCCATGCTCATCAAGGTATTCGGTTAAATCCTCCGACATCCGCTTGGTCAATGTGGTGACTAATACCCGCTCATTGACCGCGACACGTTTGGCGATTTCAGATAATAAATCATCGACCTGTGTCGCCACAGGGCGTACTTCCAGCTCGGGATCGAGCAATCCTGTGGGCCGGACAACTTGTTCAGCTATCTCTCCTTCACTCTTTTCCAGCTCATAGAGGCTAGGCGTCGCCGACACATAAATAGTTTGCGGCATTAACTGCTCAAACTCTTCAAATTTGAGCGGCCGATTATCTAATGCCGATGGCAATCTAAAGCCATATTCCACTAAGGTGGTTTTACGGGAACGATCGCCTTTATACATAGCGCCAATTTGCGGCACAGTCACATGGGACTCATCAATAATGAGCAAACCATCGGCGGGCAAATAGTCGAGTAAGGTTGGTGGCCCTTCCCCCGGCGCGCGGCCAGACAAATACCGCGAGTAGTTTTCAATCCCGGAGCAATAACCCAACTCAACCATCATTTCCACATCGTATTGTACCCGCTCATGGATACGCTGGGCTTCAATCAACTTATTGTTATCGAGCAGATACTGCTTACGCTCGCGCAGTTCTTCTTTAATAAACTCAGTGGCGGCGATGATTTTTTCCCGCGGCGTGACATAGTGCGTTTTAGGGTAAACCGTGGTGCGGGCGATACGTTTAATGATATGACCAGTTAATGAGTCAAACTCACTTAAACGCTCAATCTCATCGTCAAACAACTCAACTCGGATGGCATTACGCTCAGAATCAGCGGGGAAAATATCGATCACTTCACCACGAACGCGATAAGTACCACGCTGTAGTTCAATATCATTGCGCTTATATTGCAATTCACTGAGGCGAATTAATATATCACGTTGCCCCATCACATCGCCTTGGCGTAGATGCAGCAACATTTTCAAATAGGAGTCGGGATCGCCCAGGCCATAAATTGCCGATACAGAGGCAATTAACACCACATCTTTGCGCTCTAACAGCGCCTTAGTGGCGGATAAACGCATCTGTTCTATGTGGGCATTGACTGAGGCGTCTTTCTCAATAAAGGTATTTGATGCAGGTACATAGGCTTCAGGCTGATAATAATCGTAGTAAGAGACAAAATACTCGACCGCATTATGGGGAAAGAACTCTTTCATCTCTCCATAAAGCTGCGCTGCGAGGGTTTTATTGGGCGCCATGATAATCGTTGGCCGCCCGAGCTTAGCAATCACATTCGCAATCGTAAAAGTCTTACCTGATCCCGTTACCCCAAGCAATGTTTGGCAAGCAAGCCCCGACTCTAAACCATCAACCAGCTTTGCTATGGCCGTGGGCTGATCGCCCGCTGGGGCGAATTGCGATTCAAGCTGAAAAACAGATTCTGACACGCGTACATATCCTTTTGGTTAGTCGAACCATTCTAATCAAGTCGCGGACTAAGCTCCAGCACTTATCCAAGATCACCTTCGACCCAAATGCCATGGCTAACTTGCTAAGATGACAACTTGATGGACAAAATATGAAACTTTTTAACCACAGCAATTTAGGGCTAAATATGTCTATAAAATGCGCTAAAACTCAGTAGAAATGCCAATTTAATACACAAGACAGGTGTTTCACTATATTACAAAAATGCAACGACGTTGAGAGTGGATGAAAATCACAGTTGCTTTTAGTATTTTATTGATTTTATTGATTTTATTTTTTAATAGCCAAAATAGTGCAATTTAAGCCTATCGCCCATAGCACAAGGCTTTGCCGCTTGTTTTTTCATACCACCCACAGGGTTATCCACAGAATTTGTTGATAAGTCGAAATAACCTAGAGTTCATGCGGGATTGAGCCCTGTTGCATTGTTCAATAACAGCAAAGCAACATTTGGTAATAAAATTACATTTGATAAATGTTGCCACTTTCTCAATTTCACAATCTGAAACGATGTCGAGTTTCTATGTATTAACGCACCCCAAACTGCTATTGAGCAGCATGCTTGGCTATGACACTATGCCTGCCCAACTGAAGCTTATTGCTATCAATTCCATCGCGAGTCATCGCCGCTATTTTTTCATTAAATTTCATCATTTCGAAGCGCTATCTTCCGAAAAGATAAGTTATTTCTTTAGGAAAATGTCGATTTCTACACCACGATGCACATTAGATGAGCACTTAACAGCATAATTACACTTTTTTTAGTAACTCGAGTTGACTCATCCAACTGGGCGTTTTACTATGCGCTCCGTTCTCAACGAGTCAATATGATCGAGCGAAATGATTCCCCTGTAGTTCAGTCGGTAGAACGGCGGACTGTTAATCCGTATGTCACTGGTTCAAGTCCAGTCAGGGGAGCCAATTTAAGCACGTCATAAAAATAAGTAAGAACAAGCAGTAAAAGTAATTATAAACGATTCCCCTGTAGTTCAGTCGGTAGAACGGCGGACTGTTAATCCGTATGTCACTGGTTCAAGTCCAGTCAGGGGAGCCAATTACACTGCTTAGCTGTTGTATTAAAATGATTCCCCTGTAGTTCAGTCGGTAGAACGGCGGACTGTTAATCCGTATGTCACTGGTTCAAGTCCAGTCAGGGGAGCCAATTACACTGCTTAGCTATTGCATTAAAATGATTCCCCTGTAGTTCAGTCGGTAGAACGGCGGACTGTTAATCCGTATGTCACTGGTTCAAGTCCAGTCAGGGGAGCCAATTTTAATCATAATAAGTCGATAGTATATCGCATCCTCTACTCCCCTGTAGTTCAGTCGGTAGAACGGCGGACTGTTAATCCGTATGTCACTGGTTCAAGTCCAGTCAGGGGAGCCATTTTTATCCCCATATTCATTTAAAACAATCCCCTCTTTAGTTATCCACTTCCAGCAATTCAATTTTGTTTTAAACCAAATGCAGTTACACTGTGATCAGTTTGTTAAATAAAATCATGAGTATCTTCACACAGAGTGTGGTGTTGGACTAAAATTCACCCAATAGACTGTTGCAAGACTCGCCTGAATTGAGAGCGGATTTTTATGACCATGTCAAAATCATATCCAGTCTTTTTATTACTGATCTTTTTAGCGCTATTGGCAGGTGTTTATCAAAGTGAAAATAGCCAATTGCAAATCCAGCAACAGCAAGAACTCGATAGTTTTAAAGCGGATTTAACGGCTTACTCCCAATGGCAAGGCAATGGTAAAGAACTCTTTAACGCCTTATCAACCAAGTATCAATTTCAGTTTTTTCAGTATATTGATGATACTGATGGTGAACTGAATCATACCGAAGGTAAGCTTACCACTCAGAATACGCACCCACTGGCTGGATTGTTCTCCCTCGATTTATCCCATACTCAGAAATTAGCCACAGGCCGTTTACAGGTAAAACTCAGCGCCAACGAGCAAATAGAACAAACCATCTCAAATACTGAAAAACTAGGGTTAATGCTCCTGGTGACCTTCATCATTTTGCTGTTAATTTTTACGTTTTTAATGGCAAAGCTCAAAGCGGCTATTCGATATGCCGCCGATTATATTTCGCATATTCCCGATATGAGCTTTTCCGCCCTCGCCGCCTCTAAGCTCAATGGCGAATTAAATCCCATTAAACTGGCGTTAGAAGATTGCCGTAATCAACTTAAAGTACAGATCGACAAACTCACCCAAGAGAACGAGAAACTGCATAAAGTCGCCTATCAGGATCCAATAACAGGCTTTGGTAGTCGACCACGCTTCACCAATAAGTTAGAAGCCATCAGTAATCGTGATATCCCACAGCTTGGATTGATGGTCATGGTCAAAGCGACCGAACTTGCCAATATCAACCAACAACAGGGGCGTTCCGCGGGAGATGACTATTTAGCTCGCGTAGCCAACTGTATCCGCAAAGCATGCACCAAATACCCTGACGCCCAATGTTACCGAGTATCGAGCGCAGATTTTGCCATATTTATCCCAGATACTGTGCTTAAAGATGGGCCTAAGTTTTTAGACCAATTAAAAGTATATCTCGATGAATATCAACAAATGACCAAAACAGAATCAGTGGCTCATATTGGTTTAGTTCCCTATCAACAGGGGGTAGATGCAGTTCATTTACTGACTCTTGCCGACACGGCAGTGAGTATTGCACAAACATTGGGCCCTAATAGCTATCACATTCAAGAAAAGCTCAACGGCAACGAGCAATTTGGCGATGATCGTTGGAAACTCGCTATCCATGACTTAATTAGTCGTAAAGCACTTAAATTCTATCAACAACCGATTCAACCATGCAGAACAGAAGTTGAGGTTTACCGTGAGCTTTTAGCGCGTTTTTATAACAGTGAAGGTAAATTTCTGCCGACAACAACAGTCATTGCCATGGCTGAGCGCCATGGAATGAGCATTGAGTTAGATAAATTAGTTGTGATCAGTACATTAAAGATGCTTAAGGAAAATCCAACAATAAATGGTAATTTTGGGGTAAACATTAGCGCCTTTTCGGCCCATCAAGAACTCTTTGTCGGATGGCTAAAGGATATTTTAGGCAAGCAAAAGTATATCGCTTCACGGCTAATATTTGAGATCAACGAATCAGGCATGCAATCCAATTTAGGCGCTAGCCACAAGTTTGTTCGTGAGGTGCATAGCGTGGGTTCTCGAGTCTCAATTGAGCGCTTTGGTATGAGCTTTACCTCCTTTAAATTTTTCAGCGAGGTACGTCCAGACTACATTAAGCTCGATGGTAGCTACACTTCAAATATCGATGAAGACAGCAATAACAAATTTTTCGTGCGTATGATGGTGGATGTGGCGAGGCGAATAGGTATTCGCGTGATAGCAACTAGTGTTGAGCGCCAAGAAGAAAAACTGACCCTAGAAAAACTCTTAGTCGATGGTCTGCAAGGCTATTACATTGCTCAGCCTCAAGCGATGACGAACCTAGATCAAATTTAGTTAAGCAATGGGTGAATTCATCAGCATTCTTTACAGTAAAGATGCTTAACCCTGCATTCTATATGTTGTTTATGCAAACGGAAAAGTCGATAATACGGCCAAGATCCGTTTAAACAAGTATTGAGATGACTGAATATCTCCTGTTGTTGATCAGCACTGTACTGGTCAACAATTTCGTTTTAGTGAAATTCTTAGGTTTATGTCCTTTTATGGGGGTCTCCAGTAAATTGGAGTCCGCTATTGGCATGTCTATGGCAACCACCTTTGTGTTGACCTTAGCCTCCATTCTCAGTTACCTAGTGAATCAATACCTATTATTGCCCTTTGATCTGAGTTACTTACGCACCATGAGTTTTATTTTAGTGATTGCTGTTGTGGTGCAATTTACTGAAATGGTGGTACAAAAAACTAGTGCTGCCCTGCACCGAGCCTTAGGGATTTACCTGCCACTGATCACGACTAACTGTGCCGTACTCGGAGTCGCCCTGCTCAATGTCAATGAGAAGCATGATTTTATTCAATCGGCTATCTATGGCTTTGGCGCAGCTGTGGGTTTCTCACTCGTGTTAATCCTATTCTCAGCCATGCGCGAACGGTTAGCCGCCGATGTGCCTTTACCTTTCAAAGGCGGCGCCATTGCCATGATCACCGCAGGTTTAATGTCTCTCGCCTTTATGGGATTCACAGGATTGGTTAAGTAAGATGTCCACAATTTTAATTGCAGTCATATTGTTGACCCTGCTGGCATTGGTCTTTGGGGTATTACTCGGTTTTGCCGCCCTTAAATTTAAGGTTGAAGGTAACCCAATTGTTGATGAGCTCGAAGCCATACTGCCACAAACCCAATGTGGCCAATGTGGTTATCCTGGTTGTCGCCCCTATGCCCAAGCGATAGCCAATGGCGATAAAGTCAATAAATGCCCGCCTGGTGGCACTGCAACCATGGAGAAGCTTGCGGATCTGATGGGAGTCGAGCCTGAACCCCTCAATGCAGAGGCGCAATCGCAGGTCAAAAAAGTCGCCTTTATCCGTGAGGATGAGTGTATTGGCTGCACTAAGTGCATTCAGGCCTGCCCCGTGGATGCCATTATCGGTGCAGGTAAACTGATGCATACCGTACTCACCACAGATTGCACAGGTTGTGATCTCTGTGTTGAACCTTGCCCGGTCGATTGTATTGATATGCTCCCCGTAACCCAAAACCTTAAAAATTGGAACTGGCGTTTAAATGCTATCCCAGTGACTCTGCTCCAAGAGACTGGGGACAAAGAGACAATGTTAGAAGAGGATAAGCGGTGCTAACTTTATTAGATCAATTAGATAAAGGAACTCTTTGGCGCTCGCACGGTGGTATACACCCTCCAGAAGTCAAATTTCTCTCAAATGGCACTCCCATCGCAAAACTGCCATTAGCGAAGACCTACTTAGTCCCTGTACCTCAGGTGGGTGAAAACTGCACACTTGCGGTCAAGGTTGGCGATACAGTGCTAAAGGGCACACCATTAACCCAAGGCAACTCCATTTGGCATTTGCCAGTGCACGCCCCGACATCGGGCACTATCGTTGCCATTGAACCAAGGGTCAGCAACCATGCCTCAGCCCTTCCCGTTAACACATGTGTGATTGAAGCCGACGGCAAAGACACTTGGTGTGAATTAGTCCCCAATGAGCTAGATAGCCTAAGTCATCAGCAAATCATCGATAAGATCCATCATTCTGGCGTTGCTGGCATGGGCGGCGCGGCTTTTCCAAGCCATATCAAACTCAATCCCGCGAGCGAAATTGATTTAGTCATTATCAACGGCGTCGAATGTGAGCCTTATATCAGCTCAGATGACAGATTAATGCGTGAATACAGCCAAAATATTCTGGCAGGTATTGGGATTATTTATCGGTTATTAACACCAAAACGCATCGTTATTGCCATCGAGGATAATAAGCCTGAGGCGATCAAAGCCATGCAAGTGGCCGTAGCGCAAAGTGCTCTACCTGCAGGCAGTGTTCGAGTCACAGTTATCCCAACAAAATATCCTTCAGGCGGTGAAAAACAGCTTATTCAGATCATTACTGGCCGTGAAGTACCCTCTGGCGCTATTCCTGCCAAACTCGGCATTGTTGTCCATAACGTCGGCACTGCTTTTGCTATCTATCAAGCCGTTGTTCAAGGTAAACCGCTGGTTGAGCGCGTTGTCACTGTGACGGGTAAAAATGTTGGCAAACCCGGCAACTATTGGATCCCGATAGGTACGCCCGTTGCACATGTGCTAGCGGAAACTGAGTTTAAGCCTGATCCAGAGCAAAAAATAATTATTGGTGGCCCCATGATGGGTCATGCGCTAGCCAATATCCACGTGCCTATTTTAAAAGGCACAAACTGTGTGCTTGTGCCTAGCAACCAAGAAATTGATACCACTCCTGACGAAAAGGCCTGTATTCGCTGCGGCGAATGCGCCAATGTCTGTCCTGCACTGTTGCTACCACAGCAACTCTTTTGGCACGCAAAAGCTGAAGAATACGATAAAGCCGCCACTTTTAACTTAAAAGATTGTATTGAATGTGGCTGCTGTAGTTATGTTTGTCCGAGTGATATTCCCTTAGTGGAATACTACCGCATTGCCAAGTCGGCCTTAAAACAAGCTGCCGATGAGAAGCAACAGGCTGAACGCGCGAAACAGCGCTTTGAAGCACGTTTAGCCCGCCTCGAGGAAGAAAAACTCGCCCGAGAAGCCAAAGCTAGAGAGGCGGCTGAACGCCGTCAGGCAACCATGACGGGCACAGATAAAAATGCCGTAGCCGAAGCGATGGCACGTATCGCCGCGAAAAAGGCTGCAGTACAAGCATCAGATAACACTGCAAATGTTGTTACCACTGCCGAACTTAAAGACGCTCCTCAAGGTAAGGCGGCCGTTGCTGCTGCGATTGCGCGCGCTAAGGCGAAGAAAGCCGCGGCAGCGAATGCCGAAGATTCAGATACGAGTAATGTGGTCACAGTCAAGGTGAGTGACGCACCAAGCTCACCAACAGGTGCCATATCGCAAGATGAACCATTGTCCCAGAAAGACAAAGTTGCCGCCGCGATTGCGCGTGCTAAGGCGAAAAAAGCAGCTCAGCAGACAGATAAGGCACAACTTGAGACAACAGACACTGCAGACACAGCTGACAACGCATCAGAGTTAACGGCTGCCGATGATAAAAAGGCCAAAGTCGCTGCCGCAGTAGCACGCGCCAAGGCAAAAAAAGCAGCCCAGCAAGCTGAAACAAAGACTGAAGATTCTTTAAGCCAAACCACTACCACAGAAGCCGAATCGACTTCCTACACACTAGGTGAAGTTAATGCTGATGCTGCTATTGACGATGCTGAAGCGATTAAAAAGGCTAAAGTTGCAGCAGCCGTTGCCCGTGCTAAGGCAAAAAAAGCCGCGCAGGCAGTATTAACAACGGCTGAGCCTAACACTGCATCGAAGGTCGAGGTCGAGCCAGAACTTGAATCGGTTGAAGATAGTCAAACTCAATCCAGTTTGGCATTGCCATCGGCGAAAGAAACCGTTGATAGTGTGGCAACTGGATCCTTAGCCGATGTGCAATCGGCTAAGCCCACTTCCGAGCCCATTGAAACTGCGTCTTTATCAAGCGATGAGCTGAAAAAAGCCCGTATTGCAGCAACGATCGCCAAGGCCAAAGCCAAAAAAGCCGCACAAGAAGCCCATGCTTCAAGTGACTCGAGCGTTAATGACTGAAGATTAGAATGATTAAAAGGAATAACGATGGCGTTTAAAATAGCCTCATCACCCCATGTAACACAAAATCTGCATACTTCTACTGTTATGCAGCGGGTGATTTTATGTTTACTGCCAGGCCTTGTGGTGCAATGCGCCTTTTTTGGTTGGGGTACGCTCGTGCAAGTGCTGCTGGCGATTATCGTTGCATTAAGCGCTGAAGCCGCGGTAATGAAACTGCGTAACCGCAGTATCAAAGCCAGCTTAAGCGATAACAGTGCCATGCTGACCGCGATCTTGATTGGGGTGGCCATCCCGCCACTCGCCCCTTGGTGGATGATCGTTATCGGGACCACCTTTGCCATCATCGTAGTTAAGCACCTTTACGGGGGTCTAGGCCATAACCTGTTTAATCCAGCCATGGCGGCTTATGTATTACTGTTGATTTCGTTTCCGGTACAAATGACCACTTGGATAGCGCCTAGCACAGTTGTAATGCACTCCCCGAGTGTCCTTGATAGCTTGCAGCTTATCTTCAATATCGGCGCCCATGTGAATATGGATCAATTTCGTTTAGGGATTGATGGCGTTGCCATGGCGACACCGCTCGATACCTTAAAAACCGATTTATCCATGGGATTAACCCGCACTGAAAGTATGACAAAAGCCATTTTTGATGGCGCTACAGGTGTAGGTTGGTTCTGGGTAAATTTGGCCTATCTTGGCGGTGGCTTAGTGCTGCTTAAACTTAAAGCTATTCGTTGGCATATCAGTACTGGCGTGTTAGCAGGACTGTTTGTCGCTTCCAGTGTTGGTTTTTTACTGTCACCCGATACTCAAGGCAGTCCACTGTTTCATTTATTTTCTGGCGCAACCATGTTAGCGGCATTTTTTATTGCGACAGATCCTGTAACAGCCGCAACGAGTCCCCGTGGGCGTATTATCTTCGGTGCTTTAATTGGTGTATTGGTGTATATCATTCGCACTCAAGGTGGCTACCCTGATGCTTTTGCCTTTGCCGTATTACTGGCAAACCTTTGTGCTCCCTTTATTGACTATTACGTTCGTCCACGTAGCTATGGTCATTCTACAAGCTAGGGTCACTCTACAAGCTGGGATCATTCTGTAGGCTAGTTATGCTACGAAAGAAGACTATTCTGCGGGCAACGAGAGCTTGAGGAAAAGATGTTGAAAAATCCAATGATTAAAAATGGTTTTTTGTTAGCACTGTTTGCATTGATTTGTACGGGTTTAGTGGCCATGGTCAATCAGCAAACCTTTGACAAAATTAAGCAGCAAGAGCAGCAAGAGTTAATGAAGGTGCTGCACCAATTGATCCCAGATGAAATCCACGACAACGAGCTCACCGCCCAATGTACTTTGCTGCAAAATAGGGAGGCTTTAGGCACTGAAAATCCAATGCCAGCCTATATTGCAACCAATGCGGGTAAACCTGTAGCGATTGCGCTAGAGGCCATAGCTCCCGATGGGTACAACGGTAATATCAAATTGATTGTAGGGATTAATACCCAAGGAGAAGTCCTTGGTGTTCGCACCCTATCACACCAAGAAACGCCAGGGTTAGGTGACAAAATCGATCTACGAAAATCCGATTGGGTGATGCAGTTTGTGGGTAAACTGCTGGATTCTGAAGATGACAAACAATGGCTTGTGAAAAAAGACGGCGGCGACTTTGATCAATTTACCGGCGCCACAATCACTCCACGCGCCTATGTCAAAGCGGTTAAACGTGCGGTATGGTACTTTAACAACAACCAAGCGCAAATTTTCAGTCAGCCACTGAATTGTGAGATAAAACATGACTAATTATCGCGAAATTGCTTGGCAAGGTCTGTGGAAAAATAACCCAGGCTTAGTACAACTATTGGGCCTATGCCCGCTCCTTGCGGTTACTGCCACAATCACCAATGCCCTAGGGTTAGGTATAGCCACCCTGTTGGTACTAATTAGCTCTAACATTCTTGTGTCGCTGGTGCGCGACTATGTGCCTAAAGAAATCCGTATTCCGGTGTTTGTGATGATTATCGCAGCGCTGGTAACCACAGTGCAGTTGCTGATCAATGCCTATGCCTATGGTTTGTATTTATCCCTTGGGATTTTTCTGCCGTTAATCGTAACAAACTGCATCATCATTGGCCGTGCCGAAGCCTTTGCCTCACGCAATAATGCCTTTAGCGCTGCCTTTGATGGCTTAATGATGGGACTAGGTTTTACTTTAGTGCTGGCAGCATTAGGGGCAACACGGGAAATCTTAGGTCAAGGCACCCTATTTGATGGTGCCGATCAACTGCTCGGCCCTTGGGCTAAATCCTTAACTATCCATGTATGGCAAGTGGATACCCCATTTTTACTCGCCATGCTGCCACCAGGCGCCTTTATTGTGATGGGCTTATTGATTGCGTTAAAGAATGTGATTGATAAAAAGCTCAAGGAGCACCAACCTCAAGTTGCCACCGAGCCTAGTGTGACACGCGCACGGATCACTAAGGTCAGTTAGTATGAATCAAGCAAAACGCATCCAGATCCTCAGCCGTCTGCGGGATAACAATCCCAAACCCGAAACTGAGCTCAACTTTTCTAGCCCCTTTGAGTTGTTAGTCGCAGTAACCCTGTCGGCCCAAGCGACTGATGTGAGTGTCAATAAGGCCACCGACAAGCTTTTTCCGTTGGCTAATACTGCCCACAGTATTTATGCCCTTGGCGTGGATGGTTTAAAACAATATATCAAGACTATTGGCCTCTATAACAACAAAGCCATCAATGTGATCAAAGCCTGCGAAATCTTAATTGAGAAATACAATGGTGAAGTCCCTGAGGACAGAGAAGCCCTAGAAGCGCTACCCGGTGTGGGGAGAAAAACCGCGAACGTGGTACTCAATACCGCCTTTGGTTGGCCGACAATTGCCGTAGATACTCACATTTTTCGCCTTGCCAATCGCACTAAATTTGCACCGGGTAAAAACGTGGTTGAAGTAGAAGAACGGATGCTAAAAGTCGTGCCGGATGAGTTTAAAGTTGATGTACACCATTGGTTTATTCTGCACGGCCGCTACACTTGTTTAGCACGAAAACCCCGCTGCGGCAGTTGCATCATAGAAGATCTGTGTGAATTTAAAGAGAAGGTTTATCCCGAAGAGTAAACCTATTGAACAGACAATCCCACTACACATGGGATTGCCTGCTAAATACCAATCGTATTAAATATCTGTTCATTTAGCGGGAGTTCAAAGCGCTTTAGACAAGGCCAAGGCTTGAAGGCATAGTGGTGCTCTGTCGAAAGCCTTAAACGCAGTATAAAGCGCTTAGAAACCCGCCCTTCGGGAGCAACACAGGCATCCCACTCCCTTGTTACATTGACTTAAAAGGGAATGCCATTTCTGCGTCAATGCGCCTTGGATTGAGATGCCTGTGAGGCTCTGAACTGATTAGATATTTAATGTGATTGGTATAAAATGCTAGATCAACAATTCTTTAGGTATTGGCCACTTTGCCACCAGCCACTCCCCCTGCCAATTTTGAATAGAGACCCACAAACTATCACTCGATGACAGTTTCACCCCTGCGATAGCATGCACGTGTTGCCCATACTTACTGCCATGGAGCACACCGTTTTCCCCCTGTTGTAATTGGCTAAGTGGTAATGCGACAGGGCCAATATTGGCATAGCCTTGACGAATTTGTTCTGTATCCCCTTTCTCAAAAATCAACATAAAATCTTTCACATATTCATCATGATGTTGATAAGGTCCCTTCATATTTAATGGCATAGGTGCAATTTTAAACTCGCCTAACTCCTGCGCTTGCCATGCAGCCGGAAAACTAGGGGTTAATGACTGATACAAAAATAGAAAGGGTAATAATAGAATCAAGCCATTTAGCTTATATTTGTTTTTTTGCCAAAATACTGAGCGATTAAAAGCCATTAACGTATCTCCCCTAACATGTCAGCGGCTAAGTCATCTGATCCCGCTTTTTTAAAGGCTCGCACATTGCGTAATCCCCACATCATAAAACCCGTAATCGACATGCCCGATAAAATTAAGCCAAACACAAACCAAATAAACTTAGTCCAAATCCCCCCAATAGTGCCGTAGTGCAGCGGATCGGCAATGTGCATCAGGGTTTGGATACCTGTCATTGTTTCGGGTGATGATGCTTTAGCAATTTCACCCGTCCAAGGGTTAATGCTAAGGCTGTAGGAATATTCATCATAAAAAATATGATCCCCACTACCGCTTAGGTGATACATATCTCGGTTATGTTCAGGCAACATCACATAACTGGGTTGGAAATCGGGAAAGCGCGCCAGTGCAATAGTAAGAGCTTGATTAAGCGATACTGCTGGAATGGGTATATTTGTCTCTCCGTCTTTAAGTAAAGGGACTTGCTCCGCCACAATTAAAGGCGCGTGTGGCTCGATATCAATATCGGCATGCCAAAAAACCGCTTGGACTAAATACCATAAACCCGTTGCGCTCATAATAGCGATAAACCAAATCGACCAAACGCCGGATAATTTATGTAAATCGGCTAACAGGGTCTTTTTGCCTTGCGTGACACGCAGTTTAGGGACAAAAAAACTGCGCCAGAAACGCTTATAAACAATTAATCCTGTGATTAAAGATGCCAGCATCAATACCGCCATAGAGCAGACAAGGTAATACCCCACGCTATAGCTACCAGGCCATGGGAATAACAACCAACCGTGCAATGAACGCATAAAACCAATAAAAGTCAGTCCTTCATTGATCTGTTGGATCTCGCCCGTGTACTGATTAACGTAAGCAATAGCATAGGGTTTATCCACATCGGTAAACATCACCGCATTCACAAGATAAGGCTCGAGGGTCATAACCCCTGTCACCTGTGCCGTAGGATGGGCATTTTCTACTGTAGCCACTAATTCATCAACGGATTTGGCAGGCAAATTGTCAGGATTAACGGCACGGGATGCAGGATTGCTGAGCCATGTAAGTTCATGACTGAGTACCGCAATCGTGCCTGTTAAACAAACAAAACAAAATAACAACCAGATTGGGAGCGATACCCAACCATGCAACATAAACCAAAATCGGTTACTAACCTTCGCCATATGTGATTACCCCAACACTTTTACAATTTGGTGAGTGTAAAGGTAATACGAATTGTTATCAATACAGTGTATTGATAATAGTTTTCAATTAGAATGCAGCTCACAAAAAAACACAGATGGGGAATCATGATGCAAAAATCGCTGTTAGCTACACTCATTTCAAGTCTTTTATTAGCGCCAAGCTCCTACGCCGATGAGACTCAGTCCGATGCCAATATTGAGGTCATCAGTATCAAGGGTAGTCGTTTAGATAAAGCCGCTACCGCAACGGGATTACCCCTAACGCTGCGGGAAACGCCGCAATCAGTGACCATTATAGATCAAGAGTTTATTCAAAGTTTCTCACTCAATAATGTAGCTGATTTAATGTTTTTAACCCCGGGGGTTTATGCACAAAAAGCAGAAACCAACCGCTATTTCTTTAGCTCTCGTGGCAATCCAATTACCAATTTTCAGTTTGATGGTGTGCCCGTTAACTATTCCAGTTTCTTTAACGATGCCTCAACCGACACCATCCTATTCGATCGCGTCGAAGTCGTACGTGGCGCAACGGGACTCTTAACAGGTGCAGGTGAACCCTCGGCGGCGATTAACCTTATCCGTAAACGTCCTAAAGCCACACCCGGCGGTTATGTCAGCGCAAAAGTGGGCTCATGGGATAGCTATCGCGTCGAAGGCGATGCCTCTGTGGATGTCACTAATGATGGTGATGTGCAGGCTCGCTTTGCCGCAGCCTATGAAAAATCAGATAGTTATGTTGATCTTGCCGAAGATGAAAACCTGCAAGTTTATGGCGTCATCACAGCAAAACTCAGTGACAATACCCTTTTCACCCTAGGCGCCGATTACAGTGACCGCGATCCTAAAGGTTCAACTTGGGGCGGCATACCTCTATTTTACGCCGATGGCAGCTTAGCCAGTGATTTGTCCCGCTCGACCACGACGGCTGCTTCTTGGTCAAGCTGGCAACGCAATGGCGCTAACGTCTTTGCAACACTTGAACATGGTTTTGATAATAATTGGGATGTTAAATTTGACGTTGAGCATCGCGAAGATGAGATGGACGGACACTTGCTCTATCTCTATGGTGCGCCGGATAAAACCACAGGGTTAGGTATGGGGGCATCGGCGATGATCTATCAATCAACCCGTAAACAAGATGCGGCGCGGCTATTTGCCTCTGGGCCATTCGAGCTCTTTGGTCGCGAGCATAAACTCACCGCAGGTCTACTCTACTCTAAGCAAGATATCACTGCTGACTCCTATTACCCATTGGATACGGTCACTGTTGGCAACTTCTTCGAATGGGATGGCTCAATTGCTGAACCGAGTTATCCGTCAACGCCAATAACACAAGAAGGTGAAGAAATCCAAAAAGGCGCTTATCTCGCCACACAAATTAATCTGCACGATCAATGGATGCTGTTACTCGGCGGTCGTATTAGCCAATATAAATATGAATCAAGTGCAGACGATGACTACAACAATAGCGATGTCATTACGCCCTATGCTGGCCTAGTGTACGATGTGACCGATAGCATCTCGATTTACACCAGTTATACCGAAATATTTCTGCCACAGGATGCAAAAGATGCTAACAATAAGCGCTTAGATCCCATGACGGGGAATAATATTGAACTGGGCGCTAAAGGCGATTTCTTCGATGAGAAACTGACCGCCAGTATCGCCGTATTTAAAGTGCAAAAAGAAAATGTGGCAGAACGCGATGATAACGCCCTTCCCTTACCTGGTGGCAATTATCCAATGCACTTGGTGGATGGGACCAGTAACCAAGGTTATGAAGTTGAGTTAAACGGTAGACCAACAGAAGACTGGGATCTGTTTTTCAGCTATACCCATAGTGAATCAGAAGATCAAGATGGTTCAGCCTTTAGCACCTATCTACCAAAGGATTTAGTTCGTTTATCCTCACTCTATCACTTTGATGGTGCACTAGAGCATCTGACAGTCGGCGGTAACTTAAGCTGGCAGAGTAAAATTTACAAAGATGATGCAGGTCCAAATGGCGAGCGCTCCGAGCAAGACAGCTATTACCTAGTGAATCTGATGACAAGCTATCAACTGACAGATGACGCAAAAATTCAATTAAATATTAGTAATTTATTCGATGAGAAATATTACTCCAGCATTGATTTTTACAACCAAGGTTTCTTCGGTGAACCGCGAAATATTGAGTTAAGCCTAAGCTATAATTTCTAGGACATGTTTCTAGCAAGTTAATCTCAATAATGCCGTGTCGTAACAGACACGGCATTTTTATGCTGAGTGAAATGATGACGTCTCACAATTTAGCTCACAGATAGCAGCCAGTTAGTGTACATATCGCCTAAGGCCGATATTGCAATTAAGGCTTTCGCAGCATGCATCATCGAATACACAAGAATTAGCGGCTTATTTTGCCAGCGCTATTCCCAGAGGTTCAAAATAATCGATCAACGCCGTAAAAATCCTCTGCCGATGTGACTCATCTGGATATGCGCCCTCCTTCGCCATTGCTGAAAAAGACGTTCCAGAGACTAAATAGGGATTTGAAATATCCCGATAGGATTCAATACAAGCTTCAAATGCCCTTGCCATCATTTCCGTCGGCCGTGAAAAATACTGTGTGCCATAGCGCTTATCCAAAGCTAATGCGTGGCGAACATAATCGCTCGGCTCTTTACCATCAGGGCTCAATAGGGTCACCTTAAAGATCTCCGCTAACCTTAAATTTAGCGGATGCTTAATCGGAGGTGCGTCGGCAAGCCAAAGATCGCTGCCACACAAAAATCGCCCGGCGGTAGCGTTAAACGCCTTAGGCGCAATGTAATGGTCAAACGCATGCCAAAACTCGTGGGCTAATGCGCCCGCCCCTGCATTTTTAGCTAACGCAAGTTCCCTTACCGCCGGAGCATAATGGGCCTGAACACCCTTTTGGCCGCCATGACCAAAGGCAAGGCTTAAGGTTTGTCGCAATCCTAAGGTTAACGGTGGCAATTTAAGGATAAAGGCAAGATCGGCAAGCGAGTCAAACACCAGATTAGCAGCAATACGGGACTCTTCCCGCGTTACCCAGCGGCCGACGCGAACATGGCTAAAGCCAAAGGTTTGTTTAATATCCAAAAAAGAAACCTGCTCACCAAAACGGTAATCAGGACCACTGCGGATATATTGTTGACGGATTAACACGGCTTTCCTTCAACCAGTTATAATGAGGTCATTAAGGCCGTCATTCTATGCGAAAAAGCGACGGAACAACACGCGATATCATTTCATACCAACTTACTTAAAAACAAATCCATATTAAAAGGCTTTTGCATAAAGCTCACTTCGGGGAATTGGTCAAACTCAGGGATTTCATGACTATCGTTAGCCGATAATAAAAAGAACCGACAAGTAGGCTCGCGCTCTGGACTACTCCTATTATCCTGCAAGAGTTGTTGCATTTGGCGGATAAGTTGTAAACCATTCGTTTCCCGTAAACGATAATCCACTATAACGATTTGCGGTAATTGCCGCCTGAATAAATCCAGCGCCTGTGCCGCATTATCCACGCAGAGAGTCTTAAAACCATCATGGCTTAGCATGGCTTTGCACACCTCAAGACTAAACAGATTGTCATCCACAATCAAAATATCTTGTTGAGCATATTCAATTGCTAAACGCATTTTTGTTTTGGCAAGCTGACAGGGAAAATGCAGCATCACTGTCGTACCTTTCCCCGGCTGACTTCGCAGCATAAATTGACCGCCGATCTGCTCAAGTAAGCGTTTACAGGTATAAAGCCCCAATCCTATGCCAGAGCTCGATGCCTGAGATGACGATGCATGGGGTGAATAGGCATCAAGCACAAAAGGATCCACTAAGGCACGTTTGGCGCTAACTGACATACCCTGACCAAAATCGCGGATCAATACCCGCAAAACCGGGCGATTTACCCCTTTAAAAGGTTTTAGGCGTAGATCGATATAACAATGCACTTCACTGCCTGTACTGTATTTAAAGGCGTTATTAATAATGTTGGTCATGAGTTGAAATAACTTGGTGCCATCGAGTTCAATAAATTTAGGCAATGTTTTGCTAACAACAATCTGTAAACTTTTACCCGATGTTGCACTAAACGCACGGTAATAATCCTGAATATTGCTCACATACTCGTGTAGATTGACTGAATACTGATTTAGCCGCAGTTGACCGACTTCAGCCTTGCTGTAGTTGAGGGTATTTTCCGCGACCGAATAGAGTAGATTTGCCGACCACATCATTTTGTCGATTAGTTTGTCGAATGCGAGCGGATCAGGCTGCGCCTCTTTTAGCATTCGGCTATAACCTAATATCGCATTAATTGGAGTTCTTATCTCATGGTTGATACTGGCAAGTACGGCTAATTTTGAGCGATTCTCTAACTGGATTTTTTGTACTATATGTTGATTTTTAACCTTAAAGTATAAAAGCGCAGAAAATGCCCCCCCAAGACCAGCGATCAATAACATAATAACAATTAGCTCAATCACATCCTTTTGGGGTACTTGATAGCTTATTTGTAAGTTAAAGCGAATTTGATGTTCGGCAATGTCCACATAACGGCTATCACTATCGCTAAACCAAGTAAAAGGCCAATGGGATGACATTAGCTCACAGGAGGCACTTTGTAGCAGTACGTGCTCAAATTGATAGCGGATGCATATTCCCTGCTCTTGTTCAATCCGCGCCATGACTTGCTCATGTGAAATGGCATAGACTAAATAGGGCATATTTGGCTCATCTATTGTGACAAAAGCCAAAGTATAACCCGCAAGACTGGCGTGCACATCTCCACTACTGGTACGGATTAATTTGAGCTGACTAAGCTCATCTTTCATTGTTGAATCAGATAAATAAGCTAATTGAAGCTCGGGCGTCAGCGTAAAAGCGACGGCGGATTTAATTTTAAGGAGATCCTTTCCGAAGAACTCAAATTCTGCTGGCGTAACTATCTCGGAGGCCTGAAAAAACGATTGCAACGAGTCCAACATGATCCTATGTTGCAAAAACATGTCCCGCGAGGAGGAAAATGCCGCCTCCGCTTTCTTGTTATAAATAGAATCAAACTCATAGAGTGAATGGGACAAGGTCAGCCAGAGCACCAGCATTGTCACTAACAGCCCACCCATCACATTAAAACACATACTGTATTTAAGGCGCATCGTAATGCTCGACTACAACATTGAGTAAGGATCTGACTTGAGATCTTAACAGCGCGGGATCGTCACTATCATGCTGCAACAGCACTTCCCTTAGCTGTAAATAGCCTGTAATCCCTATAAATTCATGTTTTAATCTCGAAAAATGATCATTGGACTTATGATCGCTGAGCTTAAGTTGTTCCAGCTCAAGTAAGATGCGCTGCAACTCTGCCAACAGGGTTTGGCGTAAATGCCGTTGCTGCTCTGGGTTATATTGATGTAAAAAAGTCACCAACGCCTCCTGCATGACTTTATTCATCAGTAACTTAGATTCCATCTTCTGGCCTGTTTTAGGAGCGATCATAGATACTCTCGATGATAATCGGGTTTGATATGTTGAGCCGAATATTCGGTTATCCAATCAATAAGATAACGCCCTTCTATTGGTGGGCTATACAGATAACCTTGGGCGATATCACAACCAAGATCCGATAAAATGGACTCTATCGCACTGGTTTCTACGCCTTCGGCCACCACTTTTACCTGCATCTTTTGGGCGAGCGCTATGGTCGATTCCACAATAAAATAGTGTTGATGGTTGATATCCATATCGGACACAAAACTCTTATCAATTTTGATTTCCTTAAAAGGAATGGCATCTAAGCGATCATAGGTGGAATAACTTTTACCAAAGTCATCGAGGGAAATATCAATATTGTTGATAATGAGCCGAGCTATTGAATTGAGGACTCGGTCTTGGTTGATGATTTCCTGCGATTCGGTTAATTCTAAAATAAGATGGATGTCAGCATATTCCCGGCGACACTGGATCAGATATTCAATAAGCTCATCGCAAGTAAGATCATCGGCAGTGATATTAATGGAGAGTGCAAATGTCATTAACAAGGGTTGGCGCGACCAACATTGCAACGCTTGGGAGATCACCAAGCGTGAAAACAGGGTATTGAGCCCATATTGATTGATTAAGGGCAAAAATACATCGGGATAAATATAGCCGTTGGATTGATCGCACAGGCGCGATAACACCTCGAAACCGACAATTTCCTTAGTATTAAGGTCTATCTTAGGTTGGTAACAGAGGATGAGTTGCTCATCTTTAAGTAACTGGTGAATATTCACGCTTGCTGCCATCCCCTGTGATACTGGTGGCAACTCAAGTGCAGCATTCCCCTTGATATTGGCTGCCAATAGCGGGGTTAAAATATCACTCACATTAATAGGTTTAGAAAACATCCCCACTAAATTTAGGCGTAAACTCGTGATAATACCGCCCACTAGCTCTAAGGTGCGTTTATCCGACGAACTGATCACCGCAATAGGAATATGGGCATAGCGCGTATCCGAAGCCAGCATATTGATCACCGCGATACCATCGCCCTGCTCCATTTTTAAATCGATAACGACCAAATTGAGCTTTTCCCCTAACTCAATAATTAATGCCATTCCCTCATTACCATTACAGGCCTCATTAATCGTCAATTCACTTTCAGTGAAACGTTTATGGATATCGGCCTTCATGGCTTCTCGAATAAATCGCTGATCATCAATGATAAGAATATTCATATATTGGTCTCTAACTGCATAAAAAAAATCGGATCGATCATCTGAGATTTTGATGATGGAATAACGGAAAGCTTAAGCAGATTACGGTTCGCCATCACTTCCGTGCGGCTACAGAAAAACGAGTAATTTTTGATAGGTTTATGGCCATCATCTAAGGTTCTCACCTTAAAGATCGGCAACTTAAAATGGGTCAGTTTTCGCTTAAGTGATTCATCACAAATATTAAAACTTAAAAACTTGAGTGAACGACTCTTTGCCAGTTCATTTAGATAAACGGACATCATATAGTTTTCGATATGGGGCGTGACCCCAAATGAAGAAAATACCATTAAGGTATCGGGTAAGGATTGGCTTTTGTGGTTAATGACTTCGAATAAATCCGCTTCATCATTCATAAATTCAAGGGCAATTTTCGCCTGAGTACGGCAAAACAAACTGTGCCCAACAATCTGATCCCCAAAGCTAAAAGCAACGACGAGTGAAAGTCCACAGAACAACGGCTGAGTTAATTTACGACTGACAAAGGATAAACGTGGGTTACTTTCATACACCAAACTCAGTTGTAGTAAGGTCATAAAGTTTTGGTGATGACTATCAATAAACTCGACGCGATAAGGTTTATTCCGATAGTAAGGGTGTTCGCTGCGATCTAGGTTCGATTCAAAGAGGTTGATCAGCGCCAAACCTTCGTTGATAAACTTTTTATCCTCACGATAAATATCAAACAGTTCAGAACCAAATATTTCGACAACTTCAGATTGTTTTGCCAAGGAAGGAATATTTACGCCCCGCTCCCAACGGCTGATCGTAATCGAATCTAAGGCGTCGAATAGGTAACTCTTTTGCCTAAGTAAGCCACAAAGATCTTCTTGGGAAAGATTATTTTCAGTGCGGGTATGTTTTAAAAAATTGGAAAATGTCTGTGGGCTTGTTTTGTTTGGATAAGAGGTAGGTGTACACATGATATCGCGTTCCATCGGTATTTTTTATTTGCTCTAGCAGCTCCATATACGTCTCATGGTCGATGTCATCTACCTGCTCTGGATGTCTAAATGGTTAAATAATCCAAATGCACTTCAGTTTTTCGATGGAGCAAACCCCAGTGATTTTATTGCCAACCACTACTGCGAGTTTTCACACCAACCTTGTATTCACCACGTTCTTGCTATAAGGAGGACCAGTATAATTGACATGGCGAAAATGAAACCATGGCACTCTTAAAGTACCATAGGTTAAAAAGTGCCTAGGAAGGTAAACCGAGCGCAGAACATAAAATTTATCAGCCACACAGATATATTAGTATTCAAGCTGCAATATTCCGAGCTAGACATCCCCTCAATATCAATAGACAGCAAATTGATTACTTATGCACTTGATATGCAAAATTAAAAATATAAACCCGAGATATTTTTAACAAAAATTCATTTTATAGAGTAATTATTCAAAATAAGCTTTATGGCGGCAAGAAGATAATTTCAATAGCAGGAAAATGGGGGATTAATAGGCGGCGAAATTAAGCTAGCCAGAAGCGGAAATAGGTAGGTAATTGTCCAGTCCAGCGTTTAAAGGAACGTCTAAAATTACTGGCATCACTGAAGGATAAGGACGTCGCAATACTGTGCGCATCCTGTTGCGGCGCAGCTAAATAATAGAGCGCTTTAATCAAGCGGGTTTCATCGGCAAGTTGGCCAAAGTTTAAGCCCATTTCCGCCAAACGGCGTTTTAAGGTAGCGGGACTCATGCCGAGTTTTTCTGCCATCTGCGGCAAACTCATGTTATTGTGCATTAAACACAATCGCACACCCGCTGCGAGCCCAAACTGAGACTCACTGGCGAGTAAGGCATATCGTGGTGACTGAAACTGATATCCCCCTTGGGCTTGGGCTGCAAATAATAAGGCTTGTTGCATAAAATCCTTTGCCATCGATACCCGGCACAGCGGCGCATCAAAGCTGATATCAGTGCCAAAGTATTTATAATACTGGGCCACATTGCTCGGTTCTTGATAGGGAAAACGCACACTGCCACACCAACTTCTCCCCATCAGTTGCTTACAACTGGCGGTAAGGGAAGACAAACTTAACTCGATAAAAAACTGGGCATGACGCTCAGCACCTAAATCGAGACTCAGTAAAAAATGCCACTCACTATCACCCTGCCAACGCCAACATTGTAACCAAGGTTGAGTTAACCAATGGTACTTATACCAAAAGCGGCCAAGCTCATTCAGATCCCGCGCGCAAAACAGCCCTGCGGTTAACACCCCACTTTGTGACGGCAGCCATAGTTGCCCTAATAGAAAGCCGAGATCGCCACTTGGCCACATGGTTAATGCATTATCCACCAGCTTAATCAATTGTTTAGGACTGATATAATGCCCGGGCTTGCGGATATCTGTGATAAAAATGCCCGTACCGCGCAGCAACTTGTCGCAATCCATTCCCCTTTGCTTAAACAAGCCCACTAGACTGGCCACCAGCAATTGGCTATCGATACATTTATCCTGCCAAGTAGCTAGGGGTTTCATCTATCTAGGCTCAGAAAAGCTGTGGATAGGGGGTGATGGCTGATGCAGAGTTCCTGCGGCAGACTGCGCCATTGTTTGGCTGCTTGGGACGGTTGCTGTCGCCCGCTGTGATTTTTGCTGTGATATTTTTTCATTAAGTGACTTGAGCAGGATCTGCGCCTCCCCTTTGAGTTGTTGCTGGCTTTGGTTAGCACAAACCGTTTTGGGTGAAGGTAATACCCAAGCCACGCAGGCCTCACAGCCAAAAGCACTCATCCCTTGTTGTAACTGCTCTGCCATGGTACTCACCAATGACGCAATCGCGCCATTAAGCAAGATCACAAAGCGGTCACCGGCATAGCGGCACACTAAGTCTTGGCTTCTAAGCTGCGAGCTTAGCCACTGGGCAACCTCTGAAAGCAGACGGTCGCCTTCTTCTGCCCCCTTAAGTTGATTAAATTGATGAAAATAATCGATATCAAGCATGATGAGCCCTAGGGGTTGCTGCCTAGCCAACTGTTTCACTAAATGGTGCTCAAACGCGTTGGCATCATTAAGCAAGGTTAAACTGTCGGTTAACTGGTGCTGGCGGTAAAATTGCTCGCGGGTTTGCAACTGACGATTCACCACATTTTGCTCATCCCGCCACTGCCAAAGTCCAGTGGTTAATATAACCAGTCCTATTGGGGTTGGCAGTTTTTCAAACCAGTTATATATGGGGAGGGTTTTAACGATAAAAATCTCATCGAGTAGGTCTAAGTAACACCCCAAACAATAACTGCTAAGGCCAATGACCAATAGGTGTGTAACCCGTCCCGAAGGTCGTACCGACACTATCACCATCAGCCAGCACATGCCCATGATAAAGAGTGCCCCTTCGGCGGCGATATCTAACCAATCGACTTGGGTAAAAACCTTGGCCGAGGTGTTCTGCCAGAGCAATAGCGGCACTAAAAACATCAGCAGCAAACTGAGGCCATAAACGATAGCCAGGCGAAATGATTTGGCTGGGTGTTCTAAGATGTTATGCAAAGTGTTTGCCCCTTTTAGCAATCAATAACTGCCTTAATGGCATTGAACGCTAACCCTGTTTGATGACAAATGAGTGACATAGCATTCGAGGATCAGGGCGGCATATTAGCTCAGCTATTGTGCTTAATAGCGGGCATAAATTTGATCTTTGTAGTCAAAATACGTCACACATTTTGCTTATAAACTCGATTTTATATTTTCAACTTTTTGTTTTAACTTAATTTATTCTAAAGCGAGCGATTCGATAAGTGGCTATCCACTAAAGGTCCTAAGCCAGTCAAGATACAAAAACCTCGGCGATGGTAAGAGTCATTTGGGCTCACCACAGCGCAAAAATGCCGATTTTAGAGGGCTATTTACATTCATCCAAACTTCTGGTCACAAATCTGACATTAACCTCCCCTAACGTGGCTGCAATTCAATCAGTCTCTTGATCCTTAATAGCTTCAAGGGACGAGCAATAAAACTGACGAAAACCCTTTAGCTTGTACTCTACATAGGAACTTAACATGCAATTTCGCACTCCCTTATCGGCCATTACCCTCGCGATTATGGCTGCTGGATTTAGCGCTAACGCCCTCGCTGTTGGCAAGCTCGAAGGCCATGTTCGCGATATAAGCAGCCAACAGCCCTTGCCTGGTGCGAGCGTCACCATTAAAGAACTGAATTTAAGTCAGCAGGCAGGACGGGATGGGCGCTTCTTTTTCGTTGGGATTGCCGATGGTCAGTACACCTTAGTGGTCAATTATCTTGGCGCGGCGCCGATGGAGCAGAAGGTTCAGATTGAGGACAAACAAACAACCCAAGTGGATATGAGCCTGAGTAGCCAAGATCTTGAACATATTAAAGTCGTCGGTCAGCAAGGTGCGCTGAGTAAATCCATGAACCGCCAACGGGGCGCCGATAATGTGCTTAGCGTAGTCAGTGCCGATGTACTGGGTAACTTCCCCGATAGCAATATCAGCGAATCACTGCAGCGCGTACCTGGGCTTTCAATTGAGCGCGATCAAGGCGAAGGTCGCTTTGTACGTGTGCGCGGTATGGCGCCGGATTACAACTCAGTGTCGATGAATGGCGCGCGTTTACCTTCCCCCGAGAGCGATCGTCGCGCCGTAGCACTTGATGTCGTGCCATCGGATCTATTGCAATCGGTGGAAGTCAGTAAAACCTTAACCCCGGATATGGACGCAGATGCCTTGGGCGGCGCAATCGAAGTCAAAAGCCTGTCGGCATTCGACCGAGATGACACTTACCTAAACCTCAGCGCCGAGGCCAGCCAAGACTCATTAACGGATAACACTAATCCCAAATTGGCGGCAAGCTACAGCGATATCTTTGGCGACAATTTTGGGGTAGCGATAGGCACCAGTTGGTATAACCGCGACTTTGGCTCAGATAACGTCGAAACCGGTGGCGACTGGGATTTTGCCGATGACTCAGGCTTTGACAACGCAGGCCTCAACTCGGTCGACCAACGGGATTATGAAATTAACCGTGAGCGTTTAGGCATAGGCGTTAACTTCGATTACCGCCCAACGGATGACACCGACCTTTACCTGCGCACCCTTTACAGCGAGTTCGATGATACCGAAACCCGCAACAGCGCCAAAACCAAATGGGGTTCAGCGCAACAGGAGGGCGAGTTAAGCCAAGGTAAAACCACCCGCTCACTTAAATCGCGCACCGAAAATCAAAACATCACCTCTTTTGTGCTTGGCGGTGAAACCCGATTCGAACGCTGGACCTTGGACTATCAAGCGAGCCACAGCACCGCCAGCGCCGAAAAACCGCAGGACATTGCTGGCGCAAAGTTTGTCGCTAAGATAAATGACACTGGCTTTACCGATAGCAAGACGCCACAACTCATCGCCCCAGAGAGCTATTATCAAGCGGAAAACTTTGAGCTAGATGAAATTGAAATTGCCGATTCTAAAGCCAAAGATACTCTCAACAGCGCGCAACTTGATTTTACGCGCCAACTGAGCCTTGGGGACTATCCTGCACAGGTGAAAACTGGGGTAAAAATCAGTCGTCGCGACAAAACCAATCGTGAAGATATCTGGATTTACAGCGACTTTAGCGATCAAGGCGTGAGTGACGATGCCCTTATCCTAAGCCAATACACTGGCAATGAAGTGGATTACAGCCTTGGGAGTTTTGGCCCAGGCATCAATGCCGCATCGATATGGCAACTGCTCAACGGCCTCGATGCCGATAGCAATCGAGATGAGATTGAATCTACTATCAATGACTTTGATATTACAGAAGATGTGAACGCCGGCTATTTAATGGGCCATGTGGATATCGACAAACTGCGCATTCTCACGGGTCTACGTTTTGAGCAAAATAAATGGGATTCCAAAGGTTATGGTTATGATGGCGTGAACGACGAGTTTATCAATATCGAAAATGATCGAGATGAAGACCACTGGCTGCCAGCACTGCACCTAACCTATCGCTACACAGATAACACAGTGCTACGCGGCGCGTGGACTAACACCTTAGTACGCCCGACATTTGGCCAATTAGCCCCCGGGTATTTGCGCGAGGAAGATGATGGAGATATCGATTTAACCTTTGGTAATCCTGATCTTAAATCGTTAGAGTCAATGAACTTTGACTTAAGTCTCGAGCATTACTTTGGCAATATAGGTTTGGTTTCTGCCGGATTGTTTTATAAGGATATAGATAACTTTATCTACAAAGCGGACTTAGCGGGACGGGGGGATTATATTGATGCCCATAGCGCCGTAACCTTTGTCAATGGCAACAGTGCCCACATTTTTGGCATCGAGCTCAGTTATGTGCAGGAGTTTAGCTTCTTACCTGAGCCCTTCAATGGTTTAGTGCTGAACTCTAACCTCACCTATACCGATTCTGAGGCCAATATTAGTTGGATAGACGAAGGTAGCGAACTGAGTCGTGACATCCCCATGCCAAGCCAGTCGGATATTACGGCGAACTTGTCCTTAGGCTATGAAAACAGCTACGCCAGCGTGTGGTTATCGGCGGCCTATAAATCTGAATATTTACAGGAAGTCACCGAACTGGATGATGCACGTTATGATCTGTACGAAGACAGTCATCTCCAGTGGGACTTTGTGGCTAAAGCCCATTTAACCACCCAGCTCACCTTATACTTTAAAGGCGTGAATCTTACCGATGAGCCGTATTACAGCTATGCGGGCAACAGTGACTATAACGCCCAGTACGAAGCCTATGGCCGTACCTTTCAACTCGGCGTGCAATACACTAACTACTAACTCATTAATTCACATATAAAAAGATAAACTAATAATGAAGATGAATATGAAAATAACCCCAATATTTTCCGCCGCTACAGTGCGCTGTGCCGCAATCTGTACCACCACAGCACTCTACCTTATGGCAAGTCAAGTGCACGCCAACATAGCCAAAGAGGATCACAGCTCAACAGATCATCGGCCTCGGACGGTTGCAGCCCATAAGGGCAGTCAGGCACAGCCACTGGTGTTTACCCATTCAGCCACTCAGGCTAGCAACTTGAACACAAACAGCATTAGCAAGCAGGATGCAAATCCCCCCACGAGCACTTGGCTACTAGCCAGTGAACGACAAGGGCTCTTGTTGCAAAGCGTACCCAGCTCAGGCAGCTTGCCAGCCCCTAAGGTATTGGTAAAAGGAGAATTCGAGCTGCTCGCCTTTAGCGATCCCTATGTACTGACACTCGACCGCAGGGCCGATCGCATTCGCCCTATTATGCTCAAACAAGTGAATGGCGAACCCACCACCAATGTGTTGCCTTTATTACCCATGGGATCCTTTGAGATCCATTGGATCTGTATTCAACCCCGCCAACAAGATGGCCATATCTATGCTTGGTTTGGGGGTGAGAATGGCCAGAGTGAACAATGGCTGCTGGGCAATGCGGGCAATTGGTCACCCAAACTCATGCGCCGCCAAGCAATCCCAGTAAACAGCACGGATTGCGCCATCGAAGGCGATAAACTCTATGTCAGTGAGCCAGAAGCTGGCGTATGGCAATTCGATGCCAGCCCCTTTGCCGACACCAGCGCACACTTAGTGTTAGCCGCAATCGACAATAAGATCACCGGGCTAAACCTTGTCAACGGCACGCTGCTGTTGACGGATAAAAAGGGCAAGATTACCGACACATCAGGCAATCAGCTTACAACGCTTTCAGCGAATAAAGCCAAGCGGTTAAGCTTGGCGGCAACTCACAATAAGCAAAATCAATCTGTGGCAACCCTAGCGGTATTTGACGATCAAACAGATCACTATCTGTTTGCCCAAGCATCATTACCCAGCGAAATCATCCGCACAGAGGCAACTCACACCGTCGATGATCAGATTGTTGAAATTCCCGCTTGGGTTGAAAGTGCGCCCTCAGACCGACCCTACGATACCATGGACGATCCCGCTATTTGGGTGCATCCCACAGCACCCGAAAAAAGCCTGATCTTAGGGACCAATAAGCGTTGGGGATTAGTCAGTTTTAATATGCAAGGTGAGCAAGTCCAAGGCCTGCCATCGGGACGAATTAATAACGTCGACTTGCGCCAGCAGGTGCAACTTGGCGGTAAAAAACGTGATATCGTCGTTGCCACCCTGCGCGATAACGAGAGTTTGGCATTCTATGAAATCGACAGCGCAGGCAAGATCACCGAATATCCTAACCAAGCCACTAATATGGTGGATATTTATGGCATGTGCCTCTATCAAGATGGACAAGACTTGTATGTGTTCGCCAATCAAAAATCTGGCCGCATTGCCCAGTACCACGTCGATTGGCACAACAATGCCCCTAGCATTGACTTAGTGCGGAACATTAACACCCCAAGCCAAGTTGAAGGCTGCGTAACCGATGAATCACAGCATGCGCTGTTTATCGGCGAAGAAGATAAAGGTATTTGGCGTTTCGATGCGAACCCTAAGGCCAGCCCTGAGGGCAAGCTTATCATCAAAGTTGAGGGCGATTTAGTCGCCGATGTCGAGGGGATCTCACTCTATCAAGGCGCAGAGATTAAGGGCAAAAAGCAGGATTTACTGGTGGTCTCAAGCCAAGGCAATAATAGCTACATACTTTATCAAACTAAGCCACCCTACGCCCAAGTCGGCCGATTTAGGATTGGAGTTAACTTACAGGGTATTGAAAATGGCCGTGAAACCAGTATCGATGGCAGCGCCGAAACCGATGGCCTAGCCGTAACCCATCTGCCCGTAGGTAAAGGCGCGTGGCAACAGGGTATGCTGGTGGTGCAGGATGGACACAACCATCTACCCGATGCGAATCAATCCTTTAAATGGCTACCTTGGAGTAGCATTGCGCAGCAATTACAGCTTAACTAACGTCTATTTTACCAATATCAATAGCAGCAGAGACTAGTTAGCGATAGGCATTAGCCCGTTCCTCCCTAAACTTGGGAGGAACGTATTCCCCCAAAAGACAAACACACGCAAACCCAAGCGTTTGTCTACTCGCATCTTACGCGGTTAATCTGTATACTCCGCGGCCTTATTATGTTGGCTTTGCGCTTAGTCATCTTGTTGTCTTAAGCTCGTTTATTGGTCTACAGCCCTTTACCTTTTTACCAAAACTAGGAACGCTCCTTTTGATCTCTACCGCAAATATCACAATGCAATTCGGCCCCGAGCCTTTGTTTGAAAACATCTCGGCAAAATTTGGCAACGGCAACCGCTACGGTTTGATCGGCGCTAATGGCTGCGGCAAATCAACCTTTATGAAAATCTTAAGCGGCGCACTCGCCCCTACCTCAGGCAATGTGTCTATCACACCGGGATTAAAGGTCGGCACCTTAAGCCAAGATCAATTTGCCTTTGAGCAATATACAGTGATCGATGCGGTGATCATGGGCGACGTTCAGCTTTGGAAAGTGAAACAAGAGCGTGACGCAATTTACGCCAAAGCCGACATGACCGAAGAAGACGGTATGCGGGTTGGCGATCTCGAAAGTGAATTCGCCGAAATGGATGGCTACAGCGCCGAAAGCCGCGCTGGTGAAATCCTGATCGAAGCGGGCATCGAAGAATCTTTCCATTACGGCTTGATGCAGCAAGTCGCACCTGGCTGGAAACTGCGGGTACTATTAGCCCAAGCCCTTTTTGCGAACCCTGATATTTTGCTACTCGATGAACCGACCAACAACTTGGATATCCATACCATTAGCTGGTTAGAAGCCGAGTTGAATAAACGCAAATGCACCATGATCATCATCTCCCATGATAGGCATTTCTTGAATGCCGTATGTACCCACATGGCCGATATCGACTACGGTGAACTGCGCATTTACCCTGGCAACTACGAATACTTCCTTGCCCAATCATCTTTGCTCCGCGAGCAACTATTATCGGGTAACGCTAAGAAAAGCGCCGAGATCGAAGAGTTACAAGACTTCGTAAACCGCTTCGGTGCCAACGCATCTAAGGCGAAACAAGCCAGCTCGCGCGCCAAAAAGATGGACAAGATCAAGCTCGATGAAGTGAAGTCATCCAGCCGTATCCACCCTTCTATTCGTTTCGACGCGGGCAAGAAAATGCATCGCCAAGCACTGATCTTAGAAGATTTAGCCCACGGTTTTGATGGTGAGCTGTTATTCCAAGGCGGCGACTTGATTTTAGAAGCGGGCGCTAAATTGGCGATTATTGGCGAAAACGGCGTCGGTAAAACCACTTTCCTACGCTGCTTAGTGAATGATTTAGAACATAATAAAGGCGTGATTAAGTGGTCCGAAAACGCCTCAATCGGCTACTGCCCGCAAGACAGCAGCGACGAGTTCGACAATGACTACAGCTTAATGGATTGGATGTCGCAGTGGCGCCAACCTAAGCACAACGATCTTATGGTGCGCGCCATGTTAGGTCGACTGCTGTTCACCGAAGACGATGCCAACAAGAAAGCCCGTAACTGTTCAGGTGGTGAGAAAAACCGCTTGTTATTCGGTAAGTTAATGATGCAAGACATTAACGTGCTGATCATGGATGAGCCGACCAACCACATGGATATGGAAGCCATCGAAGCACTGAACAATGCGTTGAAAGACTTTGAAGGCACCTTGATATTTGTCAGCCATGACCGTGAGTTTGTTTCATCACTGGCAACACGAATTATTGATATTAAAGACAAAAAGCTGATTAACTTCCAAGGTACATTTGATGAATACCTTTCAAGCCAAGCTGAAATGGAAGCGAGAAAGAGCGCCTAATGCTGTGCTTAGATAAGCCTTAATCGGCTATGTCAGCTTGATAAGCACAGTTTGATTAACAGCATTATCGAATTAAAAAAGTCGTCATTGGAGATCCCAATGACGACTTTTTTATCGATACCTAAAGAGCGATATGATTGGTAAAACATGAAGTGTTGCTGCTTTTTGGCTGGATACACAGCTGTCTATTCGCTATCTAGAGTGCTATAATTCATGCACTTAATTGAGGTTGATCCTATGAAAACTAAATCAAAAAACACAAATGTGACTCAAAGTCGACTCTATCGCGCCGTAGCCAGTTCAACCGCTATTGAGACGGGTAAAACAACGGCTGAAGTTGAAGCAAAATTGAAGGCCCAAAAAAGCCGTTTCAGTCATTTGACCTTAGCCTAAACTTCATTCGTTTTTAGCGCTGAGCACATCGTTTACCAAACGAGCCATATGTTGATAATCCCCACCCAACCCCGCTTGAATTGACTTAAAATAAAAATCTCTATGTTGTTCCCAAATCCCATAATCAAGTGGAAGATAACCCGCTTTTACTGCCATCACATCGAGCATCAAACGTGACAAACGGCCGTTTCCCTCTCTAAATGGGTGAATTAAGATAAATTCCACATGACTTTCAGCCAAGTAACTCACAACTTCGTCTCTAGAAAGTGAATTTAAGCTATTGAACTTGCTTAAATACTCCAACTCAAATTGAGCGAGGCACTTAGGTATTTGAGACGCTGCCGTAAATTCGAAACCACCTTTTCCCATATTAACTGTGCGTAACTCACCAGCCCAGTAATAAACATTACCGAGCCATTTTCGATGCCACTCAATGAGCATACCAACGGAGAGATGTTCACTTTCAACCACACCAGATTGAAACACGTACTCATAGAGCTTTAGTAGCAACTGAGTCTCTACCTCTGCCATATCCTCTTCATCGGTTATCGCGAGTTTGTTACGCAGTATATGACCGCCGGAACCTAGTTCGAATTCATCCTCTGTGGTACCAATATGATATTTCGACATAGCGTTCGGCTCGTTGATTGAATAAAGATAACTGCCAGCAATGCTAGGGATTTTTGTGTAGCATTAGGCTAAAGGTTACACCAACCCCCTGTGTCAAGATAGTTGTCACCCCTTAAAAGTGCATCAGGAGCTAAAAGTGCTTATCCATTCTTTAAACGATAAAGCCAGTCATCATTTTACGTTTCGAGATCTCATCGAATGCGGTGACACGGTAGAGACACTTCAATTATTTAACATCCCCAAACAGGCTAAAACTTGGTTGGCACTGAGCCAGCTTGCAAGCCAAATACTTGACCCAGTAGTAGAACAATTCGGCCCTATCACCCTCTCCTACGGTTTTTGTTCACCTGAACTCGCACGCAAGATAGCCAAAAATCGTCATCCACATATTGCACCGAGCCTCGATCAGCACTGCTCCCATGAAGTGAATCAAAACCAAAAAATCATTTGCGAGCGTCGTGGTGCCGCCAGCGACTTTACCGTTAACGATAAATCCTTCGACATGCAACAAGTGGGAGTTTGGATTTGCCGAAATCTAACGTTTGACCGCCTATATTACTATGGTAAAACATCCCCCATACACATTAGTTATGGGCCTGATATGAATCAATTTGTGCAATTGATGAAAAGTAATTTACTGACCAATCAAAGAGTCCCATCCCTTAAAGGGCGAATGGATAAAGCCACTCATATCATTGAACATGCGACGTTTTAGTCAGTAGGCAATTATTACACATGAACGACAACCAACCGACAACACGCAATGATAGTCAACGATGGCCCAGCAGTAAAACCACCATGGAATTGCTCAATATCAGCACCTATGAACTAATGCATCAGCGGCAAGCAGGTAAACTTGAGTATGAGAAACACGGAAATACTTATTTCTACTTAATCCCGCATAAAGTCAATTCCGCTGAAACTGAATCAAAGTAGAAAAACGCGTTAGGAGTTAAAGATGAATGCCACACAGTTTCAAGAGCTGGTCTCTAAGATGCCTATTGGAAAAAAACTGCCGGACGCAAACTATCTCCATAAAACGGGCTTCTGCGAAATCGCGCCTGAGCTAGCTCGATTCATTCATGCTGTTGCTAATGCACTAAAAATAGATGAAAACGACTGGCACATTGTCAAACTCAGCAAACATGAATTTAAGTTATCGCTGCTTTCTTATCCTAGCTTTTTTGACGAATCCTACCCAGCATTGACCCAAAGTGTCACTGTCGATCTGACTAAACTCAGCCATCGCGTAACCCAATATCAAGCGAGCGATAATCCGCCAATATTGCACCGCAAAGAGACCATGATCCCGGCGAATCATGAAGCCTATGAAATTAAGATTTATCCGTTAGGGATCTCAGGTTCAACTAGCCTCGCAAGCTACTCGAGTGACTCTTGCCAGCCTAAGTAACACATCTCCTCAGGGATCACAGAGGGGATACCTTGCTGAACAATACTCATACTAGTACCACAACAGACTGTCTTTAATTCGATAGAAACAAGCATTTCACCAGAGAGACTAGGGTCATCAAATTGGTCCGTATGTTGGATACGCTCACCGGGGATAAGCTCAGTAAATATTACGCGAAAGGAATGGCTGCCCCCACGACTAAAGTTTGTAAATGACATTCGATAGCCCCCGCCAACCTTTACATCGAACTCGTGGATCGTTCCTACACATCCATAGGGTGGCAACCAACGTTCAAGCGCATTTTTATCCGTAAAAGCGTTATGCACTCGAGAGGTGGGAGCGCGCAGAACTCTATGTAATCAAACCGTCCCTGTTTTATCTGACATATCATAATCTCCATGTTTAAAAATTTAGCGTGTATTAGGATGGTGAAAATAACAAGCTAACTCGCTGTTCTGTTTAAACAATCAAACCATTAACTTGTTTAGGCCTACTAATCTAGATAGAATATTCTGAAGCCATATTAAGGATCAGAAATGTCCACACTGCAATATTATGATGAAAATGCTCAAGACTTTTTTCTATCAACGATAGATGCGGATTTATCTGAACTCTATGCCCACTTTCTCCCTAGACTCAAAGCCAACTCACTGATCCTTGATGCAGGTTGTGGTTCAGGACGCGATAGCAAAGTATTTTTAGACAAAGGTTTTAACGTTGTCGCAAACGATGCGAGCCCTAAATTAGCCAACTCAGCAAACCAATATACTGGTCTTGAGATTCAAGTTTGCGATTTCCACAATATTCAAACGACAATACCATTTGATGCAATATGGGCTTGTGCTTCATTACTGCATGTAACGGCAATCGACTTACCTTCAACCTTTCAGGTTTTAGCCGCACAATTAGTTAGTAACGGTATTTTTTATTGCTCTTTTAAATATGGTACATCGAGTGGTATGAGAAATGGCCGTTATTTCACCGATGCCAATGAAGCATATTTAAAAGAGTGGTTAAAACACACCCCATTAAAAGTTGATGAAACTTGGATAACTAGCGATGTACGTTCTGGTAGAGAGACTGAAAAATGGTTAAATGCTATCTTGATAAAAGTTGCTTAATATGAAGTTATTACAATCACTTTCGAACGGTAAAAAATTAACCAGTGGTGGCGAATCTGATCCATTTTTACCCAAGCTAATCAATGCAATTAATCGCGCTACTTCTATACAAATTTCTGTTTCTTTTATTCAACAATCCGGCCTAAAACTCATTTTTGATGCATTGACAGATGCATTAAATAGAAATGTGAGTATTTCTATCTTAACCTCTGATTATCTCGGGATCACTGACCCTGTCGCTTTACGCGAGTTATCAGTATTACAAAATAGAGGTGCTAACACTAGAGTCTATGTTTGCAAGCAGGGACAAAGTTTTCATATGAAAACTTATATCTTTGTTCATCAAAAAAATGAAACTATTTCCCAAGGTTGTGCCTTTATCGGTTCTAATAATATCAGCAGAGCTGCGCTAACCCATGCTGTTGAGTGGTGTTTAAGACATGACTATAGCCATACTGGGGATAATAGTGATTTTGAACATATACAATCTGAGTTCAGTAAAATATTCAGTCATCCACAAGTACAAGCACTGACTTCAACATGGATCGATGAATATATCGAAAGACGTAAACCAGTCAGACATGCTTTAACACTATTAGATATGGAGTCGGATACCGAAAGGCCAGTACAGCCAATCCCCAACTCTGCGCAATTAGAAGCCCTTGATGCTCTCAATAATGCGCGAGATTTAAAGATGCAACGAGCTTTAGTTGTGCTTGCAACAGGTATGGGGAAAACTTGGTTAGCGGCCTTTGATGTTTTACAAACACAATCAGAAAAAATATTATTTGTCGCTCATAGAGAAGAAATATTATTACAAGCGGAAAGAACTTTCTTAACTCTTATCCCCAATACATCAACAGGCCATTATAATGGTCAAAGTAAGCAGTTAGATGCCAAGATGATTTTTGCCTCAATTCAAACTCTTGGTAGAACTAGTCACCTGAGAAAATTTGCGCCTGACTATTTTGATTATATTATTGTTGACGAATTTCATCATGCTGGTGCAATCAGTTATAAAAAATTACTCAATTATTTCACCCCAAAATTTCTACTAGGTCTAACTGCAACACCAGAACGGACAGATCAAGCTGATATTTTGTCACTTTGCGATAACAACCTGATCTATGAAAAGCGTATTACCGATGGCATAGAAAGTGGTATTCTCGTACCGTTCAAGTATTACGGTATTAATGATAAAACCATTAACTACCAAGATTTACCTTGGCGAAATGGCAAATTTGATCCAACTGCATTAGATAATGTATTTGCCACAGAGAACCGTGCAAAACATATATTAAAATACTGGCGTCAGCACAAGCAAACAAGAACCTTAGCATTTTGTACTTCACAAAAACATGCTGAATATATGGCAAAGTATTTTAGTCAACATGGTATCAAGGCTATCGCTGTACATAGTCATTCTGAAATCCGTCGTGCAGAAGCACTACAATTGCTATCGATGAATGAAGTAGATATTCTTTTTTCAGTGGATCTATTTAATGAAGGCACAGATCTCCCTGCCATAGATACGATACTAATCATTCGGCCCACTGAATCAAAAATTCTCTTTCTTCAGCAATTGGGGCGAGGATTGAGACAATCCAGGACAACGGGAAAATCCTATTTAACTGTTATCGATTTTATTGGTAATCATATTAGCTTCTTAAATCGGCCCATGGCATTACAAGGATTAGATACACCAGAAGAAGCATTGAAAAATATCACTATCCCATTAATAAATGTCAACTGTTTTATTAATATTGCGCCTGAATTGGTTGATTTTTGGCGTAAGCTAAGCCTGAGTTATAAAACTGCTGCCGATGTTTACCATGAGTTAAAAAACCAAATTGGTCGAAGACCAACAGCAACTGAGTTTTTCTACTCTAAGTATGATCTCACTAAGTTAAATAGGCAATATGGTAGCTGGTTTAATCTAGTGCTTTCCGAGGAGGAAGATCAAGAGTTAAACCTGGTTGCAACGTCATATTTGGACTTCCTTAATGAAGGAATTTCAAGCACTAAAATGACTAAATGTTTTAAAGCAATCTTATTAGAAGCTTTTATTTCACTTGATGGTTTTAATTTTCCACCCAATATCGATACTCTTTGTGAACAAAGTTGGCATGTTTTTAAACGCTACCCCATACTTTGGCAGCAAGATGTTTTATCTGAATTACTGAATGTCAGCTCAACGGATCCTAAATGGCATCAATATTGGAAAAGAAACCCTATTAATTTTTTGTGCAAAAAGGATACAAAGGATACAAAGGATACAAAGCCTTGGTTTAGAGTTGAGCAAAATAAACTAATGGCCAATATTACAATCATACCTGAGCATAGGGATTTATTAACTGAACTCGTAATGGAAATCACTGATCTACTACTTGCACGTTACAGTAATAGAAGTAAAACAATAACTACATCATTGCCAAAAATATTGAATAATGTGGTCACATCTGAGCAAGTAAATGTGATCAATCTTATTGAGAAGCAAGATCAAAATACTCAAATTGAACTTAGCTACTACCAAAATTTAAAAATTGCCTGCGGTCATTTTAAATCAGGATATTGTGATCAATCACTGACCAAAGAAATTCCCGATATTTATGGTAAGATTAACCCTGAAATTCATTTCCTCGCGCCAGCTAGCGGTAACTCAATGAATGGAGGGAAACAAGCCGTTTGCGATGGTGATCTCTTATTATTAGAGAAAATATCACCGACCAATGCTGGCTCTATTAATGGACTTACGTTGGCAATAGAAATCCAAGATGATAGTGGTGATAATCAATATTTATTACGAAAAGTGAGTAAGCAAATAGATGGCGGTTATTTATTAATTGCAAATAATCCTGATTATGCCCCTATAGTTGCCAGTGAAGAAATGCATACATTTGCACGTCTTAAATCAATCGTAAAGTAGCGTAAATTATGTCACTGAGCACACTATATCCTCAGTGACTGATTTCCTCTTATTGGTGTATTTAATGATGATATTCGTAGTACTTTATCTTACAGATACATAAACTTAGCTGTGCAGTTTTTAAGCCCTAGGTTACACTCAGAAGGTCATTGATTGGGATGGGATCGTTTATGAGTCAACGTACATTAAATTCCTTATTTAAACCGACCTCCGTTGCCATTATTGGCGCCTCGAATACTGAAAAACGTGCGGGTAATGTGTTGATGAAAAATCTGCTTTCAAGCGGTTTTTCTGGGCCGATTATGCCTGTAACACCAAAGTATCGCGCCGTAATGGGCGTGCTCGCCTATCCCAATATTGAAGCACTACCGATAAAGCCCGATTTGGCCGTCATTTGTACCCGTGCCTGCCGTGTGCCCGCCATCGTCGAAACCCTTGCACAATTTGGCTGCAAAGTCGCCATTATTATGGCCTCAGGTATGGCACAGGAGTTTAACGAGGATGGTGTGAGTCTGCTTGAGCAAACGATGCAAAATGCTAAGCGTTATGGCATGCGTATCCTTGGGCCAAATAGTTTAGGTATGTTATTGCCGCCATTGGGATTAAACGCTAGTTTGGCCCATGCCAGCGCCCTACCCGGTAAGATTGCCTTCGTGTCTCAATCCGCCGCCATTTGCACAACCGTACTCGATTGGGCCAATAATAAGGGTATAGGGTTTTCCTCTTTTATTTCTCTAGGGGACGCCACCGATATTAACTTCGATGAATTGCTCGATTATCTTGGCCGCGATAGCCGCACCAGCGCCATTATGCTTTATATTGATTCAGTCAATGAAAAACGCCATTTCTTATCTGCCGCCCGCGCCGCCTCTCGCAATAAACCCATCCTAGTCATTAAGTCGGGCCGAAGCCCTGAAGGTGCACGCGCAGCTAAATTGCATACGGGTGGTGTAGGTGGTAATGATGCCGTGTATGAAGCGGCATTTCGCCGCGCAGGTATGTTACGAGTTAATGATTTAATTGAACTTTTTGCAGCGGTAGAAAGCCTTGCCCATTCTAACCCACTCCAAGGCGAACGCTTAGGCATTATCAGTAATGGCGGCGGCCCTGCAGTATTAGCGGTCGATGAGTTAATTTTACGTGGTGGAAAACTAGCCGAACTCACAGAGGAAACCATTGCCCAGCTTGAGGCCGTGTTGCCCAGTACTTGGTCACGGCAAAATCCGGTCGATATTATCGGCGATGCTGATGCGACTCGTTATGCTAAAGCATTAACTATTTTGATGAATTGTAATGAGTTAGATGCCATATTAGTTTTACATTCACCCTCAGCCCTCGGTGAAAGTGTTGAAATTGCTGACGCATTAATCAAGACCATTCACACCCATCCCAAAAAGAATCGTTTGAATATTCTCACCAACTGGAGCGGTGAAGACTCGGCCTATCAGGCTCGAAAGCGTTTTACTAAGGGTGGCATCCCGACCTATCGCACTCCTGAAGGTGCCGTGGGTGCTTTTATGCATATGGTTGAATATCGCCGTAACCAAAAATTACTGCAGGAAGTCCCCCAATCCATTCCCGATAATATTCCAACCGATAGCCAAACCGCGCGAAAATTACTGCAAGCCGCTCAAGCTAAAGGAAAATCGGTACTCGAAACCCATGAGGCGATCCCCATTTTGCGCGCTTACGGCCTTAACACTATTGATACTTGGTTTGTTAAAGATGCCGATGAAGCCGTTGCTATCGCCAATGAGGCGGGTTATCCCTTGGCTTTAAAAGTCCAATCCCCCAATATTTTGCATAAATCCGATGTGCATGGGGTAATGCTCAATTTAACGTCGGCTGAAGATATCCGTCATGCGGCAAACGCGATTACGCAAAGGGTGCATCAGGCGAATCCCGACGCCATTATCGAAGGTATGATAGTGCAAAAAATGGCGCTAACGGCGGGTGCACAGGAGATCCGCGTGGCCGTGATAAGCGATCCGGTATTTGGCCCTGCCATTTGTTTAGGTGAAGGCGGCTCAGAATGGGATCCCACAAACGATGCCGCCGTTGCCCTGCCACCGCTAAATATGGCATTAGCGCGCTATATGGTGATCCAAGCATTAAAGACCCATAAGTTAAAGGACAGGCATCTGCCACTGGGCCTAGACATGAATGCCCTGTGTGTGATGCTGACGCAAATTTCCCACATTATTATCGACTGCCCCGAAATTGCCTCATTAGATTTAAATCCCGTATTAGCGGCGGGAGAAAAGATCACCCTGCTCGATGTCAATATTCGCCTACATGATGCCAATACCGACAGCGCATCGCGTCTCGCGATCATGCCCTATCCTAAGGAATTAGAAGAAGAAGCCGAACTTAAAAATGGCCTTAAGGTGATGCTACGGCCGATTTTGCCCGAGGATGAACCTAAGCATTTAGCCTTCGATAACTCGCTATCCGATGAAGACAGATACAAACGCTATTTCGGTGTCCGTTCTAAAATGACCCATGAGGAAATGGCGGTATTAACCCAAATCGATTACGCCCGAGAAATGGCGTTTATCGCTACCGCAAAAGGCCCTGATGGAGATGATATCACCCTAGGTGCAGTAAGGGCCTCTATCGACCCCGATAATACCGAAGCCGAATTTGCCATGGCGGTGCGCGGCGATCATCAAGGCATAGGTTTGGGTAAGCTATTGCTCGAAAAACTCATTAAGTATTATCAAGCTAACGATACGGCGGTGCTCACAGGTTTTACTATGTTTGAAAACCGTAATATGGCAAGTCTGGCAAAAAGCTTAGGATTTAAAGTGTCCTTCGATATGGAGGAGCATTTGATTAAGATGCATATGGATCTTAAACCAAATGTGGTAATAAACTGATTTACAATGATATTAGCAACTAGAATATCGTCAACAATTCAGCTTACCCCATATTTATAGTCGTAAAACAGCTACGGCAGATTAAATGGCGCGCACTAACGCTCGCCATTTAATCCCCATAACCTGACGAACATCAAAGAATCATTTCTCGATTTGTATCACACTTAACATTAGCGTAACCAAATTAACGATCGACCCATAATAATTATGGTGACAGGGTAAGTTAAATGTCCAAGGGTCATCATAATGCCTAAAGGAGTGATAACACTATGTGTAAAGACTGCGGCTGCTCTCTTACCCGCCACGAACATGATCATCTCGGCGCGCATTCACATAACCATGAGCACCACCACCCTGAACTGCACACGAATCCCCAGTTAAACGATAAAAAAACCCTCTCGGTGATCCACAAAATTCTCGACAAAAATGATGTTGAAGCGGGCCATAACCGTGCTCATTTCGAGGCGCATAATATTACCGCCTTTAATTTGATGAGTAGCCCTGGCAGTGGTAAAACCACGTTATTGGAAAATCTGAAAGAATACACCACACTCAACTACGCGGTGATTGAAGGCGACCTAGAAACCTCGCGGGATGCCGATCGCCTAATCGCGAAAGGCATTAAAGCCTACCAAATTCAAACCGGATCAGCTTGTCACCTTGATGCCTTTATGGTTCACGGCGCCCTGCATCATTTACCCCTTGAAGGCTTAGATATTTGTTTTGTGGAAAACGTCGGCAACCTCGTTTGTCCTGCAAGCTATGATGTGGGCACCCATAAAAATATCGTGCTGCTATCCGTACCAGAGGGCGATGATAAGATTGAAAAATATCCGGTAATGTTCCGCCGCGCCGATGTCGTTTTTATCACTAAGTGCGATCTACTGCCCTATTTTGATTTCAATCTAGCCGAAGCCAGAGCACAGCTTAAAAAACTCAATCCAGATACCCAAATTATTGAAGTCTCAATTAAAGATGGCGACTCAATCCATGCGGTTGCCGCTTGGCTTAAGGATAATCTTCGAGGTGCACAATAATGTGCTTATCCATACCTTCCCAAGTCGTGGCAATTGATGCCGAGCGTCAAAGCGTTACCGTCGATACCTTAGGCGTACGCCGGGATGTAAGCAGCCATTTGATGACTGAGCCGCTCGAAATTGGTGACTATGTGCTTATTCATATTGGCTTTGTGATGAATAAAATCGATAAAGAAGATGCGCAGCAAAGTCTTGAGCTCTATCAAGAGATTGTTACAAAGCTTGAAAATGAAGCCATGCACTAATCAACACCGAACCCCTTTTCGATAAAAGGCGTGCGCTCAATCAGTGCACCAAGGAAAGAGAATGCTTGAACTAAAACACCTCTATCAAGGCTTTCGCGATCCCCACACTATCGCCAAGTTAGCGCGGGACATTCAGCTAACCGCTAAAACGATTAAGCAACAAATCAATATCATGGAGGTGTGTGGTGGTCATACCCACACAATCATGAAATACGGTTTACTGGATTTACTGCCTGATAATATTGAATTTATCCACGGCCCAGGTTGTCCAGTATGCGTGATGCCCAAGGAACGTATTGACCAAGCTGCCGCGCTTGCCTCCCAAGAAAATGTGATCCTTGTGACCCTAGGCGATATGATCCGCGTGCCCGGTTCCCAAGGTTCCTTAGCCAGTTTTAGGGCTAAAGGCTGCGATATCCGCCCGATTTACGATCCCTTAGATACGCTCAAAATTGCCCGTGATAATCCCGATAAAATCGTTGTTTTTTTCGCCATAGGTTTTGAAACCTCAACGCCAATGACGGCGATTCTGCTTCAACTCGCCGAACATGAAAAACTGGATAACCTGCTGTTTCATATCAACCATGTACTAGTGCCTCCAGCAATTGATGCCGTCATGCACGATCCTAATGTGAGGGTCAACGCCTTTATTGGCCCAGCCCATGTCAGTGTGATAAGTGGCGCTAAGATCTACCGTCCAGCGGTAGAGCAATATGGTACACCAGTTGTCGTATCAGGCTTTGAACCTGTCGATGTGATGGAATCAATCCTACGTATTGTGCGCCAAAAAGCGGCTGGTAAAGCCGAGCTTGATATCCAATACAGCCGCGCCGTATCGGAAGACGGTAATCTCACGGCACAGGCAAAAGTGAACCAATTCTTTAGTGTTAGACCCCAATTTCGCTGGCGTGGCCTAGGCCCTATCCCAAATTCAGCGCTGCAACTCAAGCCTGAGTATGCCCATAGGGATGCCGAACTACGGTTTAAGGACCGTTTGCCCGTAAAAGAGATTGACGATCATAAGGCCTGTCAGTGCGGCGATATTCTTCGCGGTCTCGCTAAGCCTAAAGACTGCAAAGTGTTTGGCCGAGGTTGCAACCCTGAAACGCCATTAGGGAGCTGTATGGTCAGCTCTGAAGGCGCCTGTAATGCCTATTACCGCTACCAAGGTGTCGATATCAAGGAGCCACATCATGGCTGATTCTCCAAAGGATAAATCCATTCAACTTAGCCACGGCGGTGGTGGCAAAGAGATGAACAAACTCATTCGCGAGCTGTTTTTTGTCGAGTTTGATAATCCAATTCTGCGTAATGAAGAGGACGCTGCAAAACTCGACTTACATGGCGCCAATGCTTTTACCACAGACTCTTTTACCGTATCACCGTTGTTTTTTGCTGGCGGTGATATCGGCAAGCTTGCTATCGCGGGCACTGTTAACGATCTCGCCATGATGGGCGCTGAACCTCAGTATTTAAGCTGCAGTGTGATTATAGAAGAAGGCTTTTCTATCAATGAATTAACGACTATTGTCCGCAGTATGGCAAAGGAGTTAAAACAAAGTGGCGCGCGGATTGTCTGTGGCGACACTAAGGTTGTGCCCAAGGGCTGCGCCGATGGTTTATTTATTAATACTTCAGGCATTGGTCGCATTTTACGTCCCAATATCTCGGCAGCAAATCTCACACCGGGCGATGCCATTATCGTCTCACGTGATATCGGTTGCCACGGCGCGGCAATTTTAATGGCCCGCGAAGGTTTAGTGCTCGAATCTGCGCTTCAAAGCGATTGCGCAACCCTCTGGCCCGTCGTGGAGCAGTTGATTGCCGCCAATATTCAAATTCATGCGATGCGTGATGCAACCCGCGGTGGTTTATCTGCTGTATTAAATGAATGGGCTGTTGCATCCAATGTTGGTATCACAGTGAATGAAGCCAGTATTCCTGTTTGTGATGAAGTCAAAGGCTTATGTGAACTCTATGGCTTTGAAGCCATGGATCTCGCCAACGAAGGCACTTTTATCATGGCAGTGCCTAACGAGATCGCCTTAGGCGCGCTCGAGATTATGCAGCGTTTTGGTCACTGTGAACACGCAGCCATTATCGGCACGGTAACAGAAGAAATACCGGGGAAAGTTATTTTAAAAACCCCTTGGAATACCAAGCGTTATCTCGACCTTCCCCAAGGTGAACTGCTGCCAAGGATTTGCTGATGCACGAATATTCCATTGTCAGTGCCTTAATTGAGCAATGTGAGCAGCACGCTCTAGCCAATCAGGCAAATAAGATCACTCGGGTGGATATCAAGCTTGGGGTGATGAGTGGGGTTGAGCCCGCATTACTGCAAACGGCCTTTGATACGTTTAAACTCGATAGTATTTGCAAAGAAGCTCAGCTAAATATGCAATTACAGCCCTTGGTGATCCAATGCCTCGACTGTCAAACTTCGTCTGAACTCAATGAGCGCTCTATTGTTTGCCCTGCTTGTCAAAGTTATCGAACCCGCGTTCTCGACGGCGAAGATATGTTACTGATGCAACTTGAAATGGAGCAAGAATAAGCATCTGCATCATTGATTGTATCGAGATTTAAAACATGTCGATGTTTGGTGCTGATGTTTCTAGATCCTTCCCCAAAATACAAAAGGCTTTGAGTTAACCGCCTCAAAGCCTTTTTAGATCATCAAAAGTTTTTAGTTACCGTAAATAGAAGCCTCTCCCTCAGGGCGAGTTTTTAACAAGCGCAGAAACCACATATATTGCTCTGGATAGGCTAAGATCACCTGCTCCACCACCTTATTCAGTGCCAAAGCTTCATTCTCTTTGCCTTGCATATCTTCCGGTGCAATAGCGGGCATCACAGTAAGTTCAAACTGATATTTAGCTTGGTTGTAGCCAATCTTCACCGGTAATACTTGGGCATTGCCCGCCTGAGCTAAACGCCCAACCACAGGAAGAGTCGCTTTCACTGTGCCAAGGAAAGGCGTAAACACACTTTGTTCTGGGCCTAAGTCTTCATCGGGCAAATAAAAAAAGCTGTTATTCTGCTTAAGCTCGGCCAATAAGGCCCGAATACCCGCCTCACGCATATACACATGGCCGCCACAGCTACTGCGCACGCGATTACTAAACCAATTAAACAAACCGTTTTTATGGGCTTTTGCCATAGTCACCAGAGGCATCTCACTATTGATGCGTAATCCGGCATAATCTATCGGCCAGACATGGGGCATGATAAAAATAATCGGTTGTCCCGCTGCCTGCGCTTTTTCCACATGCTCAAACCCACTCAGGCTAACTCGGCGGCGCAAATGGGCTTTCGAGCGCACCAACAACTCGCCTTGTGCCAACAGCACTAAGACAAAGTTTTGCACGTTCTCACGGATTAATGCTTCTATTTCAGCGGCGGATTTTTCAGGGAAACATGTCTTCAAGTTGGCTCTTGCCACTCGGATAGGCTTTTTGGCAATCGGTATAACCCATTTTGCCAATAATCTTGCGATAGGATCACGCAGCCGTGCGGGCATAAGTCCAAAAATAACGAGTAAACCAATCGCCAACCATGAAACCCAGTGTCTAGGGTGTAGCAATGCTAGCGGAAAGCGACGGTCAAAATATTTGGGCTGTCTTGACAACGAAATCACCTCAGACAGTGGATAGAATGATATTGCGAAAAAACAAATGGGAAAGCCACTCGCAAAGGAGTGGCTTTCCCATCAAACAAACGAAATTACTTACCCGTATTTGCGGCTTCTACACGAGTTTTCAGCTTCTGGCCGGGACGAAAAGTCACGACACGACGAGCAGAAATTGGGATATCTTCGCCTGTTTTTGGGTTCCTTCCCGGTCTTTGATTCTTGTCCCTAAGGTCAAAGTTGCCAAAGCCAGATAACTTGACCTGCTCACCACTTTCAAGTGCGCCCCGAATTTCTTCAAAGAACGACTCAACCATCTCTTTGGCGACACGCTTGTTCATTCCCAGTGTTTCAAAAAGATGTTCTGCCATTTCGGCTTTGGTAAGTGCCATACTTTAATCCCTCAACGATGCGTTGAACTCGGTCTTAAGGGCGGAAACAACTGATTCAACCGTCTCAGCTATCTCTTTTTCCTCAAGTGTACGAGTAGTGTCTTGTAATGTAAGTGCTATCGCCAGGCTCTTCTTGCCGGGTTCAACACCTTTACCTAAGTATACATCGAACAAGTTTATGCCAACCAACTGATTTTCGCCAACTTTTCTTATCACTTTCATTATATCGCCTGCAGATACACTCTCATCTACTACTACTGCGATATCACGACGATTAGCTGGAAACTTAGATACAGCTTGGGCTAGCGGTAAACTGGTATGCAATAAAGCATCCAATTCCAACTCAAAAACGATGGTTTTACCATTGAGTCCAAAAGGCTTCTCCAAACGAGGATGGATTGCACCTAGATGACCGATCACTCGATCATTTCTCAATATTTCAGCACATTGCCCCGGATGGAGAGCAGAATGCGTCGCTACTCTAAAGCTAAATTCAGACGCGGAAACTGTCAAGCCGATAATTGCTTCTAAATCACCTTTAAGGTCGAAAAAATCAACAGTTTTCGATTCCATAGCCCAATGTTCATCATTTTGGAGCCCAGTAATGACACAAGCGAGCATTGCTTGCTGTCTTACACCGGATTCTGCATTGATATCAGGAACAAAGCGCAGGCCAGTTTCAAAAAGTCTCACGCGACTCTGTTGACGACTTTGGTTGTAGCCAACGGCGGCCAATAAACCGGTGAACATTGACAGGCGCATGGCCGACATTTCACTGGAAATTGGGTTTGGTAACACCATGGCATCGCATTCTGGGTGAACCAGATTTTGCAATTTCGGATCGACAAAGCTATAAGTCACCGCTTCTTGGAAGCCACGAGCAACCAATAAGGCACGAACGCGTTTTAAGCTTAAGTTAGATTCTTTATGATCAGACATGCGTAGCGCAGCCACAGGCGCCGTATTCGGAATATTGTTATAACCGTAGATACGCGCCACTTCTTCGATCAGATCTTCTTCAATCGCCATATCGAAGCGATACGTGGCCGTGGTCACCTGCCAGCTATCTTGGCTAGCAACCACACTAAAGCCTAGACGTTGCAGGATCTCAACCACATCAGTGTCTGGCACATGGTGACCCAAAATTCTATCTAACTTGCTACGGCGTAATACAATTTGTGCAGGTTTTGGTAAATCAGCATCGGATTTAGCTTCAACCACAGGGCCCGCTTCACCACCACAGATATCGAGTACTAAACGCGTAGCACGGTCGATAACCTTGTGTTGCATCTCAGGGTCAACACCACGCTCAAAACGGTGTGATGAGTCTGTATGCAGGCCTAAACGACGTGATTTACCCATAATGGCAAGCGGTGCGAAGAACGCACATTCAAGCAATATGTCTTGAGTGGTATCACTCACGCCTGAATATTCGCCGCCAAACACACCTGCAAGAGCTAATGGACGCGCATCATCGGCGATCACTAAGGTATCGCTTGGAATCGTCACTTCGCTGCCATCAAGCAGAGTGATTTTCTCTTCGCCAGTGCCTAAACGTACTTGGATGTCGCCGGTTAACTTGGCAAGATCGAAAGCGTGCATAGGTTGACCGAATTCAATCAACACGAAGTTAGTGATATCGACGATAGGATCGATAGAGCGAATACCGCTACGGCGCAGTTTTTCCTGCATCCATAATGGTGTTGGCGCTTTAACATTGACGTTTTTAACCACACGGCCTAAATAACGTGGACAAGCAGCTGGCACGTTAACGTTAATCGTCACCTGTGCATCTGTTGTTGGCGTTACCGCCTGCCACTGCGGCTCAACCACTGTTTGGCGATTTAACACGCCCACTTCACGGGCAAGGCCTACCATGCCTAAACAATCGGCGCGGTTAGCGGTTAAATCCACTTCGATCACTGCGTCATTAAGCTGCAGATATTCACGGATATCAGTGCCTAATGGTGCGTCCTGTGGTAATTCGATAATGCCATCGCTTTCGACGTTAATGCCAAGCTCGCTGTAGGAACACAACATGCCTTCTGATGGCATGCCACGCAGCTTGGCTTTCTTGATTTTGAAATCGCCAGGTAATACGGCGCCAACCATAGCCACGGCCACTTTTAAGCCTTGGCGGCAGTTTGGAGCTCCGCAGACGATATCGATAAGTTCACTACCGCCAACGTTCACTTTAGTCACACGCAGTTTATCGGCATCGGGGTGCTGAGCACACTCAACCACTTCGCCCACTACCACGCCATTAAAATCGGCGGCAACAGGATCAACGCCATCAACTTCGAGACCGGCCATAGTGATCTGGTGGGATAATGCTTCACGACTCACTGAAGGGTTGACCCATTCTCGAAGCCAAGATTCGCTAAATTTCATGCTATTACAGCTCCGTTATTTAAATTGCTTCAGGAAACGTAGGTCGTTTTCAAAAAACGCACGTAAATCGTTTACGCCGTAACGCAACATAGTTAAGCGCTCGACACCCATACCAAAAGCAAAACCAGAGTATTTTTCTGGATCTATGCCAACGCTGCGCAGCACATTCGGGTGCACCATACCGCAACCTAGCACTTCTAGCCATTTGCCGTTTTTGCCCATCACATCCACTTCCGCTGAAGGTTCAGTGAATGGGAAATAAGAAGGACGGAAACGCACTTGCAGATCTTCTTCGAAGAAGTTACGCAGGAAGTCATGCAAAATGCCTTTAAGCTCAGCAAAGTTCACATGTTCATCCACCAACAGACCTTCCACTTGGTGGAACATTGGCGTGTGAGTTTGATCGTAATCGTTACGATAAACACGACCCGGAGAAATAATGCGCAGTGGCGGCTTTTCCGTTTCCATAGTACGGATTTGCACACCGGAGGTTTGGGTACGCAACATCAGCTTAGGATTGAAATAAAAGGTATCATGATCGGCACGCGCTGGGTGGTGCTCGGAAATATTCAATGCATCAAAATTGTGAAAATCATCTTCAATTTCAGGCCCCTGCTTTACAGAGAACCCTAATTCCCCGAAGAAGGTTTCGATACGCTCAATGGTGCGAGTCACAGGATGTAGGCCACCGATTTCGATGGTACGGCCCGGTAAAGTCACATCAATCTTCTCGGCGATTAATTTGGCTTCCAGTTCCGAACTCTTCAGACCATCAATGCGCTCAGTTAATTTTTGTTGAATCGCCTGTTTAGCATCATTGACCGCTTGGCCAAAGGCTGGCTTTTCTTCTGGGCTTAAGCTACCCATCATCTTCATCATGTCGGTGATCTTACCTTTCTTACCAAGGTAATCGACACGGATATCATCCAGTGCTTTTAGATCACTGGCCTGGTCAATAATGACTAAGGCTTGTTCTACGATCTCTGTTAACTGCTGCATTTTCTCTTCCACTGCATAGTCGCGCTTGATAAACAAGTGCTATGGGCGCCAAACTTTCAGGCTATTTGGGTGCTCAGGTTATCGGGCGTTAATGCCAGACGCTTTGCTAGTTATAACGCTAGCTATAACGAAATAAAAGGATAGAAATTTTACGCGAGCGAACGCCATATTACTAGGGCTTATTCGGGGTTTTTATCATGCAAATTCATGCGTTACCCCAACACAGTGGGTGAGTTTTATTCAAGTTGAAATCCAACAGATGCTTTTTAAGCCAAAATTTTCCTTTTCTACGCCACTAGCCGAAAATGTAACTAAACTGTAAACTCCCGGCTGTACCTTGCCAAAATTGCAGCAATTCATACAAAACGACTGTAATTGGACAACATTAATACAAGCAAATGCTTACAAAGCAGAAAACTATAAAGTCTATGGCAAACTGACCGATACAGATTCGGTTCCAGCCTAATTTAATGAGGCGCTAATGAAAGAAGTAAAATTTCGTTGGATAGATCAGTATCTTATCCACATGACCTTAAAAACTAAATTCGCTATTCTCGCCCTTGTTCCCATGGTTATGATTGTGGGATTAGCGGTTTTTCTTAATAACCAGTTTCAACAAACCCTTATCGATGCACATCTCAACGCTCTGCAAAACTCATCACAAAAAATTAATCAGGTGACCTCCCTACTCTATAGCAAATTACCAGAGCAAGAACGTCAAGCACTACAAAGCCAGCTTAGCAGCGCTAATGTTAGTATCATGGCACTGAATAATGCCGACAGTAAGGCACAGTCTATTGCCCGCAGTGGCGGCGGCATTGATGATAGTCAATCGCAAAGAGCGATCAGTGGTGTAAATGATCAAAATCAGATCACTATTATTCCCGTCGATAATCGGGAGATTGATGCCCTACTCGCCAAGGATAACCTGCTGGTTTATGGTCTGATGGCGGCATTACTGTTTGTGCTATTTTTATTCAGTTATTACATCTCAACCTTCGTTGGTGGTGCACTTTACACCACGGTAATGGCATTAAAACGGGCTGCATCGGGGGATTTAACCGGACGGTTGAACTTTTTTGAGGTGAAGGATGAATTTAGTATCTTAGCCATTAGCATAGATACCCTGGTGGAACGTCAGCATACCTTAGTCAAACAAATTGCCGAGTCGACCAGCAAAATTCGCGAGGTCGTCTCATCATTTCGAAACACGGCCCAACAAGGTCAATCCCTCGCGGTGAATCAGAGACAACATCTTGATTCCTTAGCGACCGCGATGGAAGAAATGACCGCCGCGGTAAAAGAAGTGGCGCGCAATGCCGAGCAATCCTCAGCAGAAACCCAAGAGACTAATCAGCAAGTCAGTAATGGTGCTAGGGATATTGAAACCACAGTACATGCCATTGATCTGCTATCTGATGAAATTTCCGATGCCTCCGATGCAGTCAATATTCTTAATGAAAATGCCAGCAAAATTGATGAGGTTGTTTCAACCATCAATGCCATTTCCCAGCAAACTAACCTGCTTGCCCTCAACGCTGCAATTGAAGCGGCGCGCGCTGGTGAGCAAGGCAGAGGCTTTGCCGTCGTTGCCGATGAGGTAAGAACACTGGCTGGCCGCACCCAAGCGGCAACGGTTGAAATTAAAACCATGATCGAATCTCTGCAAACGGGTACACGCAACCTGACCCAAGTGATGTCACGCACGGTAAGTCAAGCCAGTGAAGGCAAGCATCATGTATTGCAAACGGGCAAAGATTTAGGTTCGATTGCCCATCACAGCAATAAAGTGCTTGAGATGAGCGTCTTGATTGCCACTTCCGCCGAGGAACAGTCGGCGGTAGCCAATGAGATTGCGACTAACCTGATGGAAATTCGCAATCAATCCCATGATGTTGAACAATCGGCGAATCAATCTGTTTCAGGTTGCGACGAACTGCAAGCGACAGCAGGACAACTCGATCAACTTATGGTTGGTTTAAAAATCTAATCGTTGAAGTGCTAAGCAACAAGGGAGCCAAAGCTCACTTGTTGCTTAAATAACGAATCTCCATCGGATTAATCCCTAATTAATTCATTTCTATAATTTAGAATTCCTAAATAAATTAAAATAAAATAAAAATTTTAAAAGTTAGATTTGGATTATCGAATTTAGCGGCCCCACAACACAATCTTGATCATACTTTTAAACTAAAAAAGCATTCATCCATTCACCTTTGATAACGATCAACGTTTTGTCATCTTAAAAATCTATTATACGTTCGCAAAGCCAAGTATAAACCTCTGGATTATTATTAATTTAAGCTTAATAAACCCTGTTAAACCCTAGTGTATTTCAGTACACATTAATAATAAAACAGCGGTATAAGCTTCAAGGCAAATGCTATTTAGACCTTTAAAAAAAGCAATAATTGCGCATTACCTATATTGCGCCACTAGCTCTTTATTACCGGATAAGAGCTTATTTTATTGAATATTTAATAACTGAATAGCTTATTTGCTGGCTTGAGAATGATGATTTAACCCAACAATAAAAGAAGGAAAATAACATGCTTAAAAAGATGATGCTAATGTGTGCACTGTGTTTCTCTACTAGTTTGATGGCGGCATCACTTGCTGACAGCCATTCTGAAAGATCTGACTGTGAATCATGCCATAAGGATAAAACACCTTCTGCGGATTATGTTTTTGAAAATGAGCAATGTGTATCATGCCATGGTGAAATGAAAACACTCGCAGGTGAAGCTCATACTAAGCATGATGGCGTTTTAACATGCACTAATTGCCATATCGCTCATGAAGAAAAAGCCCCTGCAGATGCCTGCAAAGAATGCCATTAATTTGCTGCAAATCTAAAGCCAAAGAGCCGAAGAACAAATTGTTTTGAATGGACCCATTAGGCAGGATGCCACTTAACCCAACCTCCAAGGGTGTTTGCCATCTATTGCTCACAGGTGGCAATTTTTATCCCCGTTTGTATAGCCTTAATGTATATCTAACGGCTAAATACTTCGCTCATATTCCATAGAAATAAGACAAATTTAAGCATCCCAAGTAAACCATAAGACGAGTGTCAGGGTATTGTTCTCAAGAACGCCAAGGCTTTTTCTAAGTCGCGGGTGCGCGCCATTGGCGGCAATGAGTTTAAGAAGGCTTGGCCGTAATAGCGATTCACGATGCGATTATCGCAAAGGATCAGCACACCACGATCTTTTTCATCGCGAATAAGTCGTCCAACCCCTTGTTTAAGCGCAATAATCGCCTGAGGTAATGACACTTCAGTAAAAGGATCGAGTCCCTGACGGCTCACGTTGTCGGCTCTGGCGCGATACAGGGGCTCATCGGGCGATACAAAAGGTAATTTATCGATAATCACGCAGCTTAAGAGTTTGCCGCGCACATCCACCCCTTCCCAAAAACTACTGGTGCCGAGTAACACCGCATTGCCAAGTTGGCGAAACTTAGTCAACAGGCTCTGTTTACCCGCTTGGCCTTGTACCAGCAGCGGATACTGAGTGCGAGTTCGTAGTGCCAGCGCCGCTTGTTCGAGCATTTTATGGCTGGTAAATAAAATAAAAGTGCGCCCCTGCGCCGCATCTATCGCTTGCACGCACACATCCACCAGCTGATTTAACGCTTGCTGTTGATTGGTCACGCTACCAAGTTGTCTCGGCACACAAAATACCGCTTGGCGGGGATAATCGAAGGGACTGTCGAGAATGCTCTGCTGCGCATCGACGATACCCATTTCACGGGCAAAATGGGCAAGACTGCGGTTTACCTGCAAAGTGGCCGAGGTAAATATCCAGCTAGTTTCCGGCACAAATAACTGCTGGCACTCGCGGGCAATATTGATCGGTGAAATTCGCAGCACCACAAAGCGACTGCCAAATTCTATGCTGTAGGCGGCCTGATTATTATCGCAGTGAAAAAATACGCTGAGCTTATTATTCAGCTCCGTCAACTTGATGGCGATATCATCTAATAATTCACTGCGGCCAATATGGGCCATTAATAAATTCTGCAGCGCGGTTAATTCAGCCAGTAAATCCCATGACGCACCCGCGAGCACTTTATTGCCCAGCACTAAACGCCAGTCGGATTCGCCGCAGGAATATAACTGATTATGCCAATCACTTAATTTAGCGAGGCAACGCTGGCAAAATTGGGCAATTTGCCCCGTATCACTAAGTTCTGTTTGATAAATGGCAAGTAGCTTTTGAATAAAATCATCGATAGTACGACTCGAACATTGCTGACCAAAATAGTTAACGCAAATATCAGGTAATAAATGGGCCTCATCGAAAATAACCACATCGGGATCGGGTAATAATTCGGCAAAGCCCGTGTCCTTCAATACGCTATCGGCGAAAAATAAATGGTGGTTAACCACAATGATTTTGGCATCCATGGCTCGGCTGCGCGCCTTGCGGGTAAAGCAGGCATCGTAAAAGTCACAGCGCTTACCTAAGCAGGTTTCCTTGGTGCTGACAACCAGTGGCAGCGCGGAAGAATTTTCAGGAACGGAGGTGATCGCACCAATATCGCCATCCTTACTCGTACCCGCCCACTGATTGATTTTTAACAAATCATCCAATAAACGCGCTTCAATATGGCTTGCCTCACTCATTTGCTTATCGAGTCGCCACTGACACAGATAATTATTGCGACCTTTAAGCAGTGCCAGTTTGGGCTCGATCCCCAACATGGCGACTAGGGCGGGTAAATCTTTAAAAAACAACTGCTCTTGCAGATTTTTACTGCCGGTACTGACGATGACTTGCTTGCCGCTCAATATCGCGGGGATCAAATACGCAAAGGTTTTACCAACACCTGTGCCCGCCTCAATCACCACATTGCCCTTAGATGCTATCGCCTCACTCACTTCCTGCGCCATCTGCATTTGGCTTGTCCGCGCACTAAACCCTTGAATATGCTTAGACAACACTCCATCTGGCAAAAATGCGCGTTGCACTTCGGTCGCGAGTCGACTCACCGCAGCGACGCCTTTTAAGGCAGCAGGCTTAGCGACGGATTGCTTACCCACTGCTGGTTTAGCGACGGCTCCTTTAGAGAAAGCAGGCTTAGTGGTCGGTTGGCGGGAGCGAGTCAAAGGTAGAATCAATCCTTTATCAAGGTGTTAGGAAGCGTTATTGAAAACAATGCAGTAAGGCCACACAATAAGCTGCTGAGCGAGTGCATAGTGATGACTTTATTAGCACATGCACTAGTTAGTGCCGCAAACCGCTGCGTAAACTATAGCGTTAAGCTTAAAGACTCGATGCATTATGCTGATTTAAGATAAGACTACAAGTTAGCAAGGATAATTTCACGAGTTCTTTCCCTCGCGCCATACGGAGTCGGCATTAAGTCCGTTCATTATGGGTATGTCAGTTTTTGACACAAAGCACCCAAAGCAAGATAGTTGAGTTACACGCATTACGCATTAATTGCCATTGTTTCCCCCAGTGACACGCCCCTTTATTTAACAAGAAGCGTCCCTGAGGGCTCTACTAAAACATATATGTTTTAGAAGGTCACTGTTGCAACAATGACAATCTTGACTACCCCTTATACTGTTCATTCAGCTAAAAAGCTATTGCCCCAAAGCTTGTTTAAAAGTTAAAAATGCAAGTAGGGCGAATAAAGCTGTGGCTATAGAAAAGCTAATATCATGAGGTTACTTTCAACCTAGAAGTCATGCCCGTCCAATCTTTCACTTTTATCCTTATCGAGTTTGGATCAAGTTACTTACCAAATAGTTTAGGAGATATTTTTTCTAAATTTTCAAGGCTAATGCTAGATAAGTTGTCCCCATCAGGTTTAATGAATAGATGTGCTTTTTGGTCAAAATAAACGAAAGGCACTGCGTTAGTTGGCGAAGCTGGAACAAAATAGTAAAACTCACCTAACTTACTTACAGATGGGATGTTTTTTGCTGCACGGAAAAAAGTTTGGTAGCTCATTTTTTCTAGGCCAAATACTAAATACTTTCCTGTAGTGCCATTTGGTGTGGTAGTTGTTTTGGCAAGAAGTATAGGGGTTGTATGCCCTGCGGCTACACAATCAAGAGGGTCTGCAATTCCTAATTCTACTTGATCTTTTTTAAACATATTTTGACGTCTTAAACATTCATCGCCATGATAGGTATAGAGGTCGAAAGTTTTATATTTCACTTTCTTTGTATATTTAATGTTAAATGTGTTCGAAGCACCAACCGAGACAATATTTTCTAGTGAAGATAAAGCCTTATCCATATTAACTTGGTCAAATGACTCAACTGATATGTAAGCTATGCCGTAAGCGTGGTTGAGAAGTGCATTACTTATATTGGTACCTAACATGCTCAAAAATGCCCCGCCTAAGCCACCGCCGTTACCGAAACCAATAATTGCATCTGCGGCGTAAGAACCTGCACCTGGGCTTGTATCTGCATCCCGTGGTCAGGGCGGGATCATACTTTGTTAACTAACGGAAACTTTTAGGCTTAAACAGGATCAGAGCAAGCATGTTATGCTAACGACCTATTCCCTATGTCACTGTTTGAACACTTGA
>NZ_JAKILG010000009.1 GCF_023283765.1 Shewanella profunda | reverse complement strand
ATGAAGTAACAGGTAATACCGGCCTTTGCAGATGCTGAGAGAGTACAAGGAGCATATGACTCCGAAAGGACGATAAGCAGCAAAGGCGCGGTTCTCATTAAGGCCAGAGAACAAAGATTCTCACAAACAGGTCGGATATACGTACGCAGTATTACTTTCTGTTACTCAAAAAGTGGTTGATCTATTCGAGGTGTCCATATATGGACTCGCTGCGTGTCAATGAGTAAATGCCATGGTAAGCCGATATGACTGGATACCAGCCAACGCTAAGATCCCAACAACTGAAATAACAGGTTACCCAGTACCGTTTGCCAACTTATTCTTGTCCACTTTCAACATCCACACAACAAATATGCCCAATGGCTTTGTTTAGTGATAACCACCGGCCTTTTCACAAAAACGCATAAATATTCTCATTTAATTCAAATTGGCTGTTGCAAAGGCTCATAAAAGCGGTTAGTTTAAATCCACTTATACGGATAGACGTCCGTAACAACGAATTCAACGCTTCACTGTATTTCGAGCAGTTAAGCCAATAAAGTTAAATACCGAGAGAGTAAAATGAGCCCACTACTGAATGCTATCCACCACCATCACCACCATATGCGGTAGCCTTCGGACGCTCACTGCCGGAGGACTATATCCTTCTGGCGGACTGATTCAAGATGATCATAAACCCCTGGAAGGAATTCCGGGGGTTTTTGCTTTTAGGCGTTAATTTTGGTTTTAATTTAAATAAAAAATTTTTAGATATTTAATAAATTATCAATACGTTAGCTAGAGCACTTAACTAGAGTTCTTAGCTAGAGCCCATTGAATGGCAAGGCGTATTAAACCGATTAAACAACACACTTTTGAATCTTTTAATTTTGATACTTTTGAGCGAGATAACACTATGACTGAATCGAACCGTTTACGCATCGCCATCCAAAAATCTGGCCGTCTATCGACCGAATCACAACAATTGCTAAAAAGCTGCGGTGTTAAATTTTCCATTAATGAACAACGCCTTATTGCTCACGCTGACAATATGCCCATCGATTTATTGCGCGTTCGTGATGACGATATCCCAGGATTGGTGATGGACGGCGTGGTCGATATGGGGATCATCGGTGAAAACGTGCTCGAAGAGGAACAAATCGAGCGTCAAACTCTGAACAAACCTGCAGATTGCCTCAAACTGCGTCAGTTAGATTTCGGCTCATGTCGCCTCTCGTTAGCCGTACCAACAGAGTTCAGTTACGCCGATGCCTCCTCTTTAGAGGGGTTGCGCATCGCTACCTCTTACCCGAATCTGCTGCGCCGTTTTATGCAACAAAAAGGCATAACTTATCGCGACTGTATGTTAAAAGGCTCGGTTGAAGTCGCCCCGCGTGCCGGCCTTGCCGATGGGATTTGTGATCTCGTATCGACGGGTGCCACCTTAGAGGCCAACGGTTTATACGAAACCGAAGTGATTTACCGCTCTACGGCCTGCATCATTCAATCGACCCAAACCCAATCGCCGACTAAGCAAGCACTCATCGACAAAATTCTGTCCCGCGTCAATGGCGTTATCCGAGCGCGCGAGAGCAAATACATTCTGCTGCACGCGCCAACTGAAACCTTAGATCAAATCGTGGCCCTGCTGCCCGGCGCTGAAAACCCAACCGTATTGCCATTAAATGATGATACTAATCGCGTTGCTATCCACGCCGTCAGTACCGAAGATTTGTTCTGGGATACCATGGAACAGTTGACCGCACTCGGTGCCAGCTCGATTCTGGTGATGCCAATCGAAAAAATGATGGGGTAATGTATGGAAATCCTAACTTGGTCAACCTTATCAACCGCCGAGCAGAAAACGGCGCTGAAACGCTCGCCCTTAATTGGTGATAGCGGCTTAGAGCAAAGCGTTCGCGCCATTCTCGATGCAGTGGCGACGCATGGTGATGCCGCCATTGCCGAATTTAATCAAAAGTTTGATGGCTTTGATAGCGCTAAGATTGGTGAACTGCGCATGGGCGAAACCGAAATTGCCGCGGCAAGCGCACGGGTATCGCCTGAGCTAAAAGCGGCGATAGCCAAAGCCATGGCGAACATAGACGTGTTTCACAGCGCCCAGCAATTTCGCCCGATTGATATGGAGACCGAGGCGGGAGTGCGCTGCGAACTACGTAGCGAACCAATTGAAAAAGTAGGTTTATATATTCCAGGTGGCAGCGCGCCATTAATTTCAACCGTTATGATGCTCGCCCTGCCCGCCAAGATCGCAGGCTGTGAGCAAAGAGTATTGGTTAGCCCACCGCCCATCAACGATGCCATTATCTATGCAGCTAATGCCTGCGGGATCACTGAAATCTATCAAGTGGGCGGTGCGCAGGCCATTGCGGCGTTGGCATTTGGCACGGAAACGATCCCCGCGGTCGATAAGATTTTTGGCCCAGGTAATCGTTATGTCACTGAGGCTAAACGCCTTGTATCGCAGGATGGTCGCTGCACTGTGTGTATCGATATGCCCGCTGGACCTTCTGAGGTATTAGTGATTGCCGATAGCGACGCCAATTGTGAATTTATTGCCGCCGATTTGCTTTCGCAAGCGGAGCATGGCCCTGATTCACAAGTGATTTTAGTGACAGATTCGCAAGATATCGCCGATGGCGTGAATGACGCGCTAACAAGACAGCTCGCTGCCCTGCCGCGTTGTGATATCGCGGCAACGGCGCTACTGAGCAGTCGCACTTTTGTTGTGGACGATATGATGCAAGCCGCGCAGGTTTCCAATCAATACGGGCCTGAACACTTGATCATTCAAACGCGCTTTCCCCGTGAGGTGCTAAAAAACATTCGCGCCGCGGGCTCAGTATTTTTAGGCGCTTATACACCTGAATCAGTTGGCGATTATGCCAGTGGCACCAATCACGTACTACCAACTTACGGTTACAGCCGCGCCGTGTCGAGCTTATCATTAGCCGATTTTAGCCGCCGCTTTACCGTGCAGGAACTCAGCGCTAAGGGCTTAATCGGATTGGGGCAAGCGGTCATGACGTTAGCCAGTAACGAATTGCTCGATGCGCACAAAAATGCCGTCGCCATTCGTCTAGCTAGCCTAGAGAAATGATCCGCTAAAACCTTAAGTGAGTGAACCTTAAGTGAATGAAAATAGAGCTGAGTGAATAAAATGAGCCAAGTGAGCAGCATGGAAAAAACAGCAGAACCCATAGCATCGACATTAGCCGAGCGCCTAGCGCGCCCTGAGTTACTGGATTTAACGCCCTACCAAAGTGCCCGCAGATTGGGCGGTCGTGGTGATATTTGGATCAATGCCAACGAATCACCCTTCAATAATGTCGATACCGCAGCGCTCGATTTATCGAAATTAAATCGTTACCCAGAATGCCAACCGCCGCAGCTTATCAGTGCCTACAGCAACTACAGCGGCGTGAGCGAGCGTAAGATAGTCGCCAGCCGCGGCGCCGATGAAGCGATTGAGCTATTAATTCGCGCCTTTTGCGTACCGGGCATCGACAGCATTGCTTGCTTTGGCCCAACTTACGGCATGTATGCCATCAGCGCGAACACCTTTAATGTGGGCGTTAAAGCGTTAAATCTCAGCGCGGAATATGGCTTGCCGTCAAGCTATGCCGAGGACGTTCGCGGCGCAAAACTGGTGTTTATCTGCAATCCCAATAACCCGACGGGGACTGTGATCGACAAAGCCATTATCGAGCAAGCGATCAAAGTCCTGCCCGACGCGCTTGTAGTCATCGACGAGGCCTATATTGAGTTTTGCCCTGAATACAGCGTGGCGGATTTGCTGGAAAGCTATCCGAATCTGGTGGTACTGCGCACCCTGTCAAAAGCCTTTGCACTCGCCGGCGCACGCTGTGGTTTTATGCTGGCAAACGAGGCCGTAGTCGAAATCATTATGCGCGTGATTGCGCCCTATCCTGTGCCGCTACCCGTGAGTGAAGTCGCCACACAGGCGCTATCAAGCGCTGGCGTTGCGCGGATGAAAGTACAAGTCGCACAATTGAATGAACAAGGCGCCAGACTCACAGCGGCGATCAGCGCTTATTGTTCAAAGTCGAATAGCTCATCCAGCGCCCGCGTGCTTAAGCCTAACGGCAATTATGTGCTGGCTGAATTTGATGATGTCGCCAAGGTCGCGGCTTTACTGCAAGGCAGCGGTGTTGTCGCCCGCGCCTACAAAGACCCAAGACTTGCCAAGGCCATCCGCTTTAGCTTTAGTTCAAAGGCGGATACCGATGTGTTAGTGAATTTATTTGAATCGCAACGCGCTGAGCTGTCATCAGAAAACGAATAATAAGTCACTGATAATAAGACACTAATAAAAAGATAATGCAGTGCTGAAAGTTAAATCAGGTTAAGCATTAGCTAAACGAATTGAATTTGAAGGTAGAGCCATGAACCCACAATTTATCCCGAACGTTGCACAAAAAATTCTGTTTATCGACCGCGATGGCACCTTGATTGAAGAGCCAGTCACCGACAAACAGGTCGATAGCCTAGCGAAATTAGTGTTCGAGCCACAGGTGATCCCCGCTTTGCTACGTCTGCAAAAGGCAGGGTTTCGCTTAGTCATGGTCAGCAATCAAGACGGCCTTGGCACACCGTCTTTCCCGCAGGAAGATTTCGACGCGCCCCACAATATGATGATGCAAATCCTCAAAAGCCAAGGGGTTAACTTTGAAGATGTGGTGATTTGCCCACACTTTTTTGATGAAAATTGCAGCTGCCGTAAACCTAAGCTGGGGCTAGTGAAAGACTATCTCACCCAAGGCTGCATCGATTTTACCCAATCGGCGGTGATTGGCGATCGCGAGACCGATGTGGAGCTGGGCAATGCCATGGGCATTAAAAGCCTGAAATATCAACGCGACACTTTGGGCTGGAACGCCATCGCCGATGCACTGCTCAATAAAGGCCGCACCGCCACGGTCGTGCGTACCACCAAAGAAACGGACATTCGCGTAACCGTGGATCTCGACAGTTCAGTTAAAGGTAACATCAACACTGGCATTGGCTTTTTCGACCACATGCTCGATCAAATTGCCACCCACGGTAATTTTAGAATGGATGTGAAAGTCGATGGCGATCTGGAAATCGACGATCACCACAGCATCGAAGACACGGCGCTGGCAATAGGGGATGCCCTGCGCCAAGCGCTCGGTGACAAACGCGGCATTGCCCGTTTCGGCTTTAGTCTGCCGATGGACGAAGCCAAGGGCGAATGCCTGCTGGATATCTCTGGCCGCCCTTTTATCAAATTCTCGGCCGATTTTGAGCGCGAGCATGTGGGCGAAATGGCCACTGAAATGGTGCCGCACTTCTTCCGCTCCTTTGCCGATGGCCTGCGCTGTACGCTGCATGTGTCGACCGAAGGCGATAACGATCACCACAAGGTTGAAGCCCTGTTTAAAGTGCTCGGCCGCGCGCTACGCCAAGCGGTTAAAGTCGAAGGCGATATTCTGCCATCGAGCAAAGGCGTGCTTTAAGGCATCAGCATAAATCGTTTAAGAGGTTAGGATGCAACAAGACTCTCAATTAACAGCTGGCCAGCAATTAATAGCTAGTCGGCAATTAACAGCAAATGCATCACCAGATGCTGAAACCGTTATCATAGATACGGGCTGTGCCAATTTAAGTTCAGTACGTTTTGCCTTCGAGCGTTTAGGCGCTAAGGTATTGGTCACAGACGATAAAGCCAAAATCAAAGCGGCAAAACGCGTGGTACTGCCGGGTGTAGGTACGGCGGGAGCCGCAATGGCATCCTTGCATGAAAAAGGCTTGGTCGAACTCATTCAAGGCCTGACTCAACCTGTGCTGGGCGTGTGCCTTGGCATGCAAATGTTGGCGGCGATTTCTAAGGAGCGCGGCGGCAAAGGTCAAGACTGCGAATGCTTAGGCATAATCCCAACCGACATTAGCGAATTAGATACTGAGTTACTCAAAGCTGAAGGCTTACCTTTACCGCATATGGGCTGGAATCAACTTAAGCTAACGACAAACTCACAAGGAGCCAAAATCCCTAGCGTTCACCCGCTATTTGCGGGCATTGAAGATGGCAGTTATGTGTATTTCGTCCACAGTTACCGCGCACCTTTAAGCGAATTTACCTTAGCCGAATGTTCCTATGGTGAGGGCTTTAGCGCCGCCATTGGCAAGGGTAACTTTATGGGCGTACAGTTCCACCCAGAAAAAAGTGCCGCAGTGGGCGCGCAAATTCTGCGTAACTTTTTACAGATGGACGAGTTACAGATGAACGAAGCGCTGATGAACGAAGCGCTGCGAAGCAACTCTGCTGATGGCCAAGCTGGTGTAAATAAGGCTGACCAATGAATAAATTACTCATAAAAAAAATAGCTATTAATGAATTGCTTACAAAAAAATCAATCGAGGATATGAACTTATGATCATTCCTGCAATTGATTTAATTGATGGCAATGTCGTCCGACTTTATCAAGGCGATTACGGCCAGCAGACCACCTTTGATTTAAGTCCTTTGGCGCAGCTGCAATCATACGAGGCACAAGGCGCTAAGTGGTTGCATATCGTTGATTTAACGGGCGCGAAAGATCCCGCGAAACGCCAAACTCGCCTTATCAGTGAATTAGTGGCGGGACTAAACGCCAATATTCAAGTGGGCGGCGGTATTCGTACTGAAGAACAAGTCACTGAATTATTAGCTATCGGTGTAAAACGCGTGGTAATTGGCTCACTGGCGGTGAAAGAACCTGAGTTAGTCAAACAATGGTTTATCAAATACGGCAGCGAAGCAATTTGCCTCGCGCTCGATGTCAATATCAACCAGAGCGGCGAGAAAATTGTCGCCGTTTCCGGTTGGCAAAGTGGCGGCGGTAAGAGTTTAGAATCCCTTGTAGAAACCTTTAGCGCGGTCGGCTTAACGCATGCGCTAGTGACTGACATTAGCCGTGATGGCACCTTAACTGGCGCCAATACCGCGCTTTATCAAGAAATTGCAACAAGCTTCCCCGACATCGCTTGGCAAGCCTCTGGCGGTATTGCGACCCTTGATGATGTGAGCGCCGTGCGAGACAGCGGCGCTGCGGGCATCATTATCGGTAAAGCCTTGCTTATCAATCAGTTTAACGTGGCGGAGGCAATCCAATGCTGGCCAAACGACTAGTCCCCTGTTTAGATGTGAAAGACGGTAAAGTAGTGAAAGGCGTGCAGTTCCGTAACCACGAAATTGTCGGCGATATCGTCCCCTTAGCCGCGCGTTATGCCGAAGAAGGCGCCGATGAACTAGTGTTTTATGACATTACCGCCAGCGCCCACGAACGTGTGGTCGATAAGTCGTGGGTGAGCCGCGTGGCGGAGCAGATTGATATTCCCTTCTGTGTGGCAGGTGGTATTAAAACCATTAGCCAAGCCCGTGAGTTATTAGCCTTTGGTGCGGATAAGATTTCGATTAACTCGCCCGCGTTAACCGATCCAAGTTTGATCTCACGCCTGCAGGACGAGTTCGGCCGCCAATGTATCGTGATTGGTATCGACTCCTTTTTCGATGCCACCAGCAACAGCTATAAAGTAAAGCAATTTACTGGCGATGAGGCTGCGACTAAGGATACGCAGTGGTTTACCCAAGACTGGGTTGAAGAAGTGCAAAAACGAGGTTGTGGTGAAATCGTGCTCAATGTGATGAACCAAGACGGCGTGCGCGGTGGCTACGATATCAAGCAGTTAAGTCTTGTTCGCGCCATCTGCGACGTGCCGTTAATTGCCTCGGGCGGTGCTGGAACTATGGCGCATTTTCGCGATGTATTTATTGAGGCTAAAGTCGATGCGGCGCTGGCAGCGAGCGTATTCCACAAGGCGATTATCAACATAGGTGAATTAAAAGCCTATTTAGCGGCCGAAGGGATCGCGATTAGACGCTAGTGCGGTTCTAGGTTCTAGGTTCTAGGTTCTAGGTTCTAGGTTCTAGGTTCTAGGTTCTAGGTTCTAGGTTCTACAAACAGATTAAGAGTGAATACTATGTCAACGCAAACAAACACTAAGTCGGATTTTAGCGAGCTGGATTGGAATAAACAGGATGGGCTTATTCCTGCCGTTATCCAAAACCATTTATCGGGCAAGGTATTAATGCTCGGTTATATGGATAAGGCCGCGCTGGAAAAAACCTTAAGCACAGGTGATGTCACCTTTTTCAGCCGCTCAAAACAGCGTTTGTGGACCAAGGGTGAAACCTCAGGCAATACCCTAAAGTTGATCGCCATCGATAAGGACTGCGATAACGACAGCCTGTTAGTGCAAGTGATCCCCAACGGCCCAACCTGCCACAAAGGCACCGAAAGTTGCTGGTTAGATGACAATGCGCACCCCTTTTTGAACAACCTCGCCAGCCTTATCACCTCGCGTAAAGGACAAAGTGCCGATTCCAGTTACACGGCGTCTTTGTTTGCGCACGGCACGAAACGTATCGCCCAAAAGGTCGGTGAAGAAGGCCTTGAAACCGCCCTTGCCGCCGCGACCCACGATAAGGAAGAGCTGGTTAACGAAGCCTCAGATCTTATCTATCACTTGCTGGTATTACTTGAAGATCAACACTTAAGCCTTAGCGACATCACAGCAAACTTGCTGGCAAGACATGAAAAGGCGCTACAGAGTAAAGCATAATCTGCCTACTGCACCTGATGTCTTGCTATTGATTTTACCGCTAAAAATGTCGCCCACTTAAATCAAGTGCGCGGCATTTTTTATCGCGCTATTCCCTCAAGTGCCTTGCCGCAGTGTGATCAATAAATATCTTGCACCGAATCCTATGACAAAAAGCCACCAAAATACTGTTGTAATGGTTGACAAGTACAACTCAGTTCCCTATGGTAGCCTCCGTTGCCGTCACGTTACTAAGGCAATAAATCAAGGCATCAAAACACTTATCCGTTTTTACTCCACACACGCTAAGGCAAGTTTTATGTGTTTCACAGCACTTTATACTCCCTATCTGTAGCCGCAATGGCATAGATAGGCACCACGCCTGACCTTCCATTGTGGCCATATCCTTTCGGATCCGCTGAGCGCCACTGTCTCATTTGCTTAAATCATTTTGTGCTTGAATCATTTCATCATTGAATCGCATCAAAATCCTTTAAGACAGTTGCTTTAGGATCAAGTCTTTATCTCTTTTTCTTGCGACACGCTTTTGAGATCATGTTATGACACAGAATAAAATTTTCGGCAGTTTACTGCTTATCGCAGGCACCACAATCGGCGCGGGTATGCTGGCTTTGCCTATCGCATCGGCTGGACTTGGCTTTGGCACTTCCTCCGCTATTATGCTCATCCTATGGGCGCTGATGGCCTACACGGCGCTGCTAATGGTGGAGATCCACCAATTCGCTCCCAGCGATGCCAGCCTTAATCACTTAGCGCAGCGCTTATTGGGTCGTAAGGGCCAGTTGATCGCCAATAGCGCCTTGATGTTTTTACTGTACGCCCTCTGCGCCGCCTATATTGCTGGCGGCGGCGAGCAAGTGAACCAAAAACTGAGCACTTGGCTAGGGTTAAGTTTGCCCCCACAGGCGGGCGCAATCCTATTTACCCTGCTGGTTGGCGCCATTGTGGGCATGGGAACCCACTGTGTGGATCTGATCAACCGGGGTCTTTTTGCCCTTAAATTATTGGCATTATTGTTGATGCTGGTCTTGTTACTGCCGCAGGTCGACGGTCCACATTTACTCGAACTTCCGCTTAACCAAGGGCTGATTATCACGGCTATCCCGGTGATTTTTACCTCCTTTGGTTTCCACGGTTCGATTCCCTCAGTGGTGCGCTACTTGGGCGTTGAAATCAAAGCCCTGCGCAGGATCATGCTGTTCGGCTCCGCTTTGCCACTGGTCATTTATCTTTTGTGGCAACTGGGCAGTCAAGGCGTATTGAGCCAAAGTCAATTGCTCGAAAACCAGAGTTTATCGAGCTTTATCAATCAACTGGCGAGCGTACTGCACAGTGAATACTTAAGTAGCGCTATTAGTCTATTTGCCGATCTCGCCCTTGCGACCTCGTTTTTAGGGGTGAGTTTAGGTTTGTTCGATTTTATGGCCTCAAGCTTAAGGCAAGAAGATAATGCAACAGGTCGCAGCTTAACCGCGGCTATCACCTTTTTGCCACCCTTAGGTTTTGCCCTCTTCTACCCACAAGGTTTTATCACCGCCCTAGGTTACGCAGCGATTGCGCTGGTGATCCTCGCGATCTTTTTACCTGTGGCCATGGTGTGGACACAGCGCCAAACGCGAGACGGCGCAAATTTAGCGACTGGTTATCGCGTCGCTGGCGGCAGGTTTGCCCTTGTGCTTGCAACGCTATGTGGAATTGGGGTTATCACAGCGCAGCTTTTTAGCTAGTTGAGTGTTAAACTGCCGCAGAGATGACGGTACGATAATGCGTGTACAAAGAGTGCGATAGGACATTTTTACAACCCCAAGGCACGATTTTGATAAGGATGATGTTAAAGCCAGATGCCAATCCACAAAAAACCAAAACTCGCCACTGCTGTAAAAAGTGAGACTAGCCAAGAGATATCCCATGGTGAGTCCCATAATAAAAATACGGCCAGTAGTAAAATGGTACGAAGATTTCCCCTAAAAAAGACCTTAGTGGCAACGGCTTTGACGGGCGTCTTGGCATGTGTGGCTTTAAGTATTTGGATTATCAATACTCAAACCGAAAAATTGATCATACGAGCGGCCAATTATGTCCTTAGTGGCATGGACAGCGAGCTTATTGATATTCGTTTAGGTGAAAGTCAGTTAGAGCATTGGCATATCACCTCTGCCAAACTTAGGATACATGACAGCCAAATCATGCTTAAGGATCTGAATATCGTACTAGAGCTCGATTGGCCGCAAAGCCTAGACGAGCTAAAACAGCTTAGCCAAATACCCCACCTAACCAGAAAAATCAAACAGATAAAGACAGGTGACATTGAAGTGGAGTTAGGCCAGTCGATCTTTTTGCCTGACCGCAACGCCATCGATGAACAAGGTCCAGCATTAGCCTTAGATATCAAATCATTACCTCAAATTGATATAGGCAAAACTAAGCTGTTCCTAAGGTCGCAAGCCAATTTGCCCGCCTATCATCTAGTGATGGATAAACTCAGTTTAAATAACGCAGGAGAAATCAGCAGTGCGTTTAGCCATGATGGCGAAAGCATAGCAGTACTCAAAGCAATACTCGCCGCGGAGGGATGGCAACTGGAAAGTGAACTCGCGCTCGCACCACTGCTCGCGAGTCTGCACCAGATAAGCCTTAGGCAAAGCCCTGGCAGCATGCTGAACACACTCACTGAGTTTGATAAGCAATGGCAGGAATTAGCAATTGATCTACAAGGACAATTAGTTTCCCATAGCCAGCTAGGGCTAACGTCGGGGGAGCTAATCAGTCGGCATAAGTTAATCGACCCGAAAGTGACTTTTAATCAGTTTGCGGCGCTGCAACTCGAGCCCAAACCTGCTCTTGAATTTAGTATTGCGGGACATTTAGCAGAACTAGAATTAAGTCTAAAACCCTTTACCTTGGCACTGAATCCAAATGATAAACAGCAACAACAGCTATTAGCCTTATTAGATAGCCCACTTAACGACTCCATATCAACGTTGCTGTCAGGGCTAAAAAATACCGCGGCACCAGTGGGTATTCAACTCACCCTAGGTGAAACATTGACTTACCCACTGAATCAAACGCAAACTCACAATGGGCAGCAAGCGATTACATTGGTTAACCTTCCCCAAATTAGCCTAAAAACCCTAGACAGCAAAATCGATATCCAAGTTGATGTTTCTGATATTGAAATCGCAAAATCGGCCGATACACTTGCGCTCAAGGCCGATTGGCATCTTAACGCCAAACAAGAAACCCCCGTGCAATTAGCCGATATCTGGATTGATGCGACGCAGGCTCTGGGCTGGAAGAGTAGTCAATTAGTCACTACAGGGGAATTTAGTTTAGCTCAGTCGCCACAATCAACCGATTGGCAATTGATGACCAAGCCTGTCACTGCGAAGGTAGAAAGCTTAAAGAAAACAGCACCAACGTTGCTATTTAGCTTGGGCGAAATTACCTATAACAGCCCGTTAGATAAACAGGCACCTAGGCAGACCGAGTTTAATCTTGGTCATATTAACCTTAATACCCTAGGGCTAATCCAACTCAGTTCGCATACGGATCATTTACAGCAAGGCCTGCATCCCTCAAGCATGGCTAACCAAACAGCACTACAAATATCATTGCCCCCGTTAGACTTAACACTCGATCAACTTCGTTTGTTACAAACAACCCAAACTTCGGTAGTCGGGTCCGATAATATCATAAGCTCTCAGAGCGATATGAGTGCGGCGGCGTTTTCGATCACTTTACAAAAAGCTATGCATTTCGAGCTAAAACCAGACACTCCAATGAATTCGCTATTAGCGTCTGACTGGCAGAATCATCTTTTATGGCATGCAAACCAACTCAATATCGAAAAACAGCTCAGTAGTAAAGGCCGTACTCGTAAAGAGACTGTGCTAAAACTCGACTCATTAGCCCTTAAACAAAGTTTGGATTGGAAAAAAGGCACTCTTTTAGGGGAAGAAAACTGGCAGCTTGGCACGGTCGAACTGCAAAGCCATCATCAATTAAACCTAGCCACAGCCAATAAACCCCTCGTATTGACTGGTCAATGGGTTGTTGACACCAGCATGACCGAAGCGTTATCGCTGCTCAATCAAACCCAGCCTTTGCCCTCTGAGCTTAATGTCACGGGTAATAACCAATTTCAGGCACAGTTTAATCTGACACAGCAACGCGATCAGACTCAATTTGTCATGCAAATTACCCAATCGATGACAGATCTCGAAGGTTTTTATAACGACACCATTTTTGAAGGCGGCAAACTTCAAGCGCAATGTGAGTTCACTTGGGAGCTATCCCATAGAGAACTGTCCCATAAAAAACCACAGGATAAAGACTATTTTAGTAGTTTGAGTCGGCTCAATTGTCCACAGACATTGATGACCTTTAACTTGTTCGATCCTGGTTTTCCGCTCACAGATATCGAAGTCGAAGCCGATATTGCGCTCGGCAAAGATGCCGAGAAACTGCCCGATAATTGGTTGCAGCAACTCACAGGATTAAGTGATACCGATATTTCCATGACGGCCAAAGGTAAAGTGCTTAGCGGCCAGTTCCTGTTGCCAGAATTTAATCTTAAGTTACAAGAAAAGTCCCATGCCTATCTTCTATTACAAGGCATGAGTCTTGAGGAAGTATTGCGCATTCAGCCGCAAACGGGCATTAATGCCGATGGGATATTTGATGGTGTGCTCCCCGTTGATTTAGTTAACGGCAAAGTCTCCATTACGGGAGGACAACTCGCCGCGAGGGCACCTGGAGGGCTTATTGCTATATCGGGCAATCCTTCGGTGGATGGTATGCGTCAATCCCAGCCGTACCTCGACTTTGTCTTTTCTACCCTAGAGCACTTACAATACAGTCAATTATCGAGTAGCTTTGATATGGATCAAGAAGGTGACGCGACCCTGATTGTCGAAGTCAAAGGACGTACTCAAGGGATTGAACGCCCAATTCACTTGAATTACTCCCATGAAGAGAACATGCTGCAATTATTTAGAAGTCTGCAAATTGGTAATGATTTGCAGAACAAAATCGAAAAATCCGTGAAGTAACAAGGAAACCTCAGTGAAGATAATTCAATTACAGCAAGTTAGCATAGGTACCCGAAGCGCTCTTGCCGCATTGGTCACACTAGCCATGTTGCAAGGCTGCACGCCCACAGTCAAAATAGAGCCACCCGATAAACCTATCGTCATCAATCTCAATGTGAAAATTGAACACGAGATAAAAATCAAAGTGGATAAGGAGTTAGATCAACTCCTATCTGATGAGAAATTGTTCTAAATTACACAAGAATTGAGGAATCACCATGAAATCAAAGTTACTATTATTATTAACCCTCAGCTTCTTGAGCCTCAGCGCCTTCGCTATGTCACTTCAAGAAGCCAAATCCCAAGGCTATTTAGGCGAACAACCCAATGGTTACCTAGGATTAGTACAAGCCAATCCCGAAGCCAAAGCTGTGATGGACGATGTCAATAATAAACGCCGCGCCCACTACGAAACCATAGCGAAAAAGAACAATATCTCCGCCACCGATGTCGCAAAACTGGCCGGTGAAAAAGCCATAACCGCCACAGATAAAGGCAACTATGTGCAAGATGCCAGCGGAAAATGGATTAAAAAGTAATCCATTATTTGAGAAGCTAAGGCATAAAAGCAAAACAAATAGACTTAAACAACAACGCCTGCAATTGCAGGCGTTGTTGTTGGCGGTGACCCGTCCTAAATAGCGTTGAGCGAAGATCTAGATTTTAGATTGTTTGATGGAGTTTGATTAAGCACACTTATTCCAGTGACACGCCGTCCTGTTACCTAGTAAGAAGTATCCCTATAGGCTCGACCGTGACATCCCTGTCACGGACGGTCACTTCCATGACAGTGCTTAATCTCGTCAAGCCCTGCGTATACTGGTAACCAAATTTAACAATGGGTGTATCATTAAATTTTGGTGATACTCTTTTACTTTAGCGAGATAAAGTGTACCACTTCTCAGCAGTTGGCTTCTTCTACACCTCAATTAGAGTGTCGCAGTTATTATCTGAATTCTGGGGCTACATTCCAATAAGCCGAAGAAAATTGGTGAGGATTACAGGCAACGCGATCTCCGCTGACCATACGTTCTTGCCATTCTTGAACCTTTTGCTCAGTTGTGCTGTACGCACCAGACAAACCAAGCAGTATATTTTGACATTCTGTAAGGCCATCAGGTGTCAATCTGTAACCACCCAGCACCTCAATTAGCCGCCGCTTTTCAATCCAATACTTTAAAGCTGTATCGCTATTAGCCAGCAAAAATAGTAAGAGGTCACGATTCATAATCACTGTGGAAAGTTGTGAGTTATTCTGCGCAACGCGAAATGCGGCAATTGTTAATGCCCGAACCTCCTTATTCTTGGTTCCTGTTAAGCCCATTTCCTCCGCATGTGCGTTGCTCGTGGGGTAAGAATTCGAACGGTGTAAAGTAACGTCATTTTGCAATGGGAAGATTGCTGTCATTTGTTTGTCCTGTTCTTGCCTAACGCCCGCTTAAGTGGTGAGCAACGCTACCACGATACTCAATTATTACACCGTAAACACAAAAACCAAATCAAAGGCCGAGCGTTGCGAATCCGTCTTGAAGCATTTGTTAGTTTTATTTATTGCTCGAATCTAAACATTGCCTTAAATCCAGTGTCGATTCTATGCTGAGCCACCTTATATGCTGATCTTTGTAGTTCATCAAATCTTTCCTTATGTCGAATAACTTCGTTCATATTACTTGAGTCTTTACATATAAAATGATGAAGCTGACTATTTAGTGCAGAGGAAACAACACTGATATTGTCGAGCGATTGATTTAAGAAATCGTAGTTTTGTTTAGCATCAGGAGCCAATTCCACATTCCAAAATGCCAACTCACGATTGGCTTTATATAGATTTCTTCTGGATTGGTATAAGTTGCCCCATACATTATGTAAATGTTCAATCCGTTTGATTGAAACGTCTTTGTCTTCAATTAGCAAACCCGGAGTTGGACATATATGATTGTAATGAAATGCGAGTTCATGAAGATTTTCTTCGACTTCATCTATTGCCGAAAGGTATCTCTTAGCAGAAATATATGAGTCTTCTTTCCGTTTATTACCTAACCATTGGAAATAAGTATAGAAACCAAAAGCAAACCCCAAAAATGTAACAAGTAAGGTTCCAACATCAGTCCATTTAACATCATTGAACATTGTTTTATGTTCAGTGACACCAATAAAGAATCCAACTGTGATCGAGTAAAGTACAACAATAGCTAAGATTACTTTTTTCAACTGCCTAATGTCCCAAATTCTCATGACTTCAATATAAAACTAACCTTTATATAGTGCGCATGCGCGTTTATCTCATTAGACCAGTAAAAACGCGCATGGTTAACTACCTGTAATAAAAGGAACTTACCAGCTTTTGTTTAGATATGCCATCCGGAAAAACACGCATGCGCGTTTTCCAAACCTATTATCTCAAGCTGTCAAAAAATAAGTTATTGATTATAAATGCTATATACATGAAGATCTTATGTAAACGCGCACAAATATTTTCAATCTAGTCCTTGAAATCGGCACAAACCAGATAACACTGTGTAAACAATCAGTATTAAGGGCGGCGAAAAAACCGGACACCCACAACTCTTTTTGCTTTTAGCGCTGCGCAAACAACACAGAAAACAGTGCCAACCATAGTTAAATAAAAACTCCCCCCCTCTTGAACCTCCAGACTACGCAAATACTGAAAGGTGCGCCATGGTGATTGGCGAGACGACCGTCCGCCCCATGGACGGGGCGGTCGAGCATCCACGGATGGACTAGCTGCGAGTCGACGAGTGAATACCATGGCAAACCAAACTGCGTAGTGAGTTTGATACTAAAAGCAGAGTCAAATAGAGAGTAATCAGACTCACAAATTATCATTGGATAGCATTAAATAAAAAGGTGTTGAAGATCCACGTGACTAATTTTAGAAAAAGCTTTCTTAGCAGAAAAGAGTATGGATAGCTCAATAACACCATGGGGATTTAAGCTAATTATCGGTTAATAGCGGCTATCCAAAACCAAGAGTGATGCTATGCCGCAACCACATGGCGCTGCGCACGTAGGGGGTGTAAGCGATTATGCATCACTTTAATGGTTTCAAACTGGATCATCGTTTTGCCGCCAGCTAATACACACTCCGGCGATAATAACATCACGAGCGCAGCTTGAAGAGTGTTCTCAACAACAAGCACAAGTACTCTTTGCCTTTGGGATTTAAGCTCAAATACTTTACCCACATCGCTATAAACACACACATCGCTGGTATCAAAAAACCAAGACTTAGGCATCTGTGGCGTCAGCATAAAATGGGCAGCAGTAGCATTGAGGGCTATTTGAACAATAGCGGCATCAGTTAAGGATAAACTTTTAGGCAACCTTTCGAGTAAATTTATATAGAATTTGGCGTGCGCAATACTAAATTCCATGCTTGATAAAGCATCTGGAATGAGTGATTTTGCTTTATAAGCCGTCAGAAATTCTATTTCGGAACCTAACGATACGCCTAGAACACCATACGAATCGTTATATTTCCATTGCCAATCCTTTTGCGGCATTAATAACATAACGTTTACCCACTATTTGAACACTCGGACATAATAGTAGATATTTTATTCAATATCAAAATAAAAATAATAAAATACAAATTATTTAACAGTTACTTAGTCGATCTGTTATAGGATCTTAACTGCGATCTAATGATCCTTTTAGATCGCAGTTATTAAAAAAGATCTTATTTTAGATCTATTTATTGATCTTAAGATCATTATTTTAAGCGATAAGCTTCAACAATCTCTTTAATTAACTTCGGTCCTTGATAAATAAAGCCAGAATAAATCTGTACCATAGTCGCTCCAGCATCAAATTTCGCCAAAGCATCTTCAGCACTATTAATACCACCCACACCAATAATTGGGATCTGCCCTTTTAAACAGATAGCGAGCTGCTTTATCACTTTTGTTGAAAGCTCAGTTAAAGGTTTACCACTCAAACCACCGCTTTCATTGGCGTTGGCAAGGCCGCTTACGCCATCACGAGTTAATGTCGTATTAGTTGCAATCGCACCATCGAATTTATTTTTAACCAGAGCGTCTGCGATATTTTCAATTTCTTCAATGGTTAAATCTGGAGCAATTTTAAGTGCGATTGGCACGTATTTTTTATGTTTTTCGGCAAGTTCAAGTTGCTTAGTTTTTATCGCGCTCAATAATTCATCTAATAGATCGCCATATTGTAGCGATCGTAAGCCTGGGGTATTAGGTGAGGAAATATTCACCGCAATATAGGCTGCGTAGGGATAAACCTTATCCATGCAGATCAAATAATCATCTTTGCCTTGCTCCACTGGCGTGTCTTTATTTTTACCAATATTGACACCCACCATGATATCGGACTTTTTCGCGATCAAATTTTTAACTAAATTATCGACCCCTTTATTATTAAATCCCATACGATTAATGATCGCTTTAGCAGGCTTTAATCTAAATAAACGGGGTAAATCATTACCGGGTTGTGGTCTTGGAGTAACAGTGCCCACCTCAATGTGTCCAAATCCCATCGCATGAAAGGCATCAATCGACTCGCCGTCTTTATCCATTCCCGCAGCAAGACCTACTGGATTTGGAAAAGTCAGCCCCATAAATGTTACAGGAGCAGGCGCGATATTTTGGCTATAAAAGCAGTTTAATGGACTGTTGCCTGTCATTTTCAGGCTACCGATAGCCAGATTATGCGCTCGCTCAGGATCCATCTGGAACATGACTTTCTGTGCGATTTTATAGAACATGTACTTTCCTCGACCTAAAAAAAGCCCCGGCGATCGCCAGGGCTTCTGATTATTATAAAAGTTTACTTTTGGCCTTCACAATGAAGGATCAGAAGATTAAGTTCACGTAGGGCGACGGAGAACTTAGCAAACTCATGGATTTGCGATGTTTTGAAGTCAGCTAGCATGTGGAACCATCTTTCCAGTAAGCCTTGATTTATCTCAATCCACTGAGAAATCACGCTTTCTGCATCACAGGTTTCACTGCAGGTTCTTAGGACCACTGAACTCAATGCGCGTTGTTGCCAATCTAACTCTTCCCTAAAGGCTGCACGGGCAAGTGCTTGCCAATGGTTCGCCACAGGTTGAGCACTGATCTGTTCTAAGAACCAGTGCAACTCAACACGGGCACCGAGTTTAAAGTAAGTTTCAGCAACCAATGCCACTGTCTTATCTTCTGCTTGGGCAATTTGAGCGATATCTAACGCTGAGAATAAGGTACTCATGTTAGCTACTACGATCGCGACATCCTGCGGTACATTTTCTTTGATCAAGGCGTTGATCTCAGCTTGGATGCCAGCCGCTTCTTCTTCTACCAGATATAAATGAACATTGGCTTTAATCTGCTCAAATACAGGTTTGAAGAAGGCAACGTTTTGTTCAATGCTCCAAGTGCGATTGCGATGACGCAGGAACCAACGACACACGCGACGCATATTACGACGCAGTTGGTGCAACATTTCACCCTGAACCACAGCAGGTACGATACCGTTTAAGTCAGTGATCGATTTAGTTAATTCAGCTAAACCAAATACTTCGCGGGCCATAGTGTAACAAATAGCCGCATCGGCAACTGAGGCACCTGTCTCATCTTGCATACGTTGAACAAAGTTTAAGCCCATATCGTTGACAAGCTCATTGGCGAGTGAGGTCGCAATGATTTCGCCACGTAGTGGGTGTGTCACCATTCTATCGCTATATTTTTCCTGAAGTTTTTTAGGGAAATAAGCAATAAGCAACTGGCTTAACAACGCATCTTCAGTAATTTCTGGTGTAACTAGCTGCTCTTTCAATACCATTTTTGCGTAGGCAACGAGTACGGAAAGTTCAGGACGAGTTAAGGCACGACCACTTGCTAAACGCTCGGCAAGTTCATCGTCAGAAGGTAAGAATTCTAATGCTCTATCTAACTTACCTTCTTTTTCCAGATATTGGATAAAGCGGATCTGCTCTTTAAGCTGCTCGGCACCACGGACTTGGGTAACAGAAATAGTGCGGGTTTGATCTTTACAGTCTTGCAGTACGATCTGGCCGACTTCTTCAGTCATTTCTTCCAGTAGGCGGTTACGCTGTTTTAACGTCAGTTCACCTTCAGTTACCATAGCGTTCAGCAAAATCTTGATGTTCACTTCGTTGTCAGAACAATCAACACCACCGACGTTATCCACAAAGTCGGTGTTAATACGGCCGCCGTTAGAGGCATATTCAATACGACCTAACTGGGTACAACCTAAGTTACCGCCCTCGCCGACTATCTTGGCCCGCAGTTCACCGCCGTTAACACGCAATGCATCGTTGGCACGATCGCCCACTTCAGCATGGGTTTCACGGGATGACTTAACATAAGTACCGATACCGCCGTTCCAAATTAGATCGACTGGCATTTTCAGCAGTTCTTTCATCAGCTCTGTTGGGGTCATAGAGGCTTTCTCTGTACCCAACATTTGCTTGATTTCTGCCGATAAGGGGATCGATTTAGATGAACGTAGGAAAATACCGCCACCCTTTGAAATCAGCTTGCTGTTGTAATCTTCCCAGCTAGAACGTGGTAGAGCGAATAAACGCGCCCGTTCATCATAACTTAATGCCGTATCTGGGTTTGGATCGATAAAGATATGCATGTGGTTAAAGGCAGCAACTAATTTGGTGTGCTTAGACAACAACATACCATTACCAAATACGTCGCCCGCCATGTCACCAATACCTAAACAGGTAAAGTCAGTGGTTTGACAATCGATACCCACTTCGCGGAAATGACGTTTAACCGATTCCCAGCCACCTTTGGCCGTGATCCCCATTTTCTTATGATCGTAACCGTTACTGCCACCCGATGCGAATGCATCACCCAGCCAGAAGCGGTATTCGAGGGAAATGGAGTTCGCGATATCAGAGAATGTCGCAGTGCCTTTATCGGCTGCAACCACAAGATATGGATCATCTTCATCGTGACGCACCACATCCAATGGATGGACTATCTCACCATTGATTATGTTATCGGTGATATCGAGCAATGCGCGGATAAACAGACGGTAACATTCTTGACCTTCGGTAAAGAGTGCTTCACGGCCACCTTCTGTTGGTAGCTGTTTACAAACGAAACCACCTTTAGCACCTACAGGCACAATCACAGTGTTTTTCACTTGCTGTGCTTTTACCAAACCTAATACTTCGGTACGGAAGTCTTCACGGCGATCTGACCAGCGTAAACCACCTCGGGCCACTTTACCGTAACGTAAATGCACACCTTCTACACGCGGCGAATAGACGAAAATTTCGAATTTCGGCAACGGACGTGGCATTTCAGGGATCATTGAAGGCATGAATTTAAACGAGATATAACTCTTAGATTCACCTTTAGCATCTAACTGATAGAAGTTGGTTCGTAGAGTGGCGTTAATTAGGTCTAAATAACGACGAATAATACGGTCATCATCGAGGCTAGAGACGTCATCTAAGCGTAAATTGATCTGCTCTAAAAACTTGCCCAGTGTACGGGTCTTAAGTTTAGGATTAAATTTACGGATGAACATTTTAACCAGCAAATCAGCGATTTGAGGATAACGGCCAAAGGTCTCTTCGATATACGCTTGGCTAAATGTTGCATCAATTTGGCGCATGTATTTTGCATAGGCACGCAATACCGATACTTCACGGCCAGTCAAACCCGAAGCCAGAATGATACGGTTAAAGCCGTCATCCTCTAGTTTCTTTTGCCACACTTGCGACAATGCGGTTTGGAATCTGTCTTGGCTGTCGGCGATATTGTCAGTGTTGACCACTTTAACCGTCATTAGGAAGTCTAAGATCCAGAAGGTGGAACCATCACAAGTGGTGACTTCATAGGGACGTTCGTTGATCACGCGCAAACCGAAGTTTTCCAGCATGGGCAACACATCAGACAAATGAATTGGCTCATCTTTATGGAATAACTTAAGACGGACTTTGTTGTCGTTCAGCGCAGCTTCCTGCGGTTGATAGAACAACATACCCAATTTATGCTCATCGTCCAAGGCTTCCAGATGCTGCATATCCACTACTGCAGAACTTGGTAATACATCTTCTTTATAGCTTTGTTCAAACGCATTGAGATAGCGCTTAGTGAGATGAGTACCGGCTTCTTCACCTAAGGCGTTGTTAAGCGCTGAGCTTAACTTATCTTCCCAAGAACGTGCCGCTTCAATTAAATTATTCTCTATGGCCGCCACATCTACATCCATATTATTGTTATCAACTTTGACAATGTAGTGAGTGCGAGCAAGCGATGACTCGGAGAAATAAGTCGTAAACTCTACATCTTCTTTGCTGTTAAAATGCTGAGCCAAAATACGCTGAGTATCTTGGCGAAGTTTAGTGTTGTAACGATCCTTAGATACATACACTAAACAGGATAAGAAACGACCAAAACCATCTTTACGCACAAAGAGTTTTAGTTTGTCTCTGTCTTGCATTTCAAGCACACCGTGAGCTGTGTGCGCTAAATCCTCAACATTGGCTTGAATTAGCTCATCACGGGGCAGGTTTTCAAGAATATTGAGCAGTGCTTTATAGTCGTGAGAACGCGGTGTTAAGCCTGAACGATCTAACACTCGTTGCACTTTTTCATTCAGCAGCGGGATTTCACGTGGACTGCGGTTATACACGTTAGAGGCATATAAACCGATAAATCTGTCCTCACCGACCACATTGCCTTTCTTATCGAAACGTTTGATACCGATATAATCAACATAAGCAGGGCGGTGGACGCGGCTCTTAGCGCTGCTCTTAGTCAGGATAAGCAAGCTGTGATCTAAGGCTTCTTTACGGGCGCTATCGGAGAAGCTAGATAACAACAAACCCTGCTCCGGCTGTGCTTTAGTGTGCTTATTCATCAACCCCAAACTAGAGGCGATATTGGGCACTAGCTCAACGTCACCCTCAACACGTTTCAAATCGTATTGGCGATAACCTAGCAAAGTAAAATGATGATTATTCAAGTAAGTCAAGAAGTTAATTGCTTCTTCTAACTCTTGTTTATCACCAGGGAATGGACGCTTTGGCAAGTCTTTAATGGTTTCAGTTAATTTAGCTGACATTGCGCTCCAGTCATTTACTGAAGCAGCAACATCGGCAAGCACTGACTTAATTTCGCGCTCTAGTGCCTTGATGTCATCGGTACTACTTTGACGATCAATTTCAATTAAGAAAACCGCAACAGACTCAGTACTTTCAGGATTTTGATTCAGATAGGTCACTTTAGAGACTTCTGACCCTGAGCGCTCAATCGCCAGCGGAGTATGTAGCACCATGTGAGCGGTAATACCAATACGATTCAATGCCATACCCACTGAATCTACCAAGAATGGCATGTCAGGTTGGATGACCTCAATAATCGAATGGGTAGATTGCCAGCCGTGTTTTGACTGACTTGGATTGAATACTCTGAGATGAGTGTGACCTTTTGGGGTCTTGTTGAGGGCGTTCCATAAACTCAGAACAGCACCATAAAGATCGCTATCGTTGCGCGCATTGAGATCATCTTTCGACATACGGGCGTAAAGGCAGGTCGCGAACTGTTCAACTTGCTTGGCTTGTGAATTAGGGACTTTAGCGTGAATTAAACTGACTACATTTTCAAGTAGTACTGAAGGCATTGCATCTTTCAAGGCCATGTTGCTGTTTCCTTAAGCGTCTATGGCAGCGCTTTTTTTCATTATTTGGATGCTTCGGCTTAACGATCGCAGAAAAATTAGTGTGATCTGGATCATCGCGCGAAGTTTATTACTAAATCCTCTGTATTTCGAGGAAAATTTTAGTGGTACATCCTCTTGAAATCGAGTAATGGCAGGAATGCAGAACGGATAATGACCAAACAATCGCAAAAACAGACTAACTATTCAAACATAAATGGGGAGTTAAACTCCCCATTGCTAGACTCTACTTAGGTTGTCGCCAAAATACAGCGGCTAACGCGGGTAGGATAATTATTGCACCGAGCATATTTACCACAAACATGAAGGTGAGCAATATTCCCATATCCATTTGGAACTTAAGTGCCGAGAAAAACCAAGTGCTCACACCAATCGCCAAAGTCAAACCAGTGAAAATCACCGCACTGCCCCGTTCGACTAAGGCTTCATAATAAGCCTGCTGCACTGGCATACCATTTGATAGCTTAGACGACATAGTGGATAAAATATAAATCCCATAGTCCACACCAATACCTACACCTAGAGCAATGACAGGTAAGGTACTGACTGCTAAGCCAATATCGAGTTGCGTCATCAAGGCTTGCGCTAATGTTGAAACCACATACAAAGGAATAATCACCGCGACTGTCGCTTTAAAGGATTTAAAGCTAATTAAACACAGTACAAACACGGCACCATAGACGTACAACATCATAGGCAATTGCGCGGCGGCAACGGCTTCATTGGTTGCAGCCATAACACCCACAGGCCCGGACGCAAGCTTAAACTGCAACTGTTCGTTATCCATTTTGGCAGCAACCGCTTTAACCTTAGCCACCACAGTTTCAATGGTTTCAGCCTTATGATCTTTCATAAACAAATACACAGGCATGACGGAACAATCGCCATTTAACAGCCCTGAAGTCGTTGGAATTTGACCAATGGCTTGTACTAAACTTGCCGTCGTGCGAGGTAGCACTTCCCACTTTGGATTGCCTTCGTTAAAGCCCGCATTCACTTTTTTTGCAACTGAGGCTAAACTCACGGTCGATTCAATCCCAGGGGTGTTGCGAACTAACCACTCAAATTCATCTATTTGGATAAGCATATCGTGGTAAGTACATGCCTCGGGGGAAGCTTCAACAATGACAGCCATCACATCTGTAGTGATAGAGAAATGGTCGGTGATAAAGAAGGTATCTAAGTTATAGCGTGAGTCTTGATGTAAAGCGGGAGCCCCGCCCTGCAAGTCACCAATTTTCATCTGATTAGCCTGCTGTAACCCGACAAAATATAACGCAATCGTCGCCACAATAACCACTATCGCATATTTAGGCGTTGCAAACTTTGCCAAGAAACGCCAAATCGCCTCTGCGCGCACTTCCTCCGCCGTAGGCTGTGCATGTTTAACGGCCTTCAATTCGGTGAAAGAAATCACTAATGGCAACAGGATAAGGTTAGTGAAAATAATCACACCCACACCTAAAGACGCAGAAATGGCTAGCTCACGGATAATGCCAATATCTATAGACAAAAGCGTAATAAAACCAACAGTATCAGAGAGTAATGCAACCCCTCCCGGCACTAATAAATTACGGAATGCCGAGGCAGCTGCGGCTTTAGTGGTTTGCCCATCCATCACACGGCGCCTGACCGCATTGATCATTTGTACACCGTGACTGACCCCAATCGCAAACACGAGGAATGGCACTAAAATCGACATAGGATCAAGACCAAAACCGATCACAGTCAATAGTCCAAGTTGCCACACCACAGCCATTAAACTACAGACTAAGGGCAGAACGGTCAGAATGATGGATTTAGAGAAGAGATAAACCATAACAGCCGTGATCAAAATGGCTATCAAGAAAAACAGTAATACGCCCTTGGCACCATCGGCGACATCACCCGCCATTTTAGCAAAACCTATAATGTGAATTTTAACCTTATCGGTTTCGAATTTTCCCCTCAGTTCATTTTCAAGTTGAGCCGCAAAAGCGATGGTATCCAGAGGCTTACCCGTTTGCGGATCAAAGTCCATTAATTGAGCCGACACCATAGCAGCACTGTAATCATTCGCGATTAATCGACCAACAATCCCCGCTTTTTCGATGTTATCGCGAACCGTATCCAGCCCAGTTTGGGTCGTTGAAAAATCAGCGGGGATCACTGGCCCCCCCGCAAAACCATCTTCTACGACTTCAGTAAAACGCGTCGAAGGGGAAAAAATGGATTTCACCTGTGAACGTTCGACCCCTGGGATAAAGAAGAGTTGGTCATGGACGTTTTTTAAGGTGTCAAAATAATTTGCATTGAAAATATTGCCACTCGTATCTTCGACCGCCACCATGATACTGTTCGCCCCCCCAAAATCCTTCTGATGTTTGAGGTACGTCTGCATATAACTGTGGTTTAGTGGAATATTTTTGATAAACGCCGCATCCATTTTCAGCTGACTGGCTTGGTATCCCAAAAACAGCGTTAATAACGCAAAAATGCCCACTACCCATGTGCGATTGCGAAATAAAAATAACTCAAATCCGTTGACCAGTTTTTCTAACATCTTCTCGGCCCTATTATTGTTGTTTTAGAATTTTATGGCTTAAGAATAAACAGCCCTTGGCTGCCTGATAACCACATATTCCCTTGATTATCTTTCGCGATAGAGACTAAATTTTCCCCTTGGCGACGGGTGACTATGCTACTGGTATCATCGCTATTTAGCTGTATCACAACCCCCGCATTCCCCACTAAATATAGCGTTTCATCCGACATAGCCATGACACCATTGATTGAAGATTGCACAGGCATTTCAATTTCATGCCATTGGCTCAAACTCAAATCAGCCTTAAATATATTCCCCCTAAGCCCCATTACATAGACGGCATCTTGCATTTCAATGGCATTGAACATAGAACCATCATAATCAAAACCAGTTCGGGTGAAAGTTATTCCCTTATCATTTGAAGCGGCCACTAAACCCAGTTCTCCAACGAGGACTAAGCGACCATCTTTTAAGGCGATAATACGGTTGAAATGGGGTAATAAAGAGGCTCGTTCATTCAAATAGGCGGCTTCATCGCTACCCTTTAACTCTGCCAAATAAGATACATCTTCTTCAACAAGTAATTCTTCATGGAACTCTGCGCTCCAATTCGCGCCACCATCATTAGTACGATAAAACAACCCATAAGCACCTATCGCCATGCCTTCTCGTTCATTTAAAAACAGGATATCGAGGAAAGGCTTTTCAATCTCACGGGATTGCATTTGCAACTGCCATGTTTGACCGCCATCCTGTGTATGCAAGATAGTCGCGTCATGGCCGACTGCCCAACCTAAAGTTTCATTGATAAAAAACACTTTGGTTAGCTGAACCGATGTAGGCGTAGTCACTTGCTGCCAATTGCCATCATAAACCAGCACATGCCCACGCTCACCCACCGCGACTAAGCGTTGACCCGTATCGGCAATATCTAATATTAATGATGATATAGCCAAAGGTTGAATTTGGGATGAAGGAGCCTCTGATGTCGCAGAAAACGAAGGGGAAATAAATAAACAACTGATACTCAACGCAGCAACACAATGAAGGATGCGAAACGACATACAAACTTCCTTAAACTAATGAGGGGCGCTTAGCGCCCCTTTAATATATGGCGGTTAACGAATACCTTCACGACGTAAGGCGTCTGGGGTAAAGTTGGCTTCGCTCAGTTGGGCATCAAAGTTATACATACCACTTTGGTTGTCTAACCCCATCACCAAATAACGACGAGACTGTAAATCATGGAAAACCTCTAAGGTATTCCATTGCGTCGGCACTTCGTAATAGTTCAAACCATGGGCAACGGCGACACGATATAACTCATCACGGTTATCATATAAATCTGCAACCGACACTTGCCATGAGTCTTCGTCTAGGTACATCACGCGGGTTTTATAAATATGGCGCATCCCCGATTTCAATGTCGCCTTCACTTCCCAAACACGGTGTTTTTCCCAACGAACATACTCAGGATTAATATGACCCGCTTTTAAAATTTGGTCATATTTCAGCTTATCTGAGTGCAATTTATAGTCGTTATACGGAATATAAATTTCTTTCTTGCCAATCAACTCCCAGTTATAACGCACTGGAGAGCCGTTAAACATATCGAAATCGTCCGTAGTACGTAGACCGTCAGAAACGGTACCCGGTGTGTCAAAGGCTACGTTTGGTGCCTTACGTACACGACGCTGACCCGTATTATAAGTCCAAGCTTGACGCGGCAATGCCTCTTGATCCATGGTTTCTTTAACCAAGAGTGCCGTTCCAGCCAAACGAGCAGGTTGAGTCACCACTTGCTTGAAATAGAATAAAGTATTGCTGGCTTTTAGCTGTTCTAAGGTGATCTCAGGCCGCGAGTATTCAAAACGCAGCTCTTCTGCCATTTCAACCAATGTAAAGTTACCATCTACGGTCGGTGCAGCTTGACTACGAGTGGTTTCAACCCCCACGCCACGGAAGCGTAAAATATGGTTCCAAATAGCCTCTAACCCATTGGTTGGAATTGGAAATGGAATACCGATCGATGCACCTGATAAGCCATTTCCTTGCGAGACTAACTCAGCGCGAGTCGCGTTTGCTTTAGTGGCATCATAGACAAACTGTGGCACGGAGGCGCTACGGCGAGTCTTATAAACATTCATTTTGTAAGTGTCAGGGTAAAGTTCAAACAACCTTAGCTGACCTGGGGTCAGAAAATCTTTATATTCGGCTTTGTTAGCACTAGTAATAGTAAATTCTATTTTATCCTCAGGGAAAGGATCGGGGTGATGCATACCTTTGGTATAACCCGCAACAGGCTTAGTTATACCTCCATCCCATGCAGGGATAGAACCATCGGCATTACCGGCTTTTTGTGCGCCCAATGGCGTTAATTCATTACCCAGTTTTGCCGCATCAGCCTCAGAGACCTTCGCCATTACAACGGGCGCTGCAAGTGCCATTATGACTGCACTCGCCAATATCGTCAGTTTCTTCATTGTTATAGTCCTTTTAGATCGAATACTTGATATTGAATGAAACATAATCACGATCTGCCATCGCATTCGTCGTACCGACACCACCAAAGAAGTTGTTATAGGACAGATCTGCGCCCCAACGGTTTTGATAGTCGAAGTTAAGACCTAATGCGACAGATTTGCGTCCTTCAGTAAAAAGGAACATAGGATCTGGTGTGATACCGTCTACATCATGGGAGAAAATCACCCGTGGATACATATTCACACCCGCAAACAGGTTGTTAAATTCAGCTTTAGCGACGATGCGGTAGCCCCAAGCAGAATCCGTTGGGAATGGATTTGTCTCTGGGCCATTGTGCAATGCTTGGATAATTCCCGGCATATCGGGGTTACCACCTGAGCGTGAAGTGCCAGGACCATTGAGACGCAGTTCATCAAAACCAGGCATATCATGGATCCATACACCACCCACTTCAGCCAGCATTGTTAAGTTATCTAAACCTAAGGTTGGGCCAAATAAATGTGTTAAGGTCATTTGTGCTTGGGTTGTGTCTAAGCGAATAAACCCATCAACGGTTTCTCCGGGTTGCACGTCTTTTATCTGTGAAATCCCATCAAGATCAGGGCGTATTCCCGCATTTGCAAGCTGTTGAGGCATACCTGCAAACAGTAATTCCACATCATCGATTTGCAACGGCTCATCTTGACGATGGGCAATTTCCGCCGCCACAGAAGTATCACCAATTAAGGTGTTAAAGCTAAAGCCATAAAGCTTGATATCTTCAGGGTAGACAATTTGAGCCTTGGAAAAGCTCTTCAAACTGAGTAAAAGTTCGCGGTTAATGTTGCCCGAGTTCTGGCCAATTGTTGCCAGATCGGATAGGATTGCCCCCGTGCTAAAATCAGCCGCTGTGCCACTGATTAATGGTCTACGACTATGGTAATTCATAAAATAGAAACCAAATTCGGTTTCACCGAGTGAAGGCGCATAATAACCGAACTTGACACCGTATTGACCACCGTCGCTTGGTTCTTCTTCATCCTGCACTAACGTCACTTTGGTCGGATAAGCCAATCCCATAGACACCAATTGTGCTGTTGGGATAGTCTGACCGCTGGCAATCATTCCCGCTAAAAGCTCATACTCTTGCATCACAAAATCTAAATTGATATCTGGGTTTGCGTTGAAACCCAGTTGCGCATTTTGGTTATAGCCACCAAAACCCGCAAAATCGTTGGTTGCAAAAATAGAACCTGGCGTTGGAACCCAAATAGGTTGCCAATCATATTGATAGAAAGCTTCAACCGATAGTGAATCTGTGATCCCAAGAGATAGCCACACCATCCCCTGAGGTCTAAAAGCTTCTTTGAGTTCAGCACCAGGAGCGTTAAGGATGTTTAAATCGACAGCGTTGATTTCACTAATCCCGTGGGCGATTAAGGTGCTTTCCCCCCATGAAACCACTTGGTCACCCAAACGAATGGATAAAGGGTTTGCGCCATCGTTTAAATCGAAATTACCATAAACGAATGCATCAAGTAGGCGAATATCCTTACACTGCACTTCAGAAGCTCGGCTATCTCTGCAAGGATCAAATTCTTCACCTGTTATAGGATCATTAAAATCATAACTACCATCGTTTAATTTACGATCATAAAAATACATACCGCGGGCGAATAGGCCATAGTTTTCATACTTAAGCGATAACTCATGTAAACCTTTAAATATCTCAGAAGTGGTATCACCTTGAGAGTAAAGCAAATTACTTAAATCATTGTTGCTAGAATAGGAGCCGGGTTGGGCCCAGATCTCTGTAGAAGTGTATTTCGTATTACCAAATGCACTGTAGTTAGACCAATCAAATTGAGGTTGGTTAACTTTACCAATTTGATTTCCCCAATCACGCTCTCCAACACGCCAACTCGCGCCAGCTGTCCAAGTTGAGTCAAATGTCCCCTTAACCTCACCCCAATCAAATGAGACCGCATTAACACTTGGCATTATTAATAAACTCAATGCCGACGCTACCCCCAAAGCAAGCGCCGACTTGTTAAAACTATTTTTAACAATTTTCATTTTAGCTCTCCGTACCCTGCTGGATTCTTTGTTTTAGGAATTACAACCAACATCTTGTTAGCTCACAGGTAACATCATTGTTACAGTAATTAATCCCCTTGGGCAAGGCGCAGTTAGAGAAAATTTTCCAAAGAATTAAGCACGTAGACACATTTCTGTCATAGATTCGTTAGGGTGAATTTAAATTAGAAAAGGATAAGATAGAAGGTAGGAGTAAAAACACACTAAAAAATCATATAATTCATTAACATAATTACAAACAAATTGTCACTTGATAAAATCCGTATTCATCCGACCGTTTAAAGTAATTACTCTAAGTAAAAATAAACAAATGCGAATTAAACACGATTTAATGAAACAAATTGTCCCTTATCATCGAGAACTAATTTGAAATAGCCATGGATCCCATCTTCAGTTAAAAAGCGCCGAAAATGGCGTCCATTAATCCATAGTATTCGACCTTGGCTTTCGCGGACTTCCACCTTATCAGCAACGCCCTGATAGTACGGTAAAAAATCCCTATAACTGATCGTTAATTTGAAATAAAATTCCATCAATGAATGGGCGACATACGCTGTCGCCCTCCTCCGGCTCAATCCTAATTTGCCAACGCTTTAGATACTTTCTCATACATATCTTTAGACAGATCGGGCAACGCTAAGAGCTGTGCTAGGCAAGACTTGATATGTGTTTGACGCGCTAAATCAAATTTACTGAATTGGATCAATGGCGTCACCAGTCGAGCGGCGACCTGAGGATTGAGTTGATTTAATGTAATTAAACATTCAGTTAAGAAAGCATAGCCCTTTCCATCGGCTCGGTGAAATTGGTAAATATTGCCAGCGGCAAAACTGCCAATTAAGGAACGTACCCGGTTAGGGTTGCCCATGCTAAAACTACTGTGTTGTTGCAACTGGCGTAGACTATCAATGACATCATCTACGTTGTGCGTTGCTTGCAACATGAACCACTTATCCATCACCAGAGGTGTATCACGCCAACGTAGTTCAAATGTCGACATTAATTCACTTCGGCAAGGTAAATCACCAACATTAGCGGCCATTAAGGCACCGAGGGAATCAGTCATATTAGTCGCGTTTTCAAACTGGGATATTACAAAATCTTCTGCTCCAACACAGACTCGGCTCATCCAATTTAGACATTGATTTTTAAGAGCGCGAGCCTGAGTACTTTCCACTGCTAATAGCGAACGATAAAGCGCAATTAACTCATCTTCACAATATGAGGCCAGTTCAGTTAACACAAATTCCCGAGCGCGGGCTAACGCGTCTAAATCGACGGTTTCAACCTGCTCAATCAAGGCTGATGCGGATGGAATTGCTAAAATCTCAGCAATTAAAGCCTGATCTAACTCAGTATTAAGCAACACACCCTTAAAGCTATCGCGCACCCTTTCGTCCAGAGTCATGGCTTGCTGCTGTTGCAGATGGGCCACATTCTGCCAAATAGCTTGGCTCACCAAAGTCACCGAGGCTTCCCAACGTGCGACTTCACTGCTAGCAAAACGCATCAAATGGACTAAGTGATCGACACCAAAGTTGTAATGCAGTTTTACTGGCGCTGAAAAATCCTGCAATAAAGAGACAAGGGGTTTATGGCTTAATCCTTCGAAACTAAAAACCTGATCTGCCTCTGTAAAATCAAGTACTTCATTAACTAATGACACCCCTCTGGTATCTAACAGTTCAATGCTGAAGGGAATATGCAATGGGGATTTACAGCCCGCTAAGGTCTGTTTGAGGCTAAGCTGATAAGTGCCTGAAGTTGCATCAAAACGATCTGTTACCGTCACTATCGGGGTGCCTGCTTGGCTATACCACAGACGGAATTGCGTTAAATCAACTCCGCTTGCATCCTCCATCGCAGCGACAAAGTCATCACAGGTCACGGCTTGACCGTCGTGGCGTTTAAAATACAATTTCATTCCTGCCTGAAACTTAGCTTCGCCGAGCAAAGTGTGCATCATGCGAATCACTTCGGCACCTTTGTTATACACTGTGACAGTGTAAAAATTATTCATTTCAATCACTGATCCAGGACGGATCGGATGGGACATTGGCCCCGAATCTTCGGCAAATTGCTGATTTTTGATCACTTTAATTGCGTGAATTCGATTCACCGCCCGTGAACCTAAATCGGAACTAAATTCCTGATCACGAAATACGGTTAAGCCTTCTTTTAAGCTTAACTGAAACCAATCACGGCATGTCACCCGATTTCCTGTCCAATTATGGAAATACTCATGCCCAACGACAGATTCAATACCGTGGTAATCTTCATCCGTGGCAGTCAAGGTATCCGCAAGCACATATTTGGTATTGAAGATATTTAAGCCTTTGTTTTCCATCGCGCCCATATTGAAAAAATCGACTGCAACAATCATATAAATATTTAAGTCATACTCTAGGTCAAAGCGCGATTCATCCCAAGCCATCGACTTTTTAAGTGATGCCATAGCATGCTCAGCTTTATGTAGATTACCTTTATCAACAAATACTTGGAGTATCACTTTGCGATGACTACGGGTGATAAATTCATCCTGTAGCATATCGAAATTCCCCGCGACCAAGGCAAATAGATAAGCGGGTTTCGGAAACGGATCTTGCCAGCACACATAGTGACGACCACCATCTAAGGACCCTTGGTCCATTAAGTTACCGTTGCTCAGTAAAAATGGAAATGCCGCACTATCTGCTTCTATTCGCACACTATATTTGGCGAGTACATCGGGACGGTCGAGAAAATAGGTAATACGCCTAAAACCTTCTGCTTCACATTGAGTGCAGTAGGCACCGTCGGACATATACAAACCTTCGAGGCTTGAGTTCGCCTCTGGATCAAGCTTAGTCACTATCGTCAACTCAAACTCATCGAGGGTGGTCTCAAGAGTTAAGTATCCAGCACCGACTTGGTAAGGCACAGCTTCGCCATTGATAGCAACCGATTCAAGAACAAGATCATCACCATCGAGCATTAGGGCTTGTGTATGTGATGACGTGCGTCTTACTGTGCTTATCGCTTTAACACGCGTATTTTTACCCGCTAAGTCAAAGACTAAATCAATGGTATCAATAGTGAATAGCGGGGCCTGATAATCTTTGAGGTACTTTGCTTGTGCTTGTGTCATTTCGATCCCTTTAACGCTGGTCTTAATAAGAAAAAACGCGCCATAAGCGCGTTTTAATATGGGGTACATCGATCCTTCTACAGCCTATTGCGCGCTAGTTTTAGCAAGCTTTTTAGCATCAATCATATCTAAGGTGATATAGGCGGTTTCATCTAGAAATGGATCCGGTGCTTCAGTAGTATCTTTAATGTCTTCCATGGATTTAACCACAGCTAAACCTTGAGCAACTCGGCGCTCATTGGTTCTATCTAGCAATTTTTTCTCATCAGCCTCACGAGAAGCAATTCGCTCGCTTTCGACTAAAGAAATTGTTTTCTCTTTATGATGCTTTTTAAATTCAGCAATATCTTGATTAATATAGTTAAACTCTACACTGTCCTTGATACGACCTAAGTGTTTTTTCTCTAAGTTGACAACCAGCTCAGGCGTCACTTCATTTAACGTATTGTATTGCGCTACTGGAACTTTATCCCATGGCAACGCATTTTTCTCTTCAGCTTCACCATACTCACCGGGCTCTAATGCACTTGGATAAGCAATATTAGGGGTTACCCCTTTAAGTTGGGTGCTGCCGCCATTAATACGGTAGAACTTTTGTATCGTGTACTGCACATGACCAATAGGCTTATCATACATATCGTAAATACGACCTAAGCTCTTATGTTGCTGTACAGTGCCCTTACCAAAACTTGACTCACCGACAATTAATGCTCGGTCATAGTCTTGCAATGCTGCGGCAAAAATCTCAGAAGCGGAGGCGCTATAACGATCAACCATTACCGTCAATGGACCTGAATAGCTCGTTTTGCCATCGTTATCACGGTGTGCAGACACACGGCCATCGGCATCACGAATTTGCACTACAGGGCCCATATCAATAAAGAGACCTGTCAGCAGTACCGCCTCTGTTAAGGCACCACCACCGTTTCCTCTTAAATCGATAACAATACCTTCTACTTTCGCATCGTTGAGTTTAACGAGTTCTTTTTCAACGTCCTGGGTCAAATTCATGTAAAAGCCAGGAATATGGATAACACCGACTTTACGATTTGCGTACTCACCTTCTTTAGGTTCAATCACTTTCGATGTTGCTGCACGATCTTCAAGGCGAATTTTGTCGCGTACTAAGGTCAAATTGAATGGTTTTGCGTTTGAGCCACCCTTCTTAGGTAGAATTTGCAGAACCACTTTACTGCCCTTTGGCCCCTTAATGAGGTCAACAACATCGTCTAAACGCCAACCAATGACATCGACAATTTCGCCACCTTCCTGACCAACACCGACAATTTTATCTTCAGGTGAAAGCTTCTCGCTACCTGCCGCTGGGCCACCCGCGATTAAGCTCTTAATCACAGTGTAGTCATCTTCAAGCTGCAACTGAGCACCGATACCCTCAAGGCTTAGATTCATTTCCATTTGGAAACGCTCAGCATTACGTGGCGATAGATAACTAGTATGTGGTTCTATGCTGCGGGAAAAGGCGTTCATCACACCTTGAAACACATCTTCACTGTTCGTTTGAGTGAGACGTTTAATCGCGTTGTTATAACGCTTTTGTAGAATATCAACTATTTCAGGCCACTTTTTGCCTGTCAGCTTAAGATTTAACGCATCATATTTAACACGTTGACGCCACAGTTCATTGATCTCTGCTTGGTCTTTAGGCCAAGCAGCATCTTCCCTATCGTATTCGTACACGTCAGCAGGAACAGTAAAATCTATTTCCTGATCCAATAATGACAAGGCATAAACAAACCCTTCATAACGGCGCTTTTGCACTATGTCAAACATCTTGTATGCAGGCTCAAGCTCACCGGAACTCAACATGTTATCGAATTGATTTGCATAAGGTTTAAAACTATCTACATCCGCTTGGGTCAATACATTGCGGCGGTAATCCAATTGTTGGAGATAGCGATCGAAGATTTGCGCTGAAAACGCATCGTCTAAGTTGAATCTGTGGTAATGCGAACGAGTATATAAGTCCGTCACTCTCTTACTGGCAACCTTATGTTGCGCCTCTTGCTTGAGAGTGGGTAACTCGCTGATTTGAATCGTGGGTGGTACGGCCCAAGCCGAAAATCCGACAAAAACAGTGGCAATCGAGATAGCCAAAGTGAGTTTTCGCATCAACAAGTTACTCCGTCTTAATAAATGATTACAGCAGGATATGTTCCGCTCTAACTTTAATCGTTAGACCGCTATCAAGCTGAACATGAATGTCCTCTTTATTAATGTCAGTGATCACGCCGGCTACGGGTGTCATACCTAACTTAACATTAACACGTTGTTTTTTCGCTAAATCGGTCAACTGTGCTTGCACTAAATTGACCACTGGCGCAGCAACTTTTGGTGCTGGTTTAGCAGGACGCTCAGTTTTAGGACGTTGAGGAACGGCCACTTTCTTAGGCGGTCTCTTGGCGGCAGCTTTAGGCGTGCTTGGTGCTTGTGCAGCACGTTTCGCCTTCGCTTTTTCCTGACTTTCTTTCAACATGGCTTGAGCATGATCAATATGCTCTTGCTCTAACTCACCACAGGGTTCGCCATCGAGGTTAACCCGTTGTGCGCCTGTTTTTACACATTTCAGGTAACGCCAGCTGCTGGTATAACGTCTTAAGGCAACTCGTAGTTGAGTTTTACTGACCTTAGAATCATCAGCCAACCTTTCAGCCAAATCTTGAAACAGTCCGATTTTTAATGGCTTGGTTTCACCTTCAGCAATAAAGCACAAAGGAAATGTTTCATACAAATACGCCAAAATTGCATTGGTGTCGGTCAACTTATCTGTTGATTCCATCATTACTTCCACAGTCAAAAAGGGACATCGAATTCGAGGCGATAAAAATCAGCTTCTTACGTGTCGTTTGTCTTCGTTAAGCCCAATATTGAGCCAAGGTACAAATTAGCATTCTCGCCGCATTTTCTAAAGTTAAAAAAATATAACTTAACAATTTTTTACGGCTCAACACATCAAGCTTATTGATGACATTGGTGTCAAACCGGCTTAATCGGTGCTGGCGCATATTATAAGGCGCACGCTAGCGATTGCGACTATGAATTATGTGTTATTGCACGCAAATTAATCAAATAGGCAGTTTTCAAAGCTTTTAACTAACAATTCCAGCCCTTTTTGGTCATCTTCATCAAAACGATCGAAGATTGGACTGTCAATATCGAGTACAGCAACCACTTTTCCATTTGCACGAACTGGCACAACAATTTCAGAATTACTGGCAGAATCGCAGGCTATGTGTCCATCAAACTGGTGCACATCCGCAACACGTTGCGTCTGATTTGTGTATGCGGCAGTCCCACAAACGCCTTTCCCTAAGGGAATACGGGTACAAGCTACCTTACCTTGGAACGGGCCTAAAACTAATTGCTCGCCACGCATCACATAAAATCCAACCCAGTTAAGTTCGGTTAAATTGTCATTGAGTAATGCGGAAAAGTTTGCCATTGCCGCCACTAAATCATCTTCACCTTCCAGCAAAGCTAAAGCTTGACGATTTAGTGACTCATAAAATTTAGATTTCATTATATTTCCTAACCATATTTATTCTGTCACTTCAGCCTTTTTCGCTGCTTTCTTGGTTGTCGTTGAATTCGTTGGCGTACTATTAACCTGAACGGCACCTTTAAGCAAGTTCGTCAGCTCATCTTTATTGTTGGCAAAATAGAATGCGAGCCGTTCGCTCAGACTTTCATCAATGCCTAATTCCGCTTTTTGAATGAAGGGGATCAGGTTATCGGCGATATCGAGCATCTTATCGTAGGCATCGGCCTCCTTTTTCGATGTGAATGTCATCTTTTCAACCCCTTCTCTTACCACGACAAACTGTGTAATAACTGCCATGACTGCCCTCGCACTGTTTTTATATACAGTAAGCAGAATGACATAGATTGAACTTGTGATGCAAGTGTTCTGATTAATCTGGTATTATCAATCGGCTTTGGTTAACGAGATAAGCGAGTTTTTCTAACGTCCTAGTGTTCGACAATACATCCTGATTGGTGAACACGTATTCTTAGTCATTTTGGGGCTAATTAAATATTTTTATATGCATGAAAATACTGTAGAAAACTCTGTAACCCTTTGTCGTTCCTGCGACTTGGTTATTCGAAAACGCGCCTTACCCTCAGGCGTTAGAGCCCTATGTCCGCGCTGTAGCACAGCGCTTTATGACACACCATATTGCTCCGTAAATGGCATGTTGGCCCTATGTATTACTGCATTAGTATTTTATTTTCCTGCTAATTTTTTGCCTGTGCTTGAGATCCATTTCCTCGGCAGCGTGCGTACTACTACCGTATTTCAAGGTGCATTTGCAGTATTTAACCAAGGGTATTGGGTTGTAGGTTTAGCCGTATTAGCTGCCGCCGTACTAGGCCCAGGGTTACTAATTTTATCAATACTGGCGCAAATATTGATCGTGAAATGGGGACTTTCAATTCCCTTTTGGCGTGATAGTTTAAAGCAATTATTGAAATTTCAAGGCCTACTCTCTCAACTGACAATGCTAGAAATCTACGTGATTAGTTTTTTAGTTTCATCATTTCAATTATCTGACTTTTCAGACATTTACTTTGGAATGGGCACATTTTGCTTCACAATGCTGTTTCTCGTGACCTTATTTCTGCAACGGGAATACGATCTAGAGCATATGTGGACCCTATTGGATGGTCATCACTAGTATGAAACAACAAGGTAAGGATATTGGCCTTTGTCTATGCCGTGTATGCCAACAACTCAACACTACTGGTCGCACTCACTGCCTGCGCTGTGAGACTGAGCTAAAGGTTCGTGATTATGGTAGCTTGCAAAAAAGTTGGGCGTTACTTATCACTGCCGCAATCTTATTGGTACCCGCCAACCTTTACCCGATCACTATATTGACTAATCAGGGACAAGTGCGCCACGATACGATTTTTTCAGGCATCGTCCATTTAGTGCACTCGGATATGATCCCCATCGCCATTATCGTGTTTATCGCCAGTATATTAGTGCCTTGGGTAAAAATCATTGGACTATCAATTTACCTGTGCGCGATCAGTTTTAATCTTCCCATTTCAAAAAAGAAGTTAATGGTGGGATTTCATGTTATTGAGTGGATTGGCCGTTGGTCTATGCTTGATTTGTTCGTTATTTCACTCACTGTTGCGCTCGTTAATATGGGGCAACTATTAGACGCAAAACCCGCGCCTGCGGCCACAGCATTTGCATTGGTTATTTTGTTAACTCAGCTCGCTGCAAAAATATTAGACACTCGTTTACTCTGGGATCGATTGGAAAATCAAGATGACACAAATTGAATCGCCAAAAGTTGTGAAGAAAAAGCTCTTTTCGCCCATTTGGCTGCTCCCTATTGTCGCGTTGGCATTAGGTGCTTGGCTGGGCATTAAGAGCATTAAAGAATCGGGTGTTGAAATTGAAATTCACTTTCCGAGCGCCACGGGGATTGATGTAGGTAAAACCTTAGTCAAATACCAAGGCCTTACTGTCGGTAAAGTAAAAGACATTGGTATAGATGAAGCTCTCAAGGGCGTGAATGTCAAGGTGGTAATGGATTACCGCGCTAAACCATTCTTAAATAACGAAACCTTGTTCTGGTTAGTCACGCCTAAAGCCAGTATCACTGGGGTTGAAGGTTTAGATGCGCTGTTTTCAGGTAACTACATCGGTATTCAGCCTGGAAAAGGTAATCCGTCAACCTTCTTTGAGGCCGAGCGACAAGCACCTCCAATGCAAATAGGTACTGAAGGCGTAATGATTGAACTAACATCAGATAAACTCGGTTCACTGGATGTGGGTTCACCTATTTTCTTTCGCCAAATTCCAGTAGGAAGCGTGGTTAGCTATCGATTAGCAGGTAACACTAATGTCGTTATCAGTGCCTTCATTCAAGAGCAATATGCACAATTAGTGAAGAAAAACTCCCTATTTTGGAATGTCTCAGGCGTTAAAGTTGATGCATCACTCACGGGCATCAAGGTCAGCTCTGAAAGCTTAGCTTCTATCCTTGCAGGCGGCGTCACTTTTAGCTCAGATGATAATGCTCCTAAAGCGCAAAATGGGGATAGATTCTCACTCTATGATTCAGAGGCTAACGCTATTGGCGGTATTGATATTAATCTAGCAATGGAGGATGGAAATGGTGTTGAGAAAGGCACTCGCATTATCTATCGCGGTATTCATGTTGGTACCATTGTCAGTAAGCAATTAACCACAAACGGCGTGACTGCAATTGCAAAGTTTGAATACCAATACACCCATTTATTGACTAATGATGGGGTATTTTGGTTAGAAGGGGCTGAAATCTCCCTTGCCGGCATAAAAAACCCAGGGCGTTTGCTCACTGGTAGCGTGATCAACTTTTTACCAGGTACAGATCCCCAAACAGTTACGCCGAGCAATTTTGTCCTGCAATCTAAAGCGCCTGATTTGCTGAAGTCGAAAAAACGTTTTTTAACCATCACCTCTACAGAAAATATGGGAATTGCTGCGGGTGCAGAGATCCGTTACAAGCAACTTCCTATTGGCACTGTACTAAGCGTTAAATTGACCCAAGATTTATCTGCAGTTGAATACCAACTCGAATTACAACCCGAGTTTGCAAGTCTAGTACGAAGTGATAGCTACTTTGTACCCGAATCCGCCCTCGCAATTGAAGCTTCACTTGACGGCGTATCAGTCAAGTCGAGGGATTTTACCACGCTCACCAAAGGAGCCGTCAGTCTTATCCTAGGTAAGAGTAAAACCCCTCTGGCAGCCAACACCAGCCTACCCTTATTTAGCTCAATCGATGCGGCAACCGCCTTTTTTGATCGCCAACATAAAGTTCATTTGACCTTAATAAGTCAAGATGGCGCCGATGTTAGCCAAGGTTCACCGATTTATTATAAAAAAATGCAAATTGGTATGGTCGAATCCATTAATTGGCAAAACAAAACTGAAGACTTTGCCATTAAACTCGCGATCGACAAACAGTTCCAACCCCTGCTGCAAAAACCTAAGGTGTTTTGGCGTAATAGCGCGATAGAAGTGAATGCGAGTCTTGCTGGTATCGATGTTGCTGTTGCGCCGTTGCAAGGTGCATTGAAAGGAAGTATCAGTTTAGGATTACTTGATAGCGTAAATATAAAGCCCAATAAAGCCTCTACAACCTTAAAACTCTATGAGAACAAACAACTTGCATTAGCACAGGCACAGCCTATCCGACTCACTTTGCCCGCTTCAGCCAAACTTGACGCTAAAGCAGCCATCCGCTACCAAGGCCATCAAGTAGGCGAAGTCTCACAGGTCAAACTCAATGCTGACCTAAATACATTAACGGCCACAGCTTACCTCTATGGAGAATATGCCGATCATTTCAGTCGAAGTGATTCTGAATACCACTTAGTGGATGCGCAGATTTCCCTCATTGGGATCAAAGCGCCAGAAACCCTGATCACAGGCCCGTATATCGGTGTACTACCGGGTAAAAGCAGCCAAACAGCAGCCCACTTTATTGCCAACGTTGTCGCCAGCAGTTACGCCAATGTGCCCGAAGATGCACTTAAGTTCACCCTAGAAGATGCCAATTTGGGTTCGATGAAAGTGGGAACGCCGATCTTCTTCCGAGGGATTAAAATCGGTCAAATCGACGGTTATAGCCTATCAACACAGGGCAACAGCGTGCTGATGCAAGCCCATATTGAATCCCAGTATAGCCATTTAGTGAATCAAAGCAGCCAATTCTGGGATGCTTCAGGTATCAAAGTGGATGTGGGAATATTCTCTGGTGCAAAAATTGAAGCGGGTTCGCTAGAAACCTTACTGGCGGGAGGGATCAACGTGGCAACAAAGGCAACAACCCAAGACAGCAATCGACTCGCCAATGGCACCATAATTACATTGCAGCATAAGGTTCAAAATGAATGGCAGGAATGGGCTCCAATTCAGTAGCCCGTTTATTATCACTGTTTGAACTCACTAACACAAAAATCAGGCGTATTATGCGCCTGATTTTCTTATCCCTTTACATACCCCATAAAACTAACCATAAAACCAATAGCACACCGCAATGGCAGCGCTAATTCCCGCAAAATCGGCACTTAAACCACAGGCTAAGGCATGGCGGCCATGGCGAATACCCACTGAACCAAAGTACACGGCTAAAACATAAAATGTAGTTTCGGTACTGCCCTGAAAAATCGCCGCTAATCGGCCCGCAAAAGAATCGACCCCGTGGTGTTCCATTGTCTCTAACATCATAGCTCTGGCACCTGAACCACTAAAAGGTTTCATCAATGCCGTCGGCATGGCATCCACAAAGCGAGTATCAAAACCTAATATCTGCACACCACTGGTAATTAAGTGTAATAGATAGTCCAAAGCGCCAGATGCGCGCAATAAGCCTATCGCTAATAGCATGGCGAGCAAATAAGGGATCAGCTGGATAGATTGGGCAAATCCCGCCTTGGCACCTTCGATAAACTCATCATAAACCGCCACTTTGCGGATCCCTGCAACAATCACAAAGGTAAAAACGAGTAACAGCAGTACACCATTACCCATTGCAGTCGATACTGACCCTATCGCCTCGGCACTTAAGGTCATAAGATAAAAACCGCTCGCCACTAAACCCGAAAGCATCAACGCCCCATAACCAAGCACAACTGAGTTAAACAACGAAATCCGCTGTACTAATGCCACAATGAGCAACCCAGCCAGTGTCGATGCAGATGTTGCCAATAAAATCGGCAGGAAAATATCCGCAGGCGCTGCCGCCCCCTGTTGGGCGCGATAAAGAAATACCGTTACAGGCACTAAGGTAACTGAGGAAGTATTCAGCACTAAAAATAAAATTTGCGCATTAGTTGCCACGGTTTTTAGCGGATTTAAACTTTGCAAATCCTGCATCGCTTTTAACCCCAGTGGCGTGGCGGCATTATCCAGACCAAAGATATTCGCAGTTAAATTCATGGTAATACTGCCAAAGGCGGGATGCCCCTTGGGCACTTCTGGCATCAAACGACGCAACAGTGGCTCAAACACAAAGGCGATAGCACCGACAACGCCAGCCTTTTCCCCCACCTGCATTAATCCCATCCACAGGGAAAGTACACCAATCAGACCTAGGGATATTTCTGCGGCGAGTTTCGCACTTGCAAATAATGCTTCGACTGATGTGGAAAGCACATCGGTATGTCCATTGAATAGCTGCACCGCTATTGCAAGCAGTGCCGTGATAAAAAAAACTAACCACACGCGATTTAGCACGCCAATCCCCTCATTTTCTTGTTTTTATTCTATTAGCTTACAGCAATTGAGTACTAGCCCTACGCGACTCAATACAATATCAATGAAATAGTCAGAGTATAAACATCAAACCACAATAGCGACTTAGGCACTCGGGAGAAAATCTCAGACCCAATAAGGGATTATGATATACTCGCGCCAGTTGATACACAGTCTATTTTCCTATGGTTCAATGAAATCAATGGTTCAATTAAATCAAAATTTTATCAATACAATAACCCAAGAACTGCCCGCCCATTTATCTATGGACGATTTTATCGCCGCCTGTGCTCGTCCGCTTAGGCGTTCAATTAGGGTCAACACTTTAAAGATCAGCAGCGATGATTTTAAAACCCTGATGCAACCTAAGGGCTGGACATTCGAACCGATCCCTTGGTGTAAAGATGGTTTTTGGATAAGTTACGATGAAGAAGAACAGCTCGGGAACGCTTTGGAGCATATTCAGGGTCTCTTCTATATTCAAGAAGCCAGTTCAATGTTACCACCAACAGCTCTATTTACGCCCAATAGTAACTGGCAATGCGTACTCGATCTTGCCTCTGCTCCTGGTTCAAAAACCACTCAAATAGCCGCACTCATGTGCAATACAGGTTTACTGATCGCCAATGAGTACTCGGCAAGTCGTGTTAAAGTGCTGCACGCGAATGTACTGCGCATGGGAGCAAGTCATTGTGCACTCACCCACTTTGATGGCCGTGTTTTTGGTGAATATTTGTATGAAAGTTTTGATGCAGTCTTAATCGATGCGCCCTGTGGCGGCGAAGGCACAGTCCGTAAAGACGCCGATGCCCTAAAAAATTGGTGCCTCGATGATGTGCAGGCCATTGCAGAAACTCAAAAGGCCTTAATCCAATCGGCCTTTTTGGCACTAAAGCCCGGTGGCAGTTTAGTGTATTCCACCTGCACCTTAAATCGCCTCGAAAACCAAGGCGTTTGCGAGTATTTAAAGCAAGTCTACGGCGATGCGGTACAATTTGAATCCTTAAGCACCTTATTCGATGGTGCAGAAAAAGCGACAACAACCGAAGGTTTCTTGCATGTCTGGCCACAGATTTACGACAGTGAAGGTTTTTTTGTTGCTAAATTAACTAAAACAGCCTCGGTACCGCGTCTACAGCCTGAGCCTAAACTGCAGAAAAACTTTCCCTTTACGCCCGCCACAACTCAGCAAGCCCAAGGGATAAAAGACTATTTCCAGCAGGATTTAGGGATAAACTTGCCCGATGATCTCCTTATGGTGCGTGATGATGAGTTTTGGTTGTTTCCACAGGAGTTTAAGGATTTTATCGGCCGTATGCGTTTTCAGCGCATTGGCATAAAACTCGCTGATAACAGTAAACACGGCTTTAAAGTCCGCCATGAAGCCATTATTGCACTCGCAGGGAAAGGACTCAGTCCAATGGCTAAGACTATCGATCTTAGCGATGTTGAAGCCAAAGAGTATTTAATGGGGCGGGATATCTCACTTAAGATTGCAATGAAGGCCCAAGGTGAAGTCATCGTCAGTTATGGCGGCGCGCCATTAGGCATGGCGAAACATTTAGGCAATAGGTTAAAAAATAATCTACCCAGAGACTTAGTGAAAGATAAAGTATTACTGCTGCCAGAACAGACAAAATCGTTATAGTTATGCTGTTTTTTAGCAAAAAACAACCTAAAAAAGGGGAATGAGAACAGAGCTCTAGGGCAAAAGCTCAACTACACTGAGTCTATTGTAAAGCGCGCTGTATGGCGCTTTCACCTGTAGCGCACGGCTCTTCAACGAGCCATTTCCCTAGGCCCAAACAGCTAGAATCGTTTTGGGCCTTTTTTTATGGCTTTGAGAAAAATAGTACTGTTAAAAACTAAATCGTGGCTCCCAATAGTTAATTCCTAAGCCAATATCAAACACAGCGCAAAGAGTCTGCTTATTAAAATTCACTGTGGATGATAGTCGCATGAGTAAGAACGCTTACTTAGCGCCCAACCAAACGCGCTGCATCTTTGAACAGAGTAAAAAAGTTATTGCTGGTATATTCAGCCAAGTCCTCATAACGCTCGCCCCTTAGCTCAGCAACAAACTCGGCAACATCGCGTACATAGGCGGGCTGATTCTCTTGGCCTCGGTGTGGAATGGGCGCTAAATAGGGCGAATCAGTTTCAACTAATAGGCGATCCTGAGGTACTTTACGGATCACGCTTCTTAGTTCTCCGGCATTTTTAAAGGTCACTATGCCAGATACGGAAATATAAAACCCAAGATCAATCGCCGCTTTAGCCATCTCCCAATTTTCGGTAAAGCAATGCAACACGCCACCGACTTTATCCGCACCGCCCTGCTTTAGCATATTGATCGTGTCTTCACGTGCATCACGGGTATGGACGATCAAAGGTTTATTCACGTCCACCGCAAGGGTGATCTGCTGCTCAAAACATTGCTGTTGCAGCAGTTTTGTTTCATCGGCATAAAAATAATCTAAACCCGTTTCACCAATCGCAACGACTTTAGGATCGGTGGCAAAATGGCGTATTTGCCCAACATCTAACCCTTCTTTGACATCTAAGGGATGTACCCCTGATGACAAAAATACCTGTTCAAAGGCTGCCATTTTGTCACGCATCGATTCAAACCCTTGCTGGCGTACGTTAACGCACAACATATAGTCAACACCACGAGCCTTAGCGCTGGCAAGAATATGTTCGAGAGTGGGTTGATCTGGCGCCGCCTTTAGGCGATCAAGATGACAATGTGAATCGATAAGCACAGGGATTTCCAAGCAGATAAATAAAAGGACGACAAGGATACCCATCCAAGGGATCGAGGTCAAATTCATAGGAAGTGAACACCACGCTAGCATTTAATCGTAAACACGCTACAGCACAGGTTAAATCATCAATTTTCTTAGCCTAATATAAGGCCGTTCTCGACACGTAAAATAAAGCCATTTGCCTGAATGCTACATAGTGCAAGTGAGATCACCAGAGGCAAGCTCACGGGAAAGTAATTTTTCAATATGGTGTTTATGACTGTCTGGCTCGGAGATGATCTTTATCCCAATTCCAGCAGGGCGACCACCGGAGGCGCCTAAAGGATTGATCCATACAACCACACCACGAAACTCGTTGGTCGTCGTTGCACCGGGCAAACGATAGGCAATAGTTAAAGGCTGGCCTAGATAATGGCTTTCACTGGTGGTAACAAACAGTCCTGCGGGCTTGATAAAAGGCATATAAGCACGATAGAGCTGATGTAAGGTGTCAAAATTAACAATAAGATCGACCATAGCATGTTACTTTTTTGTTATTTCTCTATATTCTAAGACATAACTTTGACATAAGCCCAAATAATTGACAGTCGGCATTGTGCTTAAGCTATGACACATTCCCATGATCTTTGCCGCCAAGTTCCCTACTTGCGCCTGAATAAACGCATCTTGGTGACTGTTCTTCAATAAAATTTGTCGCAGTAGTAGATATAAAACCTTAAGTGCATCAATTATTTGCTGTTCATTCACTGTTAATAAACTAGCACACAGATGACCAGACGACAAACTTTGCGCCCAATCTTTGCGAAACTGAAGCAGGGATTGATAGCGGCTCGATTGTGTACCATCTGTTAGCAAACTCTCGGCCAATTTTAATGGTCCGCCAACCACGCTTAAGCACCAAGTCACATCCTCTTGAATATGACAATGCTGAGCTAACCAAGTTTTGATCAGCGCTTTATTGGGCGCCACAAAAGGAATGCGTTGGCAGCGACTACTGATGGTAGCCATTAAACGTGCCGGAGTATCCGACTGTAATATTAACAGCGTGTCCTTGCCCGGCTCTTCAAGGGTTTTAAGCAGTGCATTAGCCGATGCAGAGTTAAGGCGCTCACTGTGATGAATAATCGCCACACGGCGACCACTTTGCTGGGCGGTTGCCGTGAGACGCACGCACAGTTCACGAATTTGATCGACCTTAATTTGATTACCATCGGCTTCTATTTGGTAAAAGTCTGGATGATTGCCCGCAGCGAATAACTGGCACGACTTACAGAAACCGCATGCTCCCGTAGAATTAGGCTCTGAACACATGGCTGCTCGGGCCATAAACACACTAAATAGCTCACCACCGAACGCAGAATCGATGCCAACGAGTTGGGCATGGGGGATTTTCTGGCATTGCAATTGTGCTAAAAATGCTTGCCTTGCCCCTTCGAGCCAAGGCAATTGTTCCGCTGTAAAGTCGGACTCGGCTACCATGCCATTGCCTGTAGTATGGCTAAAATATCTTTATGAACTTCAGCCATGGTTTGGCTTGCATCTATGACCATAATACTGTCGTCTTCGCTGGCAAGCTTTAGATAAGTTGCGCGAGCACGTTCAAAAAACTCAATCGCTTGCTGCTCAATTCTGTCGAGTTCACCACGCTTGGCAGCACGAAGTAGACCAAGCTTGGGGTCTAAATCTAAATATAAAGTGAGGTCGGGCTTAAAGCCTTTTAGGGTCGCGGTACTCACGGCCTCCACTAAGGGCATTAAACCTCGTCCACCACCTTGGTAAGCAAGGGATGATAGATTGTGTCTATCACCCAATACCCATTGTCCTTGCGCAAGTGCAGGTTTAATCACATTAGCGACCAACTGAGCTCTGGCAGCATAAATGAGCAAGCACTCGGACTCATCGCACAAAGGATCACTCGGATCGGCAATTTTTACTAAATCACGGATCCGTTCAGCAAGTGGTGTACCACCTGGCTCGCGGGTACAAATGGGTGCTTGCCCTGTGTGCTTCTCAATAAAATCCCGAATAAGGGTAATTGCACTCGATTTACCAGCGCCTTCTAAACCTTCAATTACGATGAACTTTGCAAAAACTGACATTTGATTTTCTTTCTCTGCATTCTTACTCTGGTGATTTTTCTGGCGTTGCCGGTTTTTTCTTACGCTGATATACGTCTACAGCGTGGTTGTGTTCTTCTAATGTGGTTGAGAACACATGGGTGCCATCATTACGCGATACAAAATATAAGTAGCTCACAGTAGCAGGCTTTGACACTGCCGCAAGGGATGCTTTACTCGGTGCTGCAATAGGTGTTGGCGGCAAGCCAAAAATCCGATAGGTGTTAAACGGCGTATCCTCAACTAAGTCTTTACGGGTAATATTGCCCTTAAAGCGTTCACCCATACCATAAATGACAGTGGGATCCGTTTGCAAACGCATACCTAGGTTAAGACGATTGATAAACACACCTGCTATTTGTTCGCGCTCATGGGCTTGACCCGTTTCCTTTTCCACAATTGAGGCTAAAATCAGCATTTCATAGGGTGATTTTAGCGGTAAATTCGGCGCACGCTCAGCCCATGCTTTGGCAAGCTCCTGTTCCATCATTTTATAGCTTTGTGTTAGCAAAATTTTTGCATCCGCTTCCGCGGTGTAATGGTAGGTATCGGGGAAGAATTTACCTTCAGGCAAAGTAGAATCATCCCCCTGCTCTGTTAATACCGCAGTAAATACTTTGGGAGCCAATTGCAAATGTGGTGCGCTTGCCAGTTGCTGTTCCCACTCAACAATAGTCTTGCCTTCAACTAAGGTGATGCTGAAGATTTTTACTTTACCAGCCACTAAGTCATTGAGTAAGTCAGTCACCGTTTGTGAGGGCGACATTTCATAAAGACCAGTACGAATTCTGGCCAACTCAGGACGAAACTTGAGTAATAACTTAAGTTTCCAAGTGTCCTGAATGACACCGTCATCAGCGAGTTGCTGTGCAAGTTGGTTAACGCTCGTGCCCCGGGCAATGGTCAGCTCTTTAGGCTCAACAAGGCTCAGCGGTGTTTGGCTATAGTCGACAATGGTTTGGTAACCCCAGTAAGCAACTAAACAGGCTAATGTCAGTAAGGTAAGTAGGGTTGAACTGGCAATCAGGATCAGTTTTTTCATAGTGTTAGTGAAAGTGTCTGTCTAAGGTTGGCGGTTATAGGAGCACGCGTGAACTTAAGCGAATCTATCGCCAATATGTCCACTACGCCTAGAATGCTGTTAGTGATAAATGCCGAGTCAAACTCCACTAAACGCTCAGCACCAAATGGCAAACATTGAATATTAATCTGTTGTTCAAGCAAGGTTTGAATAACCTGCTCACGCATCACGCCCGACACACCACATTGAGCTAAAGATGGCGTAATAACCTCATTGCCTTTGACAAAAAAGATATTTGCCATCGAAGATTCAATCACCCTAGCCTCAGCATCTAGGACTAACCAATCGTCGAAGTCACTCGGTAAAAGCTGAGCTTTAATCAGTACTTGTTCAAGACGATTAAGGTGTTTAATCCCTGCCAATAATGGCTGTATACCTAGGCGAACAGGGGATGTTTTAAGGCTGATACCGTTTTTTTGCCAATGTGCATAATGGCTAGGAATCGGATGCACAGAGACCACTTCAGTAACATTAACAGCTTGTGGTGGTGTATAACCTCTCCCACCAACACCTCTTGAAACCAAAAGTTTAATACAGTGATGGGGATACTGTCTGGCCAAATCCTCAAGTTGCTGACAAAGCGCACTACCCATGCGCCATTCAAAACCGAGTCTTGCGGCGCCATCGGTTAATCGTGATTGATGTGCATTAAAAAACAAAATACCGTCATGGCTCGTTCGCATAGTTGCAAACAGACCATCACCGTAGGCAAGTCCCCGATCCGAAGGATCGATACTCCCCTGCGATACACCATTCACCCAAATCACGGGTATTAGTCCTGACTGATACGGCTAGCCACCGCTTCTTGTTGATCTTTATACTTGGCATTTTTACGGGTGTTATAGGGACGGGCAACAGGACCACTTAAACGCTCAAAATTCAGCGCACCTATGGTCATACGCGGACGCAGGGCCAAGGGTAATTTGCCACTATTATAGAACTCGAGGACAATCTTACCCTGCCAACCCGGATCGATACGGTGGGCAGTGACATGCACCATTAAGCCTAAACGGGCTAGTGATGAGCGGCCATCGAGCCAACCGACTATATCGGCGGGCAGAGTCACACTCTCATAGGTCACGGCTAGGGCCAATTCACCAGGATGCAAGAAAAATGCTTCTCCATCAGGGATTTCGATAATCTCACTCATCACCCGATCAAGCGCCGTCTGCATCTCAACGCTTGGCCCACTCAAGTCGATAAAAGGTGCGGTATGATCTTTAAAGACACGAAATTGTCCACCTAGACGCACATCAACACTCACACCAGAAATGGCATCAATACTAGGACGAGGTTCTATTACGATTGTGCCATTATCAAGGGCCTGTTCAATTTCGATATCAGTTAAGCGCATCTTACCTATTACTCCCTGAGTTTTTATGTCGTTATTTTGCCAATAAGTGCTGAATACGTGTTTTTAAAATATCGGTCGCGATACGATTTTTACCGCCGCGAGGCACGATAATATCGGCGTATTGTTTAGATGGTTCAATAAACTGTAAGAACATCGGACGCACGGTTTTTTTGTACTGTGAAATAACAGATTCCATAGTACGACCACGTTCTGCCACATCACGAGTTAAACGGCGTAGGAAACAAATGTCCAGCGGCGTGTCCATAAACACGCTCGCGTCCATCAGTTCACGTAATTTAGGATCGGTCAGCAATAAAATACCTTCTAAAATGATCACCTTTTTGGGTGTCATTTTCACCGTGTCAGCCGTGCGAGTATGTTCTGTATAGCTATAACAAGGGATATCTACAGCTTCACCAGACTTTAATAACTGTAAATGAGTACATAACAGTTGATGATCTAGCGCTTTTGGATGGTCGTAGTTGGTTAATACCCGCTCATCCATGGATAAATGACTCTGATCGCGATAATACGCATCTTCATTAATTACCCCAATTTGATCTGTGCCTAAATCGCGACGTAACTCGTCAAAAATCGTTTTGGCAATCAAACTTTTGCCCGATGCTGACGCGCCAGCAATTGCAATAATGACACACTGCTGAGAATTCATACCCTTAAACCTTACTCATCATCTGATACGCTAATAGAAACTGTTTTTTGACTCTGCTTAAGGGCTAACTCTGCGCCCACTTTACGGGCAATTTCCCGATAAAGGCCCGCGACTTCACTGTCAGGATCGGCAACCACAGTTGGAGCACCCATATCCATTGCTTCACGAATATTGATGTGCAGTGGCAGGGCGCCTAATAAAGGAACCTGATATTGCTCGGCCATTTTACTGCCGCCGTGCGTACCAAAAGGATGTTCTTTGTGACCGCACTCGGGGCACAAATGGAAACTCATATTCTCAACAATACCCAATACCGGAATATTCACTTTCTGGAACATAGTGATGCCTTTCTTGGCATCGGCCAGCGCGATATCTTGGGGTGTAGTCACAATAACGGCGCCACTGACGGGCACTTTTTGCGATAGTGTGAGTTGAATATCCCCGGTACCTGGCGGCATATCGATCACTAAGTAATCTAGCTCAGGCCATTGAGTTTCATTCAGCAGCTGCGCTAACGCGCCCGCGGCCATAGGTCCACGCCACACCGCGGCTTCATCGCCACTGAGCATAAAACCAATTGACTGGGCAGCAATCCCATGGGCACTTGCGGCCGTCATATGCTTACCATCAGGCGATACTGGTCTGAAATTTGGAATACCTAACATTAACGGTACTGACGGGCCATAAATATCGGCGTCGAGGATCCCTACCTGTGCACCTTCGGCCGCAAGTGCTAAGGCCAAGTTTACTGCTGTAGTCGATTTACCCACGCCACCCTTGCCAGATGCTATGGCAATGACTTGCTTCACATTAGCGATAGGCGCAATAGATGATAATGCAGAATAGACCTTAGGTTGAAAATCGATTTCGCACTCGACTTCATCAATGGCATCGAGTACTGCAAGTTTGTTGGTCAGTGCCATGACAGTATCGCGGTACTGTGTCATACAAGGATATGGATAGACTAAGCCAAGCTGCAAACGCTTACCTTCTATCGCTAATTTATTAACGCATCCTGCGCTGACTAACCCTTTGGACAAATACGGGTCGATAAATGCATCGAGAATGGCCAGAACTGGCCCGAGAAGATCGTCATTTAGACGATAATCAGTCTGAGTTGAAGACAAAAGAATTACCCCCACCAATAAATTTGCCCAAGTGTACCAGATAATGCTGAAAACATTAGTGCAGAATTAGCTCAATCGGCTCACGTTTTGATGAAAATCATCCTGTAATCGGTTAGTATCTCTACCAATATTTTTGGCCCACCACGATATTTGAGACAAGATGGCAACTTCACAACGTAAAATTCTCGTGACCAGCGCACTTCCCTATGCAAACGGACCGATCCATTTAGGTCACATGTTGGAATACATCCAAACGGATATCTGGTCACGCTATCAAAAACTTCGTGGACATGAGTGCCACTACATTTGTGCCGATGATGCCCATGGCACCCCCATCATGCTCAAAGCGCAGCAATTAGGCATAGCGCCAGAAGACATGATTGCCCAAGTGAACAAAGAACATCAGCAGGATTTTGCCGATTTCAATATCGCCTTCGATAACTATCACAGCACCCACAGCGATGAAAACCGCGTACTGGCGAGTGATATTTATCTCAAGCTACGTGCGAATGGCTATATCAAGAGCAAGAGTATTTCTCAGTTGTTCGATCCTGAGAAATCTATGTTCCTGCCCGATCGCTTCGTCAAAGGTACTTGCCCTAAGTGTAAATCTCCCGACCAATACGGCGATAACTGTGATGCCTGTGGCGCAACGTATAGCCCAACGGAGCTAATCAATCCAAAATCGGCGGTATCTGGCGCAACCCCAGTGATGAAAGACACTGAGCACTTTTTCTTCGATCTGCCCGCCTTCGAAGGCATGCTAAAAGAGTGGACTCGCTCTGGTGCCCTGCAAGTCGAAATGGCCAATAAACTCGACGAATGGTTCGAGCAAGGATTGCAGCAGTGGGATATCACCCGTGATGCCCCCTATTTTGGTTTTGAAATTCCCGATGCGCCTGGCAAGTATTTCTACGTTTGGCTAGATGCACCTATCGGTTATATGGGTTCGTTCAAAAACCTCTGTGACAAACGCCCAGAGCTGAGCTTCGATGAATTTTGGGCGAAGGATTCTAAGGCCGAAGTGTATCACTTCATCGGTAAAGACATCGTTTACTTCCACAGTTTGTTCTGGCCCGCCATGCTGCACGGCTCAGGCTATCGCCAACCAAACAGCGTCTATGCCCACGGCTATGTGACTGTCAATGGCGCGAAAATGTCGAAATCCAAAGGCACTTTCATCAAGGCGCGTACCTATTTAGATCATTTAGATCCTGAATATCTACGTTACTACTACGCCGCAAAACTCAGCAGCCGTATCGACGATTTAGACTTGAATCTGGAAGATTTCGCCCAGCGCGTTAACTCAGACTTAGTCGGTAAACTGGTGAATTTAGCTTCACGCACCGCAGGTTTTATCACTAAACGTTTCGATGGCAAGCTAGCGAAAATTAACGACTCCACACTGACTGAGGCGTTTTTAGCCAAACAAGAGGTGATTGCCGAATTTTACGAATCCCGCGAATACGGCAAAGCGATGCGCGAAATCATGGCGCTGGCGGATATTGCCAACGGTTTTGTGGCCGATGCAGCGCCTTGGCAAATGGTAAAACACGATGATCAACAGGAAGCGGCCCATCAAGTGTGTTCAAACGCCTTGAATCTGTTCCGTATTCTAGTGACTTATCTAAAACCTGTATTGCCACGTTTAGCCCAAGATGTGGAAGCTTTCTTCCAACTACCACTCACTTGGGATGCGTTGAATCAAGATTTAGCCGGTCATCAAATCGCGCCATTCAAAGCCATGATGCAACGGGTTGAACTGGATAAAGTCAATGCTATGGTCGCCGACTCCAAGGATAACCTGCAAGTCACAGCAGATGCGCCAAAAACTGCAACGGCCGAAAAAACCGCTGAAGCTTCTGCTGTCAACGGTGAACCGCTGGTCAGCGATCCTATCAGTGAGATCATCAATTTTGATGATTTCGCTAAAATCGACCTGCGGATCGCTCGCATCGTTAAAGCCGAGCATGTTGCAGACGCAGACAAATTACTGAAGCTACAACTCGATATCGGTGGCGAAACGCGTCAAGTCTTTGCTGGCATCAAATCGGCCTATTCGCCAGAGGATCTCGAAGGTAAGTTGACTGTGATGGTCGCTAACCTAGCGCCGCGTAAAATGCGTTTTGGCATGTCAGAAGGCATGGTTTTGGCCGCTGGCCCTGGTGGCAGTGACCTGTGGATTTTAGAACCCCATGAAGGCGCACTGCCGGGTATGCGTGTTAAATAATCCGCACTAGATGACGCTCGAAAAGTAAGGCCGCATTCAGTGCGGCCTTATTTATTAGTACGTCGTTTTCCCTTATCTTTTAAGGAACTGAGTTTAAGGGCTTAAGTTTAAGAGACTGGGTTAATCCACTCATTTGTATCGACAAGACATTTGCTGCGGTGCGACATTCACACCCGTGATAAGTCTAAAATCGCCACGGTTTTAGGCTAATAATAATTCGAGGAGAGGTTATGGAAAATATCATTGAGCAGTTGCTGTTTTCTGCCTCGATTACGGGTCCAATCTGTTTGATGTTAGCACTCGGTGTGATCCTAAAACGCACCCATGTCATCAACGAAAACTTTATTGATGTCACATCAAAATTAGTCTTTAACGTAACACTGCCAGCGTTGCTTTTTCTCAGCATCATCAGCTCCAATCACGATCTCGCTTCCAGTGCACCCTTGATTGGCTATGGTTTAGCAGCCAATCTCGTGTTTTTTATACTTTCCACCTATGCAACTCAGCGGCTATTTCCCAACCACAAGGACCAAGGTGTGATCATTCAAGGGGGATTTAGAGCCAATACCGCCATCATAGGTTTAGCTTATGTCTCCAACGCCTACGGCAGCTCGGGAGTTGCATTAGCTGCGGTATATGTCGCCTCGATGACACTGCTCTACAATATCCAAGCCGTTATTTGCCTAAGCCCTAAAAGTGAAGGATCCAGCCGTCGCGCATTTGGCGTGATTATCAAAACCATCACCAAAAATCCGCTGATCATTGCCATTATTGTCGGCATGCTGTTCTATTTCCTCTCCATTCCGGTGCCGAAAATGGTGCTCGACGCTGGCCAATATTTTGCCAATATGACCCTGCCATTAGCCCTACTGTGTACTGGCGGTTCGCTCGATATTGGTTCACTAAAACACGAAAAGTACTCAACTTGGTTCTCTACCGCATTGAAACTGATCTTTGCCCCGCTTTTTATCACTCTGGGGGCCTTGCTGTTTGGCTACCGTGGGGTTGAGTTAGCACTGGTGTTCTTAATGAGTTCAGCACCCACCGCAGCCGCAAGCTATGTGATGGCACGCGCTATGGGTGGCAATGCGCCCCTTGCAGCCAATATTATCGCCCTAACCACCGTCTGCTCGCTGATCACTTGCACCTTAGGCATCTTTATACTGTCCACTTTGGGGCTGATTTAGACCCATAGCAGGTTGAACAAACGCTCCTCCAGAGGAGCTAGTTTTGAGTGATAATGAAAAGGCGAGCCATGCTCGCCTTTCATTTAGGGATAAAACGGCAAAATACCATAAGCCGCCTTAGGAGATGGGTTAGACCGGGTTTGCGATATCCACAAAATGATGCACTAAATCAAATTCACGGGCGAGATGACGGCCCAAGGCTTCAATTCCAAAACGCTCAGTAGCATGGTGCCCCGCCGCATAATAATGTATGCCCTGCTCCACTGCGCTATGGAAAGTACGTTCGGATACTTCACCACTGATAAACGCATCCACACCAAAACTTGCCGCCACATCAATATAGTCCTGCGCGCCACCGGTACACCAAGCTAAATGTTGGATCTTGGCATCGCTATCACCAATATGCAGTGGCGCTCTGCCTAGGACATTCTCAAGGGTATTAGCAAATTCGCTGGCACTGATGGGAAGATCGAGTTTTCCACGCCACAGTAGCCCCTGAGCCACCTCTTCGATGGCTTCTGCGTCGACGAGCCCAAGCTGTCTACCCAAAGTGGCGTTATTACCGAGCATAGGATGGGCATCTAAAGGTAAATGGTAACCAAACAAGCTAATATCATGGGCAAGCAGCGCCTTAATCCGGCGTTGTTTCATCCCAGTTATCACTTCAGGCTCATTCTTCCAAAAAAAACCATGATGCACCAAAATCGCATCGGCGTTTAATCGAATCGCTTCATCGATCAAAGCTTGGCAAGCCGTGACACCCGTGACTATGGTGCGGATCTCATCCTTGCCTTCTACCTGTAATCCGTTGGGCGCGTAATCCTTAAATGCGGCTACCCGTAAAAAGTCCGCTAAATATTGACTCAATTCTGTCCGTGTCATGTCATCACCACATGCATTAATTGTTAAAGATGATTGTCTTAACCTACATGGCTAAGTCAATTCGAACACCACCTTGAAGGTACACAACTCGCACTCGATCACCCGCATTAAATACCATTCCAGGATCGTAATCTTGGATAACCATAACTTGGGTGCCATCTTCTTGATTGATCATCAGTTCCACCAGCTTCAACGATTGCACACTAGTACCACTGCCATAACGGTTACCAATACCGCCACCAATCAATGCACCTAGAATCGTTGCCACATTTTGACCAGAACCACCGCCAAACTGATGGCCAATCACCCCTCCCGCTAAGGCGCCACCAAAGGTTTTCCAACCTTGATTGCGGTCTTCGATAAGCTGGGTTTCAGTGATATTACGCACTGAGGTGATATCACCATAGAGGACTTTCTCCACCGGGACGGCTTGATTGCGGTCGTAGGCTGCATTGGCAGGAGTTAAGATAAAGGCAAAAATAAACATAAAGCTTGCTAGAGTAGGTTTCCACATATCCGAATTTCCGCTAACTTAGTAGAAGGGTTTATTACTGAATCATACGCAATTGTGAAGTCACTGTCTTTTCTGAATCACGAATTTGAAGCTTTTCCTTCACCCGAACTCGCCTTAACCGATCCCAATGGGTTACTGGCGATAGGTGGAGACTTACGTCCAGAACGTTTACTGACCGCTTATTATAACGGAATTTTTCCTTGGTTTAATGCTGATGATCCTATTCTTTGGTGGTCACCCGATCCCCGCGCGATATTTGTGCCCGGTAAAGTTCATATCAGTACAAGCCTACGTAAATATCTAAAAAAACAACCATGGTGTTTCACCATCAATCATGCCTTTGCCTATGTTATTGATGGTTGCGCTCAGCCGCGCCAAAAGCAAGATGGCACTTGGATAACCCATGATATTCAAATGGCTTACCGTGAGTTACACCAAAATGGTCATGCACATTCTATCGAAGTATGGGAAGGTGAGCATTTAATTGGGGGGCTGTATGGTTTAGCCATAGGGCAAGTGTTTTGTGGTGAATCGATGTTTCACCGCCAAACCAATGCCTCAAAAGCAGCAATAGTGGTATTGCAGCAACACTTAGTAAAAATGGGCTTTAAACTGATTGATGCTCAAGTAATGAATCCACATTTAGAAAGCCTAGGAGCACAAGCGATTAAACGTATTAACTTTATTGAATTACTGACCCAATTTAGGGATAAAAAAGTACATCCAGATGCTTGGATACCCTGTGAGGTCACCCTTGAACTCTAACGCAGCTAAAACACCGATAGCTATCGGTATCAGCCAGATTTTCCCCTGTAGCTACCTCGAAGACCAGCAGGAACAATTGCTAGTTATCCAAGAGGATACACTCGATACCATTTTATTCGAACGTTTATTAGCCATTGGTTTTCGCCGCAGTGGCAGTGCCATTTATAAACCTCGTTGTCCAAGGTGCAATGCATGCCAACCAATCCGTTTGCCCGTTCGGGAGTTTATGCCATCCAAACGACAAAAGCGTACATTGGCTAATAATCGCGATTTAACTTGGCGCATCACATCTGGTCACACCGATGAGCAATACACACTTTATGAGCGCTATATTCGTCAACGGCACTTTGATGGCCCCATGTTTCCTCCAAGTAAGGAACAATATGAGCAGTTCTTATTTTGCCATTGGTTACCCCCCACTTTTATCGAAGTCTATGCTGGCAATAAACTTATCGCGGTTGCTGTGACTGACACATTACCGAACAGCCTCTCAGCCATTTACAGTTATTTTGATCCAGATGAAGAACATCGTTCACTCGGCGTACTGCTAATTTTAATTCAATGCCGACTTGCAAAATTACAAGGGAAAGAATTCCTTTATCTCGGATATCAAATAGATGCAAACCGCAAAATGTCTTATAAGCGTTTATATCGCCCTTATCAAATTTTAACCCCCCAAGGGTGGGAGTATTCCAAAGTTTGCTAAGTACTTCCCCTTTACAGCAAGATGAATTTGGGGCATGATACGCCCGTTTTTTATATTCGAAGGCTAATGGGATTATTAATTAATGGCGAAAGAAGACAACATTGAAATGCAAGGTACTATCCTTGAAACCTTGCCAAACACAATGTTTCGTGTAGAGCTTGAAAATGGTCATGTGGTGATAGCCCACATTTCAGGCAAAATGCGCAAAAACTACATCCGGATCCTGACTGGCGATAAAGTTACCGTCCAGTTGACTCCTTATGATCTGACCAAAGGTCGTATTGTCTTCCGCGCACGCTGATATAGCCTCATAAATTTAAAAACCCGGCAAGGCCGGGTTTTTTTGTTGGCGAAAGATGAGAAAAATGGCTGCAATTGCAGCCATTTTTATGGATAAAACTAACGTTTAAGCCCAGTTAAGCCTTAGATGTGGCTTTTTCGTGACGCTCGGTGCGAATAGCAATTTCACCTTCTTTGACATCCACATAAGCCACGCCACCCGACTCTAAGGCACCAAATAAAATCTCATCCGCTAATGGACGTTTGATCAATTCGGTCACTACCCGTGCCATTGGACGCGCGCCCATGTTCTTGTCGTAGCCCTTCTCGGCGAGTAAGGTTCTGGCTTCGTCGCTGACTTCCAAAATGACGTGTTTTGCATCCAACTGGGCCTGCAATTCCACCAAGAATTTATCGACCACTTTGGCAATAATCGTCATATCCAAATGGTTGAACCAAATGATCGAATCGAGACGGTTTCTAAATTCTGGCGAAAATACTCGATTAATTTCAGATAACGCATCTTGGGTATGATCTTGCTGGGTAAAGCCAATCGACTTACGAATGGTCTCCTGCACACCCGCGTTAGTCGTCATCACTAACGTAACATGTCTAAAGTCCGCCTTACGACCATTGTTATCGGTCAAAGTGCCGTGATCCATCACCTGCAACAGCAAGTTATAGACATCGCGGTGGGCCTTCTCGATTTCGTCCAGTAACACCACACAGTGCGGATTCTTAATCACAGCATCTGTAAGTAACCCGCCTTGGTCATAACCGACATAACCTGGAGGCGCGCCAATCAAACGTGACACTGTGTGGCTTTCCATGTACTCAGACATGTCAAAGCGCACAAGTTTCATCCCTAAGCAATTGGCCAGTTGATTTGTGACTTCAGTTTTACCCACACCGGTAGGACCTGCGAATAAGAAACTACCCACGGGTTTTCTATCTGTACCTAAACCGCTGCGGGATAAACGAATGGCCGAACTCAGGCTCTCAATGGCCTTATCTTGACCAAAGACCACCATCTTAAGGTTACGCTCAAGATTGCGCAGTAAGTCCTTGTCTGTGGCTGATACTGACTTCTCAGGAATACGCGCCATTTTCGCCACAATCGACTCAATTTCGGCTTGGCCTATGGTCTTTTTGCGCTTACTCATAGGTAACATCACCATACGCGCACCCGCTTCATCAATAACATCGATGGCTTTATCGGGTAAATGCCTGTCATTGATGTGCTTAGCCGATAACACAGCCGCACTGCTGATCGCGGCCTGAGTATAACGAACCCCATGATATTCTTCGTACTTAGACTTAAGCCCCATCAAAATTTTCGTGGTTTCCTCCACTGAAGGCTCATTGATGTCTACCTTTTGGAAACGGCGAGCAAGCGCGCGGTCTTTCTCAAAAATACTTTGATATTCTTGGAAAGTCGTCGAGCCCATGCAACGCAAATTACCACTGGAGAGCAAGGGTTTCAGCAAATTGGATGCATCCATTACGCCGCCAGAGGCCGCGCCCGCACCGATAATGGTGTGGATCTCATCGATAAACAAGATTGCATGCTTATCTGCAGCTAACTCTTTTAACAGGTTCTTAAAGCGCTTCTCAAAATCACCACGGTATTTGGTGCCTGCGAGTAAAGAGCCCAAATCGAGGGAATAAACGGTTGCTTCAGCCATGACATCCGGTACTTGGTTATTCACAATCCGATACGCCAAACCTTCGGCAATCGCTGTTTTACCCACACCGGCCTCGCCCACTAACAGCGGATTATTTTTACGGCGCCGGCATAAGGTTTGAATTGCGCGCTCAATTTCTTGGTCACGACCAATGAGCGGATCGATGATCCCTTGCTTCGCGAGCTGGTTTAAGTTGGACGCAAATTGCGACAACATGCTGCGTTCTTCGCTGCCCTCACTTTGATCTTCAATACGTTCTTGATCTTGATGTGACTCAGCGTCATCATTTTTAGCAAAACCATGGGAAATAAAATTCACTACGTCTAGGCGACTAATATCGCAACGGCGCAGCAAGTACACGGCTTGGGATTCTTGTTCGCTGAAAATAGCGACTAAAACGTTAGCGCCGTTCACTTCATTACGACCCGATGACTGCACATGGAATACCGCACGTTGCAGTACTCGCTGGAACCCAAGCGTTGGCTGAGTTTCTTTGTCATCATCAATATCGGCAATGATTGGGGTTGTTTGTTGGATAAAGCTTGCCACTTCATCTCTGAGTTTATCTAGATTCGCTCCACAGGCGATTAACGCTTCTTGAGCCGCAGGATTGTCGATCAGAGCTAATAACAGATGTTCCACTGTCATATACTCGTGACGCGCGTCTCTGGCTTGCTGAAACGCCAGATTTAAGGTGACTTCCAGATCTTTGTTCAGCATAAGCACCCCCAAAATTAACAACAGACTACAGAGTAAAGCGGTTTTATGCTTTCTCTAACGAACACAGTAACGGATGTTGGTTTTGTCTTGCAAATTGATTTACCTGTATCACCTTCGTTTCTGCAATCCCAAAAGGGAAAATGCCACAAATACCTTTTCCTTGGTGATGGATAGTCAACATGATATCGGTCGCTTCCTGCTCATTCTTGCGAAAGAAAACCTGCAAAACTTCAATTACAAAATCCATTGGGGTGTAATCATCATTATTGAGTACCACCTTATACATCGAAGGCGGCATTAACTCTGATTCGACACGTTCTTCAACGTGTTCAATATTTCCTATCTTTGCCATTTTTTAATACTAGCCTCTCGTGTTGGCCTCTTCCAATTGATATGTTCAAATTAATCAGTTGTTGCCCCTTTGTTAATTTTAGCTTGACTTCCGCTTTTACTCCTTACATTCTGTAGTTCAGACGGTTGAGCGAAACCCGTCTATACAGGTTTTACTATCTTACTGGTAAGTAGACAACAGAAGGAAGTGGAAGTATGGCAAGCGGAACTGTTAAATGGTTCAACAACGCCAAAGGATTCGGGTTTATTTGCCCTGATCAAGGTGGTGAGGACGTTTTTGCACACTATTCTACCATTGAAATGGAAGGCTATAGAACTCTAAAAGCAGGCCAACCCGTTCAATTTGAAGTAGAAGCCGGTCCAAAAGGAATGCACGCCTCAGCCATTTCACCAACAAAATAACGTTTGGTGAGGCCAATGCTCTAAAAGGCAGGGATTTGTCCCTGCCTTTTTATTAACGCGTTTTTAATAAATTTCCACAGCTTAATACTGCATTGTTTCTCATCATTGCGCATGAATTTAATGCAAAATCAATTGCCACATATGACCGATTCCATCGGCGTAAAAAGGCTTAAGCATCTGTCTCGATATCGAATTAGTGACATAAAAAAAGGATCTGCAATGCAGATCCTCCTCTAAAATCAGTCTATTGACTTACACCTTTTAAGTCAGCTTTGATGACTTATGCTAACGCGCTCGCCATCCAATAGCTAAATTAGCGAGATTAAGCAATCAACAGCTTGTTTAACGTTTCGCTTGGGCGCATGGCTTTTTCAGCCTTAGCCGCATCTAAACGGTAATAACCGCCTAAATCGACTGGCGCACCCTGTGCCGTCGCTAATTCAGCCACAATCACTTGCTCATTTGCCTTTAACGCATGTGCTAAAGGAATAAAGTGTGCTTGTAACTGCTCATCATTTGTCTGCGCTGCTAAGGCTTGTGCCCAGTACATTGCTAAGTAGAAATGGCTGCCACGGTTATCCAGCTCACCGACTCTTCTTGATGGCGATTTGTTGCTATCTAAGAATTGACCAATGGCTTGATCTAAGGTATCTGCCAATACTTGTGCTTTTGGATTACCTACAGTTTGGCTTAAATGCTCAAGAGACGCAGCCAGAGCCAAGAATTCACCGAGAGAATCCCAACGTAAGTGACCTTCTTTCTCAACCTGTTGCACGTGCTTAGGTGCACTGCCACCCGCACCTGTTTCAAATAGACCGCCACCGTTCATTAACGGCACGATTGACAGCATTTTAGCACTGGTGCCCAGTTCTAGGATTGGGAACAAGTCCGTCAGGTAGTCACGTAAAACGTTACCTGTGACTGAAATAGTATCTTTGCCTTCTTTGATGCGGACCAAGGAGAAACGCGTCGCTTCTTCTGGAGACATAATGCTGATCTCTAAGCCATTAGTGTCATGCTCTGTCAGATATTGCTGCACTTTCGCAATGATTTGCGCATCGTGGGCACGCTTGCTATCTAACCAAAAGACCGCGGGTGTATTGCTTAAACGGGCACGGCGCACTGCCAGTTTGACCCAATCACGGATAGGTGCATCTTTAACTTGGCACATTCTCCAGATATCGCCCGCTTCTACGTTATGGCTCATCAATACCTTACCGCTGGCATCGACAACATTCACCACACCGTCAGCGGGAATTTCAAACGTCTTGTCGTGGCTACCATATTCTTCCGCTTTTTGCGCCATCAAGCCCACGTTTGGCACGCTGCCCATGGTTTTAGGATCGAAAGCACCGTGCTCTTTACAAAAAGCTATCGTTTCTTGGTAGATACCGGCATAGCAACGATCTGGGATCATAGCTTTAGTGTCATGCAGTTGACCGTCTGGTCCCCACATTTGGCCAGATGAACGAATCGCAGCAGGCATAGAAGCATCGATAATGATGTCGCTTGGCACGTGTAAGTTGGTAATGCCCTTGTCAGAATCAACCATAGCCAATGCTGGACGCGCTGCGTAAACCGCCGCGATATCCGCCTCTACTTCTGCACGGGCATCTGCTGGCAAAGTCGCGATTTTGGCATAAACATCCCCAAAACCGTTGTTAACATCCACACCTAACTCAGCGAATAACACTGCATGTTTGTCAAATACTGGCTTGAAGAACACCTTCACGGCGTGACCAAACATAATAGGATCAGACACTTTCATCATAGTGGCTTTCAGATGCAGCGATAACAGCACATCTTCAGCTTTAGCGTTTTCAATTTCACGTTCGTAGAAGCTCACTAGGGCTTTTTTACTCAATACTGCTGCATCGATAATTTCGCTAGCCAGCAACTTAAGACCAGATTTGAGCACCACTTCTTGACCATCTTTTTGGGTCAGCACGATATTTACGCTGCCAGCATCAGATAAAGTCACAGACTGCTCACTACCGTAGAAGTCACCTTCGGTCATATGAGCCACATGTGACTGAGAATCTTTAGCCCATTTACCCATTGAATGCGGGTTTTTCTTGGCGAAGTTTTTCACCGATAATGGGGCGCGGCGATCTGAGTTCCCCTCGCGCAGTACTGGGTTTACCGCACTGCCTTTGATCTTGTCATAACGTGTCTTAATTGACTTTTCAGCGTCTGTTTTTGGCTCATCCGGATAGTGAGGGATGTCATAACCTTTTTGCTGCAGTTCAAGGATACAGGCTTTTAATTGTGGAATCGAAGCACTGATATTCGGTAACTTGATGATGTTAGCTTCTGGCTGATTCGCTAACTCGCCAAGCTCAGTCAGATGGTCGCCAATCTTTTGCGCATCGGTCAGTTGCTCAGGGAAACTGGCAATAATACGGCCCGATAACGAGATATCACGGGTTTCAACCGCAACGCCCGCGGCGTCGGTAAACGTTCTGATGATAGGTAAGAGTGAGAGGGTGGCCAGTGCTGGCGCTTCGTCTGTTTCAGTGTAAATAATTGTTGATGAGTTATCTTTCATGGTACATCCTACATTATTGTAAAATTTAATATTTTTTATAATAATTTTATAGCATGGCGAACAAATCTGAGCACAGTGAAAATATCAATCAAGGCAATCGACCACGCCTTAACCTTTCAAATTCTCAGTGCCCTTCTGCCTTTGCGCACAAGCTAAAATTTGTTACAACGACTAATAAACCTTTAGGCACAGATCACATTTTCTGGCCGACATCATAGAGCATTCACAATAATATTCAAATTCCACTAACGGCGAATGCCAAGTACACTATGGCCACATTAACGGCTCAATCAAGTCAGGTAAGCGTGTCTCAACCTCCTGTTAGCAAAAGTATGACCAAAAACAAGTTTCCACCTAAAGGTGCCAATTCCAGCGCAAGTTCCCCAGCCAAGAGCCCGATTAAACCCGCTAAGCCCGCGAGCAGAGGCCCAGCCAACCGCGCTACCGCCGTAGATGGTAAAGTAGCCCCGGCGCGTAATGCCAATGGCAGTTTGAAGAAAGAACCCTTTAAAAATCCCAATCGACGCGCAATTGCGGCGGCAAAACCGGTGCAAAGCCAAACGCTCGCACCGATTATTGTGCTGTTTAATAAGCCTTTTGATGTACTTTGCCAGTTTACCGATGAACAAGGTCGCAAGACCCTAAAAGACTATATCCCGATTGCTGATGTGTATGCCGCAGGCCGCTTAGACAGGGACAGTGAAGGCCTGTTGCTGCTGACCAATGACGGTCAATTACAGTCAAGGCTGACTGAGCCGAAAAAGAAAACCTTTAAAACCTATTGGGTGCAAGTAGAAGGCGTCCCGACGGAAGATGCACTGACGAAACTGCGCCAAGGCGTTGAATTAAATGATGGTATAACGCTGCCTGCTAAAGTCAAAATCATGGATTCACCCGACATTTGGCCACGTAATCCGCCAGTGAGAGAACGCAAAAATATCCCGACGACTTGGCTAGAAATCCAAATTCATGAAGGTCGTAACCGCCAAGTCAGACGCATGACAGCGCATATCGGTTTTCCGACCTTAAGATTAATCCGTTATAAAATAGGCCAATGGAGTCTAGATAATTTGCCATCGGGCGAGCATAAATGCATTCGCCTCGGTGATGAAGTCTAAATTTCAGCCAAGTTTCTGCGGCTTAAATCCACTCAAAGGAGGCACCATGAGTCAACGATATAAACCCAATGTGACCGTCGCTTGTATTATTCATGCAACTTCACAGGACAAATATCTGATGGTGGAAGAGTGGATTGAAGGCGAACAGCGCTTTAATCAGCCAGCGGGCCACTTAGAAGCAAATGAAAGTTTAATCCAAGCCTGTGAGCGCGAAGTGTTTGAGGAAACGGGGCTATCACTTAACCCCCAAGGACTCGTCGGCATTTATCAATTTAGCGCCAGTGAAGATCTGGCCTTTGTGCGCTTTACCTTCTTAGTGCAGTTAGATGAGATGCCCTCACCTATTCCGCAGGACAAAGCTATCCACAGTGCGCACTGGCTGAGTTTTGCGCAGATAGAAGCTAAGTCATCTTTACTGCGCAGCCCCTTAGTGCTCGATTGCCTAAAGGACTATCTCAATCACGCACAGACTGGCCAAACTTATCCCCTTAGCTTACTCAATAGTGACCGCCTCACGATAGCCCAAGCGAGCAAGGCGTGATAGAATACCGCCCCGCGTAAACAGCTTGCTAAACTTATGCATCTGTTACTGCCTGTCAGCCTCTATGCGACTAAATAGTAGGCCGCAAATGCGAGTTAGAAATGACCGCTATAGGGCCAACTCTGTTTGATAGAGCTAACGCTCTTTGATAGGGCTATCAAAGTTTGATTTAGCAACGAGCAGCGCACTACACCCGAATTTTTTAAGTTAACTTGGATTTTTTAAGTTAGCCCATATTTTTAGGTTAACCCCAGATTTTAAGTTAGGTACGTATTTTTGTTACGCGCTCTATTTCGCGGCTTAAATTCAACCACCTAGCCAACACACATACTCAATGGTTTTTAGGATTTATGACATCAATCGAACCCACTCATACAGGAAAAAAAGTCATTGTCGGCATGTCCGGCGGTGTAGATTCATCTGTTTCAGCCTATTTGCTTATGCAGCAAGGCTATCAGGTTGAAGGCCTTTTCATGAAGAACTGGGAAGAAGATGACAACAACGAGTACTGTGCCGCCGCTGAAGATTTAAAAGATGCCCAAGCCGTGTGCGACAAGCTCGGGATCAAGCTACACACAGTCAACTTTGCTGCTGAATATTGGGACAATGTATTTGAGTATTTCCTCGCCGAATACAAAGCGGGCCGCACGCCAAATCCCGATATTATGTGCAACAAAGAAATCAAGTTTAAGGCATTTTTAGAATTTGCCGATGAAATCCTCGACGCCGATTACATCGCCATGGGCCACTATGTTCGCCGTCGCGACAATAGCGACGGCAGTACGCAAATGCTCCGCGGCGTTGATGGCAATAAAGATCAAAGTTATTTCCTCTACACCTTAAGCCACGAGCAAGTGGCACGTAGCCTGTTCCCTGTCGGTGAGCTTGAAAAACATCAAGTGCGTGAAATAGCGAAAGAAATGGGCTTAATCACCCATGATAAAAAAGACAGTACTGGCATCTGCTTTATCGGCGAGCGCAAGTTCACTGAATTCCTAGGGACTTATTTACCGGCGCAGCCTGGCAATATCGAAACCCCTGAAGGCGAAGTCATAGGCACACACCAAGGACTCATGTACCACACCTTAGGCCAACGTAAAGGGCTAGGTATTGGCGGCATGAAAAATAGCAATGACGATCCTTGGTATGTAGTCGATAAAGATCTTGAGCGCAATGTATTGATCGTAGGTCAAGGCGGACACCATCCCCGTTTGATGTCGACCGGCATGACAGTCAACCAGCTGCATTGGGTGGATAGAATCGGACCTGTCGATGGCTGTCATATCACAGTAAAAACCCGTTATCGCCAACAAGACGTGCCTTGCACTCTGACCTACACAGATGAGCACACCTTGCGGGTTATCTTCGATGAGCCAGTTGCGGCGGTGACGCCAGGGCAGTCTGCGGTATTTTATGAGGGTGAAGTCTGCCTAGGCGGTGGCATTATCGATCAACTGATCCGAGGGTAAAGCGTGAACGAGCAACTAGTTAATCGGACTATGGCGTTTGCTGGAATATTGCAAGCCATTGCCCAAGTTCAACATTTAGCCCGCCATGGCGAATTAGATAATACCGAGCTCGCGGCGAGCTTAAACACCATTCTTGTCACGGAACCTGACAATACCGCTGATGTCTATCCAGACAAAGTCGTATTGCAAAAAGGCTATATGCTGATCCTTAATCAGCTCGGTGACAACAGTCAAAAAGATGTCGAAGTTACCCGTTATTTAGTTGGCGTGTTAACCTTAGAGCGAAAACTCGTACGGTCAAATAGCGGGTTAGGCATGCTAGCCGAGCGTATTAATCAAGTGAATCGCCAGCTACATCATTTTGCGATCACCGACGAGCAAGTCGTTGCCAACCTTGCCAGCATTTACAGTGACATCATCAGTAACCTTGGGCCCAAAATCCAAATATCGGGTAATCCCGTGTGTTTGCAGCGCCCTATCGTGCAACATAAAATTCGTGCTCTATTGCTTGCCGCTATACGTAGCGCGGTACTTTGGCGTCAATTGGGCGGTAAACGTCGACACTTAGTCTTCGCCCGCAAAGCCATAGTCGATACAGCCAAGAAAAGTCTTACCCTATAATAAAATTAGCGTTCATCAAGGAGCTTCACATGGATCTTTCCGCACTAACGGCTATTTCTCCGGTAGACGGTCGTTATGGTAGTAAAACCGCGCCATTGAGAGGGATTTTCAGCGAGTTCGGTCTTACCAAGTACCGTGTTCAGGTTGAAATCAATTGGCTAAAACTGTTAGCAGACTGCCCCGACATCGCCGAAGTGCCACCATTGAGCGAAGCTGCTATCGCAGTGCTTGATGGCATTAAAGATAATTTCAACGAACAAGATGCGCTGCGTGTTAAAGCTATCGAAAGCACCACTAACCACGATGTGAAAGCGGTTGAATACTTCATCAAAGAAAAAATCGCGGGCAATGCCGAATTAGCGGCTGTGGGTGAGTTTGTTCACTTTGCCTGTACTTCCGAAGATATCAACAACTTAAGCCACGGTTTAATGTTGACTGAAGCCCGTGAGCAAGTATTACTGCCGTACTGCAACGAGTTGCTGACAGCGATTAAAAAGCTGGCGATTGAATATCGCTCTGTGCCATTAATGTCACGTACCCATGGCCAACCCGCTTCACCATCAACACTTGGTAAAGAGATGGCGAACGTGGCTATGCGCCTTGAGCGCCAAATCAAACAAATCGCCAATGTTGAAATCATGGGTAAACTGAACGGCGCCGTCGGTAACTACAATGCTCACCTATCTGCCTATCCAGAAGTCAACTGGCATGAACTGTCTGAGCGTTTTGTGACAAACCTAGGCCTACACTGGAATGCCTACACAACGCAAATCGAGCCACACGATTACATTGCCGAATTGTTTGATGCGGTTGCCCGTTTCAACACTGTGTTGATTGACTTTGACCGTGATATTTGGGGTTACATCGCCCTAGGACACTTCAAACAACGCACTATCGCCGGTGAAATCGGTTCATCGACTATGCCGCACAAAGTTAATCCCATCGATTTTGAAAACTCTGAGGGTAACTTAGGTATCGCTAACGCACTAATGCAACATTTAGCGTCTAAGCTGCCGTTATCAAGATGGCAACGTGACTTAACCGACTCGACTGTGCTGCGTAACTTAGGTGTGGGTATTGCCCATGCGTTAATCGCTTATCAAGCGACCTTAAAAGGCATCAGCAAGTTAGAAGTCAACGAAGCGCACCTGCGTGATGAGTTAGATCACAACTGGGAAGTGTTAGCAGAACCCGTACAAACGGTAATGCGTCGTTATGGCATTGAAAAGCCATACGAAAAATTAAAAGAACTGACGCGCGGTAAACGTATCGACGCGCAGCAACTGTCAGTGTTTATTGACGGACTTGAATTACCAGACTCAGTGAAAGCTGAACTGAAGAAAATGACGCCAGCCAATTACATTGGCCGCGCCGAAACGTTTGTCGACGAACTTAACTAAGTTATTAATTAAAATTGGTTATTAACTGACATTAGTTATTAACAGAAGTTGGCGACGGATAATACTCTTTCTTAAACAGAAATAAGGATTAAGGCGACCCACATCACCGCGATGTGGTCGCCTTTTTTAACACTATGTATACACTTAATCTCGATATCGCCCAGTTTCTTAGTGAATACTGGCAAAAGAAACCCCTGCTGATCAAAAAAGCGTTTCCGCAGTTTGAAGATCCAATCAGCGCCGATGAATTAGCAGGCCTTGCCTGCGAAGAAGAAATCTCTTCACGCATCGTCGTCACCAAAGACAATAATTGGGAAGTAGTGCAAGGTCCGTTTGAAGATTACGACAGCTATGGTGAAACCCATTGGCAGTTATTAGTGCAAGCGGTCAACCATTGGTATCCCGATTCGCAGCCGTTAGTTGAAGCGCTGCGCTTTTTACCTGACTGGCGCTTCGATGACTTGATGGCATCATTTGCAACCCCAAGTGGCGGTGTCGGCCCGCACGTCGATAACTACGATGTGTTTATCATTCAAGGCGAAGGTGAGCGTCGCTGGACTGTGGGCGACAATACCCCACAACAACGCCGTGGCGGCAATCCAAACTCGCCGCTGGTGGAAGACTTCACACCCATTATCGATGTAGTGTTAGAAAAAGGCGACATGCTTTATATCCCACCTGGTTTCCCACATTGCGGCGAAACCCTAACAGTGGCAATGAGTTACTCTATCGGTTTCCGTGCACCTAGCCAGCAAGAACTGGTGAGTGAAATCGCTGATTATCTGCTCGACAATAACTTAGGTCAGCAGCGTTTCACGTCGCAAACGGAACCGAGTTCAGCGGGTATTGTCAGCCAAGATCACCAAGTGGGCATAATGTCACTCTTGAGTCAACTGAGCCAAGATCCCAATAGCTACCAAATCGTGTTAGGTAAGCTGCTCAGTCAGAACCGTTTCGAACTTGATTTGTGTGAAGGTGAAGAAGCTTACAGCATTGAAGATTTGCAAGATGCCTTCGCCCAAGGTGCTGGCGTCAGCCGTATCGGCGGTTTGAAAGTATTGCGCCTCGAAAATGACTCCACGCCGCGATTATTCATTAATGGTGATGTGCATGAACTGCCCAATACACCGGCAGACGTAATCGCACAGTTAAGCGATAAAGTCAGCTTAAGCGCCGATGAAGCAACTGAAATATGTCAGCATGAAGAAGTCCAAGCCTTACTGTTGAAACTCATCAATCAAGGTTTCTACTACTTGAGCGACAGCGAAGAATAAGCCCTATCGACTTTGTTCGATAACCTTATAATTAACATAAGAAATCAACATAGAAAGTCAGTATAAAAAAGGCACTCAACGGAGTGCCTTCTTGTTATTTATGCCGTTATTTTGATAAATCAACACAAGTGACCGTATCAGCTCATTTGAGTTTAAGCATTCCACAGTTTATCGTCGTTGTGCATACGATATAAACTCTCGGCGCGCGATACCAGTAGTTGAGCAAATTTAGCCTGAGTGGCATCACGGGTAGCCCCCGAACGCACTAAGTTTTCCGCCTGCATTTGCCACATCATAGAGAAATGACGCACGGCATCACGGGCCGTTGCCGCCACTTTCACATCGACGAAATCCGACGGTAAATCACCTGACATCACCCAATAGGTTTTGTTGCTTGGACGCTTTGATTCCATCTTCCAAATCGCCATATAAGGCGCAAGATAACGGCTTTCATCGGCCAATACTTTGCTTGGAATAACACCCTTTTCAGCGAGAAAACGATTGGCTTTTTGAAATTGAGTTCTGACCCACTCTTGACGCAGCTTTTCTATTTCTTCAGCTGATAAATTTTGTTGAGTCTGGTCGACAGCTTGTTCAGTCATACTTCCGTCCTATCTTATTGTTATAACGCGAGCCTAATTCTTGGGATCAGTGCGCGATTCATTCTATTCGTTACATTAAATTCAGTACAATCCATTTTCAACCGCAAAGCTTACGTTTACGTAAAGTGGAAAGCTAAATTGCCACAAATAATGTATTTATTCGGTTATTATGCATGGTTGAGAGTATCGCTAAATGCTATGGTTCTGCAATAAATATAACAAGCAGTCGATGGGACTCACCTCGTCGGCTTTTTCATTGTGTATAGCGGAGAAATTCACGTGGCTGTATTTAATCATGTATCCTTTGACGAACATGAACAGGTCGTATTCTGTCATGATAAAGAAAGTGGCTTAAAGGCCATTGTCGCCATCCATAACACCAACCTAGGCCCTGCAGTGGGTGGATGCCGGATGTGGAATTACCAATCGGATGATGAAGCCCTGACTGACGTATTACGCCTCTCTCGTGGCATGACTTACAAAAACGCCCTCGCAGGTTTAACCATGGGCGGTGGCAAATCAGTGATCATTGCCGATCCGAAAAGACAAGATCGCGAAGCCCTATTCCGCGCCTTTGGCCGTTTTATTAATAGCCTAGGTGGACGCTACTATTCAGCGGAAGATGTTGGCACTACCACGGCTGACATCATGATAGCCCATGAAGAAACCCCTTATATGGCAGGTCTTGAAGGTAAGAGTGGCGATCCATCGCCCTTCACCGCCCTTGGTACTTATTTAGGCATCAAGGCAGCAGTAAAACATAAATTAGGTTTAGACAGCCTAAGAGGCCTTAAAATCGCCGTTCAAGGCGTAGGTCACGTAGGCTACTATCTATGTAAACATTTACATGGCGAAGGCGCAGAGCTGATTGTTACTGACATTCATCAAGCCTCGTTAGACAGAGTTGCCACCGACTTTGGCGCAATTGTCGTCGCACCTCAAGACATCTATTCGCAGGATGTGGATGTGTACGCCCCCTGCGCCCTTGGTGCGACCTTAAACGATGCGACCTTACCGCAACTGAAAGCAAAAATTGTCGCAGGTTGTGCCAACAACCAATTAGCCGAAGTTCGTCACGGTGAACACTTGAAAGAAATGGGCATACTGTATGCACCAGACTATGTGATCAACGCAGGCGGCATCATTAACGTGTCGTTCGAAAAACATTATGACGCGGCTAAATCGACCGCCAAAGTAGAAGAAATTTACAACACGCTGCTGAAGATCTTCAGCCAAGCCGATGCACAGAACCGTACAACCGGCGCTGTTGCTGATGAAATGGCTAAAGCCATAATTGAAGCCGCTAAGCAGTAATTTTTCTGCTCGTTTATTATGCCCGTCAAATATTGAAAAAAGCGACCTCTGGTCGCTTTTTTGTTATCAAGAATTTAATCTATCACTAAGCTCATGGTTTAGCCGCACTTTTAATTTCGACACAGAATATTCATTTAATCGCGCTGGAAAACGTCATATTTGTCTGCTTGAATTAACCTATCAGATCCCAGCATAGGATAGGGCTATGATCCGTTTCAAGTATGATCTCAACCAAGATGTTGTTGAACTGCAAGCCAGTAATTGGTGCGGTTTAGAGCGGGTCTTTGTCAATGGGCAGATGGTGTCACACAAACTCAACTTTAAACCTCAGAGCGAACATAATATTCAGCTCAAAGATGGCGCCCCTTGCAAATTTGAGCTACTTATCGATCCCCAAACTGATGAACTCATGTGCCGTATTTATAAGCAACATAGACTCGTCGCCAGCCTTAAACAGGGTAAACAAAATTTATTAGCCAGCCGTCGATATCTTCAGCACTGCGTAATAGCCGTCAGCCTGCTCTGCGTCTTTGCACTTTATTTCAATTGATCAATCCAGTTAATCCAACTGAGTAATGACTGACGGGATTAAACTGGAATAATAAGATTGAACTAACGCATAAGGATAGAAGTAAAAACTGCTTAACGACAGTTACCCACCATATCGACTCAATTCACAATAGCTAAGTCAACCGATTGATTTTATTTAACAGTAAGATGAACTGCTGCTGTTCCTCATCACTGAGATTAGAGAGGAATTTTTCGTTAACCCGCTCAGCTTCGCAAATAAGATCTTGCTCTAACGCTTTGGCTTCATCGGTCAAAAATATTTGAAATGCGCGCCGATTATCGGCTTCTTGATGGCGGGTAATCAGACCTTGAACCTGTAACTGATCCAGTAGCCGCGTCATAGTATAATTTGCCACATCGCAACGCTTAGAAAGTTCAGTTTGGCTTATGCCCTCTTCTTGCCACAAAGCAAACAGCACAGGCCACAGTTTTATATCGAGTTGATATCGCTTAAGTTGCAGATCAAGCTCATTTTGCAGCTCGATATTTAAGTGGGATACAAGATAGCCTAAGCTTTCATTACGATTCAAACAGCACCTCCTACAACAAAGGTTTTAACGCTTTTTCACTTCCCCCAAGCGCCATCATAGGAACACAGAGTCAGTTTTAATACTACCACTTAACCCGCAATAAACTAGCTAAGAACACTGCAAATTATGCTATTACCCCGCGGAATCATTCTTCACCTAGAGCGGATAAATTGAATTCATTCACAAAATTGTAGTAACAAGCGCGGCCTAATTTTCCCCATAAACCGCGTTCAAGCGGCAAATAAACACTGTCATCGGTGAGTTTCATTTGCTTTATATCGATATTATGGTGTTCTGTTTCAATGCTAGTTTTTACATTTAATCGCATCTGGGACTGCACCCGCTCAAAATCAACAATCAGCAGTGGTGCATCTTCAACCCACACTCGCACTTTCTCAACAGGAGTAATTAAGAAATACTCCTCATCGATGCAATGTAAAATACTGGCGAACAATTTAGCAAATTTAGCTGGCAGCGATGACCCTAAATACGTCCAATCACCCAGAGCGTTAATTTCAAACAGTGGTGCATCACTGCACAGCGGCGCAGTAGTTGTTAATGCACTATTGGCGGCGAATTTTTTGAGTGTGTGGTGAATACTGTCAGTCATCTTTTCCATCAGGACCTCCATTATCCATAAAAAAACCAGCCTTGCGGCTGGCTTTAGTGTGACATTCAAAACTTGGATATACCAGTAAGGATAATTACGGCCTTACTGTAATAAGGACCATTACGCGTTTACTAACTCGAGCAAGGCCTCCAGAGGATGTTTTGGCTTGTAACCCGCAAAGCGTTTCACTTGGCTACGGCAAGAATAGCCAGACACTAATACTTGCGGCGGCTCAATTCTCGCTAAGGTTTGCTGCCATGACATATCAAACAGCGCCTTAGAGCGCTCTAGGTTTTCCTCCTCATGACCATAAGTCCCCGCCATACCACAACAACCTAAATTGACTGTGTTTAATTTCGCGCCGAAATGGGCAAAAATTTTAGTCCATTCATTGGCAGTATTTGGCTTGGCCGTCGACTCAGTACAATGACTAAACCAGGTATATTGCTTATCTTGCGGCGAGTTAGCAGGTTTGTTCTTGATCACTGTGAGTAGCCATTCATTAGCTAGCTTAACCTCAAAATCACCGCGGTTTTCACCTAATGCCTCTTTATATTCATCCCGATAACACAGCACTAAAGCAGGATCAATCCCCACCATTGGCATACCAAGCTTTTGCACTTGATTCAAAAAATCCGCACTCGACTGCGCCGTTTTGGCAAACTTATCTAAGAAGCCTTTAATATGTGTCGGCTTGCCATTGGGTTTAAAGGGTAATAACACGGGCTTTAAACCGAGTTTTTCAATCAACTGGATAAAACGAAACACAAGACCTGAGTCATAGAAACTGTTAAACGGATCTTGTACTACCAGCACAAACTTCGATCGCTCACTTTCAGGGATAGACTGCAATGCAGCTAAGTCATAGCCACGGCTCGGATGACCATCTAACCGTTGTTTTAAGGTAGGCACAGATAACGCTGGCGCATCCACATAGCCAATAGCTTTTTTAATAATCCACTGACTTAACGGATTTTGGGCAGCAAAGTTGGTCAGTCGCGGCGCAGCAGCCATCAGGGGTAAGTTGTCTTCAATACCCGCGACAAGATAATCCTTAGCTGGGCGTAAATAGCGCTGATAGTAGATATTAAAAAACTGTGCCCTAAACTTAGGTACATCCACTTTGACCGGGCATTGTCCTGAACAGGCTTTACAAGCCAAACAGCCTTTAAGCGACTCCATGACCTCATGGGAGTAATCATAATCACGTTTAGCATTGATGGTATTTTGTATGCGCTGCAATATGCCAAAGGGTTTCGCTTTGGCGAGTGCATTAACATCAATGCCTTCGGCCTCTAATAACCTTAACCACTCACGCATAAGGCCTGCGCGCCCTTTAGGTGACTGAACTCGATCACCCGTCACTTTAAACGACGGACACATAGGCGAATAGCTGCTGTAGTTAAAACACAGGCCATTACCATTACAATTCATGACGTCGGGGAATGCATCACGCACTTCAACGGGAATTTGTCTATCAAATTTTCCGCGCTTCACGCTGTCGATGTCGTAACACAAGGCTCCCACTTTTTTAGGCGCAACCAACTTACCCGGGTTGAGTCTGTTATCGGGATCGAACAAGCCTTTGATATCTTGCAGTACACCATAAAGCTCATCACCAAATACCGACGGGCCATATTCACCGCGTACGCCTTTACCGTGCTCGCCCCACATCAAGCCGCCATATTTGAGCGTCAGTGCCGCGACTTGATCAGAAATCACCCGCAGTAACTTCTCATCTTCGACATCGCACATATCAAGCGCTGGGCGCACATGCAGCACGCCCGCGTCCACATGCCCAAACATACCGTATTGCAGATTATGACCGTCGAGTACAGCCCTAAACTCCATAATGTAATCGGCGAGTTTTTCGGGCGGTACAGCAGTATCTTCAGCAAAGGCGATGGGCTTACGGCGCCCTTTGGTGGCACCCAATAAACCAACGGCTTTTTTACGCATGCCGTAAATTTTTTCGATACTCGGCTTGTCTTGCGTCACTTGGTAACCCAATACACCGCATTCGCCCCTATTGATCTGCTCAGTTAATACCGCTTCAAGACTCGCAAGCTTTTGCTCAACTTCTACAGTGTCGCCTGCAAATTCGACCATATTGAGGCCATCAATCACTTTACCCGCCACTTCTTGGATAAGATCAGCAACCGAATGCCAGACAATATCCTCTCGGGCTAAATTCAGGACTTTAGAATCGACGGTTTCAACCACAGTCGCCCGCGCGGCGACCAAAGATGGCGCGTGACGCAGTGCCGATTGGAAGGAATCGTATTTAATATTCACCATAGCGCGCTCGGTGGGCAGCGGGGTGATATTCAGTTTTGCCTCGGTAATGACCGCAAGCGTACCTTCTGAGCCCGTTAACATTCGGGAGAGATCAAACTGAGTTAGGCCATCGTTCCACACGTGTTTTAGATCATAACCAGTTAGAAAACGATTGAGCTTGGGAAATTGATTTTCAATGAGTGCTCGCTTTTCACGGCAAACAGCCGCAATAGCGGAAATGAGTTTCTGCCCAAACGGGTTATCGCTTATGTTATCAGGGTTACATAAAAGCCCAGCATCCAAAGGCTTAGTGTCTAATACGCTGCCATCAATTAATACGCTACGTAGCCCCAACACATGATCTGAGGTTTTACCATAAACTAACGAGCCCGCCCCAGAGGCATCGGTATTAATCATGCCGCCAATAGTGGCGCGATTTGAGGTTGATAGATCAGGACTAAAAAAATAACCGTGTGGGCGCAGCGCATCGTTAAGCGCATCTTTAATCACCCCAGCCTCAACCCTCACCCACCCTTGCTCTACATTCACTTCAAGCACACGGTTCATATAACGGGATACATCTAAAATCAAGCCGTGGGTCAATGACTGACCATTAGTACCTGTACCGCCGCCGCGAGCACTAAAAGTGACGTCTAGGAAAGCTTCTTTAGCCGCCAGCGCTAGTGCTATTTGAATATCCTGCTGATTTTTAGGATAGAGCACCGCTTGAGGTAAAAATTGATAGACAGAATTATCGGTTGCTTGAACAAGCCGCGCACTGTAACGCTTGTCTATATCACCGGAATAGGCACTTTGCTCCAGTGCATCAAGATATGCCAAATACACTGGCTCTAATGTTTGTTGATGTGATAGCAGGGGTAGCATGAGTGGCTCAGTTAATTATCGTTATGGCGTCATTATAAACAAAAAAAAGCCGCTAAAAAGCGGCTTTTTTTACATGTTTACAAAATTACAACGAAGATCACCCGTGAGCTTCGGCTAAATACAGCCATGTATCAATCACAGTATCAGGATTAAGTGACACAGTATCAATACCCTGCTCCACTAACCAACCAGCGAAATCAGCGTGATCTGAAGGGCCTTGGCCGCAGATACCAATGTAAGCACCTTTAGCTTTAGCCGATTTAATGGCCATAGAAAGTAGCATCTTAACGGCTTCATCACGCTCATCGAACAGATGACTAATAATGCCTGAATCACGATCTAAACCTAGCGTTAACTGAGTTAAGTCATTTGAGCCGATAGAGAAACCATCGAAATGCTCAAGGAACTGATCTGCTAATAGGGCGTTTGAAGGCACTTCGCACATCATAATAACGCGTAAACCGTCTTTACCCCGCTCTAAACCTTGCTCAGCCAATAGGCCTACAACTTGCTCAGCTTCTTTCACGGTACGAACAAATGGGATCATGACTTCAACGTTTTTCAGTCCCATGTCATTACGGACACGTTTGATCGCTTCACACTCTAGGGCGAAACAGTCGCGGAATGATTCAGAGATATAACGGCTTGCACCGCGGAAACCCAGCATTGGGTTTTCTTCTTCTGGCTCATAACGGTCACCGCCGACTAAGTTTGCGTATTCGTTAGACTTAAAGTCAGACATGCGCACGATCACTTTCTTCGGATAGAAAGCCGAACCGATAGAGGCAATACCTTCCACCAAACGAGCAATATAGAATTCAACGGGTGATTCATAACCTGCAATCATCTCGTTGATTTCTTCCTGCAGCGCTGCATCCTGTTGATTAAACTCAAGCAGTGCCTTTGGATGAATACCAATCATACGGTTGATAATGAACTCTAAACGCGCTAGACCCACACCTTCGTTTGGTAAACGGGCAAAATCAAATGCACGATCAGGGTTACCCACGTTCATCATAATTTTCATTGGCAAAGGGGGTAAACAATCAACACGATTTGAAATCACTTCAAACTCTTGTTTACCTTCGTAGATGAAACCGGTATCACCTTCGGCGCAAGAAACCGTCACTAACTGGCCATTTTTGATACGGTCAGTCACATCACCACAACCCACAACAGCAGGTACGCCGAGCTCACGGGCAATAATCGCCGCATGGCATGTACGACCACCACGGTTAGTCACAATGGCGCTGGCGCGCTTCATGATCGGTTCCCAATCTGGGTCTGTCATATCAGTAACTAATACATCACCAGGTTGGATTTGATCCATATCGGCGATAGAGCTGAGTACCTTAGCCACACCTGAGCCCACTTTATGACCAATAGCGCGACCTTCAGAGATCACCGCGCCACGGCTTTTTAAGTGGTAACGCTCAATTAATTGAACATCTTCACGGCTACGAACCGTTTCTGGACGGGCTTGCACTATATAAAGTTTGCCATCGTTACCGTCTTTTGCCCATTCGATGTCCATTGGACGACCGTAATGTTTCTCGATAACCATGGCTTGTTTTGCTAATTCCATCACTTCATCATCATTGATAGAGAATTGGCGGCGTTTATCACCCGCAACATCTTCAATTTTGACTTGTTTGCCGTGAGAAGCATCATCGGAATACACCATTTGGATGAGCTTGCTGCCAATATTACGGCGAACAACAGCTTTGTGACCTTGGGACAAAATCGGTTTGTGAACATAGAATTCGTCAGGGTTTACCGCACCTTGAACAACCATCTCACCTAAGCCAAATGATGACGTGATAAACACCACATCATTATTGCCAGATTCAGTGTCCATTGTGAACATCACACCTGACGCTGCTTTGTCTGAACGAACCATGCGTTGTACGCCTGCAGACAGAGCAACACCGTGGTGTTCGTAACCTTGGTGAACACGGTAAGAAATCGCACGGTCGTTAAAGAGTGACGCGAACACATGCTTGACAGCCACGAGAACGGAGTCAAATCCTTTCACGTTTAAGAAGGTTTCTTGCTGACCAGCAAAAGAGGCATCTGGCATATCTTCAGCGGTAGCTGAAGAACGTACAGCAAATGATGCATCGCTAGTTTCAGCGGCAAGTTTATCGTAAGCTTCACGAATGGCTTGCTCTAGTGCTGGTTGAAATGGGGTGTCAATAACCCATTGTCTGATCTGTGCACCAGCTTTTGCCAGTGCATTGACATCATCTACATCCAGTGTGGCTAGAATGTCATAAATCTTCTGGTTTACTCCACTTTGTTCAAGGAACTCATTGAACGCATAAGAAGTAGTCGCAAATCCGCCAGGTACTTGAACACCGGCATTAGCTAGATTGCTGATCATCTCGCCAAGAGAAGCATTTTTACCGCCAACTAAGTTGACGTCACCCATGCCTAATTCCTGATACCAGAGTACGTATTGCTGCACAGTTCTATCTCCGCAAGTTTATTTCAGTGGCCCCTTCACACGAGGGCAATGGCATTTTACACTCCTGCCGAAGAAGCGTAAATCTATAATTTCATTTGTAATTTTATTACTACAAGAGGTCAGTATGGCACCAAAAGTATTCTATATCTCCGATGGGACAGCGATCACAGCTGAAGTTTTTGGACATGCAGTTCTCTCGCAATTTCCATTAGAATTTGAGTCACTTACAATTCCATTTGTCGAAACGTTAACAAAAGCAGAGCAAGTTAAGCGGCAAATAAATGATTGTTTTATTACAACAGGTGAACGACCTTTAGTGTTCCATTCCATCGTAAAAGCCGAAATTCGTGACATCATCTACTCCAGTGAAGGATTAGATTATGATTTTTTAAATACTTTTGTGGCACCACTTGAGCAACATTTAGGCGTTAGCGCCTCTCCGGTTTTACATAGAACCCATAGCAAGGCGAATCACGGCTATGAGGCCCGCATCGATGCGATCAATTTTGCCATGGATAATGATGATGGTCAGACCATGAAACACATGGATCAAGCCGATTTAATTTTGCTGGGTGTTTCTCGCTGCGGTAAAACCCCATCGAGCTTATATTTGTCGATGCAATTTGGTATTAAGGCCGCAAACTACCCTTTTACTGAAGATGATATGGACAACCTTAAATTACCCGAAGACCTTAAACGCAATAAGAAAAAACTATTTGGTTTGACAATTGACCCTGTGCGTTTACATGAAATCCGCCAGAGCCGTATGGAAAACAGCCGTTATTCATCTTTAAAGCAATGCCGCTTAGAGGTGAAAGAAGTGGAAATGATGTTTAAGCGTGAACGTATTCCTTATATAGACACGACCAATCATTCTGTGGAAGAAATAGCCACTAAGATATTAGATGTCACAGGGCTAGAACGTCATATGTTCTAAAACAATAGCGTCGTAACTCTCTGGCTCTTTTAGGCTAAATAGGCCTAACTTAAATCAAATTCATTGCACAGATGCCGAGAATTAGCACAATTGACACTGTGCAACTCGGCTCGATTCGTTATAATCCGAAACAATCCGGCGAAAAGCGCCGCCTGCAAGCTCGGTATTTTGAATGACCATTAAAACTGACGAATTACGTACAACCTTATTAGCTAAAGTCATCTCACCTGCACAACTGGCATCTGAGTATCCCTTAACCCAAGATGCAGCCGATTACCTTGTTCAACAGCGTCGTGAGGTTGAAGCGATCATCATGGGCGAAGATCAACGTCTACTGGTGATCATCGGCCCATGTTCAATCCATGATACCAAAGCCGCCCTCGACTACGCCCAACGTTTAGCGGTCCTGCATCAAGAATTAAAAGACGATTTGTGTATCTTAATGCGCGTCTATTTTGAAAAACCACGCACGATTGTCGGCTGGAAAGGGCTTATTTCAGATCCTGATCTGGACGGTACTTTTGAGCCAAACAAAGGCCTGCGTATTGCTCGCCAATTATTACAGCAAATCACAGAGCTAAAATTACCCATCGCCACTGAGTTTTTAGATATGGTGAATGGTCAATACATTGCCGATTTAATTACCTGGGGCGCCATTGGCGCACGCACCACAGAAAGCCAAGTCCACAGAGAAATGGCTTCAGCCCTGTCTTGCCCCGTTGGCTTTAAAAATGGCACCGATGGGAATATCAATATTGCCGTGGATGCCGTTCGTGCCGCTAAAGTGCCACATGTATTCTATTCACCGGACAAAGACGGCGCCATGTCGGTATATCGCACCCATGGTAATCCATTCGGACATATTATTCTTCGCGGTGGTAAAAAACCTAATTATCACGCCCAAGATATTGAAGAAGTGCGTTTAAAGCTAGAATCTGTGGATGTCACTCCGCGTATGGTTGTGGATTTTAGCCACGGAAACAGCGAGAAAAATCATCTCAAGCAATTAACCGTTGCTGAGTCGATCATGGCGCAAATGCGCGCAGGCAGCACAGCGATCGCCGGGATTATGGCCGAAAGTTTCTTACAGGAAGGTAATCAAAAAGTGGTTGACGGCCAAGCCCTATGTTACGGCAAAAGTATTACCGATGCCTGCTTACACTGGGATGACTCTGAAAAACTACTACGGGATCTGGCTAAAGCTTCCCGTGACAGACGTGAATTGCTGAAGTCTGGCGGAAAATAAATAGCCGAACGACTCAACCATAAAAGGCTTCCTTTGGGGAGCCTTTTGCTTATATCACAAGGCCATAATTGTTATGGCCTAAGTGATTCTATGATCCGAGGACAAAACTCACTATAATTTTGCCTCTTTAAAAATGCATAACCTCAGGTTGCCGTATGCCCAATTCACCCGATACTTCTAGTCCAACGTTCCCAGATGCCATAGCGCACAGAATTAATCAATCCGAAGCCCGTGTCATTAAGGCCGTTTTTCCTTCCATCACTAATCATCACAATACGTTATTTGGTGGTGAAGCATTAGCATGGATGGATGAAACCGCCTTTATTGCCGCCACCCGCTTCTGCCGAAAAGCACTAGTAACGGTCAGTTCAGACAGAATTGATTTTAAGAAACCTATTCCAGCTGGCACCTTAGCCGAGCTTATTGCTCGAGTGATCCATGTTGGTAATACCTCATTAAAAGTCGAGGTAAACATCTTCGTTGAAGATATGTACCATGATCATCGAGAGCATGCCATTCGCGGTGTATTCACCTTTGTTGCGGTAGACGAACAACGAAACCCAACACAGGTCTGGACGACAGAATAATATTTAAGCAGTAAAATAGTGTACTTGAGCCGCTAAATAAGGTTTATCTCATACTCAAGTACGCGACAGTTTTTGCGCAAAAATCTCTAAGCTAAAGTATAACAACCAGAAACATATAAAAATTTTGTCGCAGTTCTTGTATAAAGCAATAGGATCCCTGATTACTTTTCTGTTACATTGGATTTAATCTTCACGCGCCACATAGATAATCATAAAAGCCATGAAGCAAGAAAACTTAAATATTATTATCGCAGACGATCATCCATTGTTCAGAAATGCACTACGTCAAGCACTGAGCAGTGCCTTTGAGCAGGCCCAATGGTATGAAGCCGACAGTGCAGAAGCTCTACAATCGGTTTTGGACGCACACAATGTAAGCTACGACTTAGTCTTACTCGACTTACAAATGCCCGGCTCGCACGGCTATTCGACACTGATCCATTTACGTTCTCACTATCCTGAGCTTCCCGTTGTGGTGATTTCTGCCCATGAGGATATCAATACGATTAGCCGAGCAATCCATTACGGCAGCAGCGGGTTTATTCCCAAATCTGCATCGATGGAAATGCTAAAAGAAGCGCTGAGCGCAGTATTATTTGGTGATATTTGGCTACCCGCAGGTACCGAAATCATTCCCATTGAAGATGATGATATCGACAAAATGGCAAGTAAACTCTCGGATCTTACTCCCCAGCAATATAAAGTGCTGCAAATGTTTGCCGAAGGTTTACTCAATAAGCAGATTGCCTATGACTTAGGGGTATCTGAAGCCACCATTAAGGCCCATGCCACTGCTATCTTTAGAAAATTAGGCGTTCGCAACCGTACTCAGGCAGTTATTGCACTCGCCCAGCTAGAGATGGATAGAGTGGATTTATCTTAATTTCTGACATTTTGCTAGGGCTGAGAATGTTCCATAAAAATGCCGCTGAAATCAGCGGCATTTTTGTGTCCCGAAAGAAAAAAATTAACGCATCGGTAGATTTTTATCGGCAAACATCTCATCGATAAGCTGTTGATCCCTTAACGCTACGGCTTTTTCAACCACATCGCGGGTCAAATGTGGTGCAAAGTGCTGAATAAAATCATACATATAACTGCGTAAGAAACTCCCCTTTCTAAAACCTATTTTGGTCGTACTGTGAGTAAATAAATGACCCGCATCAATAGCGACTAAATCCTTATCCACATTAGGATCAATTGCCATAGATGCAATCACTCCCACACCTAACCCTAAACGCACATAGGTTTTCAGAACATCGGCACTGGTCGCGCTAAAAACCACTCGCGGCTCTAAATTGGCACGATTAAATGCCTTTTCAATTTCAGAGGCGCGGTCAAAACCAAATACATAGGTAACTAAAGGAAAACGCGCTAAATCTTCAATCGTAATTTTTTGAGTACGTGTAGCCAGAGGATGATCTTTGGGTACGACAACCGAACGATTCCAATGGTAACAAGGCAACATAATCAGATCGGAATACAAATGCATGGCTTCTGTCGCAATAGCAAAATCCGCATCGCCTCGCGCTGCTTGCTCACTTATCTGCGACGGCGTACCTTGATGCATATGCAAATTGACTTTAGGGTAACGATCAATAAATTGGCGGATTATGGTCGGTAAGGCGTAACGGGCCTGAGTATCTGTCGTCGCGATATTTAACTCACCTTGATCCGGCTTAGTGTATTCCTCGGAGACTTTTTTAATGCTTTCTACTTTGCCTAAAATATCGTTAGCAATATTAATCACCTGTTGCCCTGCTGGGGTAACATGAGTTAAATGTTTACCACTACGGCCAAAGATTTGGATCCCCAATTCGTCTTCTAACATACGAACTTGTTTACTGATCCCAGGTTGAGAGGTATACAAATTTTCAGCGGTTGCCGACACATTGAGATTGTGTTTTACGACCTCGGCAATATACCTGAGTTGTTGCAGTTTCATCTTATATCCTTGTCTCAAACACGCTGAATATTGTCGAACACTGAGTCCCAAAATCACACTCAGCTATAATCAATTGTTATAGTATATAGTAAAAATTAAAGCAAATAGGAATATAGAACACAACTCTAAAGATTCATACGACAGAAATGATAACCTAGGCTAAGATAACTATGCTAGTTTATTGATTTATTGTAGCATTAGCTCAATTGGATAAATAATGGAACATCTATGACATTCACCTTTGTTCTGATCCTCATCGGTGCACTTTTACTGCTTGTTATCGGAATTAACGTTATACAACAACAAAAAGAGCGTGCTGAGGCGGAGCGCCGCATTGAATTTGCTCGTCAACGCGCCATTATCGATGAAACAGAAACGGTATTATCCAATACGGGGATGATACCTTGCAGTACACACATTATTCTGGTTCTGTATCGTCGGGTACAAGATGCATTAGAAATTGCCACAACCTTAAGCGCAAGCCAACAACAGGCGGATTATCAACGTCGTCTTGCCGATCTCAAAAGCCAAATTGCCACATTGCAATCTAGCTCTGCTCAAGTTCCTCCCATTGAGAATTTTAGATTGCCCGATAATGACAAACAAATTTTAGTCCTAGTACAAACCTTAAAGAAATTAAAAGCAATATTACGCGCTGAACATAATAAAGGTAGAGTCGATCCGGGCGTGTTTGCCCAGGAAGAAAATCGCATCGATAGCTTACAACTTAGGATCAATGTTGACTCTATGCTGTCCCGTGCTCGTGCTGCAAGCTTTATGAAGCAATATGGCTCCTCCAAACAAATGGTCACCAAAGCCTTGGCAACGCTACATGCTATTAAAGCCCAAACCCCTAATGACCCGTTTATTGGTCGTAAAGTCGATGAGGCAAAGTTCCTATTAGATGAAATTATGGGAGCACAAAAACAATCAGAGCCAAGCGCACCAAAACCGAAAAACGAAGAAGACGATATCGATATGTTGTTTCAGCCGAAAAAGAAGTGGTAACCTTGCTTTCGTTTCGAGCTTATGTTCAATCATTACAGATAAAATCTTGATATAACAGCAATGAAAGCCAATAAAAAGCCAAGTTTTAATAACTTGGCTTTTTATTGGCGGGGAAATCTGACTATTTATATAGCTACAATCGTACTCACTATCTGTTCGTTGAGAGGCTCAGATATAGTGTGATAACAACTAATTAGCGTTAACTTGTGAGCTATACCTTAGATGGTTAAGCATACTCACAATGCAAGACTGTGAATATGCTTTATTATTTCATATCAAACAGTTAAGCCTTCTTCGCTTTTTTAACTGTCGACTCACTCACCCACTTACCATTGATATAATGCGCCGACCAACCTGTCGCTTTACCATCAACTTCAGTAGCAACATATTGCTCTTTTGTCTTACGGCTAAATTTCACAGCAGCCTTATTACCTTCATCGTCACAGATTGGTGCATCAGCAAGATACTGGTACTTAGGCCACAGCAATTCACGGTATTTCACTAATTCTTCCACTAATGGCGCTCTCGTTTCCCGTGATTTAGGGAACGTACTGGCTGCGAGGAAAATACCTGCTGCACCATCACGCAAGACAAAATGCGCATCGGATTTACTGCACTTGAGTTCAGGCAAGTAGATTGGATCTTCTTTTGGTGGTGCCGCCTCGCCATTTTTAAGTAACTTACGAGTGTTTTTACATTCTTCGTTAGTACAACCAAAATATTTACCAAAACGGCCGTTTTTCAATTCCATATCATGCCCACAACGATCGCACTCAATCAGCGGACCTTCATAACCTTTGATCTTAAACTGACCTTCTTCGACTTCATACCCTTCACAAATGGGGTTATTACCACAAACATGCAATTTACGTTTTTCATCAATCAGATAGTTATCCATGGCTGTGCCACAAATACTACAACGATGCTTAGCACGCAGTGCATCGGTTTCCGCATCTTCGCTGTTTTCGCTGATCGCCTCAACGCCAGGCGTTAAGTTCATTGTGGTTTTACAGCGCTCTTTAGGCGGTAACTCATAGCCAGAGCAACCAAGGAATACGCCTGTTGTACCGGTACGGATCCCCATTGGACGACCACAGGTTGGACATTTGATATTCGTCATCACCATTTGGTTTAGACGCATACCGCCGTCTTCAGGATCGCGCTCTGCTTTTTCTAATTGCTTGGTAAAGTCAGCGTAGAAACCATCGAGCACTTTCTTCCAATCGAGCTCACCACGGGCCACATCGTCTAAGGTCTGTTCCATGCTGGCGGTAAAATCATAGCTCATTAGATCAGCAAAATTACCGACTAACCGTTCGCTAACGATCTCACCCATTTTTTCAGCATAAAAACGACGGTTTTCCACTTTGACGTAACCACGTTCTTGAATCGTCGAAATAATGGTCGCGTAGGTAGATGGACGACCAATACCACGCTTTTCTAACTCTTTAACTAAAGACGCTTCGCTATATCGTGCAGGCGGCTTAGTAAAATGTTGTTTCGGTTGTAATTCATTTAATGAAAGCACGTCACCTTGGTTAACAAACGGTAAGGTGTTGTCCTCTTCATTTTTCTTCTTGAGCGCAGTTTGTACCCGTGTCCAACCGTCAAAGCGCAGGGTTCGACCCGTGGCTTTTAATTCGTAATCGCCCGCTTTAACGGTTAATTTGGTTGCATCATATTGGGCTGGTGTCATCTGACAAGAAACAAACTGGCGCCAAATGAGTTCATACAAGCGCTGGGCGTCACGTTCCATATCGGTTAGCGCAGCGGCCTCGACGTGGACATTTGAGGGACGAATAGCTTCATGAGCCTCCTGTGCACCTTCCTTTGAACCATAACGAATAGCTTCAGCAGGTAGATACTTGGCGCCGAACTCTTTGCCAATCATATCACGCACATTTTCTAGCGCTTCTTGACTCAAATTCGTTGAGTCGGTACGCATATAAGTGATATGGCCCGCTTCGTACAAACGCTGTGCCATCATCATCGTTTTCTTAACACCAAAACCTAAGCGTGTACTGGCAGCCTGCTGCAAAGTCGACGTAATAAAAGGCGCTGATGGCTTACTTTGTGTCGCTTTATCTTCGCGGGAAATGACTTTAAAGCTAGCTGAAGATAAGGCCTGCACTGCCGCTAAGGCTTGTTGCTCATTGATTGGTTCAAAAGCAGAATCTAAATACTTAACCACCTCCATCCGCAGCGCTTCTTGTGCGGGTGTGGTTAGCTGTGCATGTACATCCCAAAATTCTTCAGGAACAAAGGCTTTGATTTCGCTTTCACGTTCCACCACTAAACGCACGGCAACTGACTGCACTCGTCCGGCAGACAAACCGCGAGCGACTTTTTTCCATAAAAGCGGCGAAACCATAAAACCCACAACTCTGTCTAAAAAGCGACGGGCTTGTTGGGCATTGACCATGTTAGTGTCGAGTGTTGACGGCTTACTAAAAGCATCCTGAATCGCAGACTTAGTTATCTCGTTGAAAACAACTCGTTGATACCGTGAAGGATCGCCGCCAATCACCTCTTGCAAATGCCAGGCGATAGCTTCTCCCTCACGGTCTAAGTCGGTTGCGAGATAGATTTGGTCAGCAGAATCGGCTAATGCCTGTAACTCTTTAACGACCTTTTCTTTACCCGGCAAAATTTGATACTTAGCCGCCCAACCCTTTTCAGGGTTTACGCCCATACGAGACACTAGCGCTTGCTGATCTTTCACCTTTTTATATTGAGCTTTTTCTTCTGGCGACATCTTCTTAACTTCGGCAGCGGATTTAACCTTTTCATTGCCTTCTGACGTCGATGATGTAGGCAGATCACGGATGTGACCTACGCTCGATTTAACGATGAATTCTTTGCCAAGATATTTATTAATAGTCTTAGCTTTGGCCGGTGATTCGACAATAACTAGCGATTTACCCATAGTTTAATTTGCGCCAAAAAATCTCAAGAAGGTGGAAATTGGCACCATATATAGAGGGTTGTACTGATAGTTTCAAGTTAATCCCTCTTTTATATGTACCAGCGAGTCACTTTTTAATCAAAGTTGAAAAAATGTAAAAATATAATATGCGTAATTAAAAACTAATATTTCATTATTTGCCAGCAAGCAAGAAATAGTTATGCATTTATCGTCAAAAAGTCGCTTTGAGCACAAAACCGTCCGCTTGTGCACTCGAAAAGCTTCAGTATACTGAGTCCCCTCAGGGACCAGATGAACAAATAATAACTTTCCCTATCACAAGGATAAGCAATGAAGCACTTTGAAGCGAATTTTGATGGACTCGTTGGACCAACACACAATTACGCAGGGTTGTCTTTTGGCAATGTCGCCTCACTTAGCAATGCCGCCTTAGTTTCCAACCCCAAAGCTGCTGCAAAACAAGGACTCCAAAAAGCCAAAGCACTGGCCGATATGGGCATGGTTCAAGGAATATTAGCCCCTCAAGAGCGCCCAGACCTCTACACATTGCGCCGAATTGGTTTTTCAGGTTCAGATGCAAATGTAATACAACAAGCCGCTAAAGAGGTACCAGCACTACTGAACGCCTGTTGCAGTGCCTCCAGCATGTGGACGGCTAATGCCGCAACGGTTTCCCCCAGCGCAGACACCCGCGACGGCAAACTGCATTTTACCCCAGCAAATTTGGTCGATAAGCTACATCGCAGCATCGAACCCATTACAACGGGGCGCATCTTAACAGCAACTTTCAGCGATCCCCACTATTTTCATCACCATAATCACTTGCCTGAACATAATAGCTTCGGTGACGAAGGCGCAGCAAACCACACTCGCCTTTGCCAAGAATACGGGTATGCTGGCGTTGAACTGTTTGTTTATGGACAAGAAGCGACTAATCCGAACGCACCTAAACCGCAAAAATATCCTGCCAGACAAACTTTAGAAGCGTCAATGGCAATCGCGCGTTTACATCAGCTTGAAGAAGATAACTGCGTCTTCATCCAGCAAAACCCTGATGTCATTGACCAAGGTGTATTCCATAACGATGTTATCGCTGTCGGTAACCAAAATGTGCTTTTCTATCATGAGCAAGCATTTTTAAATACCCAGAGTAAAATCGATGAAATCAAACGAAAGATGGACACTGAGCTATATTTCATTGAAGTGCCAACGGCAAAAGTCGCGATTAAGGATGCAGTGAAAAGTTATTTATTCAATACGCAAATTATCACGCTACCCTCAGGCGAAATGGCCATTATTGCCCCAACCGATTGCCAAGAAAATCCTGCCGTATTTGCTTATTTAAATGAGTTATTAACGTTAAATACGCCAATCAAGCAAATCCTTTACTTTGATGTTAAGCAAAGCATGCAAAATGGGGGAGGCCCCGCCTGTTTGCGCTTACGTGTTGCCATGAATGAAACAGAAGTTACCGCGGTCAATCAACATACCCTAATGAATGATGCCTTATTCACCCGCTTAAATTCTTGGGTAGAAAAACATTACCGTGACAAATTAACCACCCAAGATTTAGCCGATCCGCAACTGATTATTGAATCACGTACCGCGCTGGATGAACTTACACAGATCATGAAACTAGGCAGTGTTTACCAGTTCCAGAGGTAGGTTTAAATGGTCCTAATGTTTAGCAGTGCGTCATAATAAACCTCGACTTTAAAATAAAAAGAGCACCCTAAGTGCTCTTTTTACGAGGATATAAACATTCAAAGTTAGTTAATTTTAATTGGAATAGAAAGCACCGAAGTAACTAACCCACCTGGTGTTTCAACCTCAACAATAAAGGTACCTGTATTAGGCTGTTCTTCACCTTTGAGTGTCACGCTAAACTCACGTCCCGCATTATAGTTACTACTTGGCCAAATATATTGAGCGGTACTTGCAACAGAACCCGCACTCGCTTTAAATCTAACAACACTACCTGCAGGCATTTGCTGGTTATGTAAGTCAGATATAGTGAAGTAAACAGTAGCAGCACCTTTGCCAACAATATCAATGCTTTGATCTTTACTTATACTGTAACTATCATCGATAAGCACATCGCTTATAGGCGTTGCATAAGCTGTACTACCTGACATGACTAAAACTAAACTACCTCTAACATAGAGAGATTTAGAATTTGTAATTCCATCAGCACAGGCTGCATGTGCAGGCTCAGAGCAAAGTACACCATTATATTTGTCATCTTTTACATCAAAAACACCATTGGAATTAAAATCGATTAACTCTTCTAATTCTCCACCAATTTGCCCACCTGCTTGCTGAGGATTAAAAAAGCCATCTTCGTTATAATCATTAAAAGCATCATCCAAATCAAATGGCTTACCGCTAACATCTTTTTGAGTTAAAAAAGCTGTCACTTCAGAAGAGTCAAAGCGGCCGTTACCATTTAGATCTGGAAAGGATTCTTCGCCAATCGCAGTAGCAGTAATAGTTGCCCTACCACCATATTTTTGGCCATAGTAATTACCTAAGTTAGGTGCGAGAGTTGCAACAGGATTGCGAATTAATGCGCCTGTAGCGTCAATAAGGGACTGTCCTGCAGGCCTAGTCAACTGACTGGTCCAAACGACACTACAAGTACCTTTAACTGTCTGACAAGCATCTTCAATTGAACCACCTTCAGTGGTAAAGGAGACTGTTGTTCCATCTGGTACAGGGTTATTGAATGCATCAGCCAAGCGTGCGGTAACAGTAACTTTAGTACCATCAACATCCCAGCCTTCTGCATTCAAGACTGTTGCCGAAAGCGAAAAGCTGTCTTGATCAGGTATCCCTGTAGAGATAATTAGCTGACTTGATTGACTTGAAATAACTGGCGAAGAACCTGCGATAGCGCCTGTAACCCTTACCGAAGTAGCAACAGTCCCCGTTCTTACAACTGTCTGAACAATACCTTGATTGTTAGTCGTCGCACTTGATGGGTCAAGCACTATGCCTCCTGTCGTGGTGTTCAAACTAAAGTTTACTAACTGGTTACTTACCGGATTACTATTTGTATCAAGTACCTTAAATTTGACTTCAGAAGATTCTGAGCCACCGGTTCCTAAAATGGCGATATTTTGCGGTGTCGCAGACATAAATATAATGCTTCCCACGCTAGCAGGAAGCACTTTAATAGTGCCTGTAGCAGAAAGATTTAATCCACCTGCGTTAGCAGTCACATTAATAGGGTCATCTCCGACACAGCCCTTTGCAAGATAAGTTGTTGTGGCAACACCATTCACAGAAGGTACGGGTGAACTTATTATTGCTTCTGGTGATGATTTAGTTGAACAAGCCGAGGAAAAATTAACATCAACAGGTTGAGTAAAGGGCTTACCTTGATCGTCCTGAATCACAACAGAAATAGTCGCGGTACCACCTGCGGTTAAATCACTAGTACTAACACTTGCTTTACCAGCAACAAAAGGACTTCCACTACCCATGACAACATTTGTAGCACCTACAACCACTACTGTACTACCTTTTTCACCACTTGCTAAAGAGGCAACAATAGTTCCTGCACCTAAAGTATTACCTGCATAGATATCAACACTTGCTGTGCCCTGACTATTTGTCACCGCAGTTTTAATTGGGAGGTCTCCAATATCATTATCAAAAGTGACTATCGTAGGTTTATTAATACCCGTAATAGTTGCAGTCAACTTACCAGGATTCAAAGACGTAATTGTTTGAATGGGCAAACCAGTTGCATCAGTTAAAGCTAAGTTAACCTGTGCTCCACCGCCAGCTTCTCCGCCATCTCCTTTCATAACAAAACCAATTTTACCGGACTCTCCGGTGTCAACTTTGCCTGTGACGGTACCAGCCCCAGCAATAGTTGCAGTATTTAAAATAATAGTCGCAACACCCTCACTATTCGTTAATGCCGTTGCTGCACTAGGATCAAAGGACCCAATGTTGGAATTGCTCAGTGTAAAGGTCACTAGTTCACCAGCCAAAGCACCTAGCTTTGAATCAACAACTTTGGCTGATACTTCTGCAGGCGCTAAAGCAGAGATGTCTGCATTAGAAATGCTAAGGGTGACAGTAACTACACCTGGCGTCGGGGTAGAACCGCCACCATCATCGGAAATACTGCCTCCACCACCACATGCGACTAAAAAAAGTGAACATAATCCTACAAGAAAAACCTTATACGCTGACTTCATTGTCAGGCTCCCTGTTACTCAGATGATAATACCAAGATTGACGCTTATAACTTATAGGACAACATTACACAATTTTCACGGAAATTACTCACCGATAAATTATTTTATTTAACAATGTGCACATAAACTTAACGTTAAATCTCATTTCATCTTGTGCATTTTCTTGTTAGGCTTGTTAACGCCAAAAATAGAAAGTACAAAAAACACACAGGAACCCCCATGGCAACCTCGCTTAAAAATAAACTCGGTCTCACAAGTAAAATTCTGCTAGGTATGGCAAGCGGTATTTTATTTGGGCTTTTACTTCGTAATTTTTTCCCAGAAAGCGCTTTCGTTAAAGATTATATAACTGAAGGTTTTTTGCATGTTGTCGGCACTATTTTTATCTCTAGCTTAAAAATGTTAGTGGTACCTTTAGTGTTTATTTCTCTGGTTTGTGGGACTTGTTCCCTCAGTGAACCATCAAAACTAGGCCGATTAGGTGGCAAAACATTAGCCTTTTATTTATTTACAACCGCAATTGCTTTAATACTGGCAATTATCAGTGCTGTGGTTGTTCATCCCGGTAGTGCATCATTAGCGACAGAAAAAATGCACTACGTTGCTAAGGATTCACCAGGACTGGCGGATGTATTAATTAGCATAGTGCCAACCAATCCGATGCAAGCTATGAGCGAAGGAAATATGCTACAAATTATTATATTTGCAGTGATTTTCGGCTTTGCCATTGCACATATTGGTGAGCGAGGTAAGCGTATTGCTGTTTTATTTGAAGACCTAAATGAAGTGATAATGCGCGTCGTTACCTTAATTATGCAGTTAGCACCTTACGGTGTATTTGCGCTGATGGGTAAACTGGCATTAACCTTAGGTCTTGAGACTTTTGGAAGCGTAGTAAAGTACTTCTTTGTGGTACTCGTTGTATTGTTAGTCCATGCCTTTGTTGTCTACCCAACTTTACTCAAAATTTTATCGGGGCTAAACCCGTTAATCTTTATTCGCAAGATGCGTGATGTGCAACTCTTTGCATTTTCAACGGCAAGTTCAAATGCAACGCTGCCTATTACAATCGAAGCTTCTGAGCACAGATTAGGTGTTGATAATAAAATAGCCTCTTTCACCCTCCCCCTAGGCGCTACCATCAATATGGATGGCACCGCGATTATGCAAGGTGTAGCGACAGTATTTATCGCCCAAGTATTTGGGATCGAATTAACGCTGACCGATTATGCAGCCGTTGTAGTAACGGCAACACTTGCATCCATTGGGACTGCTGGCGTACCCGGTGTCGGTCTTATCATGTTGGCTATGGTGCTAAATCAAGTGGGTTTACCCGTAGAAGGTATAGCATTAATTATTGGCGTTGATCGCTTACTCGATATGGTGCGTACTGCAGTTAACGTAACGGGTGACTGCGTTGCAACTGTGGTGATTGCAAAATCTGAAGGGGAATTTAACGAGGCGGTGTTTAATGACACTCAAGCGGGAAAAGTTGCCCGAAGTTTTGATGAGCAAGTACATCTACTGGATAACTCGAAAAAATAACCCCATGTTTACGACATAGTGCTTAATAAAAATGCCACAGCTGACTGTGGCGTTTTTATTTATATAACAATAAAGCGTGATGTCCATAAATGTGAACATGCGAATGGAATGAAACTTCATTTCTCGCTACATTAGCTAAAATTTTTTAGTCCCAACACTATGGAGAAATAACATGTGGTGGAGAACCATTTGGATAATTGCCGCTTATTGGCTGCTGAGCGCACATTTTCTACGTTATGATCAACTATATTTAGCTGGCGTATTTGCGCTAGCGCCACTTGGGATATTAATTAAACACAGCCTCATAATGCGGTTACTGCAAGCGGTTTTATTTGTCAGTGTTTTTGCGGTTTGGGGCGTTACCGTCATTGATGCAATACAAATACGAATAGCCCACGGCACACCTTGGATAAGATTAGCGGTGATTATGGGCGCTGTAATGCTATTTACCTTAGGCGCAATCTTCTGTTTTAACGGCATATTGCGACTAAGGAGACAGAAATCCTATTGGGGCACTTCATCCATCCATTAGCGTTAAGCACTCGAATCCCTTTTAAGACAATATATTAGTACTTATTTTAATCAGTGATTAACCTCGGTCAGCCTAGGTTAAGTTCATCTTAGATAGGATAAGACAATATTTGGCTCTAGTGGGTAATTTACGTAAACTGAGCCTAATCGACGTCGAGGCATGAGTATTATGAGAATTTTGGTTGTTGAAGATGATGTTATTCTGTCCCACCATCTAAAAGTACAATTAAGCGATTTAGGTAATCAGGTACAAGTTGCTCTCACGGCGAAAGAAGGTTTTTATCAAGCAACCAATTATCCCATCGACGTTGCTATTGTTGACTTAGGCTTGCCAGATCAAGATGGGATCAGCCTGATCCAACAACTGCGTGAGGCTGAACTCAAAGCACCCATTCTGATTTTAACCGCACGAGTAAACTGGCAAGATAAAGTCGAAGGCCTCAATGCAGGTGCCGACGATTACTTAGTAAAACCTTTTCAAAAAGAAGAGCTTGTTGCTAGGTTAGATGCTTTAGTACGCCGTAGTGCTGGATTTGTTAAACCTGTCATCACGAGTGGTGAGTTAAAACTTGATCTCGCGGCCAAACAAGTCACTCTTGCCGATGAAGTAATGGAAGTCACCGCTTTTGAATATTTAATTCTTGAATATTTAATGCGTCACTGCCATGAGGTTGTCGCCAAGCAACGACTATTAGATGTGATTTATGGAGATAAAGAAGGCGATCCCAATACGATTGAAGTCATGGTGAGTCGTCTGCGCAAAAAACTCACCCGAGATGGCATAGATAACCCTATCGTGACGATTCGTGGCCAAGGATATAAATTCAACCTGCCATGCAACTAAAATTTACATTTAAGAAACGCCTGCTCACTCGGATGTTTCTCACCTCACTATCAATAATCACTTTAGTGGGGTTTGGCTTAGCGTGGATGGTCAATATTCTGCATGCGCAAAATAGTTATAACGAAGAAACCGCCCAACTCATTGCTGAAATACCTCAAGTTGCCGCAGAGTTAAGGGAACATGATCTCATCCCTGATACCAGTGCTTGGCTGGAAGAAAATAATAAGCAAGAGCGTTATGTGATTGCCAGTTGCGATGACAAATTCAAACAAGTATGGACATCATCACTCGCAGTAGATCGTGGTTTATTTGATACCTGCGAACGTTTTAATGAGATCCGTAACGATTCCCCCCCCTATTACTTAACCATGGCCGATGAAAGAGGCTACTTTGTCTATTTACTCGCCGTAGAAATTGCAGGCGTACACTATAACCTGTTGGTGATGAAAGATGCCGCGAAACTCGAACAGGAATACAGTAAATTCAGCAAGCGAACTTATATTCGCTTAGCCATGGTGTTGGCATTGGCCTTGATCTTACTCGTGAGTGCTGCCTATTGGGGAATGCGCCCACTGGTGCTTATGAAGAATGAGTTGCAATCGATAAATCAAGGTAAAACTAAATCCCTATCAGATGGTTACCCTGTTGAGTTAGAAGGAGTAACTCAAGCACTTAACCAAATGTTGCAACAATCAAGCGCCCAGCAACAACGCTATCAAAATGCGATGAATGACTTGGCCCACAGTCTCAAAACTCGCCTTGCAGCTGTCCATGCTATCACCGACGACACTAGCTTGAGCAAGCAATCTGCTAATGAAAAAATTATGGAGCAGATAAGCCAAATGGATCAACTCGTTAAATATCAGCTCAAGCGCGCTATGCTCGGCCGTCAAGGGCTGAAACAAGAGCAGACCGCTATAGCACCAGTGGTTGATCAACTTTCGCAGATGCTATTTAAAATTTACCGCGATAAACAAGTTAAATTTACCGCAAAGATAGCCCCTAACTTACAGTTTCCGGGTAACAAAGGTGACCTAATGGAACTGTGTGGAAACTTAATGGAAAATGCTTTTCGTCTATGCATTAGCCAAGTGCAACTCAGTGCACATTTTAATGCACAGGGCGAATTTGAATTAATCGTCGAGGATGATGGGCCCGGTGTAGAAGAGACGCTGCGCCAAAAGATAATCCAACGCGGCGTACGTGCCGATACTCAATCTCCAGGCCAAGGCATTGGTTTAGCGGTATGTGATGAAATCGTTCACAGTTATGGCGGTACACTCTACATTGAGGAAAGTCATTTAGAAGGGGCTCTTTTTAGGATCCGCATTCCTGTCTAATACCTTGCCTATAATAATCAAGCGTATACCGCATATAGCTGCTCAGCGCGGTTAAACATCACCCAAGATGTTGCAATGTATTTATCATTACTGATAGGCATATTGCCACGGTGGGAATGAGTAAATCCCGCTGGCGCTATAACCATAGTGCCTTTTTTAGGACATATTTTACGCCGCTGATAGTAAAATTCCGTTTCTCCACCCTCCTCAACATCGTTAAGATAAAACATATAAAGCACCACACGATGTAAGGCCTCATTATGACCACTTTGCGGAAACTGCTCCGAATGCCAGTGAGGGTAGCCTCCCTTATTGCGCGGATAATGTTGAATATTAATACTGCCACTGCGATACAAGTACTTAACGAGTCCATCAACCCTAGGCGCACCCAACTGTTCAAAATTGGTGGGTGTTAAAGTTACAGCTTTACCCTGTTCATCGCTAACAGATACCGCCACCGCCCCCATTAACGCCATTGAATACTGTGTGAAATAATCGACAACCCCTTTTAAGGTATAACCCAAAAGCTCATTTTTTAAGGGTTGCATATCATCAAAATTATCTAAGGTTAAATCTCGGCTGATCTTCTTCTCTGGGTCAACACCATTACCCGTTTGTCCATCGACAACACCAGCATGCTGTTGAAATGCCATAATGAGACGGTCACACAGATCATCTGGCAACGCATTAGGGTATACTTCAATAAAGTCCATACGTCCTCAATGGTGTGGTTATTTTCTACGCTTACTATGCTGACATGCTAGTTAAGTAATTGTAAAGCGGCATCATTGATATAAAATAACTCCATTGACTTCACGATAACAAAAATATGAAAAAAAGCTGTAAAGTGTCTGTTCATCAATTACAGGTCGGTAACTTTGTGCGTTTGCCTGTCGCCTGGAAAGATCATCCCTTTTTATTCAGTAGCTTCCATATAAAGCAAGCTGCACAAATTGAGTTGATTAAAAATCTTGGCATTGCACATGTTATCGTCGATCTAGAACGTAGCGAAGTTGAGCCTTTGAATATTGATGCTGTTAACCCGATCAAGTTGCCCCCAGGCCCTGAGATCCATGACCTTAAAAATGACATGGAACTTTACAAGGCTGAGCAAATTGAAGTGCAAAAGAAATTGCGTAGGGATATTCATAAAACAGAACAAAATTTTACTCGCTCAGTGGCTATGATGCGTAGCCTGATCTCTAAACTACGCAATCGTCCACTTAATGCGGTTAATGATGCCAAAGATTTAGTGCACAGCATTGTTGAGCAATTACTCACTTCTGACAATTTAGTTCTGCACTTAATGAGTGATGCCAAACAAGATGAAAGTATTTATTACCATTCATTAAATGTCGCCATTCTATCGATGTTGATTGCTAAAGAGATGGAATGGAATCGCAGTGAAATTGAAGCGATTGGTTTAAGTGCCCTTTTCCATGATGTGGGTAAACTAAAAATTCCACCGCAGATCCTAAAAAAATCGACGCCTTGGTCGGCGCCTGAGCTTAATTTTATCAAGCAGCATCCATTATTCGGAATTGAACTGCTTAAACTCGCCGATAACTTTCCCCCAAGCGCACTTCCCGCAATTACTAACCACCATGAGTTTCTCGATGGTACTGGTTATCCCAAGGGACTTAAGGAGGAGAATTTGGATAAAATGTCACAGCTTCTCGCGGTGGTGAATGAATATGACTCGCTTTGCTATCCCAACCCGCAAGATAAACCAAGAACGCCCTATGCTGCTTTAGGTCATTTATACAAAGAGTATAAAATTAAGTTAAATCAAGAATATATTGGAAAGATGATCAAAATGCTAGGCGTCTATCCCCCCGGCAGTGTAGTGGAATTATCCAGTGGTCAATATGCCATGGTGATGTCGGTTAATTTACAGAAACTGCTCTGTCCTAAAATTCTAGTCTATGATGCCCAAGTTCCAAAGGATCAAGCGCCAATAGTCGATCTTGAACTGGAAGGTATTAGTATTGTGCGCTGCCTTCCTCCGGCTGCACTCCCCGAAAAAGTACACGAATATCTTAATCCCCGTGAACGCGTTAGTTACTATTTTGGTGGCGATAGCCGTAAGTAACCTGTAATAAAAAAGCCGAATTAACTATTCGGCTTTTTGTAAATAATCTGACCTAGTGTTATAGCCAGTGTTTCCGCTTAAAGAAAAAGTAAGTGCCTGCAGCACTAGCTAACATCATCAATATTGCCATTGGATAACCATACTGCCACTCAAGCTCCGGCATGCTGCTAAAGTTCATCCCATAACTGCTGGCAATAAGCGTTGGAGGCAGAAATACCACTGCCGCTACCGAGAATATTTTAATGATTTTATTTTGTTGCAACCCACTAAAGCCCATAGCCGCATCAAGCAAAAAGTTTAATTTATCGAAAATAAACTGGCTATGTGGCATCAATGACTCTATGTCTGACAACATTTCCCGCAGATCTTTAAGGTGTTCATCGGACAATTGTCCACGGTAGTAACGCTGCATATAACGCAGTGAACGCTGAGTATCGAGCAAACTTAGACGAATTTTTCCGTTGGAGTCTTCTTGCAAGGTGATAAGTTTAAACACACTATCAAGTTCATCGTTATCAAATACTTGCTCACCGACATTTTCCAGTACTGTATATACGTCTTCGATTAAGTCTGAAAGGTAATCCACCTTCAGATTAAAAAGTTCGAGAAACAGCTCCTGAGGTGTAGAGACTTCAAGCCGACCTAAGCGCAAGTAGTTACGTAATAAGCGAATAAGCCCTACATCTTCTTCACGGATCGTCAGCAAAAAATTACTACGTAGGTTAAATGAGACGTTTACACCACGAACGTCTTGGCCTACACGTTGGGGAAACAGAGAGTTGATATGCAGTCCATCGCTGTTTTGATAAAAACGCGCCGACGCTTCAATCTCGTTAATATCTTCTTCATCGGGGACTTCTTCAACGGAAAAATGACTTAACCATTCTCGCTCTGCATCATCAGGCTTATAAAGATCTAACCAAATGGTCGAGGTAGGAATACTGTCTTGTATGCTGACCTCGGCCACTGTGAGGTGACGATTTTCGTAGATATAAGCAGTAATCATTTGTCCTCCTGAAACAAAACCTAAGCGAAAAGTCCACTTAAGTGCAGGCTAAAAAATTGTCGCTAGTTTACCGCATAAGTTAGTAATGAAAAGACGCGCAGGATGATTTACTAAAATAAATGTGAGTTAATCTTCAAGGATCTCCAGCCGCTCAGCCGTAGAAAAACGAATATGGATCCCCTCCACAGTCACCATTTTTGCCTCTGAAATATCCCCCTTACGGGCTTGATAAACGCCACTATGAATCCCTGTAGGAGATACAATAGTCACAGTTACAACTTTATGTTGATCGCGCCAATACCACACACTGTAACTTAAGATGCAAATTCCAATCAGTACAAATAATCCCGTCATAAAATAACGCCGCCACAGAGGAGCATAAGACTCCATAGTTAGCCTACCTTGATTATTAATACTTTGACTTTGTGAACCAACACTTCGTCCTCGCTTTAATAGCAAAAACCAAGCACCGATAACAACCAGCAGAGTTAACAGAATTTTTGTTAGCAAGGAAAGCTCCCGTAAAGCCACATGCAGCAGTGCATTATACGCGAGTTAAAATTGATAAACTGCCTTTAAGATCAAGCTTAAAACGAATATATGACAAAAAGAAGAAACCCATCGCAGGATGACTCAATATCCGTTAAAACGCATCAAATACCTTTGCCATGCGTTGAATATGTTCAAGGGAAACATGATGACGATTACGCTCAGCACATAATCGTTGATGCTGTGCATTCAACGGCTCACCCACAAGCACAATGCGCACTTGATAGCCAAGCGCCTTTGCCACTGCATCATAGGCCATATATTCCCAGTGACAAAGATTGGTATTATCACAAATAACCATAGGCTCACTCGATACGAGTGCTTGAATAAACGCAGTTAAATTTCGTTGATGGTATTCAGACAATTTTTTCGCATCAAAACGATATTCACTACCCTGATAGAAATATGTGTCGGTCGAAAATAGACCATATTGACGCAGACGAAAAGCCGCATCCAAAGGCAAACTCGCAATATACTGCTCAACCCAATACGACTTACCGCTCCCCGGCAAGCCACGCATAATAATGGCTAATTTTTGGTTCATATTGTAGCCAAGTCGCTACCAATCACTTTGCCAGCCAAAATGGTATCAACAAGCCTAGGCACTATATCACCTGCTTTACCCGTAAGGTGGTATTGAAACTGGCTGTGCCTATCGGGAGCCATTAAATTGACTTCAACCGTCTGAGCACCATGATGATTTACGCTATCCACAAAGCCTGCGGCGGGATAAACAGTGCCAGAGGTTCCTATTGCAATGAAGAGATCGCAACTATCAAGCGCATCGTGAATTCTATCCATCCCCAAAGGCATTTCTCCAAACCAGACCACATGGGGACGTAAACGCTGAGCGGGAATACAACAGGTACAACAATTATCAGGGCCAAAGGGCTCACGTAGAAGAAAGGTTTGGCGAGAGCGAGGACAACGACCTTTAGATAATTCGCCATGCATATGTAACAAACGACGGGACCCGGCACGCTCATGCAAGTCATCAATATTCTGTGTAACAATCAATAATTGCCCCACAAACTCAGCTTCTAGTTTTGCTAAAGCCTGATGTGCAGGGTTAGGAGTAACAGTTCCGCTGTGCAATTGTTGCCAACGGCTATTATAAAACCGATCAACTAAGTCAGCATCACGCTCATAACCCTCAGGCGTCGCGACATCTTCAATATGATGTTCTTCCCATAGACCATCTTGATCGCGAAAGGTACGTAATCCCGACTCAGCAGAGATCCCCGCGCCAGTTAACACCACTATATGCTGGTACATGCCGACTCCTTTTATTCTATTTATTATACTTATTGTCACGGACTTTAATGGTCGTGAACATTATTCCTTGGTATAACCTTACAAAAACTATGCTTGAATTGCCGCAATTTATTGTAATTTAGCGTCAAGTGACACAATTTATCTGCATATAGGACCAGAAAGCTAGAACAAAGGTTTAAGTTTTCAATTTCAGCCCCTATAATGACAAGTTCTATCCACGGATGAACCTATTGGTTCTGCAATCAAGAGATTAGCAATGACAGATGGAAATCAAGCGCTAAAAAAAGCGGGTTTGAAAATTACCCTGCCACGAGTCAAGATCCTAGAACTGATGCAAGGACCTGAAAACCAACATATCAGTGCAGAAGACTTATACAAGAAACTGCTCGATATCGGTGAAGAAATTGGTCTTGCGACAGTCTACCGTGTATTAAACCAATTTGATGATGCGGGTATCGTCAGTCGTCATCATTTTGAAAGCGGTAAAGCCGTATTTGAATTGTCGACTCAACATCACCATGATCACTTAGTTTGCCTATCCTGTGGCAAAGTGATTGAGTTTTCAGATGACGTCATCGAACGTCGTCAAGATGAAATCGCCATGAAGCATAATATTAAGCTAACTAATCATAGCTTATATCTCTATGGCCATTGCACGAATGACAACTGCGAGCACAACGACGAATAGTCAGCCTTAAATGAATCAAAAAACCAGCCTAGTGGCTGGTTTTTTATTGGATAAAGTTAAGGCGTGACCGCTATAACACTTTAGCGTAGATATTGACTTTATGCCCCATAAATTCACTGTGCTCACGCCAGTGCATGCCCACACGTTTAGCCACCCCTTCCGAGCCGAGATTACCTTCCAAAATAAGTGCAATCGTCTGCTCTATTCCAAAGCGTTTAAATTCCGCTAACGCTGCAAAGGCGGCTTCAGTACCGATCCCGGTTCTCCAATACTCTGGGAAATAACGATAACCTAGCTCGACTTCGTTAAATTCTGGAATAAATTTGGGGCCACAAAAACCGATCACTTTTTTATCAACCTTATGCTCGACAGCCCAACGGCCAAAACCATATTGCTGATAATCTGCTTGGATCACCTTATGAAACAACTCAACCGCCTGCTCGCGGGAAGTAAAAGCCGCTGTGGGAATATATTTCAGCATGGCAGGATTACTGTTCATCAAATAGAGCGCTTCGCAATCTTGCTCGGTAAATGGCCGAATAATTAATCTTTCTGTTTGGGTTATCATCTCTACTCCTTCAAAAATGGATCACTTAACAAATCAGCCAATGGCTAGTGTAAATTGAACTGGCGTAACCTCGACGCTACGCCAATGCCAGCTTAACGGTGAAAATCACCACTGCGCTCAGGCTGATACAATATTTCTTCGATACGGACTTTGACCATAGAACCACCAGGACCTGGCCATTCAATCTCATCGCCTTGAGAGAGTCCTAATAATGCGCTGCCCACTGGGGCCAAAATCGAAATTGTGCCCGCGCCATTCACGCCCTTTGGATACACTAAACGTAAACAAAAGGTCTCATTACTGGATGAAACGCTAAACTTCACCTCCGAATTCATAGTCACTACGTTGGCAGGCATCTGCGCCGCAGGCACGATATCGGCCCTGTCTAACTCAGCCTCCAATGCCGCCTTGCCCGGAAATGCATTTGCCGGCAGTGACTCCAATAATCGTTCTAATCTTTCTAAATCGATTTCAGAAATAATAATTTTAGGTGCGTTCACAGTCTTTCCCTCATTAAAAAACCTGATGTATTAACCCATGACAGTGGCCAACATCAACCCGTTGCTTACCCTTCCCCTTGCGATAAGCTCCATAAAAATAACGACGCTTACAGCACTAAGCTGCAATCGTATTGCATAAAAAATTTAAGATTAATTGCTGAAACAGCATTGATGCCATAAACACTGAGCTTACGGTTATGGGCTCAACTGAGACTTATACGCGCCAAAGATAAAAGCAGCCAATATCCCAGAGGATGCTTCAATCTAACCTGTAGAAGAAAAAATATCTAGTCTTCATGGTGTTAGCTCAGTCCCATTCCCATCATTTACTGGATTTCATCACGTAAATGACCGCCAATAAAAAAGGCGCCTTAGGCGCCTTTTAGTGTTCAAACGGTTAGCTTACCAACCAGTTTTAACACGCAGCGCTTTGCCGATATCAGCTAACGAGCGGACAGTTGTCACACCCGCCGCTTCTAAAGCAGCAAACTTGTCGGCAGCAGTACCTTTACCGCCAGCGATAATCGCGCCAGCATGGCCCATACGCTTACCAGCAGGAGCTGTTACGCCAGCAATGTAAGACACTACAGGTTTAGTCACGTGAGCTTTGATATAAGCTGCCGCTTCTTCTTCAGCAGTACCACCAATTTCACCGATCATCACGATGGCTTCAGTCTGTGGATCGTTTTGGAACATTTCCAATACGTCGATGAAGTTAGTACCTGGAATTGGATCACCACCAATACCTACGCAAGTAGATTGGCCGAAACCTTCGTCAGTAGTTTGCTTAACTGCTTCGTACGTCAAAGTACCTGAACGAGAAACGATACCCACTTTGCCTTTTAAGTGGATGTGACCAGGCATAATACCGATCTTACATTCACCAGGGGTGATAACACCTGGGCAGTTAGGGCCGATCATGCGAACGCCAGTTTCTTCAAGCTTCACTTTAACTTGCAGCATGTCCAATGTTGGAATGCCTTCAGTGATACAAACGATAAGCTCGATGCCACCGTCGATAGCTTCAAGGATAGCGTCTTTACAAAATGGTGCTGGAACATAGATAACCGATGCAGTCGCACCAGTAGCTGCAACTGCGTCTTTTACTGTGTTAAAAACTGGCAGGCCTAAATGCTCAGTGCCACCTTTACCAGGAGACACACCGCCCACCATTTGCGTACCGTAATCGATAGCTTGTTGTGAATGGAATGTACCTTGACCACCGGTAAAACCTTGGCAAATTACCTTGGTATCTTTATTGATTAAGACAGACATTATTTGCCCTCCGCAGCTTTAACTACTCGTTCAGCCGCATCAGTCAGACTGGTAGCTGCAATGATATCAAGACCTGATTTAGCCAATACTTCACGGCCAAGTTCAGCGTTAGTACCTTCTAAACGAACCACAACAGGAACTTTTACGCCCACTTCTTTAACGGCGCCAATGATACCTTCTGCGATCATGTCACAACGTACGATACCGCCGAAAATGTTAACCAGGACCGCTTTCACATTGCTGTCAGACAGAATGATTTTGAATGCTTCTGCTACACGTTCTTTAGTCGCGCCGCCGCCTACGTCTAGGAAGTTTGCTGGCTTGCCACCGTGCAAGTTAACGATATCCATAGTACCCATAGCCAGACCAGCACCGTTCACCATACAGCCAACGTTACCATCTAATGCAACATAGTTCAGTTCGAACATGGCGGCGTGGGCTTCACGGGCATCATCCTGTGATGGGTCGTGCATTGCTTTGACTTTTGGTTGACGGAACAGTGCGTTGCCATCGATGCCAATTTTACCGTCTAGGCAGTGCAGGTTACCTTCAGTGGTGATAACCAGTGGGTTGATTTCAAGTAGCGCAAAATCGTGATCAACGAACATATTCGCCAGACCCATAAAGATCTTAGTGAACTGTTTCATTTGTGTTGGATTCAAACCCAGTTTGAAGCCAAGATCGCGAGCTTGATAGGGTTGTGGGCCAGTCAGTGGATCGATAATCGCTTTGTGAATGAGTTCTGGCGTTTCTTCTGCCACTTTCTCAATCTCAACACCGCCTTCGGTAGATGCCATAAACACAACGCGACGTGTGCTACGGTCAACAACTGCACCTAAGTACAATTCGTTGGCAATGTCAGTGCAGCTTTCTACTAAAATTTTAGCAACTGGCTGACCTTTCTCATCAGTTTGATAAGTCACCAGATTTTTGCCTAACCAGTGTTCGGCAAAGGCTCTGATTTCTTCTTTATCGCCAGTGACTTTAACGCCACCCGCTTTACCGCGGCCACCAGCGTGTACTTGACACTTAACAACCCATACATTTCCGCCAATATGGCCTGCCGCTTCTACAGCTTCTTGGGCTGTATCACATGCAAAACCTTCTGACACTGGTAAACCATATTCGGCAAATAGGGATTTTGCCTGATACTCATGCAAATTCATGATGATCTATCCGTATACTTCTAATCAATTCCAACTGACCCCTAAGGGCCAGTCACGAGGGTATGTCTGGCTTTTTCTTATAGATCCAGCAGCAGACGAGTTGGGTCTTCTAGGAAGTCTTTAATCGCAACCAAGAAACCAACAGACTCACGGCCATCAACAATACGATGGTCATATGAGAGTGCTAGGTACATCATGGGCAGGATTTCTACCTGACCATTGACTGCCATTGGGCGGTCTTTAATGGCATGCATGCCTAAAATCGCACTTTGTGGCAGGTTAAGAATGGGGGTAGACATCAATGAGCCAAATACACCACCGTTTGTCACAGTGAAGTTACCGCCAGTCATATCTGCTACCGTCAGCTTGCCATCACGGCCTTTAAGGGCCAGATCGCGCACTGCTTTCTCTATTTCGGCAAGGCTCATGGTATCAGTATCACGTAATACAGGTGTCACTAGGCCACGAGGTGTCGATACGGCAATGCTAATGTCGAAGTAGTTGTGATAAATAATATCATCACCGTCGATTGAAGCGTTGACTTCAGGGAAACGTTTGAGCGCTTCAGTCACGGCTTTCACATAGAAAGACATAAAACCTAAACGGATACCATGGCGCTTTTCAAAGATATCCTGATATTGCTTGCGGATATCCATGATGGGCTTCATGTTCACTTCGTTGAACGTAGTGAGCATAGCGGTAGAGTTTTTCGCTTCTAACAGACGGTTAGCGATAGTTTTGCGTAAACGTGTCATAGGTACACGTTTCTCACTACGGCCTTCTGCTAATGGCGCAACGGCAGGTGCTGCTGGCGCAGTGGCTTTAGACGCCCCTTTTGATGCAGAGCTAACAAAAGCTTCAACGTCTTCTTTCGTAATACGACCACCCACACCAGTGCCTTTTACTTTGCTCGCATCAACATTGTGCTCTGCCAGTAAACGGCGTACAGATGGGCTTAAGGCATCATTACTTTCATCGCTAGTTTCAGCGGCAGGTGTAGCGGCTTCAGCTTGGGCTTTAGTGACTTCTTGACCAGAAACCGCACCGGCGATGAACTTAGCAATCACTTGTTCACCGAGTACTGTGTCGCCTTCTTGGAACAGAAACTCACCAATGTGACCATCTTCTGGTGCAACCACTTCGAGTACAACTTTATCTGTTTCAATATCAACAAGATTTTGATCACGTGAAACTTGTTCACCCACTTTAACGTGCCAAGTGGCAATCGTAGCATCGGCAACAGATTCTGGTAGTACGGGTACCTTGATTTCGATACTCATGAAAAACGATCCTTTTATAAAATGTCTATTACTACAGTTTCAACGCACTGTTCACTAAAGATTCTTGCTGATGTGCGTGCAATTCAGGATAACCACAGGCTGGTGCAGCAGAAGCTTCACGGCCAGCATAGGTTAACTGTGCACCAGCAGGAATCGCGGCCCAGAAGTGATGTTGGCTAGAATACCAAGCACCTTGGTTTTGCGGTTCTTCCTGACACCAAACGAAATCTTTCACATGTTGGAAATCCGCCAAAGCAACGATCATTTCATCATGTGGGAACGGATATAACTGTTCGACACGGATAAGCGCTACGTTAGTGATATTTTCTCTACGACGTTTTTCCAGTAGTTCAAAGTAAACTTTACCGCTACAGAACACAACGCGATCAACCTTGCTCGCTTCCAACGTATCGATTTCACCGATCACGTTCTGGAAACTCCCATTGGCTAACTCTTCCATGCTTGAAATCGCTAATGGATGACGTAGCAATGACTTAGGTGACATCACCACCAAAGGACGACGCATAGGACGCACCACTTGGCGGCGCAACATATGGTAAACCTGTGCTGGTGTTGACGGTATACACACTTGCATATTGTGGTTAGCACACATCTGCAAGAAACGCTCTAAACGGGCGCTTGAATGCTCAGGGCCTTGACCTTCATAGCCGTGGGGTAACAACATAGTCAGACCACATAAACGGCCCCACTTCTGCTCACCGGATGACAAGAACTGATCGATAACCACTTGTGCACAGTTAGCAAAGTCACCAAACTGCGCTTCCCAAATCGTTAAACCACCGGGTTCTGCTGTGGCATAACCGTACTCAAACGCCAATACAGAGGCTTCAGATAATACTGAGTCAGTAATATCAATTGGGCCTTGTTCATCGGCAATATTGCGCAATGGCATGTAAGTCGTGCCATCGTTTTGATTGTGCAGCACAGCGTGACGATGGAAGAAAGTGCCGCGGCCAGAATCCTGACCAGTGATACGCACACGCTTGTTGTCTTCCAGAATTGAGGCATAAGCCAGCGTTTCTGCAAAACCCCAATCGAGTGGCTTCTCACCTTTGGCCATCGCTAAACGGTCACTGTAAATTTTAGCCACCCGTGATTGTAATGGATGACTTTCTGGCACATAGCTCAGCTTATCGGCAAGACTTTGTAAACGCTCCATTGACATAGAAGCTTGATACGTTTCATCCCACTCACGACCGATATACGGTGTCCAGTCAACAGAATGCAGCGTCATTGGGCGCCATTCTTTAACTACACAATCACCTTGATCTAAAGCATCGCGGTAATTGTTGACTAGGCCAGTCACATCATCAGCAGCCATCACGTTTTCAGCGATTAGCTTGTCTGCATAAATCTTACGTGGCGTTGGGTGTTTCTTGATCTTGGCATACATCAGCGGCTGAGTTGCACTTGGCTCATCGGCTTCGTTATGGCCATGACGGCGATAACACACTAATTCAACCACCACATCACGTTTGAACTCGTTACGATAATCAACAGCTAACTGCGACACAAAAGCAACGGCTTCAGGATCATCAGAGTTAACGTGGAAAATCGGTGCCTGAACCATCTTAGCGATGTCAGTACAGTATTCAGTCGAACGAGTGTCCGCATGGTTAGAGGTCGTGAAGCCCACTTGGTTGTTCACTACAATGCGAATACTGCCGCCGACTTTAAAGCCACGGGTTTGAGACATGTTGAATGTCTCTTGCACTATCCCTTGACCCGCAATTGCAGAGTCACCGTGAATAGTAATCGGCATGACCTGTAAGCCATCCTTACAACCGCGACGGTCTTGACGGGCACGTACAGAACCAATTACCACAGGGTTAACGATTTCAAGGTGCGACGGGTTAAAGGCTAGCGCTAAATGCACGTTGCCGCCCGGGGTTTCAAAATCAGAGGAGAAACCTTGATGGTACTTAACGTCACCCGAACCTAAATTATCGTTATGCTTACCCGCAAACTCGTCAAACAGATCGGCAGGACGCTTACCTAATATGTTGACTAACAGGTTTAGGCGTCCGCGGTGCGCCATACCTACGACGATTTCCTTAGTGCCGGCTTCACCTGCGCGATAAATAATTTCACGCATCATGGGCACTAACGCATCACCACCTTCTAAGGAGAAACGTTTTGCGCCTGGGAATTTAGCCCCTAAGTATTTTTCAATACCTTCAGCCGCGTTCAAACCTTCAAGGATCCGAGTTTTAACGCTCTTATCGTAGTTGGCTTTGCCTAAGGAAGGTTCGAGACGCTGTTGGATCCAACGCTTTTCATCGGTATCGGTAATGTGCATGTATTCAGCACCGATGGAACCGCAATAGGTGGCTTTCAGTGCTTTAACTAAATCCGCTAGCTTCATGGTTTCACCACCATGAGCAAAAGAACCGGTATTGAATTCGCGCTCCATGTCTTCTTTAGTCAAACCGTGAAAGGCTGGATCTAAATCGGCGACAGGTTCACGTTTCCACAGTTCAAGGGGATCAAGGTTAGCGCCTTGGTGACCACGGAAACGATGGGCGTTGATAAGTTGTAGGACTTTAACTTGTTTAGCGTCCATCTCTGGATCGGTCACGCGAGCAAAACTCTTATGACGTCCTTCGAGGGCTAGACTGCGAAAATAATCACGTACTTTTGAGTGAGCAGCTTCAGGCGCATCTTTAGAAGCACCGTTCACCGGAGGGAGATTATCAAATACCGTACGCCAATCGTCAGAGACTGACTGTGGGTCTTCTTGATAGGCTTCATACATCTCTTCTACGTAGGTCGAATTTGCACCACTTAAGTGAGATGATTCGAGCCAGGCTTTCATGATGCCTTGGTGCATTTCTATTCCTTTCAAACTTTATACACGTGCTTAGCCATAGTATTAAATATGCAGTCTGTAGAGATTACCTTCGACGCATAATTTCTGCCGCCCCTAGATATCCAGATATACGGCGCGTTGTCTTCCATTACATACGCAAAAGAGCCACCTTCTATACTCAGAAAGTGACTCTTTCAAGAGCTATATTATTATTAGTTTTAGCTCGGGTTCTCGCATTACACTGCTCGCTTCAACAGCATGGACTTAATATGACCAATTGCTTTAGTCGGATTAAGACCTTTTGGACAGACGTCAACGCAGTTCATGATGCCATGGCAACGGAACACGCTGTAGGCGTCGTCCAGCTCAGATAAACGTTCTTCTGTTGCTGTATCGCGACTGTCGATCAAGAAACGGTAAGCATGCAGCAAACCGCTAGGACCGATAAACTTATCAGGATTCCACCAGAATGATGGACAAGCCGTAGAACAACAGGCACACATGATACATTCGTACAAACCATCTAAATGAGCGCGCTCTTCAGGGGATTGTAAATGTTCACGGGCAGGCTGCTTCTCATCATTGATGAGGTAAGGCTTGATTTTCTCGTATTGCTTATAAAACTGAGTGAGATCAACCACTAGGTCACGCACAACAGGCATGCCCGGCAATGGACGGATCTCCAATTTCTTACCCTTAAAGGTCGAAATTGGCGTAATACAAGCCAAACCGTTCTTCCCATTCATGTTAAGACCGTCGGAACCGCATACACCTTCACGGCATGAACGACGGAATGCTAAGGTTGGATCGAGCTCTTTTAACTTGATCAGCGCATCGAGCACCATCATGTCTGAGCCATCGGCCACTTCTAAGCTGTAATCCTGCATGTATGGTTTAGTATCTACATCAGGATTGTAACGATAAACTGCAAATTCCAATTTCATCTTTGCAACTCCTAGTAGGTACGTTTCTTCGGCGGGAATGCTTCACGTAACTTAGGCGCCATATTCACAGCACGACGGTCCATGGTTTCTGTCACAGGATCAAACAAGCTGTGGCATAACCAGTTCTCATCATCACGCTCTAAATAGTCTTCACGTGAATGAGCGCCGCGGCTCTCAGTACGGAAGTTAGCAGCATAAGCAGTAGCAATTGCCGTTGCCATTAAGTTATCTAACTCTAAACATTCAATACGTTGAGTGTTGAATTCACGAGAGTTATCAGACAACTTAGCATTTTCTAAACGCTTACGAATCGCTTTTAACTGCTCCAAACCTTCAGCCATAGCATCACCACGACGGAATACAGAGAAGTTTAATTGCATGCAGAGTTGTAAATCCTTACGAATTTGCGCAGGGTCTTCACCGTTTTTATTACTTTCCCAACGGTTTAGACGCGCCAATGACGCTTGAATATCTGTATCGGTCGCATCTTGAGGATCCGCTGTCTCATCGAGTGCTTTACCTAAATGTTGACCCGCTGCACGACCAAATACCACTAAGTCGAGTAGTGAATTACCGCCTAAGCGGTTAGCCCCGTGAACAGATACACAGGCAATCTCACCCACAGCGAACAGACCAATAACATCATGCTCAGTACCGTCTTCATTCTTGCGAATAACTTGACCACTGACCTTAGTTGGCAGACCGCCCATCATATAGTGACACGTTGGTAATACTGGGATTGGACCATCGGCCGGATCGATATGGGCAAAGGTACGAGACAATTCACACACGCCTGGTAAACGTGCTTCTAAGGTTTCTTTACCTAAGTGATCGAGCTTGAGCAAACAATGTGGGCCTAATGGGCCGTCTAAACCACGACCTTCGCGGATCTCTGTCATCATAGAACGTGCTACCACGTCGCGTGATGCTAAATCCTTCGCGTTTGGTGCATAACGCTCCATAAAACGCTCGCCGTCTTTGTTTAGAAGATATCCACCTTCACCACGACAACCTTCAGTCACAAGTACACCCGCGCCGGCGATGCCCGTTGGGTGGAATTGCCACATTTCCATGTCTTGCATTTGCACGCCAGCACGCATTGCCATACCTACACCGTCACCAGTGTTAATATGTGCGTTTGTAGTAGACGCATAAATGCGACCAGCACCACCCGTTGCTAAAACAGTGGCTTTGGCTTTGAAATAAACGATTTCGCCGGTTTCAATTTCAATTGCAGTACAACCTACGATAGCACCATCAGCATTCTTCACTAAATCTAATGCATACCACTCAGAGAATACTTGCGTTTTGTGCTTAACGTTTTGTTGGTATAAACAATGAAGTAAGGCATGACCAGTACGGTCAGCCGCAGCCGCTGTACGTGCAGCCTGCTCGCCACCAAAGTTCTTAGATTGACCACCAAACGGACGTTGGTAAATTGTGCCATTTTCGAAACGAGAAAAAGGTAAACCCATTTGCTCTAATTCAATCACGGCTTCTGGACCGGTTTTACACATGAATTCGATCGCTTCTTGGTCACCGATAAAATCGGAACCTTTCACGGTATCGTACATGTGTTGTTCCCAATGATCTTCATGGGCATTACCTAACGCAACGGTAATACCACCCTGAGCAGATACGGTATGGGAACGTGTTGGGAAAACTTTTGATAAAAGCGCACAGCTTTTACCTTCTTTAGATATCTGCAGTGCCGCGCGCATACCCGCACCGCCCGCTCCTATCACTACAGCATCAAATTCGCGTACTGGAATACTCACTTAGACACCCCACACAATAACTATGCCAGCCGCCAGATAACAAAAGACGGTAACGACAAAGGTGAACTGTAAAACACCACGTAACGACGTACACTTAACGTAATCGGTCAACACTTGCCATACACCAATCCAAGCGTGTATTAACAATGCGACTAACGCCAGAAGTGTAAACACTTTCATCGGCAGAGCGCTAAACAAGCCATGCCAAACGTCGTAGGTGAGAGGGGAACTACATGCAATAAAGCCAACCAAGAAAATGGTGTAACAGGCGAGGATCACTGCACTAGCGCGTAGTAGAATAAAGTCATGAACACCACTGCGTCCAAAACTTGCTGCATTGGTTACCATACCCAGATCCCCGCTACAATTGAAAAGGCTACCGTTAAGACAAATACAGCTTTCGCTGAGGCGGTACCCGAAGCCAACTCTTCCCAACGACCAGTATCCATTACTAAGTGACGTAAACCACCGAATAAATGGTAGGCCAATGCGGTCATAATGCCCCATAGGATAAACTTCATAATGAAGTTATCAAACAGAGATTGCACGCCAGCAAAACTTTCAGCGGAGGCTAAAGAAGAATTTAGCAACCAAATAAGAATGCCAACACCGAATAGCATGATGACACCGGAAACACGGTGAAGAATTGACACAATCGCTGTTGCAGGAAAGCGAATGGTCTGCAGATCTAAATGGACAGGTCTTTGCTTTTTCACGTTCTGCTCACTCAGCTCCATTGAGCATTTTTTTTGTTATGTGAACCGCTTTTGTACAAACTTTAAACTGGGAGGTAAATCACGGCAAAAGTAAACACAAAAGCAAAGTTTAAACAAACAGTTAACTATTTGAACACGCACTCATTTAACATGTAAAAAAAGGGTGCTTTATAATCGTTGTTTGCAGCCCTTATTGGGCGGAGGCAAGTATACTCGTGGCAAATGTCAAATACAAACATCACAGAATGCAAATTATGTTTTTTTGACGAATTTTTCGCGTAAGTACCAGTCGTAGCAAGGAAAGTAATGGCGTTTATACCATGGTCTAACAAATTTAAACGCTTATTTAAATTGAAATGTGATCTAGAATGGCTGTAAAGTAATGGCGGTTTGACATGCCGCACTCACAGATAAAAATGAAGTAAGGAGAACGGGGTATGGCTGATTTAAGAGCCAAATTAGAATTACCAGGGAACGACTCGATAGAATTGCCAGTAAAGCAGGGAACCGCTGGTTTTGATGTAATCGATATCAGTAAACTTGGCAGCAAAGGTTACTTTACCTTTGATCCAGGTTTTCTCGCGACAGCCTCCTGTGAATCTGCAATAACCTATATCGATGGCGATCAAGGTATATTGTTACACCGTGGCTATCCGATTGAGCAACTCGCCGTTGACTCCGATTACCTAGACCTGTGTTATCTGCTGCTTTACGGTGAACTGCCGACGAAAGAGCAATATGCTGAGTTTGTACATACAGTAAAAACCCACACTATGGTCCATGAGCAACTAGCCTTCTTCTTCAGAGGCTTCCGTCGTGACGCTCATCCTATGGCGATGTTATGTGGTGTGACTGGTGCATTGTCTGCATTTTACCAAGACTCACTCGATGTCAACGATCCTCGCCACCGCGAAATCGCCGCCTATCGCCTAGTCTCCAAAATGCCAACGATTGCCGCTATGTGCTACAAGTATTCTTCAGGCCAACCATTCGTTTACCCACGTAATGACTTGAGCTATGCAGGCAACTTCTTAAGCATGATGTTTGCTGTACCGTGTGAAGAGTACAAAGTAAATCCAATCGTTGAACGTGCCATGGACAGGATCTTCATTTTACATGCGGATCATGAACAAAATGCGTCAACCTCAACCGTACGTTTAGCCGGTTCTTCAGGTGCGAATCCATTCGCCTGTATCGCAGCGGGTATTGCTTCACTGTGGGGTCCTGCACACGGCGGTGCCAACGAAGCTTGTTTACAAATGTTAGAAGAAATCGGTTCTGTAGACCGTATTCCTGAATTCATTGAACGTGCGAAAGACAAGAATGATCCATTCCGTCTGATGGGCTTTGGACACCGTGTTTACAAAAACTTTGACCCACGTGCCAAAGTGATGCGTGAAACCTGTCACGAAGTTCTCAAAGAACTAAAAGTACAAGATCCGCTATTGGATGTGGCAATGGAGCTTGAGCGCATTGCGCTTGAAGATGAATACTTCATCTCTAAGAAGTTGTATCCAAACGTCGACTTCTACTCTGGCATTATCATGAAAGCCATTGGTATTCCAACCAGTATGTTCACTGTGCTATTCGCACTGGCCCGTACTGTAGGCTGGATTGCCCACTGGAAAGAAATGTTAGATCAACCAGGTCATAAAATTAGTCGCCCACGTCAATTATACACCGGCGAAGTAGCACGTGATTTCGTTGAGATAGATAAACGCTAACGCTAAGTATTATGTCTAGTCCTGAAATAAGTTGACACTTATTTCCACCTAAAACGCCTGATGAACCTCATCGGGCGTTTTGTATTTTAAGGCCAAATGCGGCCGTCGTTGATTATATATGG
>NZ_JAKILG010000008.1 GCF_023283765.1 Shewanella profunda | reverse complement strand
TGATGTAGATGGTGTCCCTTGGGACCAATCCAGTTTTCCATGCTTGCGTAGCCAAACTAACACGGTGGAGCAACCTTGAATACCGTACTTGTCTTGGGCCTGCTTATAGGTCAGCTCGCCTTTTTCCACTTGGTCAACAACGGCCAATTTAAAAGCGAGGGAATAGTCACGTTGAGTTCGTTTAATTGTTGAAGTCATTACACTCTCCAAAATGAGTTTGAAAAGTGTCAACGCTATTTAGGACGGGTCACATTCGACTAAAAAAGCGCTCATATGAGCGCTTTTTTATTTATACGATGGGTATAAGACAATAAAAAATGTAATTTTTCTGTAAACCAGCGGATGAATTGAGGCTTTTGAGCTGCTAGAGTACACCTATGGTCGTCAAATGCAGATAAAAATAATTAGAATACTTCTAGCATGTCTTATCCTTTTCACCACTAGCCTAGGCTCTGTTTGGGCGGGTGGCTTTGTGCAACGTGTCTTTACCGACAGAGACGGTTTGGCCGCGACCAGTATCCGAGGTTTGGCCTTAGATGATCACGGTTTTGTTTGGGCGGCGACTGAGCAGGGGCTATATCGAGTCAGCAATTCTAAGGTGCGACGCATCGACAAAATTGGTTCAGAGTCGCGCCTTGCGGATGACTTTTTAACCTCAGTGGTCAATATTGATCGTGACCATTTACTCGTTAACACCAATTCCGCTATTTACCTTTATGACATAGTTAACAATCAATTTACTGTTTTTGGTTCGCCTCAGCTCTTTCCCCAATATGTGGGTGGAGCACTTCTTTCTGCTGCTCGCAAGAATGATCAAACATGGTTGTTGCTGACCGATAGTGGACATATTTACGATTTTTCCCCCGCAAAGACTGAGCTGTCGATTATCACTCAGTTACCCGTTAATCGTGATCTTCCTTGGCGTAAGTTACTTTCATTGCCAAATGGTGAAATGTTAGTGGCGAGCCAATTGCAGTTAGCAATGCTGGATAAAAATGGCGAACGCCGGTTGCAATACCCTTGGACCGAGGCTATGGGCAGTATTCTCGATATGTTCGAGGATACAAAGCATAGGATTTGGATTGCGACAGGGCGAGGGGTTTATCAGCTCGATCTGGCTAGTCAACAAATAGTGGCAGTACCAGAATTGCCCGAATGGTGCACCTCAATTGTTGAGGATCCTAAAGGAGCTTTGTGGTTTACCAGCCGTATTGGGTTGTTGAAATGGTCACCCGAAACTCGTCGAGTTGAAAACTATCAGCAAGAACTCAAGACGCAGGCCAACATGGAAATACTGAAGACTATGTTGTTCGATAGTTCTGGTCTTATGTGGGTTGGTGGCTCTGGTGACGGTTTAGCTTTGCTAGCCTCGCCACCGGATTTTATTCTCGAGACTTATACCGCCAATCAACCTTACCAGTTGACCGATGCTATGACTTGGTCCGTGCGTGCAAATGACGAAGGGGTTTGGTTGGGGTCTTCAAGCTTGGCTTTTATTGGCAAACATAGCCCAAAAGCGGTGGATATCCCCATTGATGGATTAGAGCCACACGAAGGTATTTACGATATCAATGAGTTTGGTGAGCATAATTTATTGATATCGACAACGGGAGGGCTTTTTGTTGTCGATAAGCAGACCTTACAAGGTAAAAGTTTTTCTCAGTGGGTCAATGGTCAAGATGGATTTAAAAATAAGCTAGTCTATAAAACCTATAAAGATCCGCAGCTAAAAGAACGTATTTGGATTGCGACGTCAACTGGGCTGTATTTCTGGGAGTTAGGTTTATCCGAACCTCACCCCTTTGATATAGCTAGACTCTCCAATAACGCTAATGAGCCCAAACGTCCGACCATTCGCACTATTTATCGCACCTCAGACGGTAATCTATGGGTTGGTGGGAAAAAAATCTTTGGTTATGTTGATCTTGAGGGTGAGTTCCACGATAAGCGACACCTATTCAGTGCCTTCGGTACGCCCCCAACTGTGAGCCATATTGAGGAAATGTCATCTGGCGTTATGTGGTTTGGTTCCTACGAGAAAGGGTTGTTTGAATACCATCAACAAACCGATGAGCTAACATCCCTGACGCAGGAGTGGCAATTAAACTGCAGTTCGGTGTTTTTTATCCAAAAAACACCTAAGTCGAATCTAGTGGGTTGTGCTGACTCGTTAATCCGTCAGGATACAGAGACGGGAAATATCGCCATTTTCAACCATAGGGATGGGTTTATATCCGATGAGATGAATGAGGGGGCCTATTTCTATTCTCCCCAAATGGGTTTCTATTTGGGTACGCCAGAAGGTGTCATGCGATTGGATGTGGATGGGCTTGTAAACCGTATTAACTATGACCATGTCATGCTTGAGTCTGTCTCTGTGTATTACGATAACGCCACCGAGGTGTCATTGCTCCCCCAGCCCATGATGGTGATTAAACCCGATGCCAATATCGTGAGCTTACAGATCACCAATCTCGATTACCTTGATGATTCACCGATGCAGTTTAAGTATCGACTGCGCTCTCAGGGTGGGGATGACAGTTACGTTTTATTGCAGGGAGAGTCTCAAATCAATCTTGCGGGGTTAGCTGCCGGTGAGTATGTGTTAGATATTTTAAGCCAAGTCAATGGGATATGGTCTAGTAAGCCTTTTTCATTTCCATTTTATGTTGAGCAACACTGGTGGTTATCCCAAGGGTTTAAAGGCATTTTACTCCTGCTATTTTTAGGGATTGTGCTCAGTGTTGCTTGGTATCGGCAGCGACAGGTTCGTACCTTTATGTTGATGAATCAGGCATTAACTGAGAGTGATGACAGATTAAGGCAATCATTGCGTGGTAGCGACTCAGATCTTTGGGAGTGGCATAAAGATACTCAAGAATTTGATCTCGATAATCGTGGTGGCGTACTTGGAGATCATGCGAATGATATCGTTGTTTCACTCGAGGATTTACCTGTGCATCCACAGGATAGGGACAGAGTTCTGACTCAGTGGAAGAGTATGTTAGCGGGGGAAGTGGACCGCTTTGAGACCGAATATCGTTATCAGCGTAAAGATGGTCAATGGGGATGGTTAAGGGTAAGGGGGCGCGCTGTTACCCGTAATAAACATACCCATGAGATTGAGCGTGCCGCTGGGATTTACAGCGATATTACCGTGCAGAGGCTGCTCGAGGATGAAGTTAAATTACTGGCTCAAGCCTTTGAAAACACCTCTGAAGGTGTATTGATTTTAGAGAGTAATGAGAATATTCGGGTCGCTAATCATGCGGCACAGCAGATTATCGGTTCAGGTGACAGTGATTTAGTTGGTTTGTCCTTTTCTCAATTTGTGCAAATGAATGATGGTTTGTCTAATGAGATTAAACAGTTACTAGAGAAAGAAACGTCTTGGACGGGGGAGCGTGAGTTAGTAGGTCAAAACGGCCGCCTGTGTCCTGTGTGGCTCAATGTGTCGGTAATGCAAACTGCAAATAATAAAGAACATTATTATGTCGTTGTGTTTTCAGATATTACCGAGCGTAAAAGAACCGAAGCCGATTTAAGGCGTCTTGCCAATTATGATGTGTTAACGGGTTTGCCTAATCGCTCCTTGTTTTCCAATCGACTATTGCAGTCGATACAAGTGGCGCAGCAAACAGGAGAAAAACTGGCACTGCTCTTCCTCGACCTCGATAGGTTTAAGCATGTTAACGATTCCTACGGCCACAGTATGGGGGATGCTCTTTTAGTTGAAGCCTCAAACCGACTGCAGTCCTGTATCTCTAGCGAGCACTTACTCTGTCGTTTTGGGGGGGATGAATTTGTTATTTTGCTGCGAGATGCGAATAGTCTCGATGAGATTAACCACGTTGCCGAGCGGTTATTGGCACAGATAGTTGCGCCCTTCAAGTTGTTTGGCCGGGAATTTTATATCTCCACCAGTATTGGCATTAGCATTTGGCCTGATGATGCCATTCAGCCTGAGGCATTTATTAAAAATGCCGATCTTGCCATGTACCATGCGAAGGAAGAAGGGCGTGGGAATTTTAAATATTACTCGTCGGAACGTAACGCGCAGGCTTTATACCATTTACGCTTAGAAGCCGATTTACGAAAAGCGATTGAACGTGAGGAATTTGAACTTTATTACCAGCCGCAGATTGATATTGTGCAGGGGGATAAATTTGTCGGTATGGAAGCCTTGATCCGCTGGCGCCATCCACAGGAAGGATTTATTCGTCCCGATATTTTTATTAAGGTGGCGGAAGCATGCGGTCTTATTGTTGAGATTGATCACTGGGTATTACGCCAAGCCTGTTTACACGGGGCAAAGTGGGTTAAAGATTACCCTGAGCCATTTAAGCTGTCGGTGAATATTTCAGCAGTGCATTTTCGTCAGGCCGATTTTATTGATGGCATTCAAAAAATCTTGCTAGAAACCCAGATGCCGCCTTCATCCCTTGGATTAGAAATCACCGAAGGGGTATTGATGAAGGAGTTGCAGGTCGCAAAAAGTCATTTAACTCAATTAAAGTCCTTAGGCATTGAGGTTGCAATTGATGACTTTGGAACAGGGTATTCATCACTGGCATATTTACGGCATTTTGATGTTAACACGCTAAAAATTGACCGATCATTCCTAATTGATATTGCGACTAATGCTGCAGACCAAGCGATAGTGAGCAGTATTATCGAATTGGCGCGCAATCTTAAATTAAATGTGGTTGCAGAGGGGATTGAAACGGTAGAACAGTTAGAACAGGTTTTCGGTCGAGGTTGTTATGTCATCCAAGGTTACTATTTTGCGAAACCTATGTCGGTGACGGATTTTGAACATTATATCGCGGCTGCGAACACAAATAGCTCAAGATAGCTGCAGGGTGTGGATCTCATACTGAAACAGGATTTTACTACTAAAAGGACTGTCGTTATTCCATGTTAACCGTCAGTGAACTCATCGGTTCAGATAAAATATGACTGACGGTTAAATGCATAAGTTTGTTAGTATAACTCGAATTTTTATCCTATAAAAAGTGACCCTTCATGATGCGCCGAATACTCGCCTCCATCTTTTTATGCTTGTTATTTACCCCTTTAGTGGCTGCTGAACGGCCTAAAATTGGGGTGGTACTCAGTGGTGGTGGAGCGAAAGGCGCGGCCCATGTCGGTGTGCTTAAAATATTAGAGGAACATAATATCCCAGTGGATTACATTGCGGGCACAAGCATAGGTGCTTATGTCGCAGGAATGTACTCCCTTGGGTACAGCGCCAGTGACGTTGAAAGTATTATGATGGGCGTTGATTGGGATAGTGGCTATTCGGATACGATCCCCCGTAATATTTTGAGTTTTAGGGATAAACAGTTACGCGATCGCTACAATATTCCCCTCAATATCGGTTACAACGAAGGTGAAGTTAGGGCGCCAAGCGGCGTGTTGCGCGGGCAGACAATGTCGCAGCTACTCAGGCAATCAACCGATTTAGTTCAACAATTTGGTAATTTTGATGATTTAGCGATTCCCTACCGCGCGGTAGCAACCGATTTGGAAACTAGCCAACCCGTTATCATCAGCCACGGTAGCCTAGTGAATGCGATGCAAGCGTCCGCGACTGTGCCTGGTGCACTTCAGCCCACACAATTTGAGGGCAAGTTGCTGGTTGACGGGGGGATAGCGAATAACATGCCCATCGATGTGGTTAAAGCCATGGGTGCCGACATTATTATTGCCGTCGATATTGGTTCACCTCTAGTCAAAAAAGATAAATTATACAGCACTATAGCCGTACTCGATCAGTTATCAAACTTCCTGACTAACGCTAGCACCGAGAAGCAAAAACAGCTACTGACAGATAAAGATGTGTTAATTCGCCCAGCTATCGATGCTTTAAGTACAACTGATTTTACTATCATGCCACTGGCATTAACCCTCGGAAAAGAAGCGGCGAATAATCAACTCGATAAGCTGAGCAGGATGAGTGTGAGCCCTGAGGAATATGCCATCTACGTTGACGCTAAAAGAGCTAAAGGCAAACTCTTGATGGCGGATGTGTCGCATCCCATTGGTGAAATTGTGTTTGATAACCAATCTAAGGTGAGCCTGAACCTCTTAAAGGAAACCTTAAATCTGCACAAGGGACAAGCCGTATCTAAAGATGAGCTAAATGAGGCATTAAAACGTATTTATTCCCTCAATAAATTTGAACGTGTTGATGCTGAGTTTGTTGAAGGAGAAGAGGGGCGGACACTGACTGTTATCACTAAGGCTAAGTCTTGGGGACCGAATTATTTTCAGCTCGGCTTTAACTGGGAGGATGACTTTAATGCCGACTCGGCCATCAGTTTTGATATGGCTTACACTATGACTGATTTAACTTTCAATGGTGGCGAGTGGCGTAATGAAGTCAAACTTGGGTTTGAAAAGTTATTTGCCACCGAATTCTATCAACCCCTCGATAGGGATCAGGAGTTCTTTAGTCGGGCCAGATATCAATACGATATCCGTAACTGGGATCTATTTGATAATAACAGCCGTGTCTTAGTTTTCGATAAGAAAACCCACACCGTTGAGTTTGGTATTGGTTACAACTATACCCTTCAGGGAAGTATTGAATTAGGTATCCTTGGTGAAAAAGGTGCGATAGAAAATGATGCGTGGTTAATTGAGAGTTTAGATTTCAAGTCCTACGGCGCCTATTTGAGATTTGGCTACGATAGTTTAGATAGCATTAGTTTCCCCACATCTGGCAATCGCATCACGCTTAATATCTATCTTCGTAACGAAGATTTTGACGATGTTATCGATAACAATGAAAACAATTACAGTGTACAGATAGAGGCGGATTGGAAAGGTGCCCTGAGTGTGGGCAACCATGCTTTTGTGGGTAAGACCTCAATCGCAACTAATGATAACGATGGCGTCAATACGCTGCATCTTTCTGATCTAGGCGGATTTTTAAATCTTTCTGGTTATCATAAAAACTCTCTTACCGGGGCGCACAAAGTGTTTGGTGCCTTTATTTATCAATACGATCTCGGACGTGATGCCCTTGGTATGAGGGATTATCCTCTTTATCTTGGCTGGAGTTTAGAGGCGGGGAATGTTTGGTATGAACGTACTGAAGTCACACTGACGGATCTGATTTATGCTTCGAGTCTTTATGTAGGTACAGATACCGCGTTAGGGCCAGCAGCATTAGGATTTGGGATCACAGACTTTGGCGATAGGTCTTTCTATTTGTTTGTAGGTAAAAATTTTTAGAAAAGCGATTTAGCGGTGCTATAGGTGCAAAATTGTCGAATTTTTGTAAAGTGTCATAACCTTTTACAAAATCTTGCTACTGCGATGCTTGGCAAGATGTTAAGGTTTTGCGGAAAAATAATAACACTTTCAACCTCAACTGGGGGAAATAATGAAGAAGATAAGCACATTGGCACTGGGTATCGCCTTGAGTTTAGGCTTAGCCGCTTGCAGCAGCGAGCCTAAAACTGAAGTCGCTGCGGTGTCTGGCATTGAATTGCAAAACTTTGATGCCTCAGTTCGCCATCAAGACGATTTCTACTACAGCGTTAACGGTAAATGGCTTGCCAATACGCCTATTCCGGCCGACAAATCTAACTATGGCGCCTTTTCTGTCCTGTACGATCAAAGCCAAGATGGGTTGAAAAAAATCATCGATGAAGTCGCCGCGAAAAAGAACGCAGCACCTGGCTCAAATGAGCAAAAAATTGGTGATTTTAACGCCAGTTTTATGAACACCGATTTGCTTGAAACCTTAGGTGTTACCCCACTTAATCCGTTGCTTGCCGATATCGCTGGCGCCAAAACCCACGCCGATCTACCCGCAGTAATGGGCAAGTTGTTAACGAGCGGTGCGGGGATGCCTTTTGGTTTTTATGTTAATAATGACGCTAAAAACTCGACTCAATATGCGGTGTATTTAAGTCAATCTGGCTTAACGCTGCCGGACCGCGATTATTACCTGAAAGACGATCCTAAGTTTGCCGCTAATCGCCAAGCGATGGCCAAGTATGTGACTGACATACTGACAGAAGCGGGTTACAAAGACGCCAAGCGGGCGGCTAAAAACGTGGCTGATATCGAGATGATGCTCGCACAAAGCCAGTGGAGCCGTGTCGAATCCCGCGATGCGAATAAGGTTTACAACAAGCTAGATCGTGCTGAATTGCAAAAGTTAACCGGTCAATTTGATTTCAATGCCTTCGCGGCCAGTGCGGGTTTAGGCGATAAAGTCACCGACATTATCGTGCGTCAGCCTTCTTACTTCGAAAAACTCGGTGCAAACTTCGATGCATTCCCTGTCTCGGCTTGGCAGGACTATTTAACTTTCCACTTAGTGGACAGTTATGCCGAGTTACTGAGCAAAAACTTTGTTGATTTGAACTTCGCCTTTAAGAGCAAAACCTTAATGGGTATTGAAGAGCAACAACCTCGCTGGAAAAAAGCCGTCGATGGTGCCGACCAAGTGATTGGTGAGTTAGTGGGCGAAGAGTACGTTAAGCAATACTTCAAGCCAGAAGCCAAAGCGCGCATGGAAACCATGATCAAAAATCTGATCAAAGGCTTTGAAGTCAGCATTAACGAACTTGAGTGGATGACGCCAGAAACGAAAGTCGCCGCTCAGGAAAAACTGGCTAAATTTACCTATAAAATCGGCTATCCAGACAAGTGGAAAGACTATTCAGGTTTAGAGATCAAAGCTGACGAGTTGGTAGGTAACTATCTGCGTTACGCTAGGTTTGAATATCAAGACATGATCAACAAGTTAGGTAAGCCAATCGATCGCACTGAATGGGGCATGACACCGCAAACCGTTAACGCTTACTACAGTCCAGTGAAAAACGAAATCGTATTCCCTGCCGCCATTTTGCAACCGCCATTCTTTAATATGGATGCCGATGATGCCGTGAACTACGGTGGTATTGGTGCGGTGATCGGCCATGAAATCAGCCATGGTTTCGATGACCAAGGCGCAAAATACGATGGTGACGGTAATCTGCGCGATTGGTGGTCGGATAAAGACCGCGAAGAGTTCCAAAAACGCGGCAAGCAACTGTCGGCGCAATACTCAGGTTATGAGGCTCTGCCTGGCAAGTTTGTTAATGGTGATTTGACCTTAGGGGAAAACATCGGCGACTTAGGTGGCTTAACTGTGGCCGCGCGCTCGTACATTATGAGCTTAAATGGTCAGCCTTCCCCTGTGATTGACGGTTTAACGGGTGAGCAACGCTTCTTTATTGGCTGGTCTCAAGTATGGCGTCGTAATTACCGTGATGAAGAGCTGGGTCGTCGCTTACTGACGGATCCCCATTCACCGAGCCATTACCGTGCCATGGGTACGCCACGTAATATCGAAGCCTTCTACAAAGCCTTCGAGATGAAAGAAGGCGATAAGATGTATTTGGAACCCAATGAAAGGGTGAAAATCTGGTAACAGATTGAATCGGTAAAATAAAAGCCAGACATTGTCTGGCTTTTTTACTATTCGGATATAGGAAAAGGTTATCTCAAAAGATTAACGTCCGAGTATGCTAGGTAAGGCCAATAAATTCTCTGCTCGATGGTGGGCGATAACCCATTTTGCTTCTCCGCGGTGCTCTACTGCTGGAATAGCCACCGTTTGCATATTTGCTGCGCGCGCCGCAATTAAACCATTGAAGGAATCTTCAATGGCGAGACAATAACGGGGATCGACACCTAAGGCTTTGGCACAATTTAAATAAACTTCTGGATGAGGTTTGCCATAGCGCAGGTTTTCGGCCGATTCTATCGCCATAAACTGCTCTCTTAAGCCCAACTTGGTAAGCACGGCATTAATGATTGTTGTTGGGGATGAAGTGGCTAAGCCGATTTTTAGCCCCTGTGCTTGGCAGTGTGCAATGGCTTCACTGACGCCTAGCATGGCTTCGCCGCTAATCAGGATCGCATCTGCGACTTTATCAATTATCGCTTGGCTGACTTTTGCATTGTCGTATTCTGCCCAAGGTGCCTTTTGATACCAATAATCGACACATTGGTCGATACGCAGCCCTGTGGTTTGCTGAATGGTTTCTATGGTGACAGGGACTCCGAGTGCGGATAATACTTCGTATTCAATGCGTTGCCATAGGGGTTCTGAGTCGATTAAAACACCATCCATATCAAAAATAACGGCTTGAATACTAAGGGATGTCATGGGTACTCCGATGGACTGGGATGATCATTGTCAGATGCAACAAATTGAACCTGAGTGTAAGGTTTGGTGCTACATCTTAAAAGCCAAAAAACAAAAAGATAAGAAAAATTTATATCGATTTACAGGTTAATCACGGAAAAGAGTTGTTCGATTTTAAATTTATAAACGTATGTTAACTATTTGTAGCTTATGGTTTTTTGTCAGTTTTCAAACTATTGTCTAATTTCGTTTGTTTTATTATTCCCGTAAGTTTGTTTATACCGTCGGATTTAGCCCTTATTTCGCCTTTCGCCGAGTGTGACCTGATTCATACTTTTGCAAAGCTGTAGTATACTGCTGGCCGGAAATACGGGTCGATCATGTCGGACTGTCTACTTCAATTGAGAAGACGTGCAGTTTCGTTGTTAGAGCGCCAAACAAAGAGGAATGTTGCCGTGCTAGAAGCATATCGTAAACACGTCGCAGAACGTGCTGCAGAGGGCGTAGTCCCTAAGCCATTAGATGCACATCAAGTGGCTGAACTGGTTAAATTGGTTCAAACCCCACCCGCAGGTGAAGAGGCTTTCGTTCTCGACCTGCTTGAAAATCGAATTCCCCCAGGTGTTGATGAAGCCGCTTATGTTAAAGCCGCTTTCTTAGATGCAGTGGCTAAAGGCACTGTAACTTCACCTATTCTGTCTGCTGAGCGTGCTACTGAGTTGTTAGGCACTATGCAAGGCGGCTACAACATCGAACCTCTGATCGCGCAGCTGGACAACCCAGCCCTCGCACCATTGGCCGTTAAAGCCCTAGCCCATACCCTACTGATGTTTGACTCTTTCCACGATGTGGTTGAGAAGATGCAAGCGGGTAATAAGTTTGCTAAACAAGTAGTTGAAGCTTGGGCAAATGCAGATTGGTATTTAAGCCGTCCAAAACTGGCCGACAAAGTCACTCTGACAGTATTTAAAGTCTCTGGTGAAACCAACACCGATGATTTGTCTCCAGCACCTGATGCTTGGTCACGTCCTGATATCCCATTGCACGCGTTAGCTATGCTGAAAAACGCCCGTGATGGTATCGAGCCTGATGTTGCTGGTGCCGTCGGCCCAGTGAAAAAAATCGAAGTACTAAAAACGCAAGGTCATCCATTAGTGTATGTGGGCGACGTTGTGGGTACAGGTTCATCACGTAAATCAGCGACTAACTCAGTGCTGTGGTTTATGGGTGATGATATTCCCTTTGTACCAAACAAGCGCGCTGGTGGTTTCTGCCTCGGCGGCAAAATTGCACCGATTTTCTTCAATACCATGGAAGATGCGGGCGCACTGCCAATCGAGCTTGATGTCGGCAAGATGGAAATGGGCGATGTCATTGACATCTATCCCTATGCCGGCGTTGTTAAACGTCACGGTAGCGATGAAGTCATTTCTGAATTCAGCTTAAAAACTGAAGTGTTATTAGATGAAGTCCGTGCTGGTGGTCGTATTCCACTGATTATTGGTCGTGGTTTAACTGACAAGGCCCGTGAAGTGTTAGGCTTACCTGTGTCCGACGTGTTTGTGCGTTCGCAAGATATCGCTGATACCGGTAAAGGTTACACTCTGGCGCAGAAGATGGTCGGTAAAGCTTGCGGCGTTGTCGGGGTGCGTCCTGGTCAATACTGCGAACCTAAGATGACCTCTGTCGGTTCACAAGACACGACAGGTCCTATGACCCGTGACGAGCTAAAAGACTTAGCTTGTTTAGGTTTTAGCGCCGATTTAACTATGCAGTCATTCTGTCACACTGCGGCTTATCCAAAGCCAGTTGATGTGAACACGCATCACACGCTGCCTGACTTCATTATGAACCGCGGTGGTGTATCGCTGCGTCCAGGCGACGGTGTTATCCACTCATGGTTAAACCGTATGTTGCTGCCAGATACTGTTGGTACAGGTGGTGACTCACATACGCGTTTCCCAATCGGTATTTCATTCCCAGCGGGTTCTGGCCTAGTAGCGTTTGCTGCGGCCACGGGCGTTATGCCGCTCGATATGCCTGAATCGGTATTAGTGCGCTTCAAGGGCCAAATGCAACCGGGTATCACGCTACGTGATCTGGTGCATGCTATCCCGCTTAAAGCCATTGAGCTCGGTATGTTGACCGTTGAGAAGAAAGGTAAAGTGAACATCTTCTCTGGTCGTGTACTGGAAATCGAAGGTCTTGAGTCACTCAAAGTTGAGCAAGCATTCGAATTGTCTGATGCCTCGGCCGAGCGCTCTGCCGCGGGTTGTACTATCAAGTTAGACAAAGAACCTATTATCGAATACCTGAACTCGAACATCACTATGCTTAAGTGGATGATTGCCGAAGGTTACGGTGACCGTCGCACTATCGAACGTCGTATCAAAGGCATGGAAGAGTGGTTAGCCAATCCTGAGTTGATGAGCGCCGATAAAGATGCTGAGTACGCTGCGATTATCGAAATCGACTTAAACGACATCAAAGAGCCAATCCTGTGTGCGCCTAACGATCCCGATGATGCCGTTCTGCTGTCATCTGTTGCGCAAACTAAGATTGATGAAGTGTTCGTCGGTTCTTGTATGACTAACATTGGTCACTTCCGTGCCACTGGTAAGATGTTAGACAAGTTTGCTAAAACCCTGCCAACGCGTCTGTGGATCGCACCACCGACTAAGATGGACAGAGATCAGCTGACCGAAGAAGGCTACTATGCGATTTTCGGTCGTGTAGGTGCGCGTATCGAGATCCCAGGTTGTTCACTGTGTATGGGTAACCAAGCACGTGTGGCTGAAGGCTCGACAGTGGTATCGACTTCGACTCGTAACTTCCCTAACCGTTTAGGTACAGGCGCTAACGTTTACTTAGCCTCTGCTGAACTGGCTGCGGTGGCTGCATTGTTAGGTCGTTTACCAACGGTAGCAGAGTACCAAGAATACGCTAAAGAGTTAGATGCGACCGCAGCTGACACTTATCGTTACTTGAACTTCGATCAAATCGATTCCTACACTAAGAAAGCATCGCAAGTGATCTTTCAATCTGCGGTGTAATTGATTGGCGTTAAACTGAAATTAAAGAGCCAGCGCAAGCTGGCTTTTTATTGTCTAAAGCAAAGAGCGTACTTTGTGGGATGAATTACGCCTGTTGGGCTTGCTCTGAATGCTTGTTATGCAGTACTTCGAGGAGTTCATCCTCAAGTTCAAAACGGGTTTCCATTGTATTGGCAAGGTCGGATAAGTCCTTATCTAGCTGATACAAAACTTGATCATCCTGTGCTTCTGCATATTTATCATTGAAATCCAATGCCGCACTTGTGGTGGGAGTGATCTTTGGTAGAACTTGTTGAGCTAAGGTTTTACTCGATGCACCAAATTTTTCACAGGCGTTGACGACTTGATCGTACACTTCGAAGTGGCCTTCGGAAACATAATCCACTAATAGATCGCAGAAGGATTTAACATGCTCTAAGGAGGGTAAGGATTTTTCCGATTTACCGTAGGGGGGGAGGCCCGCAATCTGACAATAATGCACTAGTAGTTTGCGACGATTTTCCAGCCATTGATCTATAAGCTTATTTGAACCGCCCCACTTTCGTTCTGCCTTTTCAAGTTTTCTCAGCATGATGCATTCCATTTAGCCGCCAGCACATGATCCTAATGTAGGGACAAGTCAGGATTCGATCAACCCTTTTTGTTCGCTTTTGCGACAAAGAGTCAAATGGACAAACCAGCTGTTTTGTATGAAAAAACAGAAATAAAAAGCCCAACGATAGAAAGCTATCGTTGGGCGAGTAAAGTATATAGCAGGCTCGATGCGACGAGCTTCTTGATTGTTCTTGCTAGCGCAGACTTTTTATACCAAAGGCAGGGAACCGGCGCAACTTTTTTCTGTCTGACTGTGACTTCTAGTTTGATTATTAAACAGTATGTTATCTGGCTAACATTTTGGATTGAACTGGCTAAATGGACGCTAATGATGGGGATTAGCTCACATAAATTAGCTCATATTGGTTACATTATTCACGTAAATGCTAAACTACCGCCCCAGCGGATCTCAATAAGTCTAGGAATCAAGCCAAATGGCAGAATTAAAGAATGATCGTTATTTACGCGCCCTACTAAAACAGCCTGTCGATATGACCCCCGTTTGGATGATGCGTCAAGCTGGCCGTTATCTCCCTGAATATAAAGCGACTCGCGCACAAGCGGGTGACTTTATGTCTCTATGTAAAAACCATGAATTAGCCTGTGAAGTAACTTTACAGCCGTTGCGTCGTTATGAGCTTGATGCTGCTATTCTATTTTCCGATATTCTGACAGTGCCTGATGCTATGGGCTTAGGTCTGTATTTTGAGGCGGGCGAAGGCCCACGTTTCGAGCGTCCTACAGACACTATCGATGCAATTAAAAAGCTTTCAATCCCTGATCCGGAGGATGAACTCGGTTATGTGATGAAGGCTGTTAGCACTATTCGCCGTGAGTTAAATGGTGCTGTGCCATTAATTGGTTTCTCTGGCTCACCTTGGACCTTAGCGACTTACATGGTAGAAGGTGGTTCGAGCAAAACCTTCGAAAAAATTAAGAAGATGGCTTATGCCGAGCCTGCTGCACTGCACATGCTGCTCGATAAATTAGCCGATTCTGTCACTTTATATTTGAATGCCCAAGTGGCCAACGGTGCCCAGTCATTAATGATTTTTGACTCATGGGGCGGCGCGTTATCGCATACGGCTTATCGTGAATTCTCACTGCGCTATATGCAGAAGATTATTGATGGGCTGACACGTTTTGCCGACGGTCGCCAAGTGCCAGTAACGCTATTCACTAAAGGCGGTGGTTTATGGTTAGAAGCCATGGCAGAAACTGGTTGTGATGCTTTAGGTTTAGATTGGACGGTAGACATTGCCGATGCCCGTCGCCGTGTCGGTCATAAAGTGGCACTGCAAGGTAACATGGACCCTTCAATGTTATATGCGCCAATTCCACGCATCGAAGAAGAAGTCGGCCAAATCCTTGCGGGTTATGGTGAAGGAACTGGTCATGTGTTCAACTTAGGGCATGGTATCCATCAGCATGTTGATCCTGACCATGCTGGCGCCTTTATTAAAGCTGTACACGCACAATCAAAACAGTACCATAAGTAATAAATTGCGATGTGAAACAGGCCCATAAATGGGCCTGTTTTGTTTTCCGTTTTAATTCCTCCTATTTTCCATTGTTGATTTGTTGGGTTTAATGGAGTAGATATTGAGTTAAAGAATTGTAAATCATAGTGTTGCACCAACCTTATGATGGATGATTTTGAGAAAAATAAAGTTTTTATGCTGTTTATTTAATGAATTAATGCGTTAAATCAAAAGGGTAAAATAGAATTAATTGCATGCTATTGCTTACTTTAGCAACGGATAAAGCTAAGTGATGTTTAATCCTATTCGTAAATGGGATATGTTGCATGGCGCAGTGAAGGATAATGCGAAGCCCTTAGTCTTAATAAGCCGTGGTAAAAGATGCACATAGGCAAGAAAATACTGATATTTATTGTGGGCTTTTGTCTTCCAGCGGTGGTTTTAGTCTCCTATTGTTTAGGTTCTTGGTATGACCATCGTGTTGAGTTATTACGCCAGGACGGTGTTAACCGCGAACTTGCCAATATTCAGCAGCAATTCCAAATCGATGTTGATCGCTTAGGATTTCTCACCAATATTTATGCCTTGCCTTTATCATTGCTACAGGATACCCAGCTTAAAAATCTCGAATCCTCGTGGCACGATAGTTCAGTATCCGCCCATCTGAGTTGGTATATCCTACGACAGGGTGAGTTGCAGACTTTCTTTCCTAATGAGCAAGCGTTTCCAAATGATAACCTACGGGAAATTGCCAATGCGGTTACTGAAGCCGATGAACAACGGGTCGAAGGCGCGTATTTGGTTGATAATCAAGCTTATGTTGTTACGGCTGTAAGATCTGCCCCAAATCAATATGTGCTGCTTGTACGTCAATTGGTGGATAGTGATCTGCTTGAATACGCTCAGGCATTGTTAGTGGCGAAAGTGTCTATGAGCCACTCTGCCTCGGTGACTCCTTCGATAGAAGGGATCCATAGTGAGGTTATTGAAGTTCCCAGTTTATTAAAAAACACTCCCGTTTATCTGCAAGTTCAATTTTCCGATGGGCCCTTCCAAGAGGTTAGATTTAAACTCGATTGGGTTTCCATGGGCTTTATTCTGCTTGGCGCCTTTATTGTTGGTTTAGGTTATATTTGGCTGCGAAGAGGTCTACTCAAACCCTTTAAAAAGCTTATGCAACAATTGGCTTTAGTTGACCCTATGGCAAGTGTTTATCAGCCTGTAACGGCTGAAGGTAATGAAGAGTTAGAAGTGCTCGCCAGCCGAGTAAATAGTTTACTAGCTAGGATTTATCAGCAAAAAGAGCGGGCTAAAATCACCCTAGAGTCCATTGCCGAAGCGGTCATTTTAACCGATGTGGATGCCAGAGTTATTTATATGAATCCTCGGGCAGAGTCACTTTTGGATATGGCGAGTTGTTATGCGATAAATCAGAGTCTTGCTAGCCTATTAAAGGCTGGGGATCAGTTAAATCAGGCTGTATTCACCTGCATCCACCTCGGGGGAAGCGCGCCACAAGTTGCGAAAATCAAGTTACTAACGGCAAACCCTAGGATCATGGAGCGTAGCATCAGTAATCTGCGTAATCACGATAAAGAAATCATCGGCACCGTAGTGGTATTGCGGGATATTACCCAAGAAGAACTACTGAAACGTCAACTACAAAAAAGAGCCGATTTTGACAGTATAACCTCACTGCTTAATCGTCAGGCCTTTGATGAGCGTCTGCCGCGTTTTGCCAATGACGCAAAAACTATTGCCGTATGTTATCTCGATTTAGAGCAATTTAAGCTTATCAATGATAGTTGTGGTCATGCGGCAGGGGATCGCATGTTGGCAATGGTGGCAAAAGTGATGCAAGCCTGTCTTGGGCCGCAGGAGTTATTGGCGCGTCTTGGTGGGGATGAGTTTGGTTTAGTGATGTGTAATCGCAGTGCTTTATCTGTGGTACAACTGTTAAAGCAGATAAGTGCTCAAGTCTCGTTACAAGTGCTGAACGATAAAAACTGCAACTACAAAGTGGGCTTAAGCATAGGTATCGCCTTTGGTCGTGCGCCCTATATCAATGCTCAAGAGTTGTTGAAAGACGCCGATATTGCCTGCCTTGCCGCCAAAGCGAAGGGCGCTAATCAAATTCATATTTACGATGATAAAGATAAAGAGCTTACCTACCAAAGGAACGCGCCTAAGTGGGCAGTAAGGATTGCTCAAGCGATTGAAGAAAATGAACTGATTTTGTATTACCAACCCATCCGGGGTTTAGGAAGTGGCCCACAGCGCCAGCGGATGGAGATTCTGCTGCGAATACAGGAACCTTGCGGTCGCATCTTAGCTCCGGCGCAGTTTATTGCAGCCGCTGAGCGATTTAAGCTGATGCCAGAAATAGATAAAGAAGTGATCCGCAAAGCTTTTTTATGGCTATCTTTGCATCCAGTCCTGTGGCCGGATCATTGTATTTCAATCAACCTTTCGGGCAATAGTCTCGGCGCTGAAGGTATGGTGGAATATATTGCCCAACAGCAACGAATATTTGATATTCCAAGTCAATGTATTTGTTTTGAAATTACTGAAACCACGGCGATTCAAAATCGAAATCGCGGTATGGAAATGCTCAAACAGCTACGTAAACTCGGTTTTTCATTCGCGTTGGATGACTTTGGAAGTGGCTTTGCCTCCTACGGCTACCTGCGTGAGCTCCCCGTGGATTATGTCAAAATCGATGGCTGTTTTGTCAAGAACTTAGCCGTAAACGCTAAAGACTACGCCATCGTTAAATCGATTCAGGATGTTTGCCGCGTAATGGGTATCGAAACCGTTGCCGAGTTCGTTGAGAATCAAGATATTATTGATAGATTGCAAACTATAGGGATTAATTATGCTCAGGGATATGCGATAGGACGACCGCAGCCCCTAAGCCTGTATCGTGAACAATATGAGATGGGTTTAGCACAACGTGCATGAAGGATTGCGCTTTTAGTATGAATATGGCAGTTTATTAGATTGCTAAGTTAACATATTCGCAACAATGGGAAGTGCTATGGATGGACTCACTGGCAAGGTCGTGATTATCACAGGGGCCTCCGAAGGTATTGGTCGAGCACTCGCTGTTGCATTGGCTCGTATTGGTTGTCATCTTGTACTCAGTGCGCGCAACGAAATACGTCTTGCCTCGCTTGCCTTAGAAATTGCCAATTATGGTCCTCCTCCCTTTGTCTTTGCTGCCGATGTAGCTAATCAAGAGCAATGCAAAGCCTTAATCAATGCCGCCATTGCCCATTATGGGTACCTTGATATCTTGATCAACAATGCGGGTATGACCATGTGGTCGCGCTTCGATGAGTTAACACAGCTCTCTGTCCTCGAAGATATTATGCGAGTGAACTACCTTGGCCCTGCTTACTTAACTCACGCCGCATTACCCTATTTAAAATCACGTCATGGTCAAGTCGTTGTGGTAGCGTCTCTGGCCGGATTAACGGGCGTTCCAACTCGCAGTGGTTATGCAGCCTCTAAACATGCTGTGATTGGTTTTTTTGATTCTTTACGGATTGAATTAGCGGATGATAATGTCGCTGTGACGGTGATTTGTCCTGATTTTGTCGTGTCAGAAATTCACAAACGTGCGCTCGATGGTAAAGGCCAGCCATTGGGTAAATCACCAATGCAGGAATCGAAAATTTTATCGGCGCAGCAATGTGCCGAAATGATGTTACCTGTGATTGCGACGCGAGGCCGTCAGTTGATCACTTCATTACGTGGCCGTGTTGGTCGCTGGCTTAAGCTGATAGCCCCAGGATTAATCGATAAAATTGCCCGCAGGGCGATTGCCTCCGGGCACTAGTACCTATTTATCACTTTTATTAAGGTGCTGGATTATGGCCTTTTCAGCTTCATGTTGCGTTGCCTTTTCCCCATCGATATCGATAGTTGCAGTCGCCTTATGTCCCGTTATATCTTCTGCAATATGTAACCAATCCGGATGCCAGTAGTAACTCATCCCTTCGAGGGTTTGCCAGTTATGCACACCTGATTTTTCACCTTGATAAATAAGATCTTTTATCGAATGGCCCATATATAACCCCATCTTTTTGATTCTAAGAGAAACAAGAGTTTAGATACTGCGCGCCATCAGTTTCTGTGAGTGTGCGTTTGATCACGTTATCGGTGAAAATTAAACTGCGAACAGTCATCATTTAGGCATAAAAAAGCCGACATTTAGTCGGCTCTAACGTGGGTTAACTTTTAGCTTTGTCGTTCACGGGCGATCGCGCGGTAACCGATATCGGTACGGAAATACACTTCATCCCAGTGGATTTCATCGACCAATTTATAGGCGGCCTTTTGCGCTTCGGTCACTGTGTTACCCAATGCCGTCGCACACAATACGCGACCGCCGTTGGTGACCACATGGCCGTCTTTCATTTCAGTGCCCGCATGGAAGACTTTGCCGTCGTTATTACCAAGGCTTAGACCCTCGATCACATCAAACTTGCGATACTCATCTGGGTAACCGCCAGCGGCTAACACGACACCAACAGCTGCGCGATCGTCGTATTCTGCGGTCACTTTATCGAGTTCGCCACGGGTGGCGGCTAAACAGAGTTCCACTAAGTCTGACTTTAAACGCATCATAATCGGCTGAGTTTCTGGATCGCCGAAGCGGCAGTTGTACTCGAGTACTTTAGCGCTGCCATCTGGCGATATCATCAAACCCGCATACAGGAAGCCTGTATAGACATTGCCTTCTGCCGCCATACCATCAACCGTTGGGCGAATAACGTTCGCCACAGTCCAGTCGTGTACCGCTTGGGTCACTACAGGCGCTGGCGAGTAAGCACCCATGCCGCCGGTATTTGGACCGTAATCACCGTTATCACGGGCTTTATGATCTTGGCTGGTAGCCATAGGCAGAATATTCTTGCCATCGACCATGACGATAAAGCTGGCTTCTTCGCCCTTGAGAAACTCTTCGATCACTACGCGCGAACCCGCTTCGCCAAACTTATTACCGGCGAGCATGTCATCAATGGCGGCATCGGCTTCGGTTTGGTCTTGGGCGATGATCACGCCTTTGCCCGCGGCTAAGCCGTCGGCTTTGATGACCACTGGATAGCCTGTGGTCGCCGTTAGTTCACGCACGAAAGCTTTGGCATCGCTGATTTCAGTGCAGTTTTTGTAACCCGCCGTTGGAATATTGTGGCGGGCTAAAAAGTCCTTAGTGAAGGCTTTTGAACCTTCGAGTTGGGCTGCGGCCTTAGTTGGGCCAAAAATCGCTAAACCTGCGGCGTTGAAAGCATCGACGACACCGATCACTAGCGGCGCTTCAGGGCCGACTATGGTCAGTTCAATCTTATGGGTTTTGGCAAAATCCAGCAGGGCAGGAATGTCGGTGGCGCTGATCGCCAGATTCTCAACATTAGGTTCTAGGGCTGTACCCGCATTGCCCGGTGCTACATAAACGGTATCAACTTGAGCCGATTGAGCGGCTTTCCAAGCAAGGGCATGTTCGCGGCCGCCGCCACCAATGATTAACACTTTCATGGTTAAAACTCCCACACATCGCAAAGGAAAAGGCCCTAATCCCTAGGGCCAAGTTTGATTTAAGTTGTTATCAATGACGGAAGTGGCGCATGCCTGTCATCACCATGGCCATGCCGTGCTCGTCTGCAGCAGCGATGATTTCAGCATCGCGCATTGAGCCGCCCGGTTGGATGATGCAGCTAATGCCCGCAGCCGCTGCGGCATCGATACCGTCACGGAAGGGGAAGAAAGCATCGGACGCCATCACAGAGTTCACCACTTCTAAACCTTCATCGGCGGCCTTGATGCCAGCGATTTTAGCGCTGTAGACGCGGCTCATTTGGCCTGCGCCGACACCGATAGTCATGCCGTCTTTGGCATAAACAATGGCATTAGATTTAACGAACTTAGCCACTTTCCAGCAGAACATTAAGTCTTTCAGTTCACTTGCAGTAGGTTGACGTTTAGAGACCACTTTAATGTCGTCTAAACCGACCATACCTTGGTCGCGATCTTGAACCAGTAAGCCGCCGTTAACGCGTTTGTAGTCTAAGGTTTGGGTCTTAGTGTTCCACTGACCACATTCCAATAAGCGCACGTTGGTCTTTTTCGCAACCACATCGCGCGCCGCTTGGCTGACGCTTGGGGCGATAATCACTTCAACGAATTGACGCTCAACGATAGCACTCGCCGTCGCGGCATCTAACTCGCCGTTGAAGGCGATAATTCCACCGAAGGCTGAGGTTGGGTCAGTTTGATAGGCGCGGTTATAGGCATCGAGCAAGTCTTTACCTAACGCCACACCACAGGGGTTAGCGTGCTTAACGATAACGCAGGCTGGCTCGTTGAATTCTTTTACGCACTCAAGGGCGGCATCGGTATCGGCAATGTTGTTGTAAGACAAGGCTTTGCCTTGCAACTGAATCGCGGTAGCCACAGAAGCTTCATCAATTTTAGTGTCGACATAGAAAGCCGCGGCTTGATGGCTGTTTTCGCCATAGCGCAGGTCTTGTTTCTTCACTAATTGAGTGTTGAAGGTGCGTGGGAATTTTGAACCCTCAGCGGATAAAGAGCCCTCAGCGCATTCGTCCGTGCTGTGGGCTGGAACCCTATGCATTGGAACCATAGTGCCGAAGTAGTTGGCGATCATGCCATCGTAACCCGCAGTGTGCTCAAAGGCGGCAATTGCTAAGTCGAAACGCGTTGCATGGGTCGTGCTGCCATTGTTGGCCGTCATTTCTGCCAGTACGCGTGAGTAATCGGCCGCATTCACCACTATAGTAACGTCTTTGTGGTTTTTTGCCGCCGCGCGCACCATAGTTGGGCCGCCAATATCGATATTTTCGATAGCGTCTTCTAAGGTACAACCGGCTTTAGCCACAGTTTCTGCGAAGGGATAAAGGTTAACCGCAACCAGATCGATAGCATTGATATTGTTGTCGGCCATCACGCTTTCATCAAGACCGCGGCGCGCCAAAATGCCGCCATGCACTTTAGGGTGCAGCGTCTTAACGCGACCGTCCATGATTTCAGGGTGTCCTGTGTAATCAGATACTTCGATAACAGGCACGCCGTTATCCGCTAACAGGCGAGCGGTGCCGCCAGTCGATAACAGTTCCACACCTTGGGCGTGAAGTGCTTTGGCGAACTCGAGAATTCCGGTTTTATCTGAAACGCTTAACAGCGCGCGACGAATGGGTCTGGCATTATTTGCAGCAGTCATTTGGGTACAGGGTCCAGTTATTTTAGTTTCAAGGATCTTTCGGAAAACAGAACAGCCTTAGTGCTGCACCGCTTTCCAAAAGTCCCTTGGTCCTATTTTTACTTTAATTAGCTAACTTTTATCCCTTCATCACGGCGCGCGTATTCTACCGTAAAACTGCATTTACGGGTGTTTTTTCTGCGTGATTTCACAATATTCATATCAGAACAAAGTGGCTTTAAATCGATGCGGTATGTAAATTTAAAATTATCGCTTGACCTTGGAGTGGGCTCCAAGGTTTATACTCCGCCTATTGAGTTGAGATTGTTAACTTAAGGTCAACTTTGCAAAGGATAAAGCTATGTATCGAATTGGTGAGCTGGCCGATTTATGTGAGGTTAAGGCCGATACGCTGAGGTTTTACGAAAAACACGGTTTGCTTACACCTTCGAGCCGAACTGACTCAGGTTATCGGGTATATACCGAAACCGATGCCGCGCGTTTACGCTTTATTCTGCGGGCCAAGGCTGTCGGTTTTACCTTAAACGAAATTAGCGAATTGCTTTCTATCGATCTTGATAAGTCAAACTGGGTGTGTGCCGATGTTAAAGGCATGGTGGATGTGAAATTGGCTCAAGTACAAGCCAAAATCGCCGAACTGAACCATTTTCAGGCCAGTTTACAAAGTCTATCCGATGCCTGTTGTGGCGGGCCGCGTAGCGCCGAACATTGTTCTATTTTAGAGGCATTGGAATCGAGTACAGATAGTGTGCGGACAGAGCATGACCACGAGTTGCATCTGCACCCATTTCAAGAGCCGACAGATCACTTTAATGATCTTGGTAAAGCTGCCCATGAAAAATCAGGGAATTAATTATGTTATTGAAGAATTTTATCGATTTATTTTTAGATTCTGCACCTTGGTTGTTACTGGGCCTGATTTTGGCTGGGCTGCTAAAAGTATTTGTGCCAATGGCGTGGATGCAAAAACAGCTCGGCGGTCATGGGTTTAAAACCGTAGTGAAGGCGGCACTGCTGGGCGCGCCTCTGCCTTTATGTTCCTGCGGCGTTATTCCCGCCGCCGTAGGTCTGCGTCGCTCAGGAGCCTCTAAAGCGGCAACAACCTCCTTTTTGGTTTCAACTCCTGAAACGGGCGTCGATTCAATAGCGGTTTCTTATGTGTTACTCGGCCCGTTTATGGCGATCGTCAGACCGATTGCAGCCATTACCAGCGCGATAGTGGCGGGCTTACTCGTTGGTCGCGATGATGACGATGGTAAACCTGCTGCGGCAAAATTAGATAATGAAGCGTCTGTTGGTTCTTGCTGCGCCCCGAAACCTGTAAATGAGCCAACGGCGGTTAAAGCCGAAGCCGTAAAGAGCTGTTGTTCTGGCGCTAAAAAACAAATCGTCGAGCCCGTTAAAGCGGTTTCATCCTGTTGCTCTGGCGAGCTAAAGCAGCAAAATGAGTCAAAAAGTACGATAAAAATGACGCCTATGACCACGGCTCCTAACTTGATGGTTGCTCATACACAGACTATGGGCACAGTGCAGAGTATGGGGACTATGGGTTCCATGGTGGGTGTTGCCGCAGTAAAAGTGGAGAAAACCACTTCATGCTGCTCAAGTAATGCATCCATTCCCGTATCAGATGCGCCAGCGAAAATCGTGGTCGTTAAAAAGGGGGCATGTTGCGGTAGCGCTAATATGGATTCAGACCATGCTACCACTCAAGCCGAAGGGGAAAGTTGTTGTGCATCAACCCAAGATATGGTGACCGAGTTAAAGTCGCAATCCGTATTAAGCCGTGTCGGTATTGGTCTTAAATATGCGGCAACGGATTTAGTGCGTGATACTACATTGTGGCTGTTAGTGGGCTTGTTTTTTGCGGCTCTGGTACAAACCTATGTGCCCGCCGACTTTTTAGCGAAATGGGGCGATGGCATTCTGGCTATGCTGGTGATGGTGCTCGTTTCTGTGCCTATGTATATTTGCGCTACAGCTTCAACACCGATTGCCGCTGGATTATTACTTGCTGGTGTGTCACCGGGTGCAGTGTTGGTGTTTATGATGGCAGGCCCAGCGACCAATATTGCCACCTTAGGGGTCGTGACTAAAGAACTCGGTAAACGTGCATTGTTTGGTTACCTTGGCGGCGTACTTGGCGTGGCATTAGTGGCGGGAATTCTAGTGAACTATTTGGTGGATACCTTTGGCTTTGTGGTAATGCCACAAATTGGTGAAGAACATCAGATGCTACCTGGGTGGTTGGTCGCCATCTCTGGGATTGTCCTTGCTCTATTAATGGCTAAAGTCGTGTTCGATAAAATCCCCCGCAGTTGGCTACGTCGCAGCGATTGCTGTTCTTAATCTGAATCATATTATCCTTTAACATCAGCGCTTAATTTCCGCTGATAATAAAAAAATCCCCAGTGTTATTGCTAACATTGGGGATTTTTTATGGGTTTGATTTGCAAATTTACAGGTATTAGTTGGCTTTCTTGGCGTCGATAAACGGCAGTGTACCGGTCGGCAGCATAGTGGTTGGCAGCTTACCGTCCCACTTTTCCGCCTTGGTCAGTTCAACTAAGTTTTGATTCTGTGCCAGTGCTTCGGCGCGGCTCTTAATGGCTGAGGCTTCGGCATCACCTTTAATGCGGATACTTTCCGCTTCGGCCTTAGCGCGGGCTAATTGGGAATCGGCTTCTGCCTGTGCTTGAGTCACAGCAATTTGCGCACTCACGCGCTCTTTTTCAAGGTTTTGTAGCTGAGTTTGTACTTCTACTTCAGCGCGCATCCTGTCTTCAACGGATTTTTCATAGGCATTTGAAAAGTCGATATTCTCAATCTGCACTGAGTTGATTTCCACCGGACCTTTGATCGAATTGGTGATGGCGTTAGTGACATCAATACCAAACTTTATCCGTTCTTGCACCACTGAAATCGCCGTGTATTTACCAAAAATGTTTTCCACTTGGGTGGGCACTTGGCGATCAAGCAAGCGCGTGACCATGGCATCGATACTTTTGAAGTTAGCATACACTTCCTCTACTTTGTCTGGCGGTACGCTAAAGGTTACTGAGGCGTTGAGTGTCGCGGGTTGCTGATCGCGGCTATAGGCCTGCAGTGAGGTATAGCTCGTGGTGTGGGTTTGAGTCGATATTTTGACCACAGTATCAATAAGTGGAATTTTAAATCCAAGTCCAGGTTCTGCTGTGCCGATAATTTTACCGTTGCGAAGTACTACGCCACGTTCACCCTGATCGACTGTGTACCAACTACCGAATAAAGAGATAAATAGGGTTAACAGAATAAGGATAGGAATTATTTTTGTGAGGCTTATCGTCCGGGGTAAGTTGAGTTCATTTTTAATCATTTAGCTTCCTTTGCTTGTAAGTGATGTATTTGGCGAAATATTTCAACTAGAAAGTTCCAACGGGTATTAATTGGTACAAAATCAGGTTTTTTTGATTTGTTCGAGTGATTATTCTTTGCGCCAAAATGTAACTTAAAGATGCATTTGTAGCAACAATTCCATAATGGAGCGATTTAATGTGATGGCGGTTCCAGTGTAGCGTTTTAGAATGTAAATGGTATTGCGAATTATTATCAACAAAGCTAATATCGCGCGAATTCAACTAGATTTAGCCATGCCTTTCATCATGTTAGTACTTACTTATCTAAGCCGTTGGTTGTCCATCTAGAGGCAAGCCATCACCTTGGTTTATTTGAGGGTGGTCTAATGTGGATTTTTGTCAGTAGCAAGTTTTTTAAAGGAATTAATCGCGTGTTGCAGCTTATTTTAGTGTTGGGTAGCGTGCTTGCCTGTTTACTGTTTTATCTTAGTAATAAGCAACAAGCTGTTTTAAATCAAGCCCTCCCGAAGCGCCCATGGCGTTTCTTTGCCTATGGTTTATCGCTTAGCTGTCTTATTGGATGGTTGAGCTTGTTTACCTTAAGTTCAGCTATTTTCACTTGGTTGGCCCTGTTTATGTTACTGATTGGTTTAGTGCCATTTTTATCATTGATTTTGAGTAGGAAATAGAAAATGGCTCGCTTAAGTGATTCGGAAAAATTACAACCCGATTGGTGGACGAAAACTCTGGCGGGGTTGATCTTAGGATTTACCTTAGCGTTAGGCTTAGTCGGTCTGTTTGCATGGTTTGGCCCTGGTGGCATCGATGCTGCTGTTAAAGTGCAATTCAATATGTGGCTGATCTGTCCCATATGGTTACTTATTGTTAGTTTTAGTTTTTTATTTAGAACCGGTTGGCGGGCTGTTGGGTATTTAAGCCTATTTAACATTCTGGTTTATGTAACTTTGTATAGTTTTAGGTGATCAGGATGAAAGTACGTAGTGATGTGTTACGGATTTATCAATCAATCCATACTTGGACAGGGATTATCGCGGGAATAGTGCTGTTTATCGGTTTTTACGCTGGTGCACTCACTATGTTTAAGGGCGCGATTGAGGCTTGGTCTATGCCTCCATCATTGACTTTACCTCAGGTTCCCGCTGAAAAACTGGATGATTTAGTCACTCAGGTGCTAGCCCAAGATGATAAGGCTAAGACAGGGTTTAGCCTGAGTTTACATGATGAACATCAATCGCCTATGACTTGGTATCAGCAAGGCTCCGAACGTGAGCTAAGTATGAGTAACCAGATTTGGCATGCTAGTTTAGATGAACAAGGGCAGTTATTGACCCAATTGAGTACCCCAAGCGAGTTGGCTGAGCTTGTTGACCAATTACATCGTACCGCGGGAATTGCGGGCGAAGTGGGTCATGATCAAGCGGGTGTGTATGTGCTGGGTATTGCAGCGTTTTTGTATTTCTTGGCTTTAGTCTCTGGGGTGATCTTCCTATTGCCTAGCCTGACTAAAACATTCTTTGCGCTGCGTAAGAATAAGGGAGAAAACCGCTTTTGGCTCGATGCGCATAATCTGATAGGTATTACTAGCTTACCTTTTCATCTGGTGATCAGCTTAACTGTTATTGTGTTTGCTTTTCACGATCAGCTTTATGATGGTTTAAAACACCTTGTCTATGGGGATAAACCGTTATTTGCGATACCTGCGCCTGATCGTACACTCTATTCTTTGACCGAGTTACCGCGTGTTGAAACTGTGTTAGCTAAGGTCAAAGAACTTGCTCCCGATTACCAAGTTAATGAAATGACCTATATGAACTTGGATAATCCCCGTGCCACCTTGCGCTTAGGTTTATACAACCCCGATGGTTTTATGCGCGGACCTGTGACCGATTATCTATACATGCATCCTTATACCCTGACGGTTTCGAATAGTACTTTTGATCCGAGCGAAGGGGGAATTTGGTCGCGGACTGTGGCAGTATTTTTTGGATTACATTTTGGTAGCTTTGGTGGCGATCTTGGCCGTTGGGTGTATTTCTTTTTAGGCTTAAGTGGGGCATTTCTGTTTTATAGCGGCAATTTACTCTGGCTTGAAAAGCGCCGCAAAAAGCAAGCCGCTGAGCAGTCCCGTGCGAGTCGGTTGATGGCAAGTGCAACCGTTGGGGTCTGTCTGGGTTCAGTCGCTGCGCTCGCGGTCAGCATGTTGCTGGGTAAATGGGTTTATTCCTATTTCAGCAATATCAATTATGTTTATTTATCCGCCTATTATTCGATATTTGTGCTTTTAGTGGCCTACGCTTTTTGGCGGGGAGCCGCTCGGGCTGCGCTACTTATTTTACCGCTTTGTGCTGTGGCAACATTGGCTATGCCATTAACCTCGTTGTTGGCATTGGTGTTTCCACAACTTGGCCTGTGGGCTCCTTATTCAACGGCAACCCTAGGGGTTGATTTAATCGCTTTAGCCTTTAGTGCCGTGTTCTTTTATGGTTATCGATTAACTCGTCAACGTGCGTTGTATGGCCCTCACGATAGTGTGTGGGCATTGCCCATTCGGTCACAGACATCGAATGTTAATGCTGCAGTGCCAGCTGCGGATCCAAAAGTACCGGTTTAAGCAAAAGGCTCAGGCAAACTTCAACCTAAAGTTAACCGATAAAACTGTCGATTTCGGCGCGGCTTAAGTCGCGCCATTTCCCAACACTCACATCTAATGTGACCGCACCAATCTGTGCCCGGTGCAGGGCAATCACTCTATTGCCCACGGCGGCAAACATCCTTTTAACTTGATGGAATTTTCCTTCTATGAGTGTGAGTAACACTTCTTTTTCATTCACTTGCAGCAGCTTTGCCGGCAGGGTGAGGGCGGTCTCTCCCTGCAATTGGATGCCAGCGGCAAACTTTGCGGCTATGGCTTTAGTCGCTTCGCTGCTGAGCGGATCTCGCAGTTGTACGCGGTAGACTTTTTCGCACTGATATTGGGGTGAGATGATATTAAACGACCAGCGGCCATCGTCAGTGAGCAGCACTAAGCCTGTGGTATCCGCATCTAAGCGGCCAACGATATGCAGATCACATGCGCGCTCAATATCGAACAGATGAAATAACGAAGGGTAGGCACCATCCACATTTGAGCACAAGGTATCGGTGGGTTTGTGTAACATAATATAGCGAGATGGGCGAGGACATAGACGCTGACCATTAAGGCAGATGGCATTATTTTCATGAACTTGCATCGCGCTGTCTGTCGCGGTGGCACCATTGACTGTGACTGAGTGGCTAAGGATGGCGGCATTGGCGGCTTCACGATCCAGATCTGTGCTTTTACAGAGGAATTTATCGAGGCGCATAGTGAAAGATCTCGGGCGAGCTGTGAGCACAGGCGTTTAAGTAAGCTGCATTATCGCGACTTAGGGAGGATAAGCAACTGCTCAGAATAGTGATTAACGCCGAGAATCTGGGTTTAATGACGCTGTGTGCCTTTGGCTGCTTTGGTATTTATGGTTTGACATAGGCAGAACCGCTGGCACATAGGGTCCACATCAACCTTAGGATTGCCACAACTTGGTGTATCACTTTGCTAAATAACGAAGTTGGATCGAGATCACAGTTTTAAACATTAATTCAATTACAGACTAGGTAAGGTTTTGTGCGATCTTTATTCGTTTGAAAATTAAAAACAGGTTTGCCGATCAAGACTTGGTGATTTTTATCGCTAATCGGCTGTTTTTGTGGGCTGCATCGACAATATTTGTTGTGGATAGGTAGTAAAAGTACAAAATAAAGCGCTTTGCCATGTGTGATCTATGCCCTAAATTTGCTTCAAAATGTAATGGTATTAAGGTTGTAACCATGTCTTTAGAGCAATCAACAACAGTTCCACCCAATAACGCACCTGCAACAGCTGGGCTAGATAAACAGAAAATGCTGATTTTAGCGATTGATATTATCCTATTATTCGCACTGTACTATGGTTTACCCTTCGAGCAAGGAGTAAATACTGGGCTGGCCATTCTGGTATTTGCGGCCATTCTTTGGCTAACAGAAGCCATTCATATCAGTATTACAGCGATTTTAGTGCCTATTCTTGCCGTGTTTTTTGGAGTATTTGAAACTAATGAGGCGATGAGTAACTTTGCTAATCCCATCATTTACTTATTCTTTGGTGGCTTTGTTCTCGCCGCCGCGCTGCACCACCAAAAGATTGATACCCTGATAGCACAAAAGTTATTACTGGCCTCAAAGGGTAAACTCAGTATTGCTTGTTTAATGCTATTTGGCGTGACAGCGTTATTGTCTATGTGGATAAGTAATACTGCGACTGCGGCGATGATGTTGCCACTAGCCTTAGGCATTTTGCAGCAGTTAGATCGGGAAAAGTACCACAATACCTACGTATTCTTACTGCTTGGTATTGCCTACTCGGCCAACATCGGCGGGATTGGTACTCTGGTTGGCAGCCCACCTAATGCGATTGCAGCAGCTCAGGTTGGTTTGAGTTTTAGCGATTGGCTAAAATTTGGTATCCCAACGGTGATCCTGATGCTGCCTATGATGTTGATTGCTTTGTACTGGTACTTTAAGCCAGATCTATCGGTAAAATGCGATCTAAATGTTGAAGATCAAAAGCTCACTTTCCAAGGCAAATTCACTCTTCTTATCTTCCTTGCGACCGTATGTTGCTGGATTTTTAGTGTACCTTTAGCAAAGGCACTTGGAGGGATTACCCAGTTCGATACGATTGTTGCCCTAGGTGCTGTAGTGCTGCTCTCAGGTTTAGGCCTTGTGGGCTGGAAGAAGATTGAATCGACAACAGATTGGGGGGTGTTAATTCTCTTTGGTGGTGGTTTAACCTTGAGTGCGGTGCTTAAAACTACTGGAACGAGTATCTTTTTAGCCCACTGGATGACGGATATTTTTGGCAGTACCCATATGTCGCTATTTGTCTTTGCGGTAATCGCCTTTGTGGTGATGTTGACTGAGTTTGCCAGTAATACTGCCAGTGCCGCATTGTTAGTGCCTGTATTTGCTGCGATTGCCGAGGCATTAGGTGTATCGCCAGTGATGTTATCTGTGCTGATCGGTATTGCTGCCTCCTGTGCCTTTATGTTGCCGGTGGCGACGCCGCCTAATGCTATCGTTTATGGTTCTGGCTATATTAAGCAATCGGAAATGGTACGTGTTGGTATGATTATTAACTTTATTAGCATGATTGTATTAGGGATTATCGCTCATACCTTCTGGGACGTATAACTTCGTTCTTGAGTCTTCAGTGTAAATAAAATACCCAGCGTTTAGCTGGGTATTTTTATGGATGCGATATTCTATTGATATTAGCGATAGTTTGTTAACCATTGATCGAAAGCCGATTTTGGCAAAGCCCCTGCTTGTTGGGCGAGTATATGCCCCTGCTTGAAAATCATTAACGTTGGGATAGAGCGAATACTAAACTGGGCTGCGAGGGATTGTTGCTCTTCAGTATTAATTTTTCCGAAGCGAAATTGAGGTTCCCACGTTTTAGCGGCCTCAGAAAATATGGGGGCAAAACTTTTACAGGGTCCACACCAACTGGCCCAAAAATCGACCACAAGGGGTAACTCAGATTTATTGGCATGGTTGGCAAAGTTTGCGCTAGTGAGTTCAATTGGCGTTGCCGCAAAGACACTGAGCTTACATTTACCGCAAGTGGGATGCTGGCTTAAACGCTCATTGGGAACGCGGTTTAACGTATCGCAATGGGGGCAAGCAATGATCATGGCAAGGCTCCAAAATAAAACGTCTATATGTTTTATATATTGGGCTAATGGGCGGGTATTTAAAGGGGAGCGTTGATTTTATCGCCCATAGCGCACTTATGATGCAGGATGATATAGAAGTGAGTAGAGCAGCAGAAATGCTTCAATAGCGCCGACAAGCTCGGTCGTCGGTGATAAAATTCCGTACTGAGTTAACTATCGTGCAATCTGTTAAGTGCGAAAAGAAAAGAGAGCGAAAAATGACTGAATTAGAAGTAATCGATCTGCAAGTTGGCGAAGGTAAAGAGGCAGTAAAAGGTGCACTGATCACCACCCAATACCGTGGTTTCTTAGAAGATGGCACCCAATTCGACTCATCCTATGATCGCGGGCAAGCATTTCAATGTGTGATAGGCACTGGCCGCGTTATTAAAGGTTGGGATCAAGGCATTATGGGGATGAAGATTGGGGGAAAACGTAAGTTGTTAGTACCAGCCCACCTTGCCTATGGTGAGCGTCAAGTGGGGGCGCATATCAAGCCACACTCGAATCTCATTTTTGAAATTGAATTGCTAGAGGTTCTAACGCGCGACTAAAGATATCACATTCGCTAAGCGCGCAAATGTTACTGTGATTTGTTGAACTCGCTTTAGATGTGACTTCTACCAAGAGTGTTTTAAACTGAATAGAATTGCCCTAATTAAGGAAAATATTCTCGTGGCTTCGGATACTGCAACACAGTTAATCAGGCAGCTTGAGGCTGAAATTGCGCAGCTTAAAGAAGAAAATACTAAATTAACGGCATTGAATCGCCGTGCCGAAGAAAAGCTGTTTGCAGCGCTTGATGGTAATGGCTTGTGTCTATGGGAACAGCATATTCCAAGCGGAAATTTAACCATATTTAACATGCGCTGGGGCGAAATGCTCGGGTTTAGTCCTGAAGAGTTGGCAGCCCATGTTGATATCTGGAAAAGTAAATTACACCCAGAAGACAAAGAATGGGTGATAAAAGCCTTTGAAGATCATGTGAGTGGTAAAGCCGATTACTATCAAGCGGTACACAGAATGCTACACAAAGATGGCAGCATAACTTGGGTGTCCGATCGTGGGCGTATTGTTGAGCGCTTGGCTGATGGAACACCGCTGCGGATGATGGGGAGTCATATCGATATCACCCAAGAGAAACGTTATCAAATTGGTTTGGCGCAACTGGCCCATCGCGATCCATTAACCAACTTATGGAATCGCCAAGCTATTACTAAAGCCTTTGATGAATTGTTACTGTCTGGTGCCCGTGGTGCATTAATGTTTATCGATCTTGATGGGTTTAAAGCATTGAATGATCGGCATGGGCATAAGTTTGGCGACTGCTTACTGATACACGTAGCCAATACCCTGGTATCGCATGCTGGCGAGAGCGCACAGATAGCAAGATTTGGCGGTGACGAATTTGTGATATTGCATCCTTCATCAGAGATGGCTTCTTTGCGTCTACTTGCTCAATCATTGCTTGATGTGTATCGACAAAATTTCCTGTTAGATGGGCTCGAAGTGGAGATAGGTCTTAGCATTGGTATTGATATTTTCGACGATGGCGATAGTTTTACTGACAGTTATGAGCGTGCCGATGCGGTAATGTATCAAGTGAAGCGTCAAGGGAAAAACGGTTATTGCTTTTATCAGCCGTCAGAATCATGAAACTGGCTTGTTTACTTTTTTATTACTTAATTTAAATTTGAGTACAGTGTTTTATTCGAACAAAAAACCACCATTAAAGGTGGTTTTCTGATTTTAGTTTTTTAAGCGTGGTGTGAGCAGCTTATGGAGTCACAAAATTAAATGGTTGATGACAACTGACACAATAGTTTTCAGATTTTTTGTGTATATGGTGGCATTTACTGCAGTCAGTTTCAGTGTCGAAGTGTTTATTTTTATGGGGATTAGTTGGTTTTACATCCGCCGTTTTTTCCGCCAACTTTTTAGTATTGTGGCATTGCACACATTTTAGCATTGGCACCGCTTGTCGCTCTTCGGCACCATGGCAACTGGCACATTTCACTCCTTTCGCCATATGAGTTTGATCGAGTAAAGCACTCTCTTTAGCTATTGCGCTGCCAGCGAAAATACCCAAAATAATAGCCAATATAATCGTTAAGTTTTTCATTGTCTGATCCCATTATTCATTTCACAGGATGCCAAAATGTGAGGCATCCATTATTGATGACTATGTGTTCTATAGTTTTGCTACATATTTGCCAGCTAAATAGCCGAAGGTGTAGCAGCGACCTAAAGACAAGCCAAATACGGTTAATGGGTAGTCAACGCCACCATAGAAACCAGCTCCGAGGTTACCAACAATGAATAAACCTGGAATTTCCTTACCATCAGCATCAAGTACTTGGTGATTTTCGTTAACGAGAATTCCTGAACATAAAGTAGAAATACGCATACGACGGTGAATACCGTAAAACGGTGGTTTGAGCACTGGTACCATTTTGCTTCTAGGTTTACCGAAGTCCTCATCTTTGCCTTTTTTGCACAGCTCGTTATAACGGTTAACGCTGGCAACAAAGGTTTTTGGATCGCATTCCAGCTTTACTGCCAATTCTTCTAACGTGTTAGCGGAATGGGTGTTGATCAAAGATGGAAATACCCCTTTTTTCTCACCAGGAACTTCAGGCATGTAGACTTTAAGTTCTTCAGGAGAATAGAGGTGACCGGGCCAATCCTTCGCTTGCGTCATATAGTCTGAATCAAATACCTGAGAGTAATGACCCGCATTCTGCTCATCTTTCAAGTAGTTGTTCATCAGAGACATCTCAACCTTCTCATTCACAAAGCGCTCACCTTTGCGGTTAACCGCTAAGAATGGCATATCACACATGGAAGCAGGGCCTGCATCGAAGTCGTGCAACATTTTGGTGTGGCCAACGGGTTCGATAACACCGCCCGCCCAATAGGCCATGGCAAAACCATCACCGGTACGATCCATTTGTTTACGTTCAAAATTTCTCAGTTCAGGAATAAAAAAGTCACACATAGCTTTGTTGTTTTGATAGTCACCAGAGGACAGAATGACACCTTTCTTAGCCATGTATTTGTGATACTTACCATCACGAGTCTGAGCTATTACTCCAATGACTTTTCCTGATTCATCTTGGACTAATTGTTGTGCCGGAGTATTAAAGAAGAACTTAACGCCTGCTTTTTCTGCTGTTTTAGCTAATGCGCGGATAGCATCACCTGTGGTGTAGGGTTTAGGGCCGCAAAAAGAAGTGACAAAATTCAAACGGTCGCCTTCATCTGCAATACCACGAATACCGTGCTGCACTTTAGTGCCTTGGTCAATAATCTGGCCGCCACCTTGCTTCATTCGGTCGATAACCCAAGTGACTGCCTCACCTGAATTGTAAGCCCACTGTCTAAGAAGACCTGGATGGGAACGGTGAGCATTATCCGCCATCAGACGGCTCACCATAGCTTCAACTGCTGATTTATCACTGTTTTTTAGGTCAATCCCTGAACCGGTGTTTCCTTGAGAGACAGGAATGGCTTGCTTTTGCAAACAAGCAACGGTTGCACCACTTTCTCTGGCTGATAGAGCCGCAGGCACACCAGAAGCTCCAGCACCGACTACAACAACATCAAAGGTTTGGGTTGTTGCAATGTCTTTGTCTGCAATAGGCTTTGGTTTAGGTAGGAAGTTTAATGTTGCACCACCAATCTCACCATATTCAGTGCCAACTTGGAGTGGTGCAGCGCTAGCAGAACCAATACCAAGACTCGCAAAGGCTAAGCCACCACTTCCCACCGCAGCTCGAGTTAGGAAACTTCTTCGAGATATACCATTTTGAAGGACGCTAGCAGTGTACTGATCAATTTCTTTCGGTTTCTGTGAATGCTCTTTACTCATTTTGATACTCCTTGGGTCCTCATTGCTAAGGTAGATATGACACCGTTAGCAATGACACTGGATCTGGCCATAACCGCATATGATTTATTTGCTTTAAAAACTGGAAGTGCAGTTGTGTGAAAGTGATTAAATTTTCACCCGCTAACAACATACGTTTAAATGTATGACATATGACCATAAACCAAAAGTGTTATTCATTACATCTTTGCAGTGCTTCACAAAACGCTGGAGTTTTGAGCTGTGAATATAATTATTCTCTTTTAAAACAAACTAATATAGGATTTTCTTTATTAAATAATGACATGTGTTTTTTGATAGATACTATTTTTGTAAACCCTACTACCGAAATAAAATGGATGTCATTAAATGCTTTTTTGTTATCAAGTTTTTGCAAAAAATGGTTTGGATTTTAATAGGATAGGGAGGTGTAAAGGCTTATTGTGGCAATAATTTTATCCTTAACTTAGAGGGATATGTTTGGAGGAGATGACTTCTAATGTGATTGAAAATGCCACCTCAATACAACATTACCAGCAATCATTTGTGAGTCAGTACTACAGTGTTTTTGAAATTATATTGGAAGCTATTTCACTGCATATATTCAGTGTTCCTGTGTTCACAGGGACTAATTGTGGTTGTGGTGTTTCGGCATTATCGTTATTTCCACATCCGCTAAGTAGGAAACAGGAAATAGCAACGGCTGGAAAAAGTAATAAATTCTTTTTTCCCATTTTTATCTCAATCCTTAAGTCAAAGTATTCACCGCAACTTATCATTAGAGGTGGGCATTTTGCGGTGTAAAAATCGGGTGTATCTAACAAGGCTGATACACCCGCATTAAGTTTGGTGCAGGGGAGTTGAACTTGTGACTATTTACCTAAAACAAATTTATAAGTGATATATAAACGCAGATCATCATAGTCCTCGCCTTGATCGACATCGATCATGGCATAACGCGCCCTAAGACCCAGGCCTGATAATGCACCAGAAAACTTATAGGTTATTGAAAAGTTAGTCTCGTTAAAGTCTTTTTCTGTACCCGTTGGCACATCATATTGACCATAAAATGCGTAGGCTTCTAATCCTGTCATGCCAACTTTTTCAAAGTCATAGGCGACTTTTAAGGCATTAACTTCTTCATCGGCTCTTGCTGATTGGTTTACTTGCTGAATGACTACTTTCTCATCACCCCAAGGGGTGAGTACTGTGTCATCTCCGGTTTTAGCATAAATGTAGGTGATATCCGTTCCCGCAAATTTTGCCCCTAAATGGAAGCCATATTGATAAGTATCAAGTGAACCACCGGTTTTATCTCCTGTTGCTTCTTGTGTTAAATAGGAGGGTGTTAAATAAACGTTGGTTGCACCTAATTGAGTGGACAACTTCACTTTGGCATAGGTTTGATTGAAAACATCTTCCATGCGGTAGTGCCAGAGATCGACTTCAGTTTTAATGGTTTCAAAGGGAAGTTGATACTTGGCTCCTAGGGCATACACTGGATTATCTGCTACATCGGCGATAACACCAGCCCTTGCTAACTCGCTTTGTACCGCGTCTTTTACGGATACAAAACTATTGTCAGACCAACCCATGGAATCTGTAATATAAAGTGCTGATAAAGTTAGATTATCAACACTCTTGTTTTCTGCTGAAAAACCACGGAAAGTGCGTGGAATGGCGCGAATATCATGGGGATTCATCATAGGAGTGCGCAGTTCTTGGGCTCCTAGTTTAAGTTTTGTATTCCACCATTCACCTTGGACAAAATACTCCTGTAAACGGTTTACGCTGTCATGGTTGCCAGCGGCATCGCGTGTAACTAGGCCGTAGACATCATCAGAATCATTAGTCCAAATGGGATTTGCGGATGCGAAGCTAGTCCCAAAACTAATACCGTTTACTTTGGCAGTATTGTAATAAAACAGGCCACCAAATGACGTATCGTGTTTGGTATTAGTCGAATTATCAAAGTCACGGGTAAAATCGAATAAGCGCAATTCCCCTTTTAACGTACCTTGGCTAAACATCTGGTCAATGCTGATATCAGCGATAGCAGGAACGGCTAATGCTGATAGTACCAGCAAAGATAAATAAGATTTGTTCATCATCATTTCCTTATTATTAAGTTAGCCTCGATCAGAATTATCTGGGCTAGGTAAAAGATTATTTTTAATATCTTTATGTGAAATGTATGATGTATAACCATTAGCTACAACGAAGTAAGAATGAATATGAGAAACGAGTTACGAAATTCGCACAGATGTTACTTAGATCAATAAAAATGAATGTTTTTTAATCACTAATATAGGGAAAGCGAGAGTACTTTTTCTGCGTTAATACGATTTTATGCTAGGATGGCAACACTAAGCATATTCGGGATAATCAAGTGCATATCTTCAAACCAATTAAGCAGATAAAAGCATCGAGTGAAGTTGGGCGACAACTAAAAAATGCTATTTTAGGTGGTGAATATAGAGCGGGTGATAAACTGCCTTCCGAGCGTGAATTGATAGAGCTATTCCAAGTTAGTCGCACTGTGATTAGAGAAGCAATTAAGAGCTTGGAGGCAGGTGGATTAGTTGAAATTCGCCAAGGCGCTACGGGCGGGGCGTTCGTTAAGCACTTAACCTTTGAGCGTTTAAGTGATGCCTGCCATGATTTGTTTATGATGGGAAAACTCTCATTACCCGAGTTATGCCAAGCGCGTATGCTGATCGAGCCACAAGTGGCGAGGATGGCGGCTAAAAATTGTACACCAGAGCAAGCTAAAATCTTGCAAGAAGCCGACCGCCATGAAAATGATACCAGTGCTTACCCTGATACCGTCATATTACGTTCACAGGTGCATTATTTATTAGCCGAAATGTCGGGTAATCGCTTTTTAGAGGCAATTGTTAAATCTTTACTGATTTTATTACGTAATCAGACCATGAAATATGAGCCACCGACAGATGAGATCCACCCTTTAGGGTTACACAGTGTGATTGTTGAGGCGGTTGTAGCTAAAAATGAAGACAAAGCAGAGGCTGAAATGCTGGCTCATCTAGAGGATTTTAATATACGCCTTCGAGAAATTGAGCGTAAATATAAAGATAAGCAAGCCTAGCTTTATCTAACCGCCATTAAAACCACTCTAGATGAGAAAAATGATGAAATACCTGTCTGTATTGATGGGTATTTTATCTTGATGTCTAGGGCAAAGATCCACAACTCCATAGCTCAACAGCCGCTTGTTCCTTAGTCGGTGCGCCAATCCAGTGGCTCATGGCTTGGCATTGGCTCTCTTTTGTTTTTCCTGCTAAACAAATGTCGTAGTCGCCTGCTTCGGGGGTTCTCCCTAATCTTAATGTCGGCAAAATGGGTAATGTTGGATGATAATGCCAACTGCCATCCACAAGATAAGCATCATCGGGAATTTCCATCCCTGCACCTGTACCTTTTACTCTGGCTTCTACTAAGACTAATCCCTTAGGGGTGACGCGATAATCTTCCTCCCAACGGATTTTTTCTATGCTGTGGTTCCATGCCAAGGTGAAATGGTCTGTGGGCACTTGTGCCCACAGTGTGCCTGCTAGGCCCAAGCATAGGCCTAGCATCTATTTCTCCTCTTAGTATCCTTAGTTTTTGGTGATCCCACGGGCTTATCCTTGCTCCGCAAGCCGTTTCAGTTTTCGAGCGCGCCAGCTGTGTTGTAGGATAAACAACAGTGCGAGGCCAAAGCCAATTTCATCACTCAATGGGGTGGCAAGAATTAAGCTTGCACCAGCAAGGAAGCCGATAACACGTTCCCACCAATAGAGTTTTTGCAATAGGAAGCCTGTAAATATGACGCCCCAAATTCCAATCGCCACCGTTGCTTTAAGCACCACAAATCCTGTGGCTAACCAGCTATCGCTTTGTAACATTAAGGCGGGATCGTATACCGCCATAAAAGGGATCACAAAGCCTGCAATCGCGATACGAATTGCCCATAGGCTGATCTTAAGTCCTGATTCCTTGGCAATTGGTGCAGCGGCAAAGCAAGCTAAAGCTACCGGTGGCGTTAGATCTGCCATAATGCCGAAATAGAACACAAACATATGGGACACTACCAGCGGCACGCCTAAATCGAGTAACGCAGGCGCGGCAATTGAACTGGTAATAATGTAGTTGGGGATTGTGGGGATCCCCATGCCAAGTATTAGGCAGGTGAGCATAGTTAACACTAGCGATAGGAAGAGATTGTCTTGTCCCACCGCCAAGATATAGCTCGCAAAAGTGGAAGCTATCCCAGTGAGTGACACTATACCGATAATCACGCCCACTAGGGCACAGGCTATACCTACAGGCACCGCATGACGCGCACCCTCAACCAATGCATGCAGGCAGATAATGAGCGTATCTTTACCGCCTTTAATAAACCAACATACAACAACTAATAGGGCGATAACCGCAAATACAACGGCAATACCGAGTTGGAAGAAACCTGCGCAGAGCACTCCTAAGGCTATCCAAAATGCAAAACGCATTGGCGTTGAGGGCAACCTTAAAACGATTGCAGAGCCTAAAATCACTATCGAGGTGAGCGCTAAACCGACCATGCCGGAAAATAGAGGCGTTCTGCCTGAAAATAGCAAGTAAATCAAAATAAACAATGGGATAAGTAGATACCAACGTGCTTTTATTGCCGCCCAAGGATCGGGGCACTGATCTTTAGGTAGGCCCGAAAGATTGGTGCGTTTGGCTTCTAAGTGCACCATCCAGAATACGGAGCAGAAATACAGTAATGCAGGAACCAGTGCCGCTTTAGCAATTTCAATAAAGGGGACGTTAATTGTTTCGGCCATAATAAAGGCCACCGCGCCCATAATTGGTGGCATAATTTGACTACCCATACTCGAGGTCGCTTCAACCCCCCCTGCAAATGCGGGACGATAACCGAAGCGTTTCATCAGGGGAATGGTAAATTGTCCTGTAGTCACCACGTTAGCAACGCCTGAGCCAGTAATGGTGCCCATCATGGCTGATGACACCACCGCTACTTTTGCCGGGCCACCCAGTTTGTGGCCGAATAATCCCATGGCAAAATCGGTAAATAGCCGGATCATCCCCGCCTGCTCTAAGAAGGCACCAAACAGAATAAATAGAAAAATATAGGTCGCTGACACGTAGGTTGGCGTGCCATATAATCCTTCAGTTCCAAAGGATAACTGATTGATTATCTGGTCAACCCCATAGCCTCGGTGCATTAATTCACCCGGAAGATATTGACCAAATAAACCGTAGGCCAAAAAGAGGCAACAAATAATAGGGAGTGCCCAGCCCATTACCCGTCTAGCGGCTTCAAATACTAATACAATCAGAATAATCCCTATCACCATATCCGCATCAGTCAATTCGCCAGAGCGTTGGATCAAATCTGCTTCAAAAAACCATTGATAGGCGGCGGTTGCCATTCCTGCTATGCCGAGTAACCAAGCTAAGGGTTGCCATGGACGGGATTGACCAACGGCGGGATAACTTAAAAAAACCACCAGCAACAAAAAGCCCACATGGGTTGCGCGCAGCACTTGCGTCGATACAGGGTGGAATGCGGCGGTAATAATCTGAAAAATGGAGAAAATGAGGGCTGTATAAAACAGTGCCTTGGGCCAGTCGCCAGTGTTGGCGCCCAGACCTTGTTGTGGATCGCTCATATTATGCCTCACAGCATTAGACTACAGAGGGTAGTACACCACTTGAGATATTGATTTAGTTAATATCTCAAGTGTGTATTTTTAAATAGGTCGCACAATTCAAGATAAAAAGCTTAAAGTGCGCCCACTTCTTTGTAATAACGTTCAGCACCAGGATGTAGCGGAATAGGTAGGTTTTTCGTCGCGTTTTCTAGGCTGATAGTTTTGGCTGCTGAGTGTGCTATGCCGAGGCGCTCAAGATTAGTAAACATGATTTTGGTCATTTGATAGGCTAAATCATCCGACACACCATTATGAGTCACCAGTAAATTCTCGATAGCGACGGTAGAAACATCCGTAGTTTGACCTTCATAGGTTGAGGCTGGAATGACACCATGTTGATAGGCGGGATTATTAATTTTGAGTACCACATCCTCAGGAATTTCGACAAAGTTGATGGGCATAGTGGCAGCAAGATCGCGGATTGCCGCCATACCTAACCCGGAGGATTGTAGCGTCGCATCTAATTGACGGTTTTTGATCAGTTCAACGGATTCTGCATAGGGTAAAAACTCGACTTTACCCATATCTTTGTAACTTAACCCCGCCGCCTTAAAAATGGATCTGGCATTGAGTTCTGTGCCTGATTTAGGAGCTCCAACGGAGATACGTTTACCCTTTAAATCGGCTAAGGTTTTAATACCCGATTCTTTATTGGCAACGATCTGGATGTAATTAGGGTAAGCGGCAGCAATCACTCTAATTTTATCTAACGGCTTGTTAAAGCCCGCATCAACATCACCTTGGTAGGCCGCTGATACCGAGTCACCTAGTGCGAATGCTAATTCACCGCGACCCGCTTGCAGTAGATTAAGGTTCTCTACCGAGGCTTTAGTTGCTTGAACCGAGGTTTTAGACCCATCGATTCCGGCGCCGTAAAGTTGTGATAAAGCGACACCAATCGGATAGTAAACACCACTGGTTCCACCCGTGAGTATGTTGATAAATGCAGGGGCTGCGGCCATAGTGACAGCGCTGAGAGAGAGTGTGAGTGCCGCACCGACGGCGATAAAACGTTTGTTGATTTTCATGTGGAAATATCCTTATTTTTTATTGTGTTATCTAGATTTATCAAAATCGACGTTATGGTTATTTATTTTAGTACTATTACTTATATACCCAAATCTGCTCAAAATACAGGCGTTTTAAGCAGTTTATGCCTTGTAACCTTTTGCTTTTGTATACTTCTAACATTCTAATTCGGATAGCAAATTGTTGAAATTAAGTGGTTATGATTAATTGCGTTAAATTATGAATGATGAAATTAAATGAGTTCAATGCATACCCTGGCTAGGGTTGCTACGCCCATAGGAGGAACTGTGTTACACCTTAGCAAAGAGTCAAGGCAATGTAGATTTTGCTTTAGTCTAGGTGACTTTTACAAAAAAGAGTATTTTTTGGTGTTTATTTATTTAAAAACAAAGTGTTAATGTATTTTTGTTGCACTCAAAAAATGCGAAGAATAATACTAATAAAAAGGGCTAACCTAAGTTAACCCTTATGTAGATATTTAAGACACACCTTAAAAGGTGTAACACTATTTAGTGTTATCTAAGAAGCCTTTAGAAGCATTTTTAGCGTGTTTTGCTGCTCTTTTTTCTTTTGCAGACATTAACGGCTGCTTCTTGGACTCTTTGCGATTTTTTTGCTCTTTACTCATATCTAACTCCATGTACTTTTGTGGTTGTTCATCAGGCTAATCATGTAAGCCATACACATTGAACCTATTCCATGATGTCCTGATTAAAGCGAAACGTTAAATCTCGAATTACAACATTTTTAAATCACAATCATTTAAAATCATTGATAATTTAGTTGAATTTGTTTGCCTCTTTGAGCTGTACTCGCAAAATAATCTTATCACCGAAATCCACAGCTGGATCCACCCTATACTTAGAATAATTAGCGCTAATGGTAGTGTTAATTTGTCTATAAAATATGCGAACGGTGGCACTGTATTCTCATGGAACCAAATTAACGGTTGGATTTTCCTAATATCCCACCGAGTATTCCTCGCAAAATTTGTTTCCCCAATTGGTTGCCAACGGTACGCGCCGCCTGCTTAGAAAGGGTCTGTGCCAAACCTTGTCGGCGTTTATTGCCAAAAATAAGCTCGCTCAACCAACCTTGCTCGTCGGCCTGATGATTGGGTGTGGTTTCACTTGTCGACGCGGTATTGGAGGTTATGCTTGCTGTTCGTCTTTGGTGGAGCAATTCGTAGGCTGATTCACGGTTGATTAAGGTATCGTATTTACCGCCAATTGGACTCTGCGCGCGGATTTGTTTTAGTTCTTCAGTCGTTGCTGGCCCCATGCGACAACGGGGCGGTGCAATTAAGGCGCGCTCTACCATAGTGGGCACGCCCTTATCGGCCAGCATTGAAACTAAGGCTTCACCGACGGCGAGTTGGGATATGACCTCAGTGACGACGAGTTTAGGGTTAGGGACAAAAGTTTCAGCGGCGGTTTTGACTGCTTTTTGATCCCTTGGTGTATATGCCCGCAGCGCATGTTGAATACGGTTGCCTAATTGACCAAGGATTTCATTGGGAACATCATCAGGGAATTGTGAGCAGAAATAAACGCCTACTCCCTTTGAACGAATAAGGCGCATGATCTGCTCGATACGCTTTAATAGACTTGGAGGGCAGCCCTCGAAGAGCAAATGTGCTTCATCAATAAAAAATACCAGTTTAGGTTTATCGAGATCGCCAACTTCTGGTAGGTTTTCAAATAACTCCGAGAGTAGCCATAATAGAAAACTTGAATATAAACGGGGCGTTAAAATGAGTTTATTGGCAGCTAACAAATTGATGATGCCGCGGCCCTGTAAATTGGTACGCATGAGATCTTCGAGTTGCAGTGCGGGTTCGCCGAAAAAGTTTTTGCCGCCATCACGTTCCAACCCCAATACTGAACGTTGAATCGCCGCTAGGGATTGGGCACTGATCAGGCCATATTTAACCGAGATTTCTTTGCGCTCATCAGCAACCAGTGCCAGCATGGCACGCAGATCATCTAAATCGAGCAGCAGTAATCCTTGATCATCCGCCAGTTGGAAGACGATATCCAAAATGCCGCTTTGGGTGTCATTCAGTTCTAAAATCCGGCTGAGTAAGGTCGGTCCCATTTCGCTTACAGTGGTGCGTAGTGGATGCCCTTGTTCACCCGCTAAATCCCAAAATACGACGGGGTTGGCTTCAATTTGGTAATCCTCAATACCAATTTGAGCCGCCCTTTGTAACAATTTTTCGTTAGACGTTCCTGCTATGGCAAGGCCAGAAATATCACCTTTAACATCCGTGATAAATACTGGCACTCCTTGACGCGAAAAGCCTTCGGCGATGCTCATCAATGACACTGTCTTTCCCGTACCAGTGGCGCCAGCAATGAGCCCGTGACGATTAGCATACTTAAGATTTAAGTGAACCTGTTGTTCACCTTTACCAAGGAGTAGAGTATTCAAGGTCATTCCTTATCTTCGCTGAAATGGTGCCATTGGAGTGATGATGTAAAACTGATGTAACCCACTCTAGTATTGCCATTTATTGAGTATAAAAATCCACCGTTCAGTGTTGGCCCTAGCGCAATTTCTGTCAACACGTCCTAATACTGCATTTCTCATTGGTATTATGATGGTGTTTTTCGATGAAAAGAGTAAGTTGGGTTAGCTTTTAAGTCTTGGTTTGTGCGGCTTCTGATACTAAAGCCTTGCCACGACCACAATCGTTTTAGTTAGACCCATAAACAGTATGAGTGAAGGAATGCTATGCGTTGGCGTAATACCGAAAAAAGCTCCAATATCGAGGATCGACGCGGCCAGCAAATGGCATCTGCGAGTGTGCCGAGCGCTTTGCTGCTGCGATTATTGCCCTTTTTACTGAAAACCAAAATTGGTCGAGTAGTGTTACTCATCGGGGGGATTTATTTGGCCTTCCAGTATTTTAGTGGTGGGTTGTCATTTGACCCTAGTACTCAAGCTAACCTTAGCGAATCACAATTGGCGCTAACATCTGCAGCACAAGATGAGAATGCCCAGTTTGTGGCAGCCATTTTGGGAACGACTGAAACGGTTTGGAGTCAACAGCTTAAGGGGAAATATCAAGAACCAAAGCTAGTGCTTTATCGCAATATGACCTCCACTGGCTGCGGTATGGGGCAGGCTCAGTCTGGGCCTTTTTACTGTCCAGCCGATAGCAAAATCTATATCGATCTTAGTTTTCTAGATGAACTTAAAACCTTAGGCGCACCAGGTGACTTTGCTTTTGCCTATGTGATTGCCCATGAAGTCGGGCATCATGTGCAAAACCTACTGGGTACCAGTACTCAAGTGCGTCAAGCACAGCAGGCAAGCGGTAAGGTAGAGGCTAATCAATTGAGCGTTGCACTTGAGTTGCAGGCGGATTGCTATGCGGGTATTTGGGGCCATTACGTGAATGAACAACTGAATTTGCTCGAGGCGGGTGATTTAGAAGAAGGTATCGCCGCCGCGAGTGCTGTGGGTGACGATCGTCTACAAAAAATGGCGGGTCGCGCCGTGCAGCCAGATGCTTTTACCCACGGTAGTTCAGCGCAGCGGGTGAAATGGTTTAAGGCTGGATTTAACTCGGGCAATATTGCCCGCTGCAACACCTTTGCAGCTGACTGATATTAAAGGTAATGTGTAAAGTATAAGGATTTTTAGTGGCTTTTAACGATACCTTTAGGCTGAGTAGTCATGCTGTCATTACCAATGAGCAGGGGCAAGTGCTGTTGCTTAAGGCCAATTACGGTAACTTTGCTTGGGGTTTACCCGGCGGTGCGCTTGAGCCTAATGAAACGATACATGAGGCTTTAATTCGAGAGTGCCAAGAAGAGCTGGGTTTGCAGGTTGTCGTTAACTATTTGAGCGGCGTCTATTACCACGGCGCCTATCAATCCCAAGCTTTTATCTTTCGCTGTGAATTGCAACTGCCTAATATGATTGAGGCCGAGCCACTGCCGATCCAATTGAGTCACGAACACTCAGCGTTTGCCTTTCATGATATAGACACCCTCAGCGCAGTTCAGCAGCAAAGAATTAAAGATTGCCTCAATTTCAACGGAGTTGTCATGAGTGCAAAGTTTTAATGCTTTGCCAGTAAACCGCAGGCCGCTAATCGGCTTAGGTTTGCGCCAGTAAGGTTTCTAAGCAATGTTCCTTGATGCCGTAATAGGCTTTAATGTCAGCAATTTGCGCAAGGATTGCGGCGCTGTCTTTCTGATTATGTTGTGGCTTTTTAACGGCCAAAATCATCTTATTTTTATTGGTATGTTCTAGGCTGATAAATTCAAACACCTTAGTCGCATAACCGTTGGCTTCCAAAAATAGCGCACGTAATGAATCCGTCACCATTTCAGCCTGTTGGCCCATGTGCACCCCATATTGCAGCATAGGTTTAAACAATTCGGGGCTGTGCATCTGCGGGCGAATTTGTTTATGGCAGCAGGGCGAACACATGATGATGTCGGCATTGGCGCGAATACCATAATGAATCGCATAGTCAGTAGCGATATCGCAGGCGTGCAGGGCGATCATCACATCGGTTTGCTTAGGCGCATGGGTTCTCACATCGCCGCAGACAAACGACAAGCCTTGATGATCGAGCGTTGCCGCCGTTTCATTACATAAATCGGCCAAGGCTTGGCGTAATTCCACCCCAGTCACCTGCGCATCATTGTGAAGGCTATGGCGAAGGTAATCATGGATTGCAAAGGTGAGATAGCCTTTACCTGAACCAAAATCGACCACATTGATCGGTTGGTCATTCTTGTGGGGTGAGGCTTCGAGCGCTTGGCTAAAAACCTCAATAAATTTATTGATTTGCTTCCATTTACGCGACATCGCAGGGATAAGATTATGCTGGCTGTCAGTCACACCTAGCTTGGTAAGAAAGGGGCGTTCGATATCCACAAAACGCTTTTTCTCACGGTCATGTTCTAACGGCGCCGCGACGGTTTGTTTAACATTATGTGTACTGATTTGGACTTTGCCTTTTTTGCTGATCTCAAGCTGGACTTCTGCCTGCGCCGTGGCTAAGTGGGCACTCTTAAACTCGCTACCGAGTAACAGTTTTATGCTGGCTAAGCCTTCGTCATAACTCAGGTTTTTAGTGATGTGATTCGTCTGATGCTGATACACAAACGACAGCACAGGTTCATTTTGCAAACTGATCGGCCGAATCGTGATGCGCTGCAGGCTTTTATCTGCCCCTCGGTACTTACTCAATAATAGTTTGATCAGACTATTCTTCGCCAAGCTGTCAGCCAAAAGCTGGTAAAAATCATCAAAAGAATTAAGCGCTGAATGGGACATTATTGTTTCCGAAAAAGTAACCAAGAAAAACAGGGTGAGTATTCTAACCGCGATCAGGCGCTACCTAAAGTTATTCTCATCAAGAAGGGGATTTGGGGCAGAGCTCCGCTGCTGATCTATCTGTTGAAGGTCGCTGTGATTAAGCACTGCTACTCCTGTTACAGGCTCAATTCATTGTATGGCTTGATAGTTGATGATCGGCTCCACCTAGATTGATCCACAAGTTGAAATTCGTAATCTCGTGCAGGTTTGTGGCAAGCGGAATTTAGTCCCAACTCTTGTTTGAATTATTTAATCAAAGTCAACGTCGTGGGGCTTCACCCCCTGATGTTTTAATCAAAAGTCGACCAAGGAGGACTGTTCGTCCTATCCTCCTTCCTATTTATAAACAATCAGCCAAGACGCCCCTAACGGAGTTGAAAGCCCCTTGGGCAATTAGCGCACTTATGCTATCGCGTCAGACGCTCGTCCCTGATTCGACTGACGCTATCTCGGCATCTGATAGGCAGGATGCCTGAATGTCGTGAAGTGCATGGATGCACGAGAACGACCATGCCTCGATCACGCAAAGAACGCAAATGCCCTGCGGCAACTCCGAGGGGATAGCGTATTCCTTTGATTGTTGAGTTGTCTGTTGGTCAGTTAAAGCATTAAAGAGTTGTGGATGTCCTGTTTCACCATGTTGTGTGTTTTAGATCTATAGATTATGTTTTCTGAAAATGATTTGTTGTTTAGATTGTGGAATTACGAAGTTTACTCCTTGGGAGCGAATATTGTTATAGTTTGAGACTATTCTAGAAAATGATTCATGATATATGCTTGGGATTTCTGAATTTTATATAACCAGCCATTTATATATCTGCTCATAAAGCCAGCTATAAGATCAGCGATTTGTATGCCCACATGCGACTTGGAATCTAAAAAGTCTAAATTTGCCTTTTTTGTTAAATCATAATCAGAGTTAAATACTGGAGGGCCATTGTAAGGTGTTGTTTTTTGTTCAATGATATTTTTAGAGTATAAAATTATGCTTTCGAATTCATTTTGTAAATCATGATGGAGATTTACTTCGTTCATATTCTTGTTGTGAAGTTGATTTAGTCTAGCTAGAATATTAAAAACTGAATGTACATGGGGTAATATATTAATTTTCTGACCAGTTTTTGTTTTCTCGGGTATAGGTGAAAACTTCTCTATAGCAACGGTCTCGCCATATTCTTCTTTGGCTTCAAAATAGTCAGCAATAGTTAAATTTATCGATTTTACCGTTAATGCTGCAAAATCTAATTCAGGTACTTTTTGAGAAAAAAAGTCTCGTGTTATCTCCAAGGCAGCTATGATGCTAGTCTCGGATGGCTGGTTGCAAGCTGAAAAAAAAGCCAAGAAACACTCATCGGGTAAGTGATGTGTTATGTAGTCAGCGATACCATTTCTTATCAATTGTGCCATCCCATTCGATTCATCAGCCATGAGAGGGATGATGTAGTAATTAACAATATGTGCTGCAAGGCAATATTTTTTATCAACAAGCTCAACTAGTATTGGATACTGTTTGTCATTTAAGTAAGCAAAGATGTCAGAGAATAGTTCTGGGCACTGAAAATATAGTGTTGATGACTTTAATTCGACATCGGAAATAGAATGTTTAATTCTTATATCATTAATGTCACTTTTTGTTTTTTCTACATCAAGTAGGCCGACACAAGCTAAAGTGAAAATTGGCTGATTACCAAAATTGAGATCTAATTTTTTATTAATGAGATCACCAGAGTTTCCACTTTCATCAAGATAATAATGATAATTCATACCTATCCTTACACATAACGTCTTAGTATTTATGTGCTGCGCTGTTTGCAGGGCATAAATCGCTTGTTGGACTTGGTGCTGCCACATCCATGTCAATTGGTATAAATGATGCTATAGGAATCTGCTATTTTGCGGTAGCGGTTTTTTATACAGTTTGATGGGTAATCACTTGATATCGTTTTAGCTTTATCATCCTTTGCTGGCTGGCAGAGATACGCAAAGGTTAATAGGATTAAGCACTGTCATGGAAGTGACCGTTGACGGCATGGATGCCGTCGTCGAGCCCTCAGGGATGAGTTAATGGCGTGTCACTGTAATGACAGTGCTTAATCGTTGAAACAGAATGATGAACACCCTCTCTATGAGTAATTAATACAGCCTTGCATAGCTGTTACCTAAAAGCTGGATTCCCGCCCACAAGCATTGCGGGAATGACGGTTAAACCATTCATTTATAACAGACTCGATTCGACATTGCGGCAATCTTGCTGTGAAAGCGCAAAGTAAGATGCGGCATCATGTCATTCTTCTTGTGACTCTCGTCTAGTGGCTCTTGTCTTATGGATCAAGCGTGCAGGCGGGTTTTCTTCTGTTATAATGCCCCCTCGATTTTTTGGAGGCGAGAATGGACGTATCTTCTTTACTAGACGGCCTGAATGATAAGCAGCGCGAGGCTGTCGCGGCACCGCAATCTAGCATGTTAGTGTTGGCGGGCGCGGGCAGTGGTAAAACGCGGGTGTTGACCCACCGCATTGCGTGGTTATTGCAGGTTGAACAGCAGAGTCCTTACTCGATTCTTGCGGTGACTTTTACCAATAAAGCTGCGGCTGAGATGCGCGAGCGAGTTGAAAAAGTCGCTGGCACCAATATGGGCCGCATGTGGATTGGCACGTTCCACGGCTTGGCGCATCGCTTGTTACGCACTCACTTCCAAGATGCGGGTTTACCGCAAAGCTTCCAAATTCTCGATTCTGACGATCAAGTGCGCTTGATTAAACGTATTCTTAAAAGTCTGAATTTGGATGAAAAACAATATCCTCCACGCCAAGCTCAGGGTTATATCAATGGTAAAAAAGACCAAGGATTACGCCCTAAACATATTGATGCCAGCGGTTTTCCCATTGAGCAAAATCTATTAAAAATTTATCAGGTTTATCAAGAGTCCTGCGACCGCGCAGGTTTAGTCGATTTTGCCGAAATCCTATTACGCGCCCATGAGTTATGGCTTAATAAGCCGCACTTGTTGGCGCATTATCAAGAACGCTTTAAGCATATTTTGGTGGACGAGTTCCAAGATACCAACGCCATCCAATATGCGTGGATCCGTGTGCTTGCCGGTCAAACCGCCAATGTGATGATAGTCGGTGATGACGACCAATCGATTTACGGCTGGCGCGGCGCTCAGGTTGAAAACCTGCATCGCTTCCTTCAGGATTTTCCTACCGCGACCACCATTCGCCTCGAGCAAAACTATCGCTCTAAGGGGAATATTCTTAAAGCGTCCAACGCGCTAATCGCCAATAACCCCGAGCGTATGGGCAAAGAGTTATGGACGGATGAAGCCGATGGTGAGCCTATTTCGCTCTATTGCGCCTTTAACGAAATGGATGAGGCGCGTTTTATTGTCGGCCGGATCAATGATTGGCATGAAAAGGGCGGTAATCTCAGTGATTGCGCGATTTTATACCGTTCTAATGCCCAGTCGCGGGTGCTCGAAGAAGCTTTATTACATAAGAGTTTGGCCTACCGTATTTATGGCGGTTTACGCTTCTTTGAACGCCAAGAAATTAAAGATGCTATGGGCTATATGCGTTTGATCAGTAACAAGAATGACGACGCAGCATTTGAGCGTGTCGTTAACACGCCGCCCCGTGGTATAGGCGATCGAACCTTAGATATTTTACGCACTACGGCGCGCCAACAAGCATTAACCCTGTGGCAGGCAAGTTTGCGTTTGCTGGATGAAAAAGTACTCGCCGGCCGTGCGGCAAGTGCGGTACGTGGCTTTATGGATTTAATCGTCACCCTGCAGGAAGATACACAGGATATGGCGCTGTACCGTATGGCCGATACTGTGATCCAAGCCTCCGGCCTTAAAGCCATGTATGAGGCTGAAAAGGGCGAAAAGGCCCATGCTCGTATCGAAAACTTAGAAGAATTAGTGACTGCGGCGCGCACCTTTGAGTTACCAGAGGAGCTTGAGGATATGGGCGAGCTTAACGCCTTCCTATCCCACGCAGCGCTTGAAGCGGGTGAAGGTCAGGCCGATGCCTTTACCGATGCGGTGCAGTTGATGACACTGCATTCTGCCAAAGGGCTCGAGTTCACTATGGTGTTTATGGCGGGGGTAGAAGAAGGTATTTTCCCGAGTAAAATGGCACTGGAAGAGGGCGATAGGCTCGATGAAGAGCGTCGTCTTTGCTATGTTGGCATGACCCGCGCCATGGAAAAACTCTACATAACCTATGCGGAATCTCGGCGGATTTATGGCCGTGAAGATTATGCGCGGCCATCGCGTTTTATCAAAGAGATCCCGCCTGAATTCGTGGATGAAATCCGTCTTAAGGCACAGGTTTCTACTCCCATGGCAAATAATCGTTTTAACACCCAAAAGTCGGCAGCGGCGAACGATACTGGCTTTAATGTTGGCCAAAGGGTGAATCATCCTAAGTTTGGTGAGGGTAAAGTGACTAACTTTGAAGGCAGCGGTGCACAGGCAAGGGTTCAGGTCAGTTTTAATGACTTTGGTAGCAAATGGTTGGTGGTGGCCTATGCTCGCCTAGAAGCGCTTTGAGCTTGGCTGTGTCGGTGAGTGTCATTCTTTTGTGACAATGTTTTTCGGTGTGAATTCGCGTTTAGGGTTAGCTTAGGTATATGATGCTAACCCTAAGGATGAAGGCGGAAATGGTGGATTATTAGGCGTGGGAGTACCTAGTTAATGAATTTTAAGCAGAAGTGGGACGTGTATTCCCGTCTTACTCGACTCGATCGTCCTATCGGTACTTTATTACTGATGTGGCCATGTTTGATGGCACTGATGTTGGCTGCAGGTGGTATGCCCGATCTTAAGGTATTGATCATCTTTGTTGTTGGTGTGGTGATTATGCGTGCCTGTGGCTGCATTATTAACGATTATGCCGACCGCGATCTTGACTCCCATGTTGAACGCACTAAATCTCGTCCATTGGCAAGTGGCGAGATCAGCACTAAAGAAGCCCTGTTATTATTTGTTGTTTTGGGTTTAACTGCATTTGGTTTAGTCTTATTACTCAATGGATTAGTCGTTAAACTATCCGTTGTCGGTATTATCCTCACCATTATTTATCCCTTCACAAAACGTGTCACCAATATGCCACAGATGTTTTTAGGTGTGGTGTGGAGTTGGTCTATCCCTATGGCTTACGCCGCGCAGACGGGTGAAGTGCCGATGGAGGCTTGGTGGTTATTTGCAGCCAATTGGTTTTGGACTGTCGCCTACGACACTATGTACGCCATGGTTGATAGGGATGATGATTTAAAGGTGGGGATAAAATCCACTGCAATCTTGTTTGGAAAATATGACCGCCAAATCATCGGCTTATTTCAGCTTGCCGCGCTGGCCTGTTTTATCGCCGCCGGTTGGAGCGCTGATCGTGGCTTAATCTATGGCTTAGGTTTACTGACCTTTATCGGCTTTAGTACTTACCAACAAATGCTGATCTTCGATCGCGAACGAGCACCTTGTTTTAAAGCATTTCTTAATAATAACTGGGCGGGGCTGGCATTATTTGTTGGGCTGGGCGCCGATTATTTAATTTAAAGTCTCGGTACTTCGCTATTTAATTTGTTTATCCATATTAAAGCAAAAGGTGTTTAATCGTCATTTCAACGACGTTTTAGATTATGGTTAGGAAACAAGGTTAAATAGTTGGGTCTTATCAGGAGTGCTATCAAAGGAGGTGATTATGCCGTGCCAGTTAACCCGATTGTTTGGAATCGAATTCCCCATTATTCAAGCGCCTATGGCGGGTGTTCAAGGTAGTGCCTTAACGATTGCTGTGTCGCAAGCGGGCGCGTTGGGGTCTTTGCCCTGCGCCATGTTATCCCTTGAAACATTGGATGCAGAACTTAGCCAGATCCGTAGCCACACAACTAACCCCATCAATGTAAACTTCTTTTGTCATCACGAACCAGAACCGCAAGCAGCGAAACAAGCCGCGTGGCTCAAACAGCTCACGCCCTATTTTACTGAGTTAGGTATCAATCCCGCTACCCAAACTGCGGGTGCACAGCGTACCCCCTATGGCCGTGCTCAGGCAGAAGTATTAGCAAAATTTAAACCTGAGGTGGTGAGTTTTCACTTTGGTTTACCGGATGAAGACTTGTTGCTGGAGATAAAATCCTGGGGATCAAAAGTGATATCCACTGCGACAACAGTGGAAGAGGCACTTTGGTTAGAGATGCATGGGGTTGATGCTGTTATTGCCCAAGGATTAGAAGCGGGTGGTCACAGGGGGCACTTTTTATCGGATGATTTAACCAAGCAGCTCGGCACTTTTAGCCTATTGCCACAGGTTATTGCCGCTGTCGATGTCCCCGTTATTGCAGCGGGTGGCATAGTCGATGCCAAAACGGTGCGAGCGGCTATGGCAATGGGAGCATCTGCGGTACAAGTCGGGACGGCATATTTACTCTGTCCTGAGTGTTCCACTAGTACAATTCATCGCGCCGCACTGCAAAGTGATATCGCGCAATATACGGCGCTGACAAACTTATTTTCCGGCCGACCCGCCCGCGGAATTGTCAACCGTCTTATGGCTGAACTTGGCCCTATCAATAATGCCGTACCCGATTTTCCGCTTGCCTCAAGTGCCGTCGCGGGACTGCGAAGTGCAGCCGAGCAACATGGACTTGGTGATTTTAGCCCACTTTGGTGCGGCCAAAATGCGACAGGATGTCAGGCGATTCCCGCCGCGGAACTCACAAAACAATTGGCGTTGGGGCTTTGGTTGGGTGCAGAAGTGTCATAAAGTCTGCTTTCTAGAAATATAGTATTGAACAACCTATGATTTAATGCTTTGAAGCCAAGGAGCCAGTTTACTTATGACACCCATTTTCAGTAATGCCGCTATTGGTCGTACCCTGTTGATTTTGCTCTTGTGTGCCGGTGTATTCTTTTTTATCGACTTTTTAGTGCCTGCCTTAGCTGCGTTGATTGTGTGTTTTTCAAGTTGGCCCCTATATCAAAAATTATTAGCAAAATGCCGTGGTCGTTCGGCGTTGGCGGCGACAATTGCTTTGGTGCTCATTGTATTAGGGTTGGTTATCCCGCTTGCGTTCGTTTTTTCCTATGCTTTACATGAAATTAGGGGTTGGGTTGAGTGGCTAGTTAACACTAACCAACATGGTGCTGCTGTGCCTATTTGGATCAAAGATTTACCTGTGATGGGGCCGTGGCTGACCTTACAGTGGCAGCAATTTATCGGTGAGCCACATGAGTTGGGCAAGATAGTCAGTGCCATCAGTGGTCAAAATTTAAGTGGTATTTCCCGTTGGGTACTGCAATTGGGCTGGAACACCTTAGGGCTGTTACTGACCTTGCTCTTTATGCTGATCACTTTGTTTTTCCTGTATAAAGATGGTGAACATGTTGCTAAACAGCTCGATATTGTCGGTGAGCGAGTATTGCCTGCCCGTTGGCACAGTTTTTCACGGGTTGTACCTGCAACGGTAAGTTCTACTGTGATTGGTATGACGCTTATTGCCATTGGTGAGGGCATAGTGCTTGGCATTGCTTACTGGATTGCAGGAGTGCCTTCGGCCGTGGCTTTTGGGGTATTAACGGCATTTATGGCACTTATCCCCGGCGGGGCGCCCACTATGTTTACGCTAATCTCCCTCTATCTTGTCGGTACTGGCGATATGACCGCTGGAGTCGGTTTATTCCTTTGGGGCAGCATAGAGCTATTTATCGTCGATAAAACCCTAAGGCCTAACTTAGTCGGTGGACCGATTAAATTGCCTTTTTTACCCACTTTTTTTGGCCTGATTGGCGGGGTTAAAACCATGGGGTTTGTCGGCTTATTTGTTGGTCCAGTGCTGATGGCATTACTGGTAGCGATTTGGCGTGAGTGGTTAAGGGAAGAGCCTGAAACGATACCAATGGACAAACAGCCAGAAAACTAAGGCTCAATTTGCTGCTAAGGTATTTTTCCGCTCATCGGTGTAATTCCACCAAGGCTGAGGATTATCACCCGCCATAAACCGGGTAATGGAAATAAACACATCAAGCATACAGGGATCATGTGTTTTCCCCGTCAAACGATTGAGCATTTGATACATTTCGTAGGGATTTCTACCTAAGAGTTGCTCAGGCTTATCTATGCCAAGCAAGCGTAAATCCGCTGCGCAGGCTTTGCCGATATTCGGTAAATCAGTTAATTGCTTAACCTCGGCACGCACTACTTTCGCTGGATTCATACGGATTTCCTTGTTAAAAATACACGTTGAAAAGTCAGTGACGTTTATATAAAAAATAGAGCCTGTGAATAACAGGCTAATAAATAAAGTAATAAAATCTAGGTTTTAATTAACTTAGTTAAATCCGCTGGGCGATAGTAAACCGATTTTAACACTTTGCCTTGGCGAACCACTTTACCTGCCATTTCCACATCTTTAGCGCATTTTGCGATAATGAAATCGCCCTTCTGACTACCCACAATTTCTACACTTTGCTTGGCGTAAAAAGCGATAGTTTCGGCCAATTCCTGTTCGTTGCGACATACTTTACTCATATTGCTTGAATGGACTTCATCCCAACAGGCAATAAAGTCGATTTCACGGTTTTTGGCTACACAGAGTAGTAGGTCGATAAGATAGCTGATCTCTAATCTGTCGATTACATTCTCTGCGCCTAAATGCACTAAACGCCCCATTAACACGTATACAGAATCGACGATGGCATCGGCCTGTTCGATACGGCTATCGGCTTCGGCAAGCTCGGTTAACTCTTCAATAATCAGTGAAGTATGTAGGGTGTCGGCCTTGTCATCTAAGGAGTCAACATCATTAACGGGCAGGTCAAAGGTGCTGCGAAACTCACTGATATCACGGTATAAGTGGTTATAAAGAGGTTGGGTTAAGTGGGTGAGTTTCATCTAATTTGCCTTGAAATAAAGAGTTTGGCGGCAATTTTAAAGAAATGCATCGCAGAATACAAAGCTGGGGGTAAATATAAAAATACCCGCTGCCAAGTTGGTAGCTGCGGGTTTTGGCAAATTCTGGCGGATGACCTAATGGAGAAATATATTATGAGCCTGTGTTACTTGGTGATTATTGGCCGTATTTTGCAATCAGTTGATCAAGATAAGGGCCAACGTCTTTATCAGCCCAATCGAGATATCCCCGCACAAAACCCACAAGATTACCTTTAGCATCAAAAATATAACTGGCGGGTACTACATTGGCGGGAATGATTTGCTCTATGTTTTGCTCGGGGTCAAGCCAAGTGGCATAGCCGCTAAAGCCATGTTGGTTAAGAAAAGGGCGCACATCTTTAGGTTCTTCATCGATAGAGATAGGAATGATGGCGATATCCTTCCCTTGATATTGCTGCTTAAGCTTTTGGAGTTCTGGAATTTCCCGTAAACAGGGTGCACACCAAGTTGCCCAAAGATTGACTAAAACAAGTTTACCTTGGTGTTGTTTTAGGGTTTGGGTTTGTCCTGATTCATCAAGAAAGGGGACTTCTGGTACACCTCGCGCGTGCTGCATTTCTATAAAGCCCGTCATCACTAGGGGCTTAGGGAGGGGCTCTCCGGTGCTGTAGAGTTTATTGTCTAGTGAGTGGGCTTGGCTGCTATTAGAAAACAGGCCAAAACACGCCAGTAGAACAAAGGGGAAATAGTGTAATTTCATCTGGTTATCCTTTACTTTCAAATAGTCGTTTGTGTTTTTCTACGGGTTATCAATACGAGACACAGCCCAACACCAAGCACTAATAACAGCAGTGGCCCAAGCCAAAGTGCGAAGGTGGATGCCTTAAATTCAGGTTGATAACGGATTTTTTCGCCATAGCGTTGCACCATAAAATCGATAATCTCATCTTGGCTTTGCCCCTGTTCTAGCATTGAGAATATTTGTGCTTTGAGCTCGTGGGCGATAGGCGCCTGTGATTCAAATAGGCTTTGATTGGTCGCCATAGGGCAACGCAGCACTTTACTGATATCCATTGCCTGTTGCTGGTGGGAAAGGCTCGATATGGGCTGAGCTTGCGCTACGGATAAGCATGGGATTCCTATCCCACATAAGGTGATAGGGAGCAGTAAGACTAAAAAGCGCAATATTGGATTCATTAGGCAAGCGTCTCCTGTGGTTTGTGATGGGATAGGGTAACTAAGGTTGTTAAATCAGCTTGGTAGCTAAAGCGGCGAGTAGGCCAAGCGGCAATCGCCCCGCCCAGCATCATAAATAGCGCACCAAGCCAGATCCAACTCGCAAGGGGTTTATAGCTGATACGGATAAGGTATTCGCTATCACTTAATTGCAGCCCCATAGACACATAAATATCTCGCCATAAACCATGGTCGATACCCGCGTGGGACATTTCCATCCCATTGCTTTTAAAGGTTTGCCGTTGTGGTGTGATATAGCCTAAAACCCGTTCATCATTCGCTGCATCGCGGATACTGATATTGGCCTGAATGGCGGTAAAGCTGTTGGTTTCAACATTCTCTGTGCTTTCATAAACTAAGACATAACCCGCTAAAGGCTTACCTTGACCTGGACCCATTCGCAGCAGGGCTTCCTGCTCAAAAAAGGAGACGGATGTTGCTCCAATAATAGTGATAACCACCCCAAAGTGGCCTAATAGCATGGCTATAAACCCTTGTTTTGATGACTTAACGGGAGGATTTAAGCCGTGCTCACTGCGGGTTTGGCTTAATTGACGGGCATATACTCGTCTACCCAATCCCGAGGCTGCCAATATCGTGAGCAATAAACACACCAGCAACCAAAGTGCCGCGGCAGTGCCAAGGAGTAAAAATAAGCTACTGCCAGAGGCGGCCTGTAAGCTTACCCAGCCTGCGACGGCTAATATCACTAGGCTAGGAATGATCAGGGAAGCAACACGAGCCTTTGAGGCATTTTGCCATTGCACTATTTGCCATTGCACTAAGGGCGCAATGCCCATTAACAGGACAAGCAAGAAAGTGAGGGGGACAAATATGGCATTGAAATAAGGGGCACCCACTGAAAGTGTACCTAAATCAAGTAGCTCATAGATCAAAGGGTAAAATGTGCCGAGTAATACGGAAAACGCTGCTACGACTAAGATAACGATCCCGAGCAGTAACAGTGTTTCCTTGCTGAAAAGTGCGAAAGTCACATCCTGTTTTAAATGATGGGCTTTGAGTGCAAAAATGAGTAACGCCGCCCCAACAAAAATCACTAATAAGCAGAGTATTGACATGCCACGGGTAGGATCGGCGGCAAAGGCATGTACCGATTGCACTATGCCGGAACGCACCAAAAAGCTGCCGAGTAAACTGAGTGAAAATGCCAATAAGCACAGCAGCAAAGTCGTCAGTTTAAAGCCATGAGTGCGTTGAGTGAGAATGAGGGAATGCACTAATGCTGTTGCCACAAGCCAAGGAATAAAGGAGGCATTTTCTACCGGATCCCAAAACCACCAGCCACCCCAACCCAGTTCGTTATAGGCCCACCAAGATCCAAAGGCATTGCCGCCCGTTAGAAACATCCAGGCTAATAATACCCAAGGTCGTAAATAGTTAATTTGACGAGTATTAAAACCACCACCGAGCAGTGATGCTAACGCTGCGGCAAAGCAAACAGTGAGGCCAACATAACCAAGAAAGAGCATGGGCGGATGCAGTATGAGTCCTATGTCTTGCAAAATGGGGTTAAGATCTCGCCCTTCAATCGGAATGTTAGGTAATAAACGGGCAAAGGGATTAGAGGTAAAGAGTAAAAATAGGTTAAAACCCAGGATCACTAACGCCAAAATGGCCAACAGCCTCGCAAAATACAGGGCGTCTTGGTATTTATCGCTGGCCTTATCCTGAGTGCAATCCGCCATCTTTATGCGATAACTGATGATCGCGCCCCAAAGGGCAATCGCAAATATCCAAAACAGCATTGACCCTTCGTGGCTGCCCCAAACGGCGGCCACTTTATAACCCAATGCTAATTGGCTATTCGAGTGGTTTGCGACATAAGCAACAGAAAAATCATCAGTGACAAAGCCATAAATTAAGCAAAGAAGTGAAACAAATACCGAGGTAAATATGGCTCTAAAGAGTATCGGGCTTAATCCTACCAGATAGGCATTATTCTGCTTAATACCGATTAAAGGCAGTGCTGCAGAAAATAATGCCAATACGCTACTGATGATCAGTAATATATGTCCAATTTCTGGAAGCATAGTTGTCATTTATTATTCCTTAGAATAATGTGATTGCGGTAAAAGTGATACTGATAATTAGCTGTTTTACATATGTACTATTTACAGCTTAATGTTATTTTTATTGAGTTAGCTTTTTAATTTTAATAGGCTCTACATGATTGTTTAAAAATCTATGTTAAAACGTATGTAACAAATCAGTTTAATTACTCGGTTTGATCACTGTTGAGTTTGAGGTTAGTCGAGTCCGGTATTTGATAATGTGATCTTATTCGTTATTAAATCATTCCATTTTTTCCTTGATAACTTTTGAAAGATAAAACTTATTTTTTAGGTTTTTTCATAACTAAAAAGAGCATTTTTAGTTATAAAAAACAAACATGGAAACCTGGTTAAGTTTTTGTATTTTATTGTTTTTTTATTGGTTTTATTCATCTTGATTTATCAGTGGGCATTTAATGTGCTCTAGCTCTGATTTTTCATGGTTTTTTGTCTCCATCATGCTGTAACTGGTCAATTGTTTATGTCGTTCAGTGAGCAGTTAGGTTCAGTGGAAAATATAAAACTAATGATAATTAGGAGTTAATGATGAAACGATGGAAATCCAAAATAGCATTAAGTGTGCTGTTTTGTTTAGGCACTATCGTCAGTGTGGCTGGAATAGCATCCGATGCTAAACCGGGGGAAGTTAAACCTGGCTATGGTAATAAACAACAGAGTGCTGAAGCTCAGGGGATTATGGCTAATCCAGATCTGACCTTCGAATCACGCGGTGTGCGAACTCTACAGGATTATATTGTTCAGGAAAAAGAGTTGTTTGATTTTCTTTTTGAAAATCATCCTGTATTCAAATATGCCGAGCAAGGTCGTTTAAAAGGAACCTATAAGGTTAGTGACCGTGGTGAAGAATATTTACACGGCGGTGATAGCCAAAAATACAGCAAACATCAAGAGGGCAATCGCCCTATGGCATTGCAGTATCGCCTAGGGGCTAAGTCGATTTTGGATTTCCCAAATAAGTTTGTTGGCCCTGAAAAATGTGGTGAATGCCATGGTCCACAATATGAAAAGTGGAAACGTTCACGCCATGCAAAAACCTTACGTTTTCCAGGCAATCATCCAGAAGTCGATAACGATTTAAACAAGACCATGTATGGCACTAAGGATACATCTATCCTGCCTGACGGCATTACGCCGGATGCTATTTATGCCACTGTAGGTACGCCAAGAACAAAATATGGCTTTATCGACAGTTACTTAGTACGCGGTACTTTCCATGTGAAAGACGGTTTACTCAAAGATGGTACTGGTACTATGGTCGCCGGTGGTAACCAATTCTCCCGTGGTTGGGCTGAATGGTTAACGCCTGAAATGGCAAAGAAAATCCAGAAAGTTATTCCTGAGTTTCCAACTAAAATGGAGGATTTTGGTGCCAGTGGTTCACACCAATGGGGTATGAGCTCCTATGGTGCTAAATACGAGAAGGAATTCTTATTCCAACCTGCCAGTTCCTACTGCGAAATGTGCCACACCTTTAAGTTTGATTTTAAAACTAAAGATGAGTTTTTTGCAGCCTTAGGTAATCCTAAAGAGCTACAAAAACATACAGTGTCACTCGGCATTACCTGTGAAGAGTGCCATGGCGCAGGAGGTCACTTAGATGGCGGTATCGGTGGTGGTATGCCTTCTAACTGTGAGCGTTGTCACCAGCGTTTTAACTTCGTAGAAGAACTCGCGCAAACCCCACAGGGTAAAGAAAAACTGGAATATGCCTTTAACGTGAAGATGAAATCTTCGTGCCCATCTTGTGGTACAGAAGGTTCGCAAATGTTTGCCTCATCCCACTACGATAAGGGTATGCGTTGCTCTACCTGTCATGATCCACACGAAGTGACTGATGGTGATTGGAAGTCTGGTATTAGCAAACCAAAACTCATCAAAGAATGTACCGATTGCCATACAGCACAGGCTGAAATTGCGAGCAATACCAAGACCCACGGTAAACAAACTTGCCAAAGCTGTCATATGCCAAACATGGGTAGTTGTGAAAACTTCACCGCGATCCAGTTCCCCGATATGGCCGGTTTCGACAACGTTCGTAAGTCGCACATGTGGAAAATCGATGTCGATCCATTGCGTAAGACGCTTAACCCACCTGAAGGTAAGTCTCGCGACTCATCCACTAAGGGCTGGACTGTGGCGAAGGACGAAAATGGCCATAACTACCTCGATCTAATGTGGACCTGTGCTCGTACTTCCGCTTCTGATCACGATGTAGTGGATAACAAAGGTTGTCATAGCCAATTCCAATCTAAGTTGGGTGAAGGTCTGCACTTTAAAGATCAACAGCAAATCTACGGCAAAGTTCAGAAGTGGCAAAAACCAGTGAAAGAAACCTATGCCAAAGTAGAAAAAGCCCTTATTAGCATCGATAAGTCGCCCAATATGGCGAAGTTATCGGTAGAAGATAAGACGCAAGTGCTGTTGTTGACCGATAAAGCTCAAGATGTCCTCAAGCTGATTAAAGCCGATGGTTCATGGGGTGTTCATGGTGCGCGTTACTCACAAAAACGCTTAGATGCCGCCTTGACCTATGTGACCCAAGCCCAAGCCATTATTGATGGTAATGCGCTGAGTGCGAAGAAAATATAGTTTAACTTGAGTCCTAGTTATCCCCGACACCTTAGGGTGTCGGGGAATATGAGAGCCTAATTATGCATAACATGCTTCGTCAAAGTGTAAGCCGAACATTGATGGTGTTGGCCTTAGGCGTGACTGCGATGCCAGTCATAGCCGGTGGTGGCTCAGAAATGTCTGAAGTGCCCTATAACGAAATCCAATTAAATCCCATTTCGATGATGGAAGCGGAAACCTTAGTCGGCAAGCAAGGCGTTTATTTTTTTGACGTAAATACACTGGAGATATGGGCAGAAGGTTTTATCCCCGGAGCGGTTTTTTTCAATGTTCAGAATTGGAGAGAGTTACTTCCAAAGAATAAAGATGCAGTCATGGTGTTTTACTGCGCTAACCGCCTTTGCACCAGCAGCAATATGGCGGCGAGAGAAACCATGAAGCTAGGTTACACCGGTGTGCGCCATATGGCCGATGGTATTTATGGCTGGCGTATGTCAGGGCGAGTAACAGAAAAACCTTAGTAACACACAGGACCGATGTTTTATCGGTTTGGTTTGCAGGGCCAAAAGGCGAAACCCACAGGGTTAACATTGTAGAGAACATAAAATGAAAACACGTATGCCAACTTCTTTTATCCCCAAAAGCATCACAGTGGCGACCTGCGCCGCATTATTTGTTTCGGTCGCCAGTTTTGCCGGCACAAGTCTGAAAACCGATGCAGATAAAACCTCCTACAGCATTGGCGCTTCTATTGGTAATTACATTTCTGGTCAGGTCTACAACCAAGTTGAATTGGGCTCAGAGGTGAATGTCGACTTAGTCGTGCAAGGTTTTGTGGATGCGCTTAAAGATAAACAGCAGCTAACCGACGAAGAAGTGCTGACTTACCTGAACCAAAGAGCAGAACAACTCAATGCCGCAAGAGCTGTCGTTGCTGAAAAACAAATGGCAGAAACTAAAAAGGCAAGTGCAGCATATCTTGCTGAAAATCAAAAAAAGTCTGGCGTTAAAGTTACTGCTTCTGGTCTTCAATACGAAGTCTTAACCCAAGGTAAAGGTAATAAACCCAATCCAGAAGATGTGGTCACAGTGGAATATGTCGGCACTCTTATCGATGGGACTGAGTTTGAAAATACGGTTGGACGTAAAGAGCCCACCCGCTTTGCATTAATGTCGGTGATCCCCGGTTGGGAAGAGGGATTAAAGTTGATGCCTCTGGGGTCTAAATACCGTTTTGTGGTACCAGCAAGCCTTGCCTATGGCACTGAAGCCGTAGGTATTATCCCACCTGAGTCAGCACTTATCTTTGAAATTGAACTGAAAAATATTGAGAAACCCAGCGAAATGAAAGAGATGAAAAATAAAAATATGATGCCTGCACACGGTTAATCTGGCTCCTAAAACGAGTTGTTTGGAGAGTGAAATGGAGACTGGAATGGTGAGCTTAGGATTAGGCATTGGCATCAGTTTGCTACTGTTTGTTGCTTATATTTACTGGCAGCACATGCGTCTAAACCTTGTAATGGGGATAGCGCAGTTGCCAAACATGTCGAGCAAAGTGCCCTTTGCGATGGGAATCGTCCTAGTGCTGCTTACCCTTACTATCTACAGTCAAACAGGCCGTTTTAGGGATTGGGATCAAGGTCGGCTTGATGAAAATATTGACTATTTAGTGGCGGCCGAGATCACCAAAGCCAGTCGTTGGGCTCAGAGTGATCCACAAAACACCTTGGCACTTATGTCATTAGCTCAGGCTTACACTGCGGGAGGTTTGTACTCAGATGCGGTGCTGACCTTGGATAAATTACTCGAGCTCGGCGGGAATGATGCCGAAGTGTTAGGGGCTAAAGCTAACGCGCTTTATTACCGCGAGCTTCGGCAAATGACACCTGAAACCCAAGAGGTGATTGCCAAAGTATTAGCACTCTCTCCCTTTGAGCCTCAAACCCATATGTTACTCGCGGCAGATGCATACTTGCACGCTCGCAATCAAGAGGCCATTGACCATTGGCAGCTTTTGCTTAAACACAATGGGGACAGTATTAACCGTGAAGCAATCAATAATGCGATTGCAAAAGCACAAAGCAAAATGAATGAAAGATGAAACCCATTTCTATCAACCCTCGCCGTAAAGATCTGTCCCTGCAAGGAATCTGGCGAGGCGTTGATATTTTTATAAAAGGATAAATAGGATGAAGAAATACTACGCATTGCTGCTGTTAGTGCCCTTGCTATTTGGCTGTAATAAAAGCGAGGCCACTGACCATGCTCATAAGGCCGAGATGATCCACGAGCATGACCGTTGCCATCTCTGCGGCATGGTGATCACTAAATATCCCGGACCTAAAGGGCAAGTGCACTTAAAGGCTGAAGAAACAGTACCTAAGTTTTGTTCCACACGCGATATGTTCAACTTTGCATTGCAGAGCGAGAACAAACGTCAAATTGACTACATGATGGTGCATGATGCGGCAACCACCGATTGGGAGCATCCAGACGATGGGGCATTTATCGAGGCATCAAGCGCTTTTTATGTGTATGGCACGAGTAAAAAAGCCGTAATGGGACCTGCCGTTGCGCCTTTTAGCACTCGGGCTGCCGCCGAAGCCTTTGCCAAGGAATACGGTGGTCGAGTGCTGAGTTTTGATGACATCACCCTAGAGCTGCTCGCGGGTGATAAATAAGGTTGTGATGATGAAGCTGCGTCTACTCCTTATTGGGCTGCTGTGTTTTGCCTCTTTCGGTACTTGGGCTGCACTCATTCGGGTAACAGATACAGATTCACTCACCCTTGCCCTTAACAAAGCTCAAGAAGGTGACACCCTAGTGCTGGCCACTGGGGTGTATGAAGGTTCTTTTAAGGTGACGCAATCCATTTCGCTAAAGGGGGAAATGGGCGCGACATTAGATGCATTGCGCCAAGGGAGTGCACTGATCATTGAGGCGCCTCAGGTGAGTATAGAGGGGCTAAATATCCGCCATTGGGGACGCGATCTGTATTACCGTGATGCCGCCATTTTACTAAAACAAGGGGCGGATAATGTGCAGATTAAGGGAAATCGCTTGGTGGGTGATGGTTTTGGTATTTATGGCGAACAGCTAAACTCGCCCACCATCACGGACAATAGCATTAGTGGCAACGGTGCCATTTATGTGCTTGATCGGGGAGATGGTATTTATCTCAAGCATGTTAATGCGCCACAAATTGACCGAAACCAGCTGATTTTTGTCCGCGATGGCGTGTATTTAGAGTCCGTTACCCACAGCCGTATTTATGAGAATCAATTTACTAAGCTGCAATACGGTATTCATTACATGTATACCCAAGCCGACGAAGCGTGGCAAAACCAAGCGATTGCCGTCGATGGCGGTTATGCCCTAATGAATTCAACGGATATTTACCTGCACCATAACCGCGTTACCCAGGCGCGGGACTTTGGCATTTTGCTCAATATTACCGAGTCCTCCCATATTCAAGCCAACGTTGTCAGCCAAATTCATAACCCCAAAGGAACTGTGGAGCTTGGCAATGAGGGCAAAGGTATTTTTATTTATGCCGCTCAAAATAACCGTATTCAAGATAACGAATTTAGCCATAGCGATACCGGGATTAGTATGGCCATGGGCGGTGAACAAAATCGCCTTTGGCACAATCGTATTATTGCCAATCAAACCCAAGTTAAATATGTCGGTGAAAGCCAACTTGAATGGAGTTATCAAGGGCAGGGGAATTTCTGGTCCCAATATCAAGGTTGGGATCTGAATGGTGATGGATTAGGGGATATTGCCCATAGGCCGAATGACAGTTTAGACAAACTGTTTTGGCTTTATCCTGAAGCCAAACTGTTGATGGAAAGCCCAGTTGTGTTGTTACTGCGCTGGGTGGAGCGGCAATTTCAGCCACAGACAGTTAGCGGAATTAGCGACAGTTTTCCGTTAATGCGGTCGGTTACACCCTCACTTATTGATGGAGGTTCGCGATGAATCATCAGGCGCTCACACCTAGGGTGACAGATCCGTTATCGAATGTAGAGGTTGCCGTAAGGGCCAAAGATATCAGTAAAGATTATGGAAAATTTAAGGCATTAACGGATATCAATTTCGACGTGCTAAGGGGTCAGACGTTAGCGCTACTGGGTCACAATGGTGCGGGTAAATCTACGCTACTTAAATTGATTCTAGGTTTAATTACCCCGTCAAAGGGGCAGATCCAAGTGCAAGGGCAAGATGTCAGAGCTATGAATGTTAGCCAGAGTTTATCTATCGGCTATTTACCTGAAAATGTCAGCTTTTATGACAATATGACAGCCCTTGAGCTATTGGATTATTTTGCCAAGCTTAAAGGTGTTACTAAGGGGAAAGTGCATACATTGCTTAGTGAGTTCGGGCTGGAGGCTGCAAAAGATAAGCGGCTTGGTACTTTTTCCAAGGGGATGCGGCAACGTCTTGGGTTAGCGCAGGCGATATTGGCTGAGCCTAAGGTATTGCTTTTAGATGAACCAACAGTGGGGCTCGATCCTCTGGCATCGGCGTTTCTGTATCAAAAAATGGCGCAACTAAAGGCGCAGGGCTGCGCGATTATTATCAGTACCCATGAGCTGGGCTTAGTACAGGAAAATATGGATCGCGCCTTGATCTTAGGTCGAGGACATATGATCGCCTCGGGTAATTTAACCTCCCTACGCGAGGCTACTGCGCTACCCGCATATATTACCTTGCATGCCATCTCCAATGCACAAAGGCAGCAAGTTTTAGTCGATCCAATTCTGGCCTCCTATATTGGGTCTTCTACACCACAAGGGATAAGGCTGAGTGTCCCTGTGACACAAAAGTCTGTTGTATTAACTCTTTTATTACAAAAGCTTAAGTTAGAAGCGTTTTCAGTTGAGTCACCAAGTTTGCAGGATATTTTTCATTACTATATGGACAAGGTCGATGCTCCATCATCCCACACTTTATCGACAGATATTTCGCAAGGGACTGATATCATCAAAGAGTTAGCGCAGCAGGCTAAACGGGAGTGGGTGGCATGAGCCGAGAGCGTGTTTTACAGAGGAATGCCCATTTAAGCGCCTTGGGCATCATTACCACTATTGCCGCAAAAGAGTTTAAGGATAATCTGCGTAACCGTTGGTTATGGATGATGACGGGAATACTGCTACTTCTTTCCTTGAGTGTCGGTTTTATGGGGAGTTCGATATCCGGTAGTTTAGTGATCTTCGAGCCTGCCCAGATCCTGTCGGGGCTCGTGACCCTGTCGGTATTTATTCTTCCCTTGGGCGCTATTCTATTGAGTTACGACAGCTTTGTAGGGGAAAAGGAATCCGGTACTTTGCTTTTATTGATCACCTATCCGTTGGCACGTTGGCATATTGTGTGTGGCAAATTTTTAGGCCATACCTGTGTCATGGCCGTTGCCTGTATTTTGGGTTTTGGGATCACAGGGTTTATGTTGGGGATGCTTAGCGAGGTACAAATTAGATTATCGATACTTATTGGATTTATCCATTTGATTAGTAGTGGGATTTTGTTATCACTGGTGTTTGTTTTACTCGGTTATTGGATAAGCTTAATAGTAAGGGAAAAAGCCAAAGCGCTTGGTATATTGCTGGTGTTATGGTTTGTGCTAGTGCTGGTATACGATTTAGTGTTGCTGACAGCATTAGTGGGATTGGCAGATACACTCAATCGTAATCTATTTAATGTATTAATCCTGTTAAATCCCAGCGATTTATTCCGTGCTTTAAATTTACTCGCAGGTCCATCAGATACCTTAGCCGTTAAAAGTAGTCTCGCTTTAATCGCCCAAACCGGGATAGGTTTACCTTTAATGTACGGTTTATTGATCTGTTGGATTGCCCTATTACTGCTTTGGTGTTCCTGGGTATTTAAAGGTCAAGAAATTTAGTTAAGTGATACCTGTATTAGTTGAAGTTTGTGCCTGTTAAACAATAACTAAACTGAGCATAGAGTCACACTCTTCTATGTTGTTAAAAGGTAAAGTAAACCATCTTGATTTGGTGATTGCGTATCATCGTTTTCTTGGAAAGAAACTATGTCACATAATGATTGCCTGCGCTGCAGTTAGTGCGATCATACCTTATCAGTTTTAGCTGATTTTTCAGGCGTTTAACATGCATAAAATCACTTCTTATTTAATGTTAGATGAACAGGCTAAGGAATTAGTCGATCATGTGAATGGCGCAACCATCAGCCTGACTTTTTCCGAAACGGCCGTGTTAGTTCTGCTGTTATCATCCACGAATGCCATTTTTACTAAGGAAGAATTGCTACAGGTAGGTTGGCCTGAAAGGGTGGTTGCTCCTACCTCTTTAACGCAATGTATTAGTACCTTACGTAAAAAATTAGAGCCCTATACCGAAGTGCAGCTCAAAACCGTGGCACGCCGCGGGTATCAATTGCATGTTTCTGAACAATCCCATGTAAAAATGCTGGCAATTAACGATGCCGATGCCATTCGCGATGCCATAGTCGGAGTATCCATTTGGACAAAATTTGCAGGAATTTTGCTATGTTGTGCCATTTTAGGGGTGATCTGGTACGTGAGTGATCACCACGCTGTCGTTAAACATGTGGCTAAGTGGCATGCCGATAAATACATCAGTTTAAATATTGGTGGCACATTGGGTACTGCCCAAATGCTCTATATTAGCGGTGAGGAACATTTACATCCTTCGTGGTGGTAAAAGCATTTGGCGCCAGAGGGAAATCACATCAGTAACCTTAATTATTTCAGTGCATTCACCTCAACCGATGGCAAAAACTATTCAATGGCGATTTGTCCAGAGCTTGATGCCAAAGCCTGTAATGGAAATGGCATCATCAATATTACGGCCATAGACGCAAAACCCGCAGGATTGAGTATGGCGGAGTTTATTCCGCTAAGTAAAAAGATGGAGCAACGCATTCGTTATAACCGTATTGTGCTTCCCGTGGATGATAAGAGTACAGGTGATCTACTTGAGCATAATTACCATGCCGATATCTATTTCCCCGTCGCGGGTGAGTTGCTGGTTCGTACCGATCTCAGCATGTCGCTAGTCTATGAAGGTGAGAAAAAAGGCAAGTTTTATTCGACCTCCTGCATTACGGATCAAGACTGTTTAACCACGCCAATTAAATACACTATTCGGGGTGAGTTTGAGCAATATCAAACCACCATAGATGAGTTAAAGGTCGATGTATTTCATGTGAAAGTACTGCAAAAGGAACTGACTAAACCGGATGAAGTCAGTCATTCTGCCATGCATTTTTACCGTGAGATCCGCAAACATGATATCCGCGATGAGGATTTGTTTTACTACCGCGTTTATCAAAATGAGCATACTGCAGTATGGATAGTCCCTCAAATGGGGCAAGTTTTGGCTTGGACTCAGTACACCCAAGTTAAGCTCTGAGCCTTGAAGGCTCATGATACAAAACCTGCCTTCAATTATGACCATGGGGAGTTGGCGTTCCGGTATGGATATATGCTGGAGTTAACACTCGCTTAGCTTGATCGACTATTCGAAATAGTTAACTCAAATATTATGCTTAAACCTTGCAACGTGCTTATTCATATCCCTTATGGTGATCTACCGAAACAACCTCAAGATGCAGAAACTCTTATCTTGAGGTAACTTGGGTATTATCAATATCAAAAGTGAATAGGATTAAGGGAATGACAAACACTGACGATCGTTATTTTTATGAACCTCAAAACGGTCATGGACTACCCCATGATCCTTTAAATGCCATTATTGCTCCCCGTCCAATCGGTTGGATCTCTTCACGCAGTGCAACAGGGCAACGCAATCTCGCGCCCTATAGTTTCTTTAATTGTTTCAACTACAAACCGCCAATCATAGGTTTTGCCAGCACAGGTTGGAAGGACAGTGTCGCTAATATTATCGAGACAGGGGAGTTTGTGTGGAACCTCACCACCCGTGGTTTAGCTGAGCAGATGAACCAAACTTCGGCCATGCTGCCACACGGCCAAGACGAATTTGCCTTTGCCGGACTCACTGCCAAAGCGGGCACTATTGTTAAGGCCGATTTAGTGGCTGAAAGCCCTGTGAATTTCGAATGTAAGTTGTCCCAATGCATTCAGCTCACCGCCGCCAATGGCGACAAAATCGATACTTGGTTAGTGCTAGGTGAAGTGGTTGCCGTGCATATCGCCAAGCATTTACTCGATAGCGAAGGGATTTATCAAACTGCACTCGCCGAGCCCGTTTTACGTGCTGGCGGCCCATCGGCCTATTACGGGATCTCCGAAGCGTTACGTTTCGATTTGCATCGACCAGAAGTGTAGCGGCTGCTCAGGTGCCGCAGGGCTGGGTGTTTAACCCTGAGTTGGTTTATGGTTGTGGTGTTAAAGGTTTATACATTAGTAATTAAAAGCTAAATCAAAGTCGTGGGGCTTCACCCCACACCCGACCAAGAGGGGATCAACAGCAATTCCCTCTTGGATCTCCCTTGCCGCCCCTAGCGAAGTTACATGCATTGGTTAGTGGTCTCATACTCCAATAAAAATTGCCTAACGGCTCAGATGGGACATCCATGTCCCCCCGAGCCTGCGCCATCATCCATGATGTCGCCACGGCATTTTTATCTGCGTCTTTCGACAACTTCGCAGGGGAAGGTGAACTCCTGAGATTGCGGTGTTCGCTGTTAATCTCAAAAGAGTTCTGCCTGTCCCATCTTTTCTATCTCAGAAGATCTGCGTTTCGATCTACATAGACCACAAGTGGAAGGGGCTGCTCAGGCGCCGCAGGGCTGTGGGTTTTCAAACTTCATTTAAGATTGACTCATGAGGTTAACTTTTTAAATCAAAATATAAGTCAAAGTCGTGGGGCTTCACCCCACACCCGACCAAAAGGGAAAAAACGCCTATTCCCCTTTTGCCTTATCCATAAAACGTGGCCCCGGCATCCCTAGCGAAGTTACATGCATTGGTTAGTGGCTTCGTGCTTATTCGAAAATAGCTAACGCTTCCGATGGCTATGCTTTACATCCCTGTAAAGCCCTCCAGTTCGGCAGTCCCTGCCTCTCGCTCATAAGTGCGAAAATCACCGATTTTTATTCGCCCCTTCCCCGAAAGCTACGCAGACGTCCTGTCTGCGTCACGCTCTATACTTTTAATAGAAAGTCTTCAACGCCCTTCAGCAACTTCGCAGGGGATAGTGTATCTCTGTGGTTTTAGTGCTGTCTGTTTACCATTTAAAGCAAAAAAGAGTTGTGGGTATCCTGTCTTTGCTATGGTTTGTTTCGCTTCTCTGCAATCATTGATTAAATCGACGACATTCTGTTAAAATCATGTTTTAAAAGATATTTAGGCAAACCTTCCCAATCACCGTTGTTAAATTAGTTCAAGGAGTTACTTGTGGGAGAAATACAATGAGCAGCTCTTTAGATAAAGTAACAATTAAGGGCTTTAAGTCTATTCAGACTTTAGAAGATTTTAAGCTTAATGCGCTCAACATTATTGTTGGTGCCAATGGGGCGGGTAAAAGTAATTTTATTGCTTTTTTTAAATTGTTAAGTGCGTTAATTGACGGAAATTTAAACCGTTTTATACGAGATAGTGGTGGCGCTAACGATTTACTTTTTGGTGGCCCAAAAGTCACTAAAAAAATTGAGTTTTCTACTCGCTTTGGCATGCGAGGATTTCGTTTTAATTTAGTTGCGACACCAAGCAATGCTGCAGCGATTGAGGATGAGGCTCGTTATTACAGCGGCGGTTCAAGCCGCTGGTGGAATTTAGGTGATAGCTCTGAGGGCGTGTCAAACATGGTTTCTGAGGTGAAACGCAACACGCCTGACGCTAAGTACTCAAGACCTGTATACGAAGCTATTGCTTCTTGGAAGATCTATCACTTTCATGATACTAGTTCAACCGCCCCTATGCGCGGCGAAGAAATCATTCAAGATAATAAAGTATTGCGCTGGGATGCATCAAACATTGGTGCTTTTTTATTGAAATTAAAAAATGATTATCAAAGTGAATATAAAGACATCGTCAACGCTATTAAATTAGTTACTCCTTTTTTTGATGAGTTTCTACTTGAGTCTTTTAAACGCGGTGAAAAAGAAGTCGTTAACTTAACTTGGTTACAAAAGGGATCCGATTACCCAATGCAACCTTACCATCTCTCAGATGGTTCCATTCGTTTTATCTGTCTGGCAACTGCTTTATTACAGCCGAATCCGCCAGCTACAATTATCATCGATGAACCTGAGTTAGGGTTACATCCCGCTGCGATAGCTATATTAGCTGAATTGATCAAAGCTACATCTGAGCGAACTCAGGTGGTTGTCGCAACTCAGTCTCCTGAATTAATAAATTATTTTTCAATTGAAGATATTATTGTCGCGAATAGAAAAGATGGTGCATCGACTTTTAATCGGTTGAAAGAAGAAGATTATCAGGAGTGGCTTGAGGATTATTCAGTAGGAGAACTTTGGAATAAAAATATAATTGCTGGAGGTCCAGTAAATGAGTGATTATATGGAGGTTGTAGCTATAGTCGAGGGTAGAACAGAGCAAATATTTGTAGAGCGCGTTTTGTCGCCCTACCTAGGAAATAAAAACATTTTTATTACTGCGGCGCAGATATCTAAACCTGGTCAAAAAGGCGGTGATGTAAAGTTTAGCAGGGCTGAAAGGGATATTGGTCGTTTTCTTAAGCAAAGGCCTGATATATACGTAACTCATTTTTTTGATTATTATGGTTTAAAGGAATGGCCTGCTTTAGACACTATTCTTAATCAAAGTCATACTGAAATTGCTCAATTATTAAATAATGCTGCTTTTGCATACATAATTCAAAATTATGGCGATTACCAAGCTCAAAACAGGTTTATTCCTTACATGGCTATGCATGAGTTTGAAGCATTATTGTTCAGTGATGAAATAATTTTGGCTGACGCGCTTGGCGTAGATGTTGGACAAATTAAAGCCATTATTACTGCATGCGAAGAACCTGAAAAAATTAATAACAGCCGAGAAACTGCGCCGTCAAAGCGGTTGAATCAATTGAAATTATCTGGAACATTCAAGAAAACAACGGAGGGTATCAGTATTGCTGAGCAAATTGGTGTAGAGAAGATGCGCCAGCGTTGTCCACTATTCAATGAATGGCTAAATCAACTGGAATCGAAGCTTGGATGAAACTTTATTTCGTCAATACTTTAGCTGTCCTCCTTGGTCGACTCTTTATTAAAAAAGCAGGGGGGTGAAGCCCCACGACTTTGATCCAAACGAAGTTTGGGTAAATTCAATCGACTGCCATCAGCAAGATAGAAAACAAAACCCCAGTAAAAACTGGAAGAATTTAATGAGCCGCCCATTGTTAAACTTTCAGGAAGCATGGCAGTAAAAAGAAGACTTTCAGGTTTCTGAGGAGGTTAGGGAGATTAAGCACAGGCATGTAAGTGATCGTTGACGGCATGGATGCCGTCGTCGAGCCCTCATGGACCACTCTTTTTAAATCAAAGTTGGCGTGTCACTGGAATGACAGTGCTTAATGGCTTAATTTGATGCTAAATCAGTTGGTTAGGTTAATCATTTATTTACTGTTAAATGATTAAGCAATAGCCAGTTAGTTCAAAGCTGGATTCCCGCTTAAAAGCATTGCGGGAATGACGCTGATGAGTGGCTGGCTTTAGAGACTACAAATCCATGCGTTATTTGATAAATGCGAACGCATCACCGTAGAGATGCGCTTCTTCTACGCCCATCTCGCGGAAGATTTCCCGTGCAGCACCGACCATATCGAAACGGCCGGCGATATAGATGTCATAGCCATTTAAGCTGACAAAATCTAGTTTGATTTGCGCTAACAGATTGGCGGTTTTACCCTGCCAATTAGCGGGCGCTTCTTCGATGACGGGGATAAAGTGCAGCCAAGGGTGAGCGTCGTGCCACCGCCGGGCAATGGTTTCAAAATACATGGCATCTTGGGTGCGACAACCCCAATACAGTGTCGTTTCAACCTGTTGGCCGAGGGCGATTTGTTGCTCGACGATACTCTTTATGTAAGAAAACCCAGTGCCGCCGGCGATTAACAGGCGGGGGCGATGACTCTCATGGCGCAGGTGGGCTTCGCCGCCGGGGGCTTCGATATCGATATGGCTACTGGTTTTTAAACGCTCAACCACTTGCATTGGATAGCTTTCGCTGACGGCTGCGCCAATATGTAACTCAATAAACTCGGCATTGGGCGCTGACGCGATAGAGAAGGGGCGTTTGTCTGTTTCACCCATGACAACACATAAGTATTGCCCCGCCTGGAAATCGAAGGCGGTTTCGGGCTTTAACAATACTTGATAAACAGCGTCGTTAAATGGGCTCACTTTCTCTATCTTACAACGTATGGTTTTCATCAAACTTCCTTTGCACCTTTCTCAATATGTTGTGTTGAAGGTGTCGCATTAGGGCCGTTAGCGGCCTATTTTCTTGGCTTAAGTAGGTACTTGAGACTCTGCTTAAGCTGCATTATAGGGTTGGGCTGTCGTCTATGCCTAACTCATCCCAGATTGAGTCGATCTTTTGCTTCACTTTTGGATCCATTACGATCGGCGTGCCCCATTCGCGGTGGGTTTCGCCTTCCCATTTATTGGTGGCATCGAGGCCCATTTTTGAGCCTAAGCCCGCAACGGGTGAGGCGAAATCGAGGTAGTCGATTGGGGTGTTTTCGATCATCACGGTATCGCGTTTAGGGTCCATGCGGGTGGTGATCGCCCAGATCACATCCTGCCAATCGCGGCAGTTTACGTCTTCATCCACGACTACAATAAACTTGGTATACATAAATTGGCGCAGGAAAGACCAAGCACCCATCATCACCCGTTTGGCGTGTCCCGGATATTGTTTGCGAATGGAGATCACCGCCATACGGTACGAACAACCCTCTGGCGGCAGATAAAAATCAACAATCTCAGGATATTGCTTACGCAAAATCGGCACAAACACTTCGTTTAATGCGACCCCAAGCATAGCGGGCTCATCCGGTGGACGGCCAGTGTAAGTGCTGTGGTAGATCGCATCTTTACGCTGAGTGATGTGAGTAACGGTAAATACCGGAAACTTATCGGTCTCGTTGTAGTAACCCGTGTGATCGCCGTAGGGGCCTTCTTCCGCCAGTTCCTCTGGATCGATATAACCTTCGAGAATAATTTCACTGGTGGCAGGCACTTCTAAGTCGCAGCTTAATGCCTTGCAGACTTCGGTGCGTTCACCGCGCAGTAAACCGGCAAAAGCGTATTCGCTCATGGAATCGGGGACTGGGGTCACTGCACCTAAAATGGTCACAGGATCGGCACCAAGTGCGACCACAACCGGATAGCGTTCACCGGGGAATTGCTCTTTAAAATCAGCAAAGTCTAACGCGCCACCACGGTGGGATAACCAGCGCATGATCAGCTTGTTTTTACCCAGTAATTGTTGGCGATAAATGCCTAAATTTTGGCGACTTTTGCGCGGCCCCTTAGTGATGGTTAAGCCCCAAGTCACTAATGGCGCAACATCACCTGGCCAGCAATGCTGAATGGGCAATTGGGTTAAATCGACCTCATCGCCGGTTTTAATGATTTGTTGGCAAGGCGGGTTACGCACTGTCTTTGGCGGCATATTCAAGGCTTGCTTGAACATAGGGATCTTAGCGATCGCGTCTTTAAAACCCCGTGGCGGCTCGGGCTCTTTTAAAAAGGCCAGCAGTTCACCCACTTCACGCAGGGCTAATGGGTCGTCTTTACCGAGCGCCATGGCAACTCGTTTTGGCGTACCGAACAGGTTTACCAACACGGGCATGTGATGATTTTTGGGATTCTCAAATAATAGCGCAGGGCCTTTGGCGCGCAGAACGCGATCGGCGATCTCTGTCATTTCTAAATGAGGATCAACTGGGTAGCTAATGCGTTTGAGTTCGCCATTGGCTTCTAGGTGATCAATAAAGCTGCGTAAATCCTTAAAACTCATGTGGAAATAGCCTCTGCAGTGAAAATCCATATGGCGCGCACTATAGCATTTTTCTGTTTTAGGGTTAACCTATTCAGTGATCTTCAAGCTTTAGAAGCGTAAAATAAGCTTCCGTAGGTCGCGGCCTAGCTCGCTTACGCTTTCTCTCTCGAGGTGCTTATGAATATTCCTTTAGTGTTTACTCAAAAAAAGTATTTTCAAAGTCAACCACATGGCGCCCATCAATGGCAGCTAAAGTGTGTTGCTTTATCGCTTGTTGTTGGAATATCACTTTTGAGTGGGTTCAGTGTATCGGCGGACGCTGTTGCCGGAAATCAGGACTATTCGGATCGAGCTGAGCGTTATGCTGGCTCCCGTGATAGCTATAGTCGACACATCAATCATGCAGATCAACGCTATGACAAGCGTTACCGCCATAAACATAAGTATCGCTACTACAATCCATGGGGGTTGGGCCTAGGTTTGGGACTTGCAACGGGGTGGAGCTCGGGTTGGAACCTTGGTTATGGTTGGAATACCCATTGGAATAATGATTGGGGGTGGAATACTCGTTCCCCTTACTATCGGCAATCTTATCTAAGCGATAGTTATGCACGAGATTATCGCAATTCGCCCTATTCGAGTATTGGGCTATCGATTCCAATGGCCTATGACGAACAGTCCGTTGCGGTATCGGCCCCTGTGCGGGTGACGACCAGTATGCAGTATTCCCCTGGTGAAGGCCGCATGGTATCGAGCATGCCTACAAGTGCTAGCAGCCAAACGGTTAGCAATAATAACGCAGTGGCACCTCAAATCCGCCAAGCGCGCAGTGTGTCTAGTTTGCCAACCAATGCCAGAATAGTGCAGCAGGATGGTCGTACACTTTATGATTGGCAAGGCACGCTTTATGCCTTTGACTGGAACAGTCAAACCTATCAAGAACAATTAGTTAAATAGATTTTTATATTTAAAAAAATGGGAGCACAGTGTGCTCCCATTTTTTGCTCCATTTTTAACCATTAGCCACGCTGTATGGTGATATCGGCGATATAGCCATGCTCTGTGGCAATTAAGGTTTGCTTGAGCATGCTTGCGGCCTCATCTGCCGACATAAAGCTTGAGGTATCCAAAGTTTTACCACTACTGGGCCAAAAGCCCGTGTCCATACCGCCGGGATACACGGCAATCAACTTCATTGGGCTGTGCTTTAATTCTAAACGTACCGACTCGACAAACCCTCGCACAGCCCATTTTGCGGCGCAATAAGTAGACTCTCCTGCCTTGGCGGCAAGCGCAGCGGTAGACATGACGATGACGACAGTCATGGCTTGATCTTTATAGCGTTTGACCAACTCACGCACTAATAGAATTGTCGAAGTAATATTGTTATTCAAAAGAGCTTGGATATCCCTCACGCCTTGGGTTTCAATTGGCCCAAAGTAGCCACTACCTGCACAATGGATAACGGTTTTGGGGATTGCAGTGAGGCTGTCGAACAGTGAGTTAAGGCTCTGTTCATCCGCTAAATTGGCAGTTATCGCTGCAATGGGTTGATTTGAGAATGGCGTAAGTGCATTGGCGACAGTTTGCAGCCGCTCAGCATTACGCCCTGTGAGTGTCAGTGGTTCATTCTCTTTGGCATAGAGTGTTGCTAGGGCTGCACCTAAACCACTGCTTGCGCCAGTAATTAATATCATTTTGACCTCGTTAATTCAGGCAATTAGTCACTCAAAATAGCATTCTGCTTGGCATTAGGCCTTAAGTTGTTTAATCGCCGCCGCTAGCGCAAACTCATAACCCTGTGCGCCAAAACCACATATCACCCCAATCGCCTTATCGGAAAAATAGGAATGGTGGCGAAAGGGCTCGCGGGCATGCACATTGGATAAATGCACTTCAAAGAAAGGAATCGCTACCCCAAGCAGGGCATCACGCAGGGCAACGCTAGTATGGGTAAACGCGGCGGGGTTGATAATGATGATCTGGGCATCGGTCGCATGAATCGCATTGATCAGCTCAAACTCGGCATTGGACTGAATATGCTCGAGCTCGACTCCCGCCTGTTGTGCCTGCTGGCTTAGCTCTGCCACTATGTCGGCTAAGGTTTGATGACCGTAAACGCTGGGCTCGCGGCGACCTAAGAGATTGAGATTGGGGCCATTGACGAGCAAAATTTTATGACTCATTGCGCTTTCCTTTACCACGTGCATTGGGTTCAAGCTGGGATAAATGTATTTCAGTTTTGTATATAGGCCACTAACTTAACCTGTTCAAAGTGTTTTTGCATTAACCGTTAGTCGATTATGCCGTTGAAATCCTGCACCATTGTTAATCGGTTTCAATTGGCGTTATTGATCTCAGTTAGCAGTTGCCTAAGTTAACTGCTAACGAAGTTAATAGTCACTCTTCTGCTGACGCATGGCCTTAGTGGCGCCTTTTTGTTTCTTAGTATCTAATCGCCTAGTTTGGCTGCCCTTAGTGGCGCGGGTGGGAATGCGTTTTTTCTGCACTTCGCCGACACTGGCGACTAATTCAATAAATTGCTCCAACGCGGTTTGGCGGTTGGCATCTTGGCTGCGACTCGCTTGGCATTTAATGATGATCTTACCGCTCTTAGTGATGCGATGATCGGCCTTATTGAGTAAGCGTTCTTGGTAAAACTCGGGTAAGGATGAACTTTTAATATCGAAGATGAGCTGCGCGGCGGTGGACACTTTATTTAAGTGCTGTCCACCTGCGCCACTGGAGCGGATAAATTGCCACTCGATTTCATTTTCCTGAAGCTCCACACGGTTTGAAATTTTTATCATGGCAGACTTAGGCATTTTTCAGCAGAGATTGAGAGCGAGTAACGATTTGCTACTTATAGCTTCTCAATAGATTTGTTATCATCGGGCGCATTCTTTGCCACGGCATAGGCCAGTGTTGGCAAAAGTCTAGTGTTTCCGATTCGGAGTGCCTCTATGTTATGCCAAATCCCCGATATTGCTAAGGGTGTTATTAGTCTTTTTGCCAGTGGTCGACTATCCTCCACCGATTATCGAGCCCGTTTACAACCGGCGATTAAGAGTTATCGTAAGGATTGGGGCCAAGTTTGCCTGTATATTGAGGCCGACGTGTTACTCGAAGGCTGGGAATTTGAGTCGCTTACCGGCAGTGGGGAAGTCCAGTTACCGAATTTTGAAGCCCTAGTATTTGTGGGTGGCCCAGATTGGGTGGGTAATTCGGTGCGTTTACTCGGACCTTTTATGCAGGGTGAAGTGGCTTGGTTTCCTCTAGAGCAAAAGGCCAAGGCGATCGCTTGGATTGCTAAGCGCTCAGTTCGTTAATTGCCCAAGATGGGTTTTATTTTATAAGGAATTAAATATGTCATTGTTGAAATCTCTGGCGGTCAAGCCTTTATGCACTAAGCTGGGGGCCATTGCGTTAGTCGTCGCCTTTACGACAGGACTGAGTGCCTGCGCGCCAGAAGTGGGCAGCGATGCTTGGTGTAAGCAAATGAAAAATAAGCCTTCCGGCGACTGGACTGCTAACGAAGCGGCCGATTACGCTAAGCACTGTGTCTTCAAATAGACAGTGTCTTCAAATAAGCTGTTTTTTCAAATAAATAGCAACTAGCATCGAGTCATAGCTTCGCGGGTATTAGCTTGCGGGCTGTGAACTTATGTTTATCATACGGGTCAGATGTTTCGTGATCCGTTATTTGCAATAGGTGATTTTTGAATTCTACCGCTAAGCCCTTCTTTCGCAGAATGGTGAACCTACTGATAGCCATTATCGTGCTGCAATTTGCTGGTGCGAACTTGGGTGCGCATCAGTTACATGCGGGCAATGGTGAGGAAGAGGCCGAGAATCATCCCCATTTGCAGTTCAGTGCCCAAGTCACGACGTTAACCCAATGTGTCGATTGTGCGTGTCCGAAAGAGCAGTCGCTAGGATTTGCCGAGGCCGTGATAGCCAATAGTGCGGGTGAAAACCAAAGCAGCGGATTTCATTCCCACTTAGTTAAAACCACTGAAATACAAGATTTTGACCTATGCCTCGACTGCCAATGCCATGGCGGTCATGTGGCACTGTTATCTCAGGCAGTGAGTCAGCCTGTACAGGCGTTAGAAAGTGTCTATCTGCCTACCGATGTATCCTATTTCCCGCCTGAAAATTTACCTAAATACCGCCCTCCTATCGCTTAATTCTCCAATATTCGGCTTATTTCTCGGCCTAGGACGATTGATTCATCTGATTGGATCTCATTCTATTTTGCCGCGTGATAAGCCCGTTATGTTCATTCCCCAAAAGATATGCTTGAACTGATGCTCGCAGCGTTAACTGTTGGAGCCGTCATTGGCTTTTTAGCCGCGCACTGTATTGCTTGGCGGGATGATTCGATCGGCGCTTATTTGCCATGCCCAGAACGATATGATTGCTTTGCATTGAGCTATTTAAATGAAGCTCACATCTAGCCGTTTCGCTTTGGGCGCAAAAGTCAGCCGATCCACATTCGATATTGTTAGGATTTGCGATGAAAAAAACGATTCTCGCCCGTACTTTAGTTTGTCTGTTTAGATCGGGCTTGTTTAGCTGCGGATTAGTATTGGCCGCCGGATTGCTAGCCTTTGCCCTCGCGGCAGAAAATGACTCTCTTGAAGTCAATGTCCTTGAAGTCAAGGTCCTTGAAACCAAAGCCTCTGAAGCTAATGCCCCTGAAATCAAAGCCTCTGAAGTTGAGGCATTTAAGGCGCAATCACTGGGCTTACCCGCCAAAGAAACCGACACGGCACATGTCAACTTTGGCCAATGGTTGCCTGTGTTACTCACACAGTTCAATCAGTTACCTGAAGTTCAGGCGCAACTTGTAAGGCAGCAACAGGCTAAACTGGCCATTCAGGCGGCAAATCGCGCTGTGTATAACCCAGAACTTGGGCTTAATTATCAAAATGCTGATACAGATGCCTACAGCTTAGGGCTCAGTCAAACCCTCGATTGGGGTGACAAGCGCGGCGTGGCGACGCAGCGTGCCGAGCTTGAAGCGCAAATCCTGTTAGCAGACATAGGGTTAGAGCGTAGCCAAATGTTGGCCGAACGCTTACTGGCGTTGGCAGAGCAGGCGCAGAGTCGCAAGGCGCTGATCTTTGCCGAGCAGCAATTAAGGTTCACCAAGGCGCAGCTCAATATTGCTGAGCAGCGATTGGCGGCGGGGGATTTATCCAACGTCGAGCTGCAATTGATACAACTCGAAGTCGCCTCTAATACTGCCGACTACGCCTTAGCCGAGCAGGTGGCCTTAGTGGCCGATGGCAAAGTAATTGAATTACTTGGGGATAATAATTTCGCTTTTAGTGAATTTATCAAGGAGATCCATTTCTTTGTGACTCAGGCTAAGCAAGCGCCAGCGGCCGAGTTGGGCACCTCTACATCAGCCTTGCCAGCCCTGGCGAGTGCTTATCAGCAAGTGCTGCTCGCCAGAGTTAATGTCATGCAAGTCAAAGCGGAAGCTTCGGCTGACCCGACTATTAGCCTAGGCGCTGAAAAGGAAGGCACGGACAATAAGCTCGGTGTCGGCGTGTCGATTCCTCTACAAGTTCGCAATAACTACAGTGAGTTACAAGCCGTAGCCGATAAGGGCATCGCTATCGCGGAGCAAGGCTATCTTGCCCGTGAGCGAGTGCTTACCGCTAAGCAGAAACAATTCCTCTATGCGTTACCGCGTTTACTCGAACGTTACCAAGACTGGCGTGAGTTAGTGCAAGTGTCAGGTGCTAAAGCCGCTAAATCCTTAAGCCAACAATGGCAGGCGGGGGATGTGAGTACTAGCGAGTACTTACAGAGCCGTCGTCAGTTAGCCGCCAGTTATTTGGTGGGCTTAAACCTAGAAACGGCTATCTATCAAAGTTGGTTAACTTGGATGGGCGAAAGCGGCCAGCTTATGCCTTTTATCGAAAAGCTCATTATAGAAAAGCTAAATGCAGCTCCTTCGATAACATCTAATGCCGCCGCACGCACAGTAAACCCATGAGGTCACAATAATGAATTCAAATACTCACCACGAAAATATCCTTCAACTGGATGCTGTAACGACGTCTGAAAAGCGTCGGTTTAACCTATCAAAAATTGCGCTCGCATTATTCGTGCTGAGCACGCTGGCATTTCTCGCTCAGCCTGTATTGGCTGGCGGTGATCACGCCCCCGTCGCTAAGGAAAGTGGCGATTCGGTAACGCAAATGGCGTCGACGGATGAACACGGCGAACAGGCGCTGAAATTGACCGAAGCGCAGCAAGCCTTGGCGGGGATTAGCTTATTACCTTTGTCGAGCGATAGCTTGAACCTAGCCAATTTGAATCTCGATATTAGGGCGACGGCGACCTTAGTGGTGGATCGCGATCGAACCGCGACCCTTGCGCCGCAGCTCGATGTGCGTGTGTTGGCGCGCCATGTGGTGCCGGGGCAAGAAGTGAAAAAAGGTGAGCCTTTACTTACCTTGGGTGGCGCAGCCGTTGCGCAGGCACAGGCGGACTACATTAATGCCGCTGCCGAATGGAGTCGAGTCAAACGCATGAGTGAAGGTGCGGTTAGCGTCAGTCGGCGGATGCAGGCGCAGGTGGATGCCGAACTTAAACGGGCGATTTTAGAGGCAATTAAGATGACGCCCGCGCAAATTCGTGCACTGGAATCGACGCCCGAAGCCATAGGCAGTTATCAACTCTTAGCGCCAATTGACGGCCGAGTGCAGCAGGATATCGCCATGCTAGGTCAAGTTTTTAGCGCGGGCACGCCCTTAATGCAACTGACCGATGAATCCTATTTATGGGTTGAGGCGCAGTTAACCCCAACTCAAACTACGCATATCCAGGTTGGCAGTTCAGCTTTAGTGCAAGTAGGGGATAAGACGTTGGTAGGTAAGATTATCGGTCGCTCCCATGAACTCGACAGCGTAACGCGCACCGAGCAAGTGCTGGTGAGTATGCACAATCCTGATCATGTGTTGCATGCGGGGCAATTTGCTGAACTCTATTTTGCTGGCTCGACTACCGATCCAAACGGCAGTGGCATAGTGCTGCCCGATGCGGCGTTGACCCGTGGCGGCGATGGCGATTGGCAGATTTTTATTCAAGATGAGGATGGCTTCGAGTCCATTGAGGTAGAAGTGGTGCAGCGTCAACGCGGCTTGAGTCTAGTACGTGGACCTGAGCTTGAAAAAGCCCAACAGGCACAGCTCAAGGTTGTGGTGGCTGGCGCGTTCTTCTTGGCATCCGAGCAGGCGAAAGCGGGCTTTGATATTCACGCCCACTAATATGAGCGCCCTCATTTTGGAGATTTTCTATGTTGCAAAAATTAATCGAAGCCGCGATTAAAAACCGGCTGTTAGTGGTATTGGCTCTGCTCGCCGTGATTGTGGGCTGCGTGGCCATGCTGCCTAAGTTGAATCTCGATGCCTTTCCTGATGTGACTAACGTGCAAGTTACCATCAATACAGCGGCCGAAGGCTTAGCCGCTGAAGAGGTGGAAAAACTTATCAGTTATCCGGTGGAATCGGCCATGTACGCCTTGCCAGCGGTGACTGAGGTGCGCTCGTTATCGCGTACTGGCTTGTCGATTGTGACTGTGGTATTTGCCGAGGGGACGGATATTTACTTCGCTCGTCAGCAAGTGTTTGAACAGTTGCAGGCGGCGCGGGAGATGATCCCAAGTGGCGTCGGAGTGCCTGAAATCGGCCCCAATACCTCGGGATTAGGGCAGATTTATCAGTATATTCTGCGTGCAGAACCTAACTCTGGCATTAATGCCGCCGAGCTGCGTAGCTTAAATGATTATCTGGTGAAGTTGATATTGATGCCCGTGGGCGGCGTGACAGAAGTCTTGTCTTTTGGTGGCGATGTGCGCCAATACCAAGTGCAGGTCGACCCGAATAAACTGCGTGCCTATGGCTTGTCTATGGCGCAGGTGACTGAAGCGCTAGAGAGCAATAACCGCAACGCTGGCGGTTGGTTTATGGACCAAGGCCAAGAGCAACTTGTGGTGCGCGGTTACGGCATGTTGCCCGCAGGAGACGCGGGATTGGCGGCGATCGCGCAGATCCCTCTGACTGAAGCCAGCGGTACGCCAGTGCGTATTGGCGATATCGCTCAGGTGGATTTCGGTAGCGAGATCCGTGTCGGGGCTGTGACTATGACGCGCCGCGATGAATCTGGCCAAGTGCAAAATCTCGGTGAAGTGGTGGCTGGTGTCGTGCTCAAACGCATGGGGGCAAACACTAAGGCGACGATTGACGATATTGGTGCGCGGGTGAGCCTTATTGAGCAGGCCTTGCCCGATGGAGTGTCCTTTGAGGTGTTTTACGACCAAGCGGAACTGGTCGATAAGGCTGTGACCACAGTGCGCGATGCGCTGCTAATGGCCTTTGTGTTTATCGTGGTGATCTTAGCGTTGTTCCTCGTCAATATCCGCGCGACCTTGTTGGTGTTGCTGTCGATTCCAGTGTCTATCGGGCTCGCGCTTATGGTGATGTCCTATTATGGTCTGTCGGCAAACCTGATGTCGCTCGGCGGTTTAGCTGTGGCGATTGGTATGTTAGTCGATGGCTCTGTGGTGATGGTAGAGAATATTTTCAAACACTTAACTCAACCTGATCGCCGCCATTTACCCGAGGCGAGGGCGCGTGCCGATGGTGAGGATGATCCCTATGACAGTGAGGAGGATGGTGCTAAAGTCAGTGGTGATGTCAGCGAATCGAATATGGTTATTCGGATAATGCTCGCGGCAAAAGAGGTGTGTAGTCCAATCTTCTTCGCCACCGCCATTATTATCGTCGTATTTGCGCCGCTGTTTGCACTCGAAGGCGTTGAAGGCAAGCTGTTCCAGCCGATGGCGGTCAGTATCATTTTGGCTATGATGTCGGCGTTGCTGGTGGCGCTGATTGCCGTGCCAGCCCTTGCCGTGTATCTGTTTAAGCGCGGTGTGCTGCTTAAACAAAGTGTGATTTTAGCGCCACTGGATGCCGCTTATCGCAAGTTACTGACGGCAACGCTTGCTAGGCCAAAGGTGGTGATGCTCAGCGCCTTGGTGATGTTCGGCTTGAGTCTATTACTGCTACCAAGGCTGGGTACCGAATTTGTGCCTGAACTGGAGGAAGGCACGATTAACTTGAGGGTGACGCTGGCACCAACGGCGAGTTTAGGGACTTCGCTCCAAGTCGCACCTAAGCTTGAGGCTATTTTGCTAGCATTTCCCGAGGTGGAATATGCCCTGAGCCGCATTGGTGCGCCTGAACTGGGCGGCGATCCCGAGCCTGTGAGTAATATTGAAGTCTATATTGGCTTGAAACCGATAGCAGAGTGGCAGTCGGCAAGCTCACGCTTGGAACTGCAGCGCTTGATGGAGGAAAAGCTCAGCGTGTTCCCCGGACTCTTGTTGACCTTTTCGCAGCCGATTGCGACTCGGGTAGATGAATTACTTTCGGGGGTAAAAGCCCAGCTAGCGATTAAAATCTTCGGCCCAGATTTAGCAGTATTGTCACAGAAAGGCCAAGCACTTACCGATCTCGTTGCGAAAATCCCCGGTGCCGTGGATGTGTCGCTTGAGCAAGTGAGCGGCGAGGCGCAATTGGTCGTGCGGCCCAAACGCGAGCTATTGGCGCGTTACGGCATCAGTGTCGATCAAGTGATGAGCCTCGTCAGCCAAGGTATTGGCGGCGCCAGTGCTGGTCAAGTGATCGATGGCAATGCCAGATACGACATCAATGTGCGACTCGCGGCCGAGTTTCGCCAAAGCCCTGATGCGATTAAAGACTTATTACTCAGTGGTACAAATGGCGCCACAGTGCGCTTAGGGGAAGTCGCCAGCGTCGAAGTGGAAATGGCACCGCCGAATATTCGCCGTGACGATGTGCAGCGTCGTGTTGTGGTGCAGGCCAACGTGGCGGGACGCGATATGGGCTCGGTCGTGAAAGATATTTATGCCCTAGTGCCAAAGGCGGATTTGCCTGCGGGATATACAGTGATCATTGGCGGCCAATATGAGAACCAGCAGCGAGCGCAGCAAAAGTTGATGTTGGTGGTGCCGATTTCTATCGCCTTGATTGCCTTGTTGTTGTACTTCTCCTTTGGTTCATTCAAGCAAGTGTTGCTCATCATGGCGAACGTGCCCTTAGCTTTGATTGGCGGCATAGTGGCCCTGTATGTTAGTGGTACTTATTTGTCTGTGCCTAGCTCTATTGGCTTTATCACTCTATTTGGGGTGGCGGTGCTCAACGGTGTGGTGCTGGTGGATTCGATTAATCAGCGCAGGCAAAGCGGCGAAGCACTCTATGATTGTGTTTATGAGGGCACTGTTGGTCGTTTACGGCCGGTATTGATGACGGCACTGACCTCGGCCTTAGGTTTGATCCCGATTTTATTGTCATCGGGTGTCGGCAGTGAGATCCAAAAGCCTTTAGCAGTGGTGATTATCGGTGGCTTGTTTAGCTCGACGGCGCTGACCTTACTCGTCTTGCCGACCTTGTATCGCTGGTTATATCGCGGCGATAAGCGCATCGATGAGCTTGATTCGCTACAGATTAGCCACAAGTAAGCCGTCATCGTGGGCAATAACTTGTTATGTTTCGGGTTATTGCCTTCGTTATAGACAGGGTTATCACATTGACTAAAACTCTAAAAATCAGTGAGCTAAAGAGTGATAGATGGGCTAGTCTTAGAGTCGACATTAAGGACATTCATTTCTGGAGAACATTATGATTGCGGTAATTTTTGAAGTCATCCCGACAAAGGAAGGGAAGGAAGAGTATCTGCACGTGGCCGCTGAAATGCGCCAATATTGATACCCAAATAACCTCTAGATACGAGTTTCAGAGCGCCTAGGGTGCTTCAATTCAAGGCGCATCAATGACAGAATGTCGGCCACCTTTTGAATTGATGCAACACAGAAGTGGAGTGCCCTAGGCGCTCCGTCCCGGCGGGTTTTAACGCACTTTATGCTGTGTTGGTTATTTTTAACTTAGCCCACTAGGTCTGCAAATAGCCGCCTTGCCTAAAGTGCGTTAAATTCCCGCTGAATCCTGCATCTTTAGGTTGTTTGGGTATCTTGGCCGCAAGGGATTGATTTCGATCGAACGTTTTCAGAGCTTAACCGACGATGGCAAAGTACTGAGCCTGTCGTTCTGGGAGGACCAAGCTTCTATCACCCAATGGCGTAATCAGATGGCCCACAGCATTGCCGAGCAAACGGGTATAGTGCCCTGTTTGTTTCATTCCTATCGTATTCGTGTGGCCGAAGTGGTGCAAGATTACAGTGAAACTGTACACATTGAAGCCGAGTAATCACTTACCTCACTGAGGTTAAAACAAAACCCATCGAGCTCGATGGGTTTTTTATGCGTGACACTTAAGTTTGAGATTATTTTTCTTGCTGGGCTTTCAATAGATCGCGAATTTCAGACAGCAATTCTTGTTCTTTGGTCGGTGCGGGTGGTGCTTTGGGCGCTTCTTCTTCCTTGCGTTTTAGGGTGTTAATGGCTTTTAAACCCATAAAAATAGCAAAGGCGATAATCGTAAAGTCGATAACGGTTTGAATAAACTTGCCATAGGCAATAACGACCGATGGAGAATCACCCTGGGCGGCTAACAGCACTACGCTTAATTCGCTAAAATTCACCCCGCCTAAGATAACCCCAATTGGTGGCATTATAATGTCGGCCACAAATGACGACACTATTTTGCCGAATGCGGCACCAATGATAATACCTACAGCCATATCGATCACATTGCCACGGGACGCAAAAGCCTTGAACTCTTTGATTAAGCTCATTAGGTTTCCTCCAAAATTAAGATTAAATGTTAAATTTTACTTTGCTAACGGTATCAGGAAAACCTAAATATCTTGCTGCCTGTTACTTTATCAAGCTTATAGGGGCCTGTGGATTAAGGCAATTCTGGCATTGTGGAATTATCCTCTGAGCGGCAATCGGGAAGCAGACCTCTCCCTTACCTCTATCACATCGACCTTACGATTGCTGAGTTCGGTTTTTTATGATCTTTATGCTGTGGTAGACTCAAACTTCTGTTTCAATGACTTGCTGAGGTACTGGCTTGCAGTGGCAAAATCTTACGTTTAATCAATTAAATGCCAATACGCTATACGACATATTGAAACTCAGAGTCGATGTGTTTGTGGTGGAGCAGGTCTGTGCGTATCCAGAGCTCGATGATAAGGATAGGCACATAGAGACCCAGCATTTAATCGGCTTATCTTTGACGGGAGAACTGCTTGCCTACGCGCGGATTTTACCGCCGGGGCTGAGCTACCCTGAGGCGAGTATCGGCCGCGTGGTTGTGTCGCCTTCTGGACGAGGCAAAGGGTTAGCAATGCCTTTGATGCAGCAAGCTATTGAGTCTGCGCTGACAACATGGCCCGATGCTGGAATTCAAATCGGTGCCCAAGATTACCTCAAAGCCTTCTATCAAAAGCTCGGTTTTGTCGCCTGCTCAGAGATGTATTTAGAAGATGGTATTCCCCATTTAGATATGCGCTACCAAGGCGCGTAAGCATCAATATTCAACTCAAATAAGGAACAAAAATGTCAATTTCAACGGATTATAAAATTAATCAACAACAAATCGTCTGTGTGGCGAGCTTTCTGGCGAAGGAAGGTAAATCTGAGGCATTGATCGCTGCCCTTGCGAGTCTTATCCCTGAGACGCGCCGCGAAGCGGGTTGCATTCGTTACGAACTCAATGTGAGCCGCGATGAGCCACGTAGAGTCACCTTTGTCGAGAAGTTTGTCGATATTGCTTCCTTCGATGAACACTGCGCTAAGGATGCGATTCAGCATTATTTCCACCAAGTGATGCCTGAGTTGGTTGAGTCATATCATGTAGAAACCTATCACCAAATTATTGCCTAACTATGTGGTGTTCTAGCGGTATCAAGTCGTAGAACACCTAAGTCGATTTCAAACGCAGACATACATAGAACATCCGTGGAGACCCTTCGCGTGAAGGGTCTGTTTATTGAGGAACTTAAAGTGCTGTTTTTTAGTTTTAGGCAAATTTAAGTAAGCAAATAATGACTTTATAGCGCATCATGTTGCTGTATCTACCTAAAGTGCGATTAGGCTATTTAGGTGGAACTTTCAAGGTGAAAATCCTGCAATGCTGTATCTCCAAGGAAATAATATGAAACGGGTTAGCGTATTAGGTGATTGCGATAAGTGTAAAAAAACTGAAGAAATGTTCAAAGATATATCAGAGGAAATGGCCGTCGATCTGATCGTCAAAAAAGATACCGATCCACAGAGTTTAGTGAAATTTAAGGTAACAAAAACTCCCGCAGTCGTTATCGATGGGGAGCTAGTGCATAGCGGTTCAGTGCCGAGTAGAGCCGATATCGAAGAGTGGCTGCGGGACTAAAACCGCAAAAATGAATGCTGGGATCATATTCAATGCCAAAGCGTTGCAGAATCGAGGGGAACATAGGCCGGTGTTTGCACAATTTTATTCTGGGTGCATGGTTTTTAGTATTTCCCCTATCGGCGGCTGACCCAGCGCAGTCCATGGGCAAAGCACTAAAAGTCCAGACCCGTTGGCAAAGTCCAGACTATATCAGCCAAGCCTTTAGCCACATTGCGTTAAATAATGAATATGACACTAATAAACACAGTGTTCGTAAATGGCATATACCAATACGGGTTTTTATTGAGCATCAAGTTGCCGATAGTGCTCTGCACACGCAATTAGTACAGATGCATTTAAGCCATTTAACCGAGATTACTGGCCACGATATTCGCTTAGTCGATTCGCTTGAACAGGCTAATTTGCACTTAGTATTTACCCGTCAATCCCTGTGGACGAGCGAAGTTGTGCGCTTAATGGGGCAAAGTGCTGCGCAAAATATCCATGGCTCAGTCTGTATGGCAAAATTTGCCCTCAATTCTCTGCAACAAATTGAACGTGCTTGGGTCGTTATTCCCGTAGATCAAGCAAAAATGCACGGTAAGTTAGTGGCTTGTGTGGTAGAAGAAATCACCCAAGTATTGGGTTTGCCCAATGATTCAGAAAAAGTATTTCCCTCCATTTTTAACGATAAAACTCCGCAGGATTTGCTCACAGGGCTCGATTTTATTCTGCTAAAACTACTCTATAGTCCAAGTATTCGCGCTGGTATGACGGCCGCTGAGGTCAAACAACCTTTGCAGATCTTACTCGCACAATGGCAGCGTGATGGCACTATTACTCATGCAGATAAAACAGTGCGCCAAGGTAAGTTATACCCTTTACTCGGCTATTAACCGCTAAGTGTTACTCCTAAAGTTGACATTACTCGTACGCGATTAATTAATCCTTTTTGTTTTAGGAATAAGGGCATAGTCTATCTTTATAAGAGATAAACACCTTGGAGGGACACCATGCGAATGACACTGCAGTTTTTAGGGGCGACGAGAGAAGTGACGGGTTCGTGCCATTTACTCTCGGTCGATCATGAACATTTATTGCTCGATTGTGGGTTGATACAAGGTGGTAAAGAAGATGAACTGCGTAATCATGATCCCTTCACTTTCGATCCAGAGTCTATCTCCGCTGTTGTGCTTAGCCATGCTCATATAGACCATTCTGGGCGCTTACCTCTGCTGGTCAAATCGGGTTTTGATGGGCCTATCTATACCCATAAAGCGACGGCTGAACTGTGCGCCATTATGCTTAAAGATGCTGCTATGCTGCAAAGTCGTGATACGGACCGCGCTAATAAAAAACGGGCTAAGCATGACCTTGAACCCTTAGAGCCTTTATTTACCGTTGAAGATGCCGAACAAGTCATGAGGCAATTTATTCCCTTGGAATACGGTCAAGTGACTCGGGTGATCCCCCATGTGGATATTTGTCTGTCGGATGCGGGGCATATTTTAGGCTCGGCCTTAGTTGAGATCTGGTTAGGGGAGGACAAAGCGCAGAAAAAAATTGTCTTCAGTGGTGATCTTGGTCGTGCTGGCATGCCGATTTTACGTAATCCAACCTTAGTCGATACCGCCGATTTAGTGCTTATGGAAAGTACTTATGGCAACCGTTTTCACCGCAGTTGGACAGACACCTTAGCCGAATTGAAAGCCATTTTTACCAAAGCAGTGACTGAAAGTCATGGCAATATCTTATTACCAGCATTCTCGGTCGGGCGAGCACAAGAGTTGCTCTATCTTTTTCATTTATATGCTAAAGAATGGGATCTGTCCCATTGGAAAGTCTGCCTCGACAGCCCGATGGCGATTGAGGCCACTCGGGTATATGTTAATAACTACCAGCTGATGGATGAAGACTTTAAGCATTTTACTCGTCAGTCTCCTGGGCAACACCCACTGCTGTCGAACGTTGAATTTATTCAAACCACTGAAGAGTCTATTGCATTAAATGATGTGCATAAGGGACTGATTATTATCGCTGGGAGTGGAATGTGTAATGGCGGGCGTATTCGTAGCCATTTAGAACACAATTTATGGCGTCCTGAATGCGATATCATTATTTGTGGTTATCAAGCCAGAGGTACTCCAGGGCGTGCTTTAGTCGATGGCGCAGAAGAGCTCACAATCCACGGTAACAACATTAAAGTAGCCGCGAAGCTACATACGGTAGGAGGCCTATCCGCCCATGCGGATCAGGCAGAGTTATTACACTGGTATCACCACTTCGATAACCAGCCCCCCTTGATCCTCGTCCATGGCGAACCCGAAGCGCAGCAGGGATTAGTTGATGTTATTAACCAAGATCCCAAGACTAAACCTAAGGATATTGCGATAGCGGCGCATGGTGATAAGTTGGATTTAACTGCACTGCCGCGGTTGATGTGGATCACCTCTTAAGTTTATCCCCTTCTTTGAAACGCCCTATTCGGTAAGAGTAGGGCGTTTTATTTGTTTTTAAATCAACGCGCCCTAGATATATCATCGAACAAATTCATCCACTATTTAGGTTTCCAATTGTTAATCATTCGTTGTAATCTGAGTTGCGACTATTAGATTGGCTCATTAAATTGTCTCAATTAGCTCAAACCTAATTTTGCAGAGCTAATAAAACGATAACTATAACAATTAATCACGAGGTTTGAATGGAAGCGATTACGGAGTTTGTTGGCCTAGTTAATGGCTTTGTCTGGGGCACACCTATGTTGGTGATGATCCTAGGTGTTGGTTTGTTTCTCTCCCTTGGGTTGAGATTGATGCCCATTCTTAAGTTAGGTACAGGTTTCAAGTTACTCTGGTCTGGGCGAATCCCCGATAAAGATAAAAATGTGAAGGGAGATGTGAGCCCTTTTAATGCCTTGATGACATCACTTTCCGCCACTATTGGTACAGGTAATATCGCCGGTGTTGCTACAGCAATTTTTATCGGTGGCCCAGGCGCTTTATTTTGGATGTGGTGTACAGCGTTAGTGGGTATGGCAACTAAGTTTGCAGAGGCCGTTTTGGCGGTGAAGTACCGTGAAGTTGATGATCATGGTAACCATGTCGGTGGGCCTATGTATTACATCAAAAATGGCCTTGGTAAAAAGTGGGCTTGGCTAGGAACATTATTTGCAGTTTTTGGTTCTCTTGCCGGTTTTGGGATTGGCAATACAGTACAGGCAAACTCAGTTGCAGATGCATTAAGCAGTAACTTTGGTGTTCCTGCTTGGGTTTCCGGCGTGGTGATGATGCTGTTAGTTGGTGCGGTATTGATGGGGGGCATTAAACGTATCGCCGATGTGGCAGGTAAGTTAGTGCCCTTTATGACAATTTTTTATATTACAGCGGGTTTAGCTGTGTTAGTTATTCATATTGAAGATGTGCCTGCTGCATTTGCCTTGATTGTTCATAGTGCTTTTAATCCTGTTGCTGCCCAAGGCGGTTTTGCGGGTGCCGCAGTTTGGGCGGCCATTCGCTTTGGTGTCGCTCGTGGTGTGTTTTCCAATGAAGCCGGTTTAGGAAGTGCGCCAATAGCCCATGCCGCTGCACAAACTAATAATCCAGTGGCTCAGGGGCTTGTGGCCATGCTCGGCACTTTTATCGATACCATTATTGTTTGTTCTATTACGGGTTTAGCGATTGTGGTATCGGGTGCATGGACTTCGGGTGAAAATGGCGCCGCATTGACTTCCTACGCCTTCTCCCACGCCTTACCTATGGGAAATTATATTGTAGCCGTAGCACTGGCTATTTTTGCTTTTACGACCATCATTGGTTGGAGCTTTTATAGCGAGAAATGTGTGCAATATCTCTTTGGTATTAAAGCGGTAAAACCATTCAGATTACTGTGGACACTTGCGGTTCCCTTAGGGGCGGTGAGTTCTTTAGACTTTATCTGGCTACTGGCGGATACCTTAAACGCTATGATGGCTATTCCTAACTTAATTGCTTTAATTCTTTTAAGTCCTGTGGTTTTTGGTTTAACGCGGGAATACTTTATTAAAAAGCGTGTAGAGGAAGCGGCAAAAGCCCAATCTTAATTGGCTGTGAAAGTTTTAGCAGTGTTGGAATGGCAATAAAAAAGCTCACATATTTGTGAGCTTTTTTGAATTAAGTCAATTTGATTGGTGTATTAGGATTGCTGTATTAGTCCGAGTTGTTATCAAACTCTGTATCATCAAATAACTCGTAGGGAGGAGACACGTTGGGGACATCCTTAAACAAGCGAGTGAAGTGGCGTTGCACACCTTTCAAATCGATTCCTGCTAAGCCTGAGGCAAAACCAAACCATGCATAAAGACCGCTAAAGTTATCGAACATGGGTGGTAGGTATTTGGGGGGCGTCAGTATCCCTTCTTGACAGGCTTGATACAGCACTGGAATATCTTCAATAGCCAATTTACCTAAGAACAACATAGGGATGAGTTCGGGTAAGCCGGATGTAATTGCACTACGAATAAAGTTAATATTTTCTACATAACCGCGTACATAGGAAATATCCTTAGTGAAAAAACTTCCGCCTTCGACCATGCCACCACGGAAGACCCTTTGAGTCACTCGATAGCTGTCCTTTGCACTGAGATTTAACCCTCTAAAATAGTTAAACACTTCGATAAAGTTTGCGCCATTTTCCGCCATATCGACTGCGGCGACACGGTCACTAATACGTCGAGCTCGCCCCGGGTTTGAGCTTAGGGTTAACATTTCAAGCAATACTGCGAGCCCTTCTTGGGTTGCAGCTACGCGCGGGGAACCCACACTGAGCCAAGTCGCGTGGGGCTGAGCACGTCCATTAAGAGTTGTACCAACATGCACCCAACCCTCGTGAACCTCATATACATTGAGGTCCGACTCACTGAACATGGCTTTGCTGTTTAACTTAACGGTATCGCCGCCCACAGCGGCATCCGAGACTATGCCGTCACTGAGGCGTACACGCATATCATCGCTATGGAAGTACTTTTCTAAACGCTGGCTGAGGACGTGAACCGCTTCCGGTGCGCTAATAATTTTTGGGTGATGCTTATTCATATGTCTCGCCGCGGGCAGCGAGAAAATATAACTCAGTTTATCGCCCAACTGGCGCAGGGTATGGCGATCGCCATGCAATCTATGGTTCGCACTGCCGTATAATTCTTGGCTGAGTTTACCGAAGGTAGGGGTGCCCCTGTGGCCTAACATATCGACAACCAGACGATATTGATCGACGTTCGCAACTAGTATCTTACCGAGTTTGTCCCGTTTACCTAAACACCTGTGAATATCCTGTTTTAAGGCGATAAGTTCTGCCTGCGTTTTTATGGGATCAAAAGGTAACGCTATGTTCTGATAGAAGTCTTGCTTAATAGCCGGAAGTACAGAACCCTTACTTGATAGAAAGCGTTCTTCCATTTCCCTTGGCCATTTAATGGCATCAAGGATCTTTATGGGGGTTTGGATACGAATGAGTTCATCGGAAAAGCGGCGTAGATCTTGTTGGTACTGGGCTAACGACTCTGACATTTCCGTAATCCTGCGGGCTGCTTAAGCAATAGAAATTTACATAATCATAGCCTTAAACCCTATCTATTCATATGGTTCAGCTATGCTTGCTGAGAAAAATTCAGATTAAATGATCTACCTTTCATCGGTTTAATGAATCATTTTGGTGCATCACTGACTATTTTAGCGCGCTTATAAATTAATGACTCATCACAACTACATGTTAACTCTCGGGTTGTTGATATGGCATTAAAGCTGCTTTACCCAAAATATAGCATTGAGTGGATCTGTACTGGAGATGATGATGGCTGCGATGAGTTATTTGAGTGTGATTGAGCGATATCATGAGTACGAAACCACGGTACATGAGTTGCTCGAGTCTATTTTAACGGGTATGGCTGATGCAGATTTGTTCCACCAACCTAAGATCGACATCAAAGCGATGAAAGGAATTGCAAGTAGCTATCCCTTTGTTGAATTGATGTATTTACTCGATACTCAGGGGCAGCAAATCAGCCAGAATATTGCCGTAGTTAACCATCAGATCAAACTCATTCCTTTAGGACTAAATCGCGATCGTAGCCAAAGGCCTTATTTTATTAATCGTGATCAATCCGATGGTGTAAATATCACTCGCCCCTACTTATCTAATGCGAGTGGTCATCTTTGCTTATCGGCTTCTTTAGCTATTTATCAGCAAGAAAAAAAGCTTGGTTACTTAGTGGTCGATGTTGATCTTACTTGCTTGATTGAATTTATGATGGGGGATAGTGCTCGCCGGCGGGTAACGCCTGCATTTAAGGCTATTTATGGTGTCATAGTCGCCGGATTGTTTGTGCTCGTTGCGGTATTACTGTGGACTGCACTTAGGGATATTTATGGTTTATTTACCGTCGAGCATATAGGACAAGACCCTTTACAACCCTTTGGGATCATCATTTTTATCACACTTGCATTAGCCATTTTTGATTTAGGAAAAACCATTCTCGAAGAGGAAATCCTAATGCATAAAGATATATTTCGTCACAGTTCAACTCGAAGAACGATTACCCGCTTTGTGTCTACGATTTTGATCGCGATATCAATTGAGGCACTTTTAACCATGTTTAAGGCATCACTCGGTGAAAAGCAGTATATCGAACCCGCCATTTGGATGATGTTGGCGGTAGTGGGTTTACTGGTGGGATTGGGGGCTTATGTTTATTTAGGCGCAAAAGCCGAATGGTTATTAATTAAAACTCAAGCTTATAAAAACGGTAAAAATAAGGCTGGCGGTACTACAAATTAACGTTCACCCAGCCTATTAAGTGCCGGGTGAAGCCTTGTTTATAATAGAGCGGAATATCCATACCTGTCGGTTTATAGCTCCTGCATAATGGAACTCAAGGGCTTAAAATAACTCGTCATCTCCTAATGCACGTCGTAACTCTGCGCGTTCGAGGTAATCTTCTAAGCGTTTTTTGATTTCACGCTTATGTTGCATTGCTTCGGCCGCTTTGCTGTTTCTAGGGGTGGTCATTGCCTCAATTTCAGTATCGTTGGGCACGACTTCAATAATATGAGCCATAACGAATTCCTCATGTTGTTCCTAAAGACTTTCTATCTAAAAAGAGTGTGGCAGAAAAGCAAAAAATTTTGTGAGTCAGAGTAAAAATTTCTTCCCGTTAGCTGAGTCGCATGTTGTAACTATCGGTCACTATCATGACATTTTTATATAACAGCCTTCCTGCAATTTAGCTCTATTTTGTGACTGGGCACATAACACTTATTTTTGATTAAGAAAGTAATCCCTACTTAAATGCTCAGATAAACTTGAATTAATTGACAACTACAACAACACTTTGATGATTAATGATTCGCTAGGGATGGCATATATGCACAAGGATGACTTTCCTAAGTATTCTGATTCTCCTAAAAACTTTTTTTTTAGCGTGCTAGGGTCCAGCTGGATGATTATCACAGCTGCATTGTTTTTCATGGGAATTTCTTGGTATGTCTTGGCGGTATATCTTAGGGATCGTGGAGAAGAGCGTTTTGATAACAATGCGCAGGAGCTAATTGAAGCCGTAAACCGCAGAATGATAGCGTACGAGCAGGTATTGCGGGGTGGTGCTGGATTATTTCTCGCCTCTAAGGGGGTGACTCGAGAAGAATGGCAGACCTATGTCATAAATGCTCGATTGGCTGAATATTACCCAGGTATTCAAGGGTTTGGTTATGCCCCCCTACTGACTCCTGAAACCTTGGAGACACATGTCAATCAAGTACAAGCTGAAGGCTTTAGTGACTATAAGGTTTACCCTCAAGGAAAGCGTGAGCAATATTGTGTGATCCATTATTTAGAGCCCTTTGATTGGCGTAACCAAAGGGCTTTTGGTTATGACATGTGTTCTGAGACTAATCGACGTACCGCTATACTCAGTGCAATAGCTTCTGGGATGCCGACGATTTCGGGTAAGGTGATACTAGTTCAGGAAACCCAAGATAATATTCAATCCGGTTTTTTGATGTATTTGCCTGTATATCAAGGGGTTGTCACTAGAGATGATGAGCGCAAACAGCAGGCTATAGGGTTAATTTATGCTGCCTTTCGCATGGATGATTTGATGCAAGGGATTATGGGAGATACGTTTTCGGGTTTGAAGTTCGCTATTTATGATGGTGAAAATGCAAACACTGAAACTTTAATGTTTACCAGCAATAAGCAGTTACCTAATCCGCAGGATGTTTTTTATCAATCGCAAATGGCAACCATTAAGGGGCGGGTGTGGCGCTTAGATATTTCTTCACAGTCACGCTTTATTTCTAGCTCAGAGCAAACTCAGGGTTTTTGGCTGCAATTGGTTGGTTGTGGGTTTATTCTGGCATTATTTTATTCAGTGGTCGTGATGGCGCGTAATCGTTATCAAGAGTCTAGATTAACGTCTGAACTGATCGCCAATGAAAAACGTTTTAGATTAGTCATTGAAGCCTCACCAAGTGCACTGTTTATGGTTGATAAAACTGGGGTTATTACCTTAGTCAATACCCATGCCGAGCGCTTATTTGGTTATGCCAGAGAAGAATTACTTGGGCGTTCAATCAATATGCTATTGCCTAAGGCATTATGGGATAGGCATCAGCAACATATGAGTAATTACTTAGTCCAACCTATCGCTAAGAATATGTCTATGCGGGACGACTTATTCGGTTGTTGCAAGGACGGTAGTCGCTTAGCGATTGAGGTTGGGCTAACACCTATCCATTTTAGTAATGGGCTTTTTATACTCGCAACAATCAACAATGTATCTGAACGTAAACGTATTGAAATCCAAAGAGCTGAGCATACAAAAGAACTCGAACGTATCAATCAAGAACTCGATCGTTTTGCCTATATAGCATCCCATGATCTTAAATCACCCTTAAGAGGCATAGAGCAATTGACGAGTTGGTTAGCCGAAGATCTTGTTGATAATACCAATGAAAATGTCCAAAAATACTTAGGGTTAATTCAAAATCGTATTCATCGTATGGTGTTGTTACTCGATGGATTATTAATGTTTTCCAGAATTGGTCGGGTCGATGCTGAAATTGTGGAGGTGGATGCGCGGCAGTTGATTGAGGATATGTTTGAATTAGTGGCTCCCCCGCACGGGTTTGAGTTATTACTAGAGGGTGAATTCCCAAACTTTAAGACAGTAAAAACACTTTTAGAATTAGTTGTTAGAAATTTAATGAGTAATGCCATAAAACACCATGATAAAGATACGGGTGTGATCAGAGTTCAATGTGAACCTAAAGAGGATGTGTACTGGTTTAGTATTATCGATGATGGTCCTGGTATTTCAAATGCTTATCATGGAAAAGTATTTGAAATGTTTCAGACTCTTAAACCAAGGGATGAAGTTGAGGGGAGTGGTTTGGGCCTATCATTAGTGAAAAAAACCGTAGAAAGCTTAGGGGGAGAAATCAAACTAGAATCCGAAGAGCGAGGATGCTGTTTTCGATTTAGTTGGCCCGTACGCATAGTGAACAAGGAGGTTTTATGAGCAGCACTGATAGCTACAATGAAGTGACAATCTTACTCGTCGATGACGACGATGTTGATTATATGGCCGTTCAGCGGGCAATGAGGCAACTCAGACTATTGAATCCATTACTGCGTGCTCGAGATGGACTTGAGGCATTGCATATTCTGACAAATCCCGAAGCTATTAAAGGTCCCTATCTCATACTGTTGGATTTAAACATGCCGAGAATGAATGGTTTTGAGTTTCTCGAGCACATCCGGTCCGATCCTACATTGTCCTCATCAGTCGTTTTTATGTTGACCACTTCAAGTACAGATGAAGATCGGATGAGAGCTTATAGTCATCATGTTGCGGGTTATATGGTGAAAACGGATATAAAAGACGGTTTTAACAATATTTTTAATATGTTGGAAGGTTACTGGCGTATTGTTGAGCTTCCATCGGTATAGGATGGGTATATGGATTTACTGCTAATTGATGATGATGAAGTGGATAGAACCGCGGTCATCCGAGCATTGAGACAGTCAAAACTGGCGTTTAATGTCGTTGAGGCAAACTGTGCATTCGATGGATTAAATCTAGCGTTAGAGCGCCACTTTGACGGGATTTTATTGGATTATATGTTGCCCGATGCCAATGGTCTCGAAGTGCTTATGAAGCTCAATGCGATGACTCAAGATCAAACAGTGGTAGTGATGCTCAGTCGCTATGAGGATGAAAAGCTAGCCCAGCGTTGCATAGAGCTCGGTGCTCAGGATTTCTTACTCAAAGATGAAGTTAATTCACGTATTCTTACCCGTGCTATTCGTTACGCAAAACAGCGAGCCTCTATGGCGTTAGCACTGCGTAATAGCCATCAAAAACTTAAAGAGTTAGCCGAACATGATTCGCTGACTAAACTAGTAAACCGTTACGGTTTTGAACTTTGTTTAAATCGAGCGATAGCTAGAGCCAAAAGAAGTAACAATTTTTTAGCGGTAATATTACTCGATCTAGATGATTTTAAAGCTATTAACGATACATTAGGCCACCAGATTGGGGATATCTTGTTGGTGAAAGTGGCTTCCCGTTTAAGTGCGGTATTACGTGATGGTGATGTGATTGCGCGTTTGGGGGGAGATGAGTTTGTTGTGCTGGTTACTGATAATGACTACAAGTATTTTCCGATGATAGTAGCCAATCGCCTACTCAAGGCATTTGAGGAAGTGTTTTGTCTTGGGGACAATGATGTTCTGATTGGTGCCAGTATTGGGGTTGCTTTTCATAACGAGGCCGCATCCGATAGTTCCGAGTTGATGAAATGTGCCGATATTGCCATGTACCGCGCCAAGAAAATGGGCCGTAATCAGATCCAATTCTACTCAGAGGCTTTAGATAGAGAGGTGCGCTATCGTAATCATATCGAGTCAAGCCTTCGGATAGCGCTAAGACAGAATGAATTTAAGGTGTATTACCAAGCGCAGGTCGATTCCTTGACTCATCAAATGGTGGGTATGGAAGCGCTTATTCGTTGGCAGCATCCTAAAGACGGTGTGATCGCACCAGACCAGTTTCTTCCTATTGCCGAAGATATTGGTTTGATAGAGGAAATAGGAGATTGGGTACTCATTGAGGCTTGTAGACAGGCACAGTCTTGGCTAACGCAACTGAAGCCCATTGGACGGGAGTTCACCATTGCGGTAAATCTATCAGCATCGCAAATAGCCCACATTGATTTATTGGGTAAAATTGTTCAAGCACTGGAATTAACGGGTTTACCTCCCACTGCGCTAGAGTTAGAAATTACTGAGAATTGTTTGATCGAAGAACCCCATGAACACGCTAAAGTGTTGGATCAAATTGCTAAGCTTGGTGTACGTTTTGCCCTCGATGATTTCGGTACGGGGTTTTCATCCTTAGAACACATAAAATTATTCCCTATCAGTGTGTTGAAAATAGATAAGAGCTTTGTTGCATCCTATGATAAGGATGAGAAAGACACTCGATTATTGGCAGCATTACTAAACTTTGCCTATGGCTTTGATGTTATCTCTGTGGCTGAGGGCGTGGAAACATTGGAGCAAGCTGAGTTTTGTACGGCTCGTAATTGTAATGTTTTACAAGGATATTTATTCTCTCGGCCGTTAGAGGCAATGGACTTTGAGGCTAAATTTATTACGCCATTACTCACAGAATTGTGAACATTATCTTACGGTCATCTCTATGAATCGTTTTCATCTGGTGAGGATTATTTTCTTGCTTTACACTGAGTAATAGACAAATATCTGCCCCCTTTTTCTGATGCCGAATTTTGTCGTATCAGAACTCTTTATTCACTGTGCTTAAGTTGGTCATTCCGTAATGAAAATAGGTATCTTATCCCAGTTTCCTCAGTTGTATTCAACGCAACGTTTAGTGGCCGCTTGCGAGATCCGTGGCCATGAAGCGGTTGTGATCAATACCTTGAACTGTTACATGAATATCAACTCGATTAAACCCAGTATTCACTATGAAGGGGAGGAGTTGACTGGGTTCGATGCGATTATTCCTCGGATCCACGCAAGTGTGACTTTCTATGGTTGTGCTGTGGTTCGTCAGTTTGAAATGATGGGAGTATTTGCGGCCAATGACTCAATTTCGATTGCCCGCTCCCGTGATAAGTTAAGGGCGTTACAATTGCTCTCTCGCAAAGGGATTGGTATGCCAATTACGGGTTTTGCCAATAAACCTAATGATATTCCTGACTTGATTAATATGGTGGGTGGTGCTCCCTTAGTGATTAAGCTACTCGAGGGAACACAGGGTATTGGTGTTGTGTTAGCCGAGACGAAAACAGCGGCAGAGAGCGTGATTGAAGCTTTCTTAGGGTTGAAAGCTAATATCTTAGTGCAGGAATATATTAAAGAATCTAATGGGAGCGATATTCGCTGTTTTGTTGTGGGCGATAAAGTGGTGGCTTCGATGAAACGCCAAGGACCAGAAGGGGATTTCCGTTCTAATCTTCATTTAGGTGGTTGTGGTGAGACAGTAAAAATCACCGCTGTAGAGCGTAAGATGGCGATTGCCGCCGTGAAAGCTATGGGGCTCGTGGTGGCTGGTGTGGATATTTTACGCTCTAACCGTGGCCCTTTGATTCTTGAAGTGAATTCGGCTCCTGGGATTGAAGGTATTGAGCAAACAACGGGAATATCAGTTACTGAGCCTATCATTGAATATATTGAAAAAATGGTTGCAGTCCATAAATCACATCGCTCAATAATTGCTTAATTTATCTGGGATAAAAAACGCCACGTTAACGTGGCGTTTTATTAAGACTAAAGATCAAAGCTGTATGAATAGCCTAAAACAATTTTGGTGTCGTCATCGCTTAAGTCAGTATCTGCAACCATAAAGGATACGGTCCCCACACTAGTGTCTGCACTTAGCGTCACGTTATAGTCGGCATAGTTATCTTCACCAAACCAAGCTTCAACTACATCGCCCGTTGAATAACCGTAATGCACGGATAGGCTGACTTTTTCAGTAAGTGGTATAGACGCAGTAGCGGCAAGATAGCTCAAGTCTTTATTATCTAAGGGATCTGCAGCAATATCATCATCGGCATTAATCACATGGGCGTAGCTTAGTTCAAGCCATTTCCAAGTAATAGCACCATATAATTCACCGAAGTCGATGCTTCCTGGCGCATCGGGATAGGCATAGTAGATATAACCTATGTCATAGCTAATATCTTCAGTGATATTGCCACCGTAACCCGCGTAGAGATCTAGCTCATAGCTAGTATCATCGCCAAAATCCACATTCGATGTCCATGTGCCGGCATAAAATCCAGAGTCATGGCTATAGTCAATGCCACCTTGGATGGCAACCGCATCGTCAGTTTGAGTTACACCACGCCATAGGTAATTTGAGGTACCACCTATGTTTGCTGACACAGCTGCAAAGGCATTTGATGTCAGTAACATTCCTGTCGATAAGGCCAAAACGCTATACAATGATTTTCTCATGCTCATCCCCTCGATTGACTTATTTATCGATTCACTTATGCCCCATGTTGTTGGTGGCACTGGTGCATCTTGGTTTTTTCTGAAGAGTGAGTTGCTAATCATATGCCATTATTACAATCTTATTAAAAACAGTTTGTTACATAATTGTATGTTAATTATTTACTTGTTAATGCTTGAAAATAGAGCAGACATGCACTGTAGTTGTGCAATAAATAGACATTAAAGTATAAGTTTGAGCCCAAAAAAAACGCCTCACTTAATAGTGAGGCGTTTCATCAAAAATTCTGTTGTCTACGAATTAGTTTACGCTATCACGTAGAGTTTTACCGGCTTTAAACTTAGGTACAGTCGCTTCTGCAATTTGGATTTCTTTACCGGTTTGTGGGTTACGGCCTGTGCGAGCGGCACGGGTGGCTGTTTCGAAAGATCCAAAGCCCACGATAGAAATTTTGTCACCATTTTTCATTGATTCGGTGATAGCCGCTTCGAAAGATTTTAATGCGCGTGCAGCTTCAACTTTTGTTAGATCGGCATTTTCCGCAATCTTAGCGATAAGTTCTGTTTTATTCATCTTTGTTGTCTCTTCTTTCCGTAGATTATTTAAGTAAGCGTGCCTAACATGCCATAAGGTTTAACACTTTGAAAGCCTTTTACCGCCAGAGGGGATAATGAAACTCGGTAAATTGGAGAATATTTACTCGGTTCGTGACTTAGGTTTTATTCTTCTAACAGTTGATATAGGAGCTGCTTGACGAGTTTAGGTTCGAAGGGCTTGTCACATAGGGCATTGACTCCAGCCTGTGACACATTGCTTAAGTGGGTATCGTTGGCTTCTGACGATACCATCAAGATGGGAATATGGGATTGTTGGCTCTCGTTACGAATAAACTGAGTCAATGCTAATCCATCAATACTCGGCATGTTGTAGTCAGTGATGACCAGATCAAACATATTATCTCTCATCAACTCAATAGCTTGAGCACCATCTTCCGCTTCAGTGATGAGCTTTATCCCTAAATTACCAATAGTTCGCTTGATTACATTTCTGGCCATGCGGCTGTCATCGACCACTAAAACGCGCACATCATGCACATCAAAATTGCTAAGATCGAGTTCATCATGGCTTAGTAAGTCGATAGTAGCATTAAGTGCTTTACCTAAATGCTCAGCATGGAAAGGTTTAGGTAAGATAGCGACCACCCCAGATTGTCGAAAAATCTCTAATTGCTCACGACGACATTCGCTCGAGACCAACATAAACTGAATGTCTTTGTTGTGACTATTTCCACGTAAATAGTTGAGTAGATCGATTGCTGTGCCATCGTCGAAATGCATTGCACTAGCGATGAGATCGGGTTTATGACGCCCAATAACAGCTTTGGCCTCTGCGATATTCGCGGCAGTTTGGATACTGACAATCCCTTCTTGTTGTAAACGCTGAATAATTATTCGGCGTTGCGTATCCGAAGGTTCCACTAGGAGAATGGATAATTCGTTAGGTGATAGATGGCTCATAATCTTCGTCGTATTGGCTGGGGGGACTTTATGGGGTTGCTAAGCTACGCTATTAGTAACAGCTTAGCAACAAATCAGCTTTTCGCTGTTTTACCGCTTAAATACTGATAAGTCACTTTAGAAAACGCGATCCAATATTGCACCAACAGCATACCTATTATGCCCACAACAAGTGGCAGCATCGGGATTCGCTCGCCCGCAAAGAACACTTTTACGTCTTCTGGCGTAATGCGATAGGCAATAATGGCAGTGATACCAAGCGCCGAAAAACCTAGGGTTTGCATACCAAGATAGATTTTGAGTACTAGGCTTGACCAAGGTGCGCGCACTAGGATGCCTGCAAGTACTGGAAGCACGCCTAAGGTAAATAAATCAAATGATTGAGTTGTTACGGCACGCCATAGTGCGACTATGCTAAAGAGACAATAGAGCGCTGTGAGTAGAATGAGACGTTTAGGCATTGAATTACTAATGGATCTGGTGGTCTTAGGATGAGCAAGTGTAGGAAAAGCCCCGAACTGAGTCCAGCATAACCGCATTATCATGTAGAATATTGCCTTTGCTTGGGCATAGTTAATAGGTTTAGGTTATGACAGAAGTTGAATTTTGGGCACTGGTTACGCGCACTGACGCAGCACAACCACAGGAATCCTTAGCGCAGGCATTAAAACAAAAACTAACCGAACTCAGTAATGAAGAATTAAAAGCTTTCGATAAAATGTTTGGTCAACAGATGCGTCGTAGCTATTTGTGGTCGGTGTGGGGCGCTGCCTATATTATTACTGGGTGTGATTCTGAATATGCCTTTGCGGAGTTTAGATGTTTTCTTATTTCTTTAGGGCAAGAGCGCTACGATGCTGTCGTCGCGGATCCCGATAGTCTTGCACGTTTATCCGCATGGCCACAGAAAGATGGTTATGCCTATCCATTTGTAGATGAGTACGACTTAATTGCTGGGCAAATATATGAAGATAGGACAGGTCAAGAGCTACCTTTTATGCCATCGGGTAAAGCCACTCCTGCCGGTAAAAAATTTAGCACTAAATCTAAGGATCTTAAACAACAATACCCTGAGCTAAGTGCCTGTTTTCCATTTTAATACTCAATATTAAATCTATGCAGAATGTGGGTTAGTTTTCATTCTTCATTTCTTTGCATTGAAACCCTTGTTTGCGTGGGTCAAATTCACAATTTAAGCCACATTCCCAAGGGACATTATCATAGAGAGAGGATTGCACCCGGGCAAAATCTCGGCAGGCATCATAATGATCAAAATTATCTGTTTTTTTGTATTTCCCAGAGTCATACCCATGGGTGTAGATAAAGGATGACCAAGTCTTGGTATGGCTATCTTTACTGTCTGGGGAGATAAACCAAATCGCACTGGCGAAACAGGTAAAAAGAATAAGAATGAACACAGGTACAACGGGGAATTTCATTTTCTAATCGTAACCATATAAACAATAGTCGAAGGATAACGCGTTTTGAATCAAGATGCGCGCAAAATGATCACAAATTTATAACGCTGCACTTACTTAGTGCAGTGTGGATACAAAAAGATACGTATTAATTTACGATAAATTTAGTTATTTACTAAGTTATACAAATGCTTACTTTGTAATGCTGTTCTTATATCAGTTTTGCGTTAAGCTTTAGTTCAGGTTAAATTTTGTACTGTGAATACAAAAATGATTAGGCCTAGGAGGCAAGCATGAAAATTCAATTCCTTTTACTCGCAGGTGTATTAAGTTGCAGTGCAGTGTGGGCCGCAGATGAAACATCAACCAATCCTGTCACGGAAGATGGCGTGGTGAAAATAGTTTGGCAAAATCCGAAGGATTTTCGCGATATCAAATCATCGGGTGAGATCCAATCCCGTTATGAGATGCGCTTATTTGAGACCTTAACCTCAAACATTAATAAAGAAGCCGCTAAAATTTTAAAACCAAATCAAAAGCTTGAAATGGTGGTCACCGATGTGGATTTAGCTGGTGATATGCGCCCAACGTTTGGTGCTACTGCAAATGACTTACGGGTAGTGAAGGACCTTTACCCACCGCGTATCACCTTTAGCTATCAGGTTTTAGAGAATGGTAAAGTAATAGTCGCGGGGGATGAAAAATTATCTGACTTGGGTTTTTTAACGGGCATTCAAGCGTTAAACGATAAACCTTTTATGTATGAGACCCAGATGCTAAACGACTGGTTAAAAAAAACCATCGCTCCTAAGCTTTAATATAAATATACCCAGTAGCCTAAGCGATTAACGCGTGTGAATTGGGTACATGATTTTCTAACAGGCAATATCCATTACTCGCGGATTTTGCCTGTTTTTTTGCCCTTGCACTCAGAGTGGACAAGCTATGTTCATTGCAGTTATAGGTGTGTTCTGGTGCGAGTAATCCAACGCATAGACTGACCAATTTGTGATAGCAGGCTTGCCCCTGTCTATCATCTGCCAGCATTTGCTGTGCTTGCCAATGTTCAGCACTATAGAACAGTTGTTTATGGCTTTCAAAGTCTGCCAATATGCGCTGACAGCGACTCACGATTTGCTCACATGTACTAATCATCACAAAGTCATCGCCTCCCACATGGCCAATAAAGCAGTTATCGCTCTTATATTTCATTAATAAATTGGCTACTTCACAGATCACTTCATCTCCGCGACAAAAACCATAAATATCGTTGTAGGGTTTGAAATGACACAGATCGAAATAAGCGAGGTAAAAAGGCTTTTGTTGAACTCTTAGACGCTTAAGCTCTTCTTGTATAGGCACATTTCCCGGTAAGTCCGTAAGCGGGTTGGCATGACGCGCCATCTTAATTCTGTGCTCGGTTATACGTTGTAGTAAATCTTTGGTGTGGCCAATGCCGAGCAATTTGCCACGGCGTAGAATAATAAATTGCTGTGCCACTGTATTTGCGCTTTCTGAAGTCAATAGCTGGCTAACCGTAGAAAGGGGTTCATTGGCTTCTATCTGCAGTACTTGAGGTTCCATCACCTCGCTTACGGCATGATTTTCATGTAGTGCTCGGCCATAGGGGGTACTAAAAAGCTCGAGTAATGTTGCGCGGCTAATAATACCTTGAGGCACCTGATCTTCAGCCACAACAACCGCTTGCAGTGCAGGTTGGGAGATAAAAGTATCACTTAGATGCTTGAGCTTTAGGCTTGGTAGAACAGTAATTGCATTGCAACAGAGACTTTCTGCCGACTCACTATATCGAGGTTGCACTTGGGCATTATTGGGGACTAAGGTGGCTTTCATTGCTCGACAGGGGAACGCCTCGGGGCGGCCGAGTAAATAACCTTGGCAATACACAATGCCAAGTTGTTTAAGTACTGCTAATTCCTCTTGAGTTTCAATCCCTTCGGCTATCACTTTACAGGTTAAACTCTGACAGAGTTCGACAATGGATCGCACAAATTCTTGTTTTACAGGGGTAGAATCGATCTGATGGATAAAGTGACGATCAATCTTCACATAATCCGGTGACAGTTCTGACCAGAGTCTTAAGCCAGAATATCCCGCACCTAAATCGTCAATTGCCGTCATAAATCCTTGACTACGATAGTGATTTAAGCAGGATTTAAGCAGGTCTATATCATCCGCAGGATACTGCTCAGAGAGTTCAATCACTACCTGTGAAGGTGAAATCCCAAGCTGTTGCAATAGTTGCAGTGTCAAGCCTTTGGGGTAGCTGGGATCCAACAGTGCCTTGGGCGAGATATTGATAAATAGCCGCCCCTGAAACTGACGGAATTTGAATTGCTCGAGTGAAATCCGTCGGCAAAGGGTTTCGAGTTCGCTGAGTCTACCCTGATGTTCGGCTGTCTGAAACAGAGGAACGGGGGAATATAATGGGCTGTGTTCTGGACCACGACTCAAGGCCTCAAAGCCATGGATTTTATGTTCTAATATATTGAAAATAGGCTGAAATAGTGGGCTGATTGCCCCCTTAGAAATTATCTTATCAAGCTCTTTAGCGAGATCTAAATTTGTCATTATTTCAGCCCCTTCGTCTATGTTTGCGGAGTCTATGACTTAGAAATGACAAAATGATGACAATTTTTGTTGCTCGAAAAGGTGTTATCACGGGATAGAACTGGGGTAAAAAAATGGCTGGTTGTGGGGTAAGCGCTAAACTTGACGGAAACTTTTTAGCGCTTAGATAGATCAGTTAGCTCTGTTTTTTAAAGACCTGAAGTGTTTTCAATAGGATACCTAGTTGACGTACATAGGTTTCAAGTGCGACAGGATCGAGCGTCGGTTGGCTCTCTAATGTGGTTAAATCATCAACGAGCTCTTGCACGTAGGGCAAAAAACGATTACTCGAAATGATAAAACCTTGATCTAGCGTAAAGATGCTGGTGAATTTTCCATGGCCAGCTTTTTTCAATTCATCTAACTTAGCGTCGGCATCTATGGCTTGGCGATAGGCGGTTTGAAGATTTTCTTTCAGTTGCTCTATAACCTTAGTGTGTGGCATAACAGCGTCTCATTGTAAAATTTGCAAGAATTATAAGGGGCAAAGGATATGGCAACAAGCCACTGGCGACTAATCGCTGCAATCAGTTGTGTGACATTGTTTTTTCATGCCGCAATTTTTGCGGCCCCAAGCGATAAACCGCCGTTTTATCAAGTGCAGTGGCAGGGTAAGAGCGCCTATTTGCTGGGGTCAATCCATATTGGTAATAGCGATTTTTATCCCTTACCTGAGCAGATTGAAACGGCACTTAGCAAAGCCAAGGGGTTAGTAGTTGAAGTCGATATAAATAAAGTCGATAGCCGCGCGCTATTGCAAAAGTATGGGATGGCAGATGGCACTAAGGGCTTAGATTGGCAGAACCGCGATAAGCAAACTGTTGAGAGTATGACGCTTTACTGTGCGAGTAGGGTGAATGTATGCCAGTCAATTCAATCATTTGCACCTTGGTTACAGGCGACTCAACTCAATCTCTTACGTTACAATGGCTTAGGTTATAGCACTGATTATGGTGTCGATGCACAGTTGATGGCCCGTAATAAAACATTGCCAGTGTTTGAGCTGGAAACCGCAGAATCTCAATTTCAGTTGTTAGCCACGTTCGACAGCCAAGAGCAGTGGTCTATGGTGCGAGACGCGATTAGTGTGTCGGATGATGAGCTTTTATCGCTGATAACGGCATGGCGTTCGGGTGACGAGACCGAACTTGATACTATTATGCAAGAACAGATGGGCGGCGAGGGTGATACTCGGATTATAGATAAGATCCTCTGGCAGCGAAACCACACAATGGCCGAGGGTATTCTTAAGCTTATGGATGCCAGTGATGTCCCTGCACCGTTATTTGTGGTGATTGGGGCTGGTCATGTTGTGGGTGATAAGAGTGTTGTGCAGTTACTTAAACAGGCGGGTGCTAAGGTGACCGCCTGTTGGAGTGGTACTTGTCTTTAACATCACTTTGGATCTAGTCGAGGTGCTATGTTCCTCGACTAATACCTAAGAAATGGACATATCGACCAAGTGATATATACGGTTCGCGCTGTGAGTATTCGAGTTCCATTTGCAGAAGTTTTTGGTAATCAAAATCTGCGGCTTGGCTCTTTTTCAAGTAATCGTGGATAACCCTCACCCCAGATTGGCTTAATAAAGTCATTTCCCAATCCATAAACCATTGTTTAACATCTTGAATATAAAGCGGGTGGGTGGGTGTCAGCCTCACTTTTTTCTTTACTTTAAGATCTGCGGCCACGTAGTCAAAATTTCCCGATACTAAGGCATGGAAACGCATTGCTTCTTTGTTATAAAACATAAGTGAAAACAAACCATTGGGTTTGAGCATCGTCAGCAATCCTTCCATAGTACGCTGAGCATCGCTAAGCCATTCGACTACGGCATGGCACAGTATGAGATCGAAAACACCATTCTGTTCAACTGACAATGCTTGGATAGGGGCATGGATAAGCTCAATATTTAAAGGCTCGGTACTGGCATCAATGTGTGCTTGGGCTTGGATAAGCATCTCTTGTGAGATATCGCAAAGCACGACTTCATGGCCAAGGCGTGCCAGCTTTTGGCTAAAGAAACCAAAGCCACCGCCAGCATCTAAAATTCGGAGTTTTTTATCGCCAAATGGGGCTAACGCGGAGCTGAGATCTCGCCATAACACGGCAGCACGAATTTCCCCCTTGGGGGTGCCGTAAATATTTTTCGCGAACTTGTGCGCGAGCTTATCAAAATTCTTATCTTGCACGTGTGAATTAACTTAAAGAGTGTGGGGCGATAGTGTGGCACAGGCGAAATATTTTCGCACTCTGTAGGTATTATCTTTCAAGCTAGCTTACTTATGTCGGCACAAAATTAATTAACTCAATGATTTTATTGATAGTAAATATTCCTACTAAACTTAGGGATACACAGAACTCTATCCACTAGGTTATAATCACGCCGTTTTCAACAAACCTGACTCTTTCGCTGTCCATTCAAAGAGTCTGCATCACCCTTTTTAAGACGCAGCACTGCCCGTTTTACACTCGTTATCAGATTGATTTATCAGATGTCACCCGTCTGAGCGAGGTAATTTATGGCTATCTGTGCTAAGGGATAGTTAATTAAAAGGTACACAGACTTGAATAATGCATATTGTGTTGAGTTGAACGCGATGCCGTCGCTGCTTTCTCTTTATCGCAAGATATTTTTTGGCCGTAAGCCAGGTTGGGATCAACAGCCACTGCCTCACATTAGAGTAACGGCTCCCGATGCCACAGTATCTGAAGCAAAAGTGAGCCAATACGCCCAAGTTTGTGGTTTCCAGTTTGATGGCGAAGTGCTACCTCCAACCTACTTATATGTAATGGCGTTCCGTTTACACGCGGTTATTTTTACCCATGACGGTATTACTTTTCCGTTACTTGGCATGATCCACCTCAAAAACCGTATCCAAATATATCGCCCAACCACAGTCAACGAGATTTTTTCTTTTGAGTGTGCGTTAACCACGAGTCGTGAAACCGATTCTGGCCTTGAATTTGAATTTGTCTCTAAAGTATTTGTCGGCGACGAATTAGTTTGGAAATCACTCTCAACTTATTTATATCGTATTGAAACCGCAGGTCGCCGCGTTCGCCCACCTAAGTCTATTGAAATGGCATGGAATTTCCCACAAGCTTGGGAGTTGGGTGAAGATCTGGGCCGTCGGTATGCTAAGGCTTCCGGTGACTATAACTTGATCCATTTGCATCCATTGCTGTCAAAGCGATTTGGTTTTGATCGCGTACTCGCCCATGGCATGTGGTCTAAGGCTCGCTGTTTGGCCGAGTTAATGCCTGAGATTGGTACTCGCCCATTCACTGTGGATGTGACCTTTAAGTTGCCACTCTTAATGCCTGCACAGGTGGGATTTGGTTATGAGAAAAACGATGATAATTGGGTATTTGAGCTTCGAGATAGCAAAGGCCGCCGGCCACATTTAAGTGGCGATATATATTTTTAGTATTAAACAATAACGGCGCTGATGGCGCCGTTTACTTATAAGAAATCAGCAATAAACCTTTTTGGCGACTGTATCTCTTAGGGTTAATCACCTAATATCCGCCATATTCAACCCGTTTTGTTTATTGCAATCACTCATCTTTACCTAGAGTACCTTCAAGGGAGAAACCGACGCATGCTGACCGATATGGATATTTCAAGCCGTGCTAGTTTAAAACATGTGGCACAACTTGGCGCAGAATTAGGCTTATTACCTGAAGAAATGATCCTATTTGGTAGTACCAAAGCTAAGGTGGATTTAGGTGTTCAGCAGCGTTTAGCGGGTCAAAGTACGGGTAAGCTTATTATTGTCACCGCCGTCACGCCAACACCCCACGGTGAAGGTAAAACAGTGACAAGTATTGGTTTAACTCAATCCTTAAAGGCCATAGGTAAAAAAGCCTGTGCCTGCATTCGTCAACCGAGTATGGGGCCCGTATTTGGGGTGAAAGGTGGCGCAGCGGGCGGCGGTTACGCGCAAGTTGTACCTATGCAGGAACTTAACTTGCATTTAACTGGCGATATTCATGCTGTCAGCAGTGCCCATAACTTAGGTGCCGCGGCGATTGCGGCGAGACTTTTCCATGAATCACGTTTAGGTCAAGTGGAATTTGAGGCGCAATCTGGACAAGCCTTTTTGGATATCGATCCTGCGCAGATCCGCTGGCATAGAGTGCTTGACCATAATGATCGTTGCCTGCGACAGGTTCAGGTTGGACTGGGGGAAAACAACGGTCCTGTATATGAGTCTGGTTTTGATATTACTGCTGCATCCGAATTGATGGCAATTTTGTCCTTAAGTCATAACTTGGCGGATATGCGTGCGCGTATTGGTCGCTTAGTCTTGGCCCTTAATCGCCAAGGGCAGGTGATAAGCGCAGAGGATTTAGGGGTCGCAGGCGCTATGACGGCGATTATGGTGGATGCGATTAAACCCACATTGATGCAGACCCTAAATGGCGCTCCATGTCTTATTCACGCGGGGCCCTTTGCCAATATTGCCCATGGAAACTCTTCCATTATTGCCGATGATATCGCTTTAAAACTTGTGGATTATGTGATCACCGAAGGGGGCTTTGGTTCCGATATGGGGTTCGAAAAGTTCTGCAATATCAAGGTGCGTCAGTCCGGACAAGTCCCCAGCGCCGCGGTGTTAGTGACGACATTAAAAGCGCTTAAGGCAAATAGCGGTATTGAGTCAGACACAGATATCAACACTCCGGATGAGATTCGTCTAGAGGCTGGATTTGCGAATTTAAATTGGCATATCAACAATGTGGCACGCTATGGTATTCCAGTGGTTGTGGCAATCAATCGCTTTACCACAGATACCGAAGCCGAGTTGCAATGGCTAATCAACGCCGTTAACCAAACTGCGGCATTTGGTTGTGAGGTAAGTGATGCTTTTAGCCAAGGTGAAGCGGGGGCTATTGAACTTGCACATACCGTGGTTCGCGCCGCTGAAACTGAGAGTCAGTTTAGTTTGTTATACCCAGATGATGCTTCCTTAGAGGCGAAGTTATCCACTTTAGCCGAGGTTGGTTATGGTGCGGCGGGCATGAGTCTCTCGGATGAAGCTAAGCAACAAGTGAGGGAGTTTACCTCGCTCGGTTATGCTCATTTACCCGTGTGTATGGCAAAAACACCCCTATCGATTAGTCACGATCCTATGCAAAAGGGCGTCCCGAAAGATTTTATTGTGCCAATCCGCGCTTTAGTGCTGAATGCGGGTGCGGGTTTTGTTACAGCATTAGTGGGCAATGTGATGACTATGCCTGGGCTTGGCATAAAACCTGGTTATCTCAAGATTGATATTGATGGGGCTGGAGAGATAGTTGGCTTAGGTTAGTCGCAGGCTTTGTAATGGATGTCGCTCAAAATGAATAGTTCTATTGTGATCGGCATTTTTACCCCAGATAAATGAGGATCTGGTAAACTTGGGCATCGTTACTTAGGGATCCTGTTTTTATGTTGTGTTCACACTGTAGTCGACATATCAAAGTGAGAGACATCACCCAGCAACGGGGAAAAGGTTTTCATGCGCAAGTACAATGTCCCCATTGTGCGGCATGGCTTGGACACAGTCCTACGCTGGTAAAATTAAAGCTGCTGGGATTTTATATCAGTGTTTTTGTTGGGCTTTATAGCTATTTTGATGAGTCCGTGCGGTACTTTTTGATCCCCGTGATGATATTTTCTCTGATGCTATTGTTTGTGAGTCACTTTATGGATCAAGTGATAACGATTGAAGCTCCTGAAAAGGTTGATGATAGCGATCAGCGGCAAAAATACCGTTAAACCTTAAGATAAGGTAAAACTAGACTCTGAGCCCTAATCGGAGCTCAGAGTGAAAGTGCGTGAAGCGTTATTGTATGACTTGCTCTTGGCTCTTTAACGAATGCTCTACGTAATAAATTCCGCCCAAAATTAATACGCCGAAAATCACTATACCTAAGATAATCCCTAAGTTTTCACGGAAAAATGCTAGCATTTTTAGTTGCCTTTTGGTGGATGAAAAAGAGACTGATGTCGAGGATACGCTAGGTATTTTTCGTCGACATAAAACTAAATACACTATAGTTACACTCACTTAAGCTAATCTTAAATAGTGCTTTTTGCGAGAGTTTGTTCTGCTTAGCGGGTGTTTCTAGCAATTTTTAAGCTAAACATATCAAAGACAAATATCTTGTAACTTATTGGTGGTAGGTTGTCTTATTGCAACTTGCTATGTGCCTGACATAAACTTGTGTCACTTTTTAACTATGGGGACGACTGAGTGAGACTTCCAAGTCACATTAGACGCGTGATTTCAGTATGGCTTGCGGCCCTACTGATATTCCTGTCTTTTGCTGCCTCAGCCCATAGCGTGACTCACCTTGATGATGGCGCTAAGACTCACTGTACCCTCTGCTTTCATCAGCACCAATTTAATAAAATCTTATTGACTCAACCGTTGGTGCTTAATTTAGCCGTGCAGCGGTTTGATATTGTTGAGTTTGTTTTACCTATTTTCCTCTCAAAGCACATAAGTGTTTATCGTAGCCGCGCACCACCTGTTTCACTCTAAATCAACTTACATATTTTAACTTATTGTGTATTTCTTGATGGCTGTTAAGCGCCATCGAGAGTTCGTTGTATTTTGGAGATATTATGACTGTTTTTAACCCCCGAATTTCCTTGGTGGCTTTGGCGTGCGCCTTTGCTTCACCTTCCTTACTTGCAGCCGATTCTAGCCTGACGAATCCTAACATTAGTGCCGTATTAAACGGTTATTACCAAACGGGCGAGCGGCCTTTGTCTGAGGCCTCTGAGGGTTTTGGTTTAGGTGAAACCGAGTTAGCTATGAGTGCCGACATCGATGATATGTTCTATGGCAAGGTTACCGCAGTAGTCGAGACGCATGATGGTGATAGCGAACTGAATCTCGAAGAGGCTTTTATCCAAACTATGGCCATGCCAGCGGGATTTTCTATCCGTGGCGGTCGTTTTTTATCGGATATTGGATACCTTAACAATCAACATTTACATACTGATTCTTTTACCGATCGTCCGATCGCGTACCGAGCATTTTTAGGCGGTCATTACTTTGATGATGGTGTGCGCTTAAATTTTGTCGCACCAACGGATCTGTACTGGACTATGGGGATTGAAGCCTTTAAGGGTGAAAGTTTGCGTGCTGCCGATGAGCATGGTGAACGTGAGTTTAAGAAGGTAGGAGTTTACACTTTATATTCCAAAATCGGTGGTGACGTAGGCGATAATAGCTCATGGCAGGCGGGTTTGAGTTACTTACGTAACGAGAATGGTCAAATCACGGCCCATGAAGAAGGTGAAGAGCACGAAGAGGAATCTGCCGATGAGCATGAAGGTCACAGCCATGCTGCATCTTACACGGGCAAAAATACCTATGGTGCAGATTTTGTGTATAAATGGGCTCCCAATGGTAACTACAAATACCAAAATTTAACCTTGAGCGGAGAATATTACCGCTTGACCGATTTTACGCCAGTGGACTTGCCCGCTGAAGATGCACCGAGCAAAGATTATCACCAAGGTTGGTATTTGAGCAGTGTGTATCAATTCACACCAAGCTGGTCTGCGGGAGTACGTTATGGTGAAGTCGATACCCAAGAACTCCATGACGAGCATTTCCATGGGCAAAAATTAAAGGAATCTGAAGTTAGCCTTGCTTGGCACTCAAGCCATTTCTCAACGGTACGTCTCCAATATACCCATCAAAATGGAACTAACTTTGATGGCATAGAAGACGATAACATCTTCACTATTCAATACATTATGTCTCTGGGGGCTCACGGTGCGCATCAATTCTAATGTTGTAAAACTCGCCCTAGTGGCCTTATCTGCGTCTTATACGGGTTTAGCCCATGCTGAGCTCAATGTGTTTGCCTGTGAACCTGAATATGCCGCCTTGGCGAAGGAGTTAGCGCCTACGGCTAAAATCTATTCGGCGACAACGGCATTACAGGACCCTCATCAAGTGCAGGCGCGCCCGAGTTTGATTGCTAAAATGCGTCAAGCGGATCTTGTGGTGTGTGCGGGTGCTGACTTGGAGGTAGGTTGGTTGCCTATGCTGCAAATGAAATCGGCAAACGCTAAGGTGCGATCAACTGAACAAGGCCTATTCTTCGCCGCCGATCAAATTGAGACTTTAGATAAATTAGCTAATGTCGACCGCAGCATGGGGGATGTGCATGCACAGGGGAATCCACATCTGCATTTCGACCCGACGCGTTTACTTAACGTTGCGAGTGCCTTAAGTGCCAAGATGAGTCAAATTGACCCAGCAGGTGCTGCCAATTACCAACAATCGTTAGCGGATTTTACCACGCGCTGGCAAGCCGCTATCCCGCGTTGGGAAGAGCAAGCAAAAGGGCTTCAGGGTAAAAAAGTGATCGCCTACCATTCTAGCTTTCGATATCTATTTAACTGGATTGGCATCGAGCAAGTGGCTGACTTAGAACCTAAACCAGGTTTAGCGCCGACGAGTGGACATTTAGCAAGCCTGTTAACGCGCGCTGAGCAAAGGGATATTTTGGCCGTTGTTGTTGCATCTTATCAAGATGAGCGCGGTGCAAAATGGTTAGGCGAAAAAGCCAATTTGCCTGTGCTAATGCTGCCAATGTCAGTGGGTGGTAATGATAGCAGTAAAGATCTCTTTAGCCTTTACGACAGCGTGATTTCCCTCTTAAATGGAGTGAAATAACGCCTATGTTTGATCTGGAACTGATGTCGATTTTGCTGCCAGCGTTTGCGGCAGGGGTTTTAGTGTTGTCGACTCATGTTGTACTCGGAAGACAAGTCCTTAAGCGCGGCATTATCTTCATTGATTTGGCCATAGCGCAAGTTGCGGCTTTGGGAGCAATCGTTGCTCACATGGATCACAGAGTAGAAGACATCCCGTTTTCTCATGTGTGGATGCCAGCTCTGTTTGCCCTTGCGGGCGCGGGGTTTATCGCTTGGTTATCTAAGCGTATGGCAGATGAGCTAGAAGCGATGATTGGTTGTTTTTATGTGCTGTCAGCGGTCGCGGCTATGTTGTTGTTGGCAAATGACCCCCATGGTGCAGAGTTACTAAAACAATTGATGTCAGGGCAGATCCTATGGGTAAGTTGGTCACAGCTACTTTTACCTACTGTGGTTTATGCAGTTGTGCTTTTAACATTTATTCTGCGTCCTCAGATCCTTGATGGCGCAGGATTTTATCTATTATTTGCGCTGGTGATTACCCTGTCGGTTGAACTTGTTGGCGTATATCTGGTATTCAGTACCTTAATTTTGCCGGCGCTAGCATTGAATAAATACCGTGGAAAAGGCCCATTATTTTATGCCTACCTTGTGGGTTTAATTGGCTATTTACTCGGTTTAGTGCTCTCAGCAACATTCGATTTACCCAGCGGTGCGGCGATTGTTGCCACGCTTGCTGTGAGTGCTCTGGTATTTCGTTTGGCGCTAGCTAAATTATCGACGTCTCCAGTAGAAATGGCATCTAAACATCGACTTTAGATATTGAAATTAAAGCCCATCAACACACTGTATTTTCAGTGGGTTGATGGGCTTTTTTTGTTAGCAAACCGGCTTACAGATGTAACAATATATTGAGTCCGTAGACCATGGTGGCTATACTGTCGCCAATTTTATAGTCGGAGTATGTCGTGCTGTTAATCGTCAGATCTATGCTGTTGGCGGTGTCTTTGTTACTTGCCTTTATTTTTGGTGGGTTAGTGTGTTTATTGAGACCTCGTCACCGTGACAATGTACATATGTTCGCCAAGATCTTCTCATCTGTCGGACCGATCCTTGGGATGAAAGTGATCGTTCGTCGACATAAAGATGTGCAGGATGGCCCCTATATTTTCTTAGCAAATCATCAAAATAACTTCGATCTTTTCACTCATACTAAGGCTGTACCTAAGGGCACTGTTAGCTTAGGTAAGAAAAGTTTGGCGTGGATGCCGCTATTTGGTCAAATTTATTGGCTATCGGGCAATATTCTAATCGATCGGAAAAATCGTCATAGTGCCTTTGATACTATGGCGAAGACGGTTGATAAAATTAAGCAAGAAAGTTTATCCGTGTGGATTTTTCCTGAAGGCACCCGTTCTCGGGGGCGTGGGTTATTACCCTTCAAGGCAGGTGCTTTTCATACGGCGATTGCTGCGGGTGTCCCTATTGTGCCTGTGCTGGCTTCATGCCAGAGCCATATCAATTTGAATCGTTGGGATAACGGCGTTGTTATTATCGAAATGATGGCGCCAGTACCAACTGCAGGTATAGACAAGGCTGACGTCAAAGTTTTTTCGGCGCAAATTCATGACAGCATGTCGGCAAAACTTAATGAGATAAACCAAGAAGCGGCAACATTAATGGGTAAAACTCTCACGGGTGATGACGTATAATAGCCTCAATTTGAGCCAGATTTATCTTAACGGAGACAAGTCCATGTCTATTGAAAGTCAGTTAAAAGCGCAATTTGCCGAGAATCGTGACATAGTGCAAGCCCTACTCGACGATGGTTCTGAGCCTGATGCGGAATACGTTATTGAGCATCATTTTTCATCAACCAACTTTGACCGCCTCGAAAAAGCAGCGGTAGATGCCTTTAAACTGGGCTTTGAAGTAAATGATGCCGAAGAGATGGAGTTAGAAGACGGCTCAGTGATTTTCTGCTTCGATGCAGTGGCTCACCATAAGTTAGACGTGGCATTAATCGATAAAGCGACTGAGCAATTGCTGCAGTTAGCCACTAAACAAAAAGTGGACTACGATGGTTGGGGTACTTATTTTGTTGGCGATGATATGGACGAAGAAGATGAAGACGAAGACGAAGAAGATGACGGATTTCCGCATTAATTTTTTGCTTCATTCAGATGAGTGATTTATTGAAAGTCTTTCAATTTTATCAGCTGTAATTCATTGCCATCCTTAAAAACGAAAAGACCCGCATTGGCCTATCTCTTGATCACATCTCGTGCTCAAGAGATAGAGCCAATTCGTAGCCTTCAAGGATGGTTTGCAGTTTGAACCATCCTTCCCATAACCGCTCCCAACCTACTACACCCGTTCCTTTACTATCGTGCCAACCCGCTAATTTCCCTAAACTTAGGTAAGCCCAATGCACACTGGGTGCTTGCTTGGGTGGTTTGCATTGTTCAACTTTCAGCCACAGTAATTTCCACGCTTTGCAACCCAACAATGTCTCACAACTTTGTTGCTTTGCCTGTTCTTCTTGTAACCCAAGATGGCGCAACTGCTGAACTCGCACCGCTATAAACGCTAGGATCGTAATCATACGCTCCAAATTACCTTTGCTTTGTAAGCGCAAATCTTCAACCTGAGTCCCACCGCTTTTCCAGGATTTATGAAAGTCCTCTATCAGCCAGCGCTTTTCATACCAGCACAGGA
>NZ_JAKILG010000007.1 GCF_023283765.1 Shewanella profunda | reverse complement strand
TCCGCTAAAAGCCAGTAAACCAACCAAAATAAGAAAGGCAGCATGGAATGGTGATTTTAGGAGCGAGATTTTCTTTGGTTAAGAGATTTAACAAAGCTTAATCCCGCCCTGGGACCAATGGGTGCCTACCGATGTTGATTATCAGCCCGATGTTGGTGGGGGACTTACAGGTATTGCTGGTTGGTTATGCCTTAATCGACTCCCTCTGCTTATCTGGTTTGTGCTCGCACTGACCAGTTTTGCGATTGCGGGTTATATGGTCAATTTTATCAGTTTGAGTGTAATAGGCATTCTGCTGCCGCAACTGTTTACTCTTCCTATTGCTGTTGTTGCGAGTGCCTTTGCTTGTCGGTATCTAGGAGGATTCCTTGCCGACCACTTACCTAAAAATGAATCGAGTGCGATATCGCTAGACGACCTAAGCGGTTATGTCGGCACTATCACTTTAGGTTGTGCAATAAAAGGTATGCCCTCCGAAGCCGTTGTCCGCGATAAACATCAACAAAAACATTATGTTTTAGTCGAGCCTGAAACGTCAGGGATCGAGTTTACCTCAGGCACCCAAGTGGTGCTCCTCAGACGTGAAGGCCGAGTATGGTCTGCAACACGCTTTGATAGTTAATTTTGAAAGTCGTAATTTAATCGAGAAGGAAATCAAATGGATGTACTAAATAATGTAACGAATTCAAGCTATTTTTTCTTGCTGATTGCCGCAATGGTTCTGGTTGGCCTGACCGTGATCGGGCTGATTTTTGCCAAGCTGTATAAGCGTGCAACTAAAGAAATGGCTTTTGTGCGTACAGGCTTCGGCGGTGAGAAAATCATTAAAGATGGTGGCGCCATTGTGCTCCCCGTGCTGCATGAAATCATTTCCGTCAATATGAATACCCTGCGTATTGAAGTAGAGAAAACCCAAAAAGATGCCCTGATCACCAAGGACAGAATGCGGGTCGATGTAAAAGCCGACTTCTACCTGCGTGTAGCGCCCAATTCCGAGGGTATTTCCATGGCGGCGCAAACCCTAGGTACACGCACTACCCGAGTGGAAGAACTTAAAAAACTAATGGAATCAAAGTTTGTTGATGTGCTGCGTGCTGTGGCTGCAGAAATGACCATGACCGAAATGCATGAGCAGCGTGCCGATTTTGTACAGCGCGTACAGAATAACGTGGCCAACGATCTTGAGAAGAACGGACTGGAACTCGAATCCGTATCCTTAACTGGATTTGATCAAACTGATTTACAATTTTTTAATGAAAACAACGCGTTCGATGCTGAAGGTCGCGCTCGCCTTGCGAAGATTATCGAAGAGAAACGTAAAGAAACCAACGATATTCAACAGGAAAACCGCATTAAGATCGAGCAGCGTAATTTAGAGGCCGAAAAAGAATCCCTAGAGATTGAAAAGTCGGAAGAAGAAGCACGCTTGATCCAGCAGCAATCCTTAGAATTTAAACGTGCCGATCAAAAAGCGGAAATCATAAAGCAAAAAGAAAATAAGGCCCGTGAAGAGCGCGAAGCTGAAATTGCTAAAGAGCGTGCTATCGAAACCGCCCAAATCGAAAAGACCAAAGATATTGAAACCCGCGAGATTGAAAAATATAAGTCCATCGAGCAATCACGCATTCAACAGCAAAGAGATATCGAAGTTTCCGAGCAGGAAAAACGTATTGCGGTTGCGGCTAAATCGGAAGAAGAGTCCGCAGCCCGTGCACGTGCCGCCGAAGCTGAAAAACTGAAAGTTGAGAAAGAAGAAGCGGTTATTACTGCGCGCCAAGTGGCCGAAGCAAATCGTCGTAAAGAGATTGAAGTGATTGATGCCCGTAAAGAGGCTGAACGTGATGCGGTGGGGGTAACAGTTCAGGCTGAAGCTGAAAAACGTGCCGCCGAAGACAGATCGAGCGCGATTTTGATTGAAGCGCGCGCCAGTGCCGATGCGAAGAAACTGCAGGCCGAAGCGGATGAAAAAGTGTATGCCGTTGAAGCTGCGGGTAAACAAGCCCTATACGAAGCTGAAAACGTGCTGAGTGATGAGCAAATTGCCCTACAAAAATCCCTCGCCATTCTTAAAGCGCTACCTGAAATTGTCGCACAGGCGGTTAAACCGCTGGAAAATATTGAAGGGATTAAAATTCTTCAAGGTTATGGCACAGGGAATCAATTTACTGCGGGCAGTGAAGGCGTTCAACATCAAGGTGGTATCGCTGAGCAAGTAACCAGTGCAGCATTAAACTATCGCGCTAATGCCCCCGTTGTGGATGCCATGTTAAGAGAGTTAGGTTTAGTGCATGGTGAGTCAGGGACGTTAAACGACCTGCTAAATGGCAATAATACCCTCACCACCGAAGCCTTAAATGTGGTGAAATCCGCTAACACTGGCCTGAATGGTTATAGTCAAACACTGGTAGTTGATGGTCAAAAACGTGATTAGTTTAGGCGGGCTAGTATCACAGAGCTAGGTGCCACTCTTTGGGGTTACAGCTATTTTGTCGATATTACCGTTTAAACTGATTTTTAATGAAGATAGCCGCTCACTATTGTGAGCGGCTATCTTTTTAGGACTATTACCTAAGGTTTAGCGAGTTACTTGTGCACCTTATCAACGCCAGAAGAGCGACCTTCAGCATGGCAAACGGCGCATGATTCTTGTCCTGGTTGATAAATTCTACCGCCGCTGGCATCACTTTGATAAACACCACCAAAGCTACGCGCATGGACCGCTAAACTATCAAGTTCGGTATGACATGCACCGCAGGTTGCTAGGGTTGGTGAATATTCAGCAATTTGCCCTTTGTTGACCGCACCAGGTGTGGCAACTAATAGCGATTGTTGTTCACTCAGCCCGCTAAGATCCAATAGGCCTTCGCTATGGCATGCACTGCAATTATTTTTAGCATTTGGATTGGTCAGTTCTGGGCGTGAGTTGCCAAAACCTACAACAGTACGAGTACCCGCATGCAGTGAGTGCACCATTTCCCTATAGCTTAAGGTGTTGTTGATTGTCCTATACGGCTTGATTTGCTCAGCCCCTGGGGTATGCATTAAGTTGGCATTGAGATACATCACTGCATCAGCATTATGACAACTACGGCATTGTCCGTCAGTCAATGCTGTTGATGTTTGAGGCGCATGGCAGGCACCACATTGGCTATCAGGCTCAAACATGCTGCCCAACTGATGCGCAGAAAGGACTCTATCCTCTAAGCCTTTATCATGGCATTGGCGACAGGCATTTTCGTCGGCTTTAGCCTTAGTAGTAACCGCATTACCGGGCAATGTCAGTGAATTAACGGCACTGAGACTGACCTCCTGATTAGCAATATCGCAATTAACGGCAAATCCGGTATTTTTATCAGCACAAAGCACAAGCTTACTGTAGAGCTGGGATTGGGCTAAATTACCAAAATCCACAGTGGAAAGCTGAGCAACTGTGACCTTTAATTGATTTGAACCCGCGATGCTCAATGAGACATTTGGGTCATTTCCCAAAAGGTTCCATACTTTACGTTGCCCATTGTTCACCGGCAGATTAGCGTTATCGGTCTGACCTGTCGCAATCAACCAGAAAGATTTTATCATAGGTTGAGTGGCTGGCAGTTGATCCAATTGTTCCACTTGCAAAGTGACTTCAAGGGTTTGAGCTTCAGTATTAAGCTGTGAGCTCAAAAACTTAACTTGATAATCACTTGCCAATTTTTCCGCAGTTTTAGTTTGGGCATTATGGAATAAGCCAACACCTTGGGGATTATTGCTATCAGGATGGCAACCACTGCAACTCAGTGCCCATGCGTTCGCAAAGAGCTCCCTATTGTGGAATAGGCCTGCAACAGTGCCATTCCAGTCTGCGGGGATCTGCTCGGTATGGCAGTCAAGGCAGGCGGTTTTACTGGGGATATTGTAATTATCAGTCTGGGCTGTAGCACCGGAAATATGGCACTGTTGGCACTGTTTCATATCACCGGGATAGGTGATATTTGAAAAGTCATATAGCTGTCCTTTATAACCCACCACTTGATATTTTGCTTGATGGATTTGATGTGTCAGCGTCGCCATATCGAGGCTATTACCTGTTTCCGGGTCGCCCGAATAGCTTGTATGACACACGACGCAGCCTTCATAGGCAAAGCGCTTACTACCATGCATCAGCAAGCGGGTATCCGTGTTGGCTAGATCGTCATTATGACAGCGAAAACAGGCTTGTTCTGGCGCGATCACAATTCGTCCTTCATCGGCCGTTGCAGCTTGTCCTGTTGCGGGAATAAAGTCGTATACGCTGTTGATCAACTGAGTTTCGATAGGACTGTTTGCAAGAGGTTTTAACTCTAGGTAAATCCTATGGGTGCGTTCAGGTGCGTATTGAGTATCTATCCCCGAGAGTTGGGGGTAGGCCGTCAAAGGTTGACTGAAAGTGTAACGGTATTGACCATTGCCCAGTGAGGTCAAACAGTCAGTTTTACAGCTACTTTCGATACTCGCTTGCCATTGGGTGGCGGCGTTTACCTGAGCATTTGTAGCAGGTTCCACTTGTTTATTGATATAACTTGTCCACTGCAGAGCTGGATCTGTAGTGCCCTGAGCTTCGGTGCTTATGGCTGTTTTGGCTTGATAGTGAGCCTGTGGTGGGGCCAATTTGGCAATACCTACACCTAAGGTATCGAGATCTTTCAGGCTTTCTAACCCTGTAACAGCAATACCATTAGCGTTGCTCAAGAAGAAATCAACTTGAACTTGAGTTTTGCTATCAATCGTTACATTTTCAATCGTTGCTTTAAGGGAGTTAGCCTGCTCAATGGCAATGCTCACAGTGCCTGGCGGGCCTTCTTTACCATCGTCACCATCGGAACAGGCTGTCATTAGACAGACTGCCATTGCGATTGGCGTAAATGCTATCCATTGAGAACGGGTATTCGTTTTCATCATTTTCCATTCCTTTTTAATTAGATTCTGTCGGGACTCTAATCGGAATGTATGCTTTTTAGATATTAACTCAGTTATTAACCAAGTTGCACTTAATTAACATGAATTAATTTGTGTATTTGATTTTGTATGTCGATAACTTGAACTTAGGCTTTATTGATTTTTTCGATATTCTTAATTGTTAAACTTTATTTCTTAATTCTTAAATGAGTTACTTTGATGTAGATCTTGCTTATTGATTTAATAAGTACCCAATATGGGTAAATGTGACACAGGTTAAGAATCAAAGGGATAATTACTTTAGCATAAATTGTCGGGAATCAAAGTGTATGCATATTTTAATTATATTGCTTTGACTAATAAAGGATCAAATATGATTACCAGAAGAGGAATGCTTAAAGGCAGTATGGGCGTTGCTGTCGGTACGGTTTATAGCGGAACATTGGTGAGTTTTCTTACCGGTTGTGGCAGTGACAGTAATAGCCAAGAAGTCGTAGAAGTCATGCCAGGTGGACTAATGGTGGTAAACCCTACGGTTTGCGTTAGCTGCAGACGCTGTGAAATTGCCTGCGGTTGGAACCATGAGGGGGATAGCAGCCCCACGCTAGCCCGCGTCAAAGTAGAAAAAAATATGAACTATGGCCCACATGGTGTGCAATTCGACTATGAAACACAGCGAGGAGAGTGCGGCGATAAAACGGTTGTTCCTTCAACCTGTCGTCACTGTGAAGTGTGTACTGAAGTCTGTCCGCAGAAAGCTATTTCGACTAATGAACAAACTGGCGCAAAAGTTATTGATGAAGAACTTTGTGTTGGATGTGGTTACTGTGCAGATAAGTGCCCTCAGCAAGTCATTAAAGTTGTTCGCAGCAAAATGAAAGCCGTGAAATGTGATTTATGTAACGGTAAACCTGCCTGTGCGCAAGTTTGCCCTACAGGTGCAATTAAATTTTATAACTGGGAAGAGGCTGAAGCTGCATTAGAACAATATGAAAAATATACCGGCTTAGTTTCTTAAATTCAGGAGAAGTAATATGAGTGATAAAATTGGCGGGTGGGCTGGTAAAGTCCTAAGAGTTAATTTAACAACTAATAATATATGGTATGAACCAATAGATAAATATTATGATTATATTGGTGGTATGGGAATTGGATATAAAATTCTTTGGGATAATCATAAAGACAATATAACCGCAATCGATCCAGATAATATTATTGTTCTTTCCGCGGGGCCTTTAACGGGTTCTGGGGTGATTTGTACCGGACGAACCACAATAACCTCTAGAAGTCCCGTTATTGAAAAACATCTTATTGCAGATGGTCATTTTGGTGGGCATTTTTCACCTGCGATGAAATTTGCAGGATTTGATGCTATTGCGATAGAAGGCAAAGCCAGCAGCCCAGTGTGGCTGAAAATTGTGGATGATAAGGTCACGATTGAACCTGCGGATGCCTTGTGGGGTAAAGGGATATTCGATACCCATGCCATGATTGCTCAAATGATGGGGCCTAATGCTCAGGTTGCCGCCATTGGGCAGGCAGGGGAAAACCTTGTACCTCTTTCAGTGATCATGACGCAAGGTGGACACTCTGCGGGTGGTCATGGCTCGGTCATGGGGTCAAAAAACTGTAAAGGGATCGGTATTATTGGGACTGGGTCAGTTAAGATTGTCGCCAATAATGAAAAAATGCGCGCATTAGATGACCATATTTTAGGCATTATCGGCGCCAATAATAATGGTGTAGTCCCTTCAACACCGCAGTCTTGGGCCGAATACTCCGCGCCGATTAGTCGTTGGAAAGCAAGGCCTGGACTTAAGTGGGGAGCCGCCGATCAAGAAATCGATCTTGGTGAGGTGCCATGGAACGAACGTAACCGCATTGGTTTCCGTACTTCGATGGCAGAAAGTTATATTGGTGTTGAATATGCCAATAAATGGATGAAACGTACTGGCGGCTGTCATTCATGCCCTATTCGTTGTTTCTGTGAACTTAAAGTCCCTGAACTGAAGAGTAAATATGGTCGTAAAACCGAACATATATCCAACGTCTGTATGGGATTCCTCGTTCCACAGTACTTAATGGGTACCAAAAATGGCTCAGAAGCACACGCTATGGCGGGCGCTTTAGGGGCACACATTCTCGATGACTATGGTATTTGGTGTAACTATGGTTCCATTTCTCATCTGTTTAAATTCTTAAAAACAAAGGATATGTTTAAGCATCTATTACCTGAAGATGAATTTAACAGCATTCCTTGGGAACTTTGGGATAACCAAGATCCCGCGTTCTTACTTGACTTTTATCGCCGTGTGGCCTTCAAAGAAGGTGAAATTTCCCATCTGGCCGATGGTTTATATGACGTGATCAAACGTTGGGGATTAGATGGAACCAATCCAGCATTAGGTTATTGGGATATTCACAAAGAAAGCGCCACTAAGGTATTCAATAAGAAAACCAATGCTGCCGTGCACCATGCCAGTGAAACTGCGGGTCAGGTCGGTACGTTAATTAACGTAGTCTTTAACCGTGATGCCCAGTGTCATTCTCACATAAATATCGTTAACAGTGGTTTACCACACGATATGACAGTCGCTATTGCCGAGAAAAAATGGGGTGAAGGTGCGTTTGATAAAGTCAAGTGGTATACCCCAATCAATGCGGCTAAGGTCCGTTTTGCAAAATGGTCGCTGGTTAAAAACGTGTTACATGACTCTTTGACACTCTGTAACTGGATGTTCCCACTGCTGGCTTCACCGGATAAAAATCGTAACTATGAAGGCGATAGTACCATTGAATCGCAGATGTTCAGTTTAGTGACAGGGATTGAAACCACTGAAACTGAATTGGACTTTAAAGCGGAAAGAGTACTGCATTTACATCGAGCCTTGACCATATTGCAAATGAATGAAAGCAATATGCGCGAAGAGCATGATGTGCTCAGTGACTGGGTTTATGATTTGGATCCAGATAAAAACTTTGGTCAGGAAGGCACTATCAAGATGGATCGTGCCGATATGCAAAAGGCACTGGATATGTTCTATGAAGCCTTTGGCTGGGATATTCAAACAGGAGCACCAACCCGAGCTACGCTCGATAAGTTTGGTTTGGGTTTTGTTGCCGATAGATTAGCGGCACGGGGCTTATTACCGAGTTAAAAACTATAGTTGAACACTATGATTGAACTTGTGGGATATATCAGAGTATTCAGTCAGCACGGGCGTTTAGTCACGGCGGAGCAAATTACCGCCGTGGCTGGACTCGAGTGGGATTGTAGCCAAACAGTTAGCCGTTATATTAGTTTGATCCTCAATGGGGATTACGCGGATATTCAGATGCGACTATCGGGTAAAGATCATTATTTTTATTCCGAAAAGTTCATCGTCGAACGCTATGCTGAACAGTGGTTAGCCCTTAATCGTGGGGAGGATCTTGAGGCCATTGCCGCTCAGATCCGACGCAACAGTTGCCGTCATACTGCGGTGTTTGAGGAAAGTGTACTGACCTTCGCACCCTACCATTATGATGAACTCAAGCTGGCGAGTACCCGAGATCAGTTGCCACAGCAGGCCGGAACTGAGGATATTTTTTACGCTGTGGATAATCAGGGTAAAGGTTATTATTACTCTACCCAAGGATTGAGCCACAGTTATGCTGAAGTTCTGGCTAATTACGATCCCTATGAGTGGTCATACTGATGTTAAGTCATGATCCTCGCTGAGTTATAGAGTGCCTAATTGAGTGTTTTGGCTTATATAACTACTATAAATAAGCGCCTACGGGCGCTTTTTTACTGGAATAAATTTGTAGTATTTGGTTGTTACCTTTGTCACTGCAAGGGGAGTAAAGTGGGGAGGTGGATCAGAGCGATATTCCAAACTTTCATTTAGAAACTATCCCAATAAAAGGAGTTTACCATGGCCAAAATTTTGATCATCGCGGGTGATTTTGTCGAAGATTACGAGTTAATGGTGCCGTTTCAGGCCCTGCAAATGGTAGGGCATCAAGTGACCGTTGTTTGCCCTGATAAAATCGCCGGACAAACCATTAAAACTGCAATCCATGATTTTGAAGGCGACCAAACCTACACCGAAAAGCCAGGACATCTCTTTGCTCTAAATGGCGATTTTGCGAAGGTGAGTGCCAATCATTTCGATGCTTTGTTGTTACCAGGAGGCCGAGCGCCAGAATATTTACGTTTAAATCCTTTAGTGCTGAATTTAGTTAAAGCATTTTCGGAGCAAGATAAACCCATGGCGGCCATTTGCCATGGTGCGCAGTTGTTGACGGCGGCAGATGTTGTTGCTGGTAAAAAGGTTTCAGCCTACCCCGCATGTGCTCCCGAAGTGAGGCAAGCTGGCGCTGAATATTGCGAGATTGCAGTAACGGAAGCTATTACCGATGGCAAGCTTGTCACCGCACCCGCTTGGCCTGCGCATCCTGCATGGCTCGCACAATTTAATAAGTTGCTTAGCTAACCTAATATGATTTAGCTTGGTTTTATGGCATAACAGTTCGGGTAGACACCTAAGGGGAGCAAGAGTGTGTGTGAAATCTATTCTGGCGCCGAACCCGAACTGTTCGAGCTTAAAACCCGCTCAATTCGTATCGATGGCGTCGTCACCAGTGTGCGTCTTGAAGCGGTTTTTTGGCAAATAATAGAAGATATCGCCGATGAAGCCGAACTCAGTGTGGCCGCCTTTTTAACCCGCATCTATCGCGAAGTGTTAGCTCGCCATGGGCGAGTGGCTAATTTTGCCTCTTTGCTGCGAGTGGCGTGCACAACCTACTTAAATGAGGGGAAACGATTAGTATTGAACCCTAAAACTGTCAGTCCACCTAACAAAGCGAGCAATGCATAGGATTTGCTAGCTTGCTCCTGAATTTTGAACCGACCAGTTTAAGGCCAAATAGTTACCAGGAATGATTGCACAGCATTTATATTTTCTAAGGTTTTTATGATCTTAAGCTAATAGTTGGCACAATGCTGGTAGCTGATTATCTGGGTAAATTTGGTAGGTTTTATGGTGCTTAATTAAGCTGGATTTTTTATTACCTTGGCTTAGCAATAAACCGTGAGATAAGGCGATGCGCGTGAGTTGTTGCTCATCGGCACGAACATATAAATTAATTGGCTTAATGAGCTGATTATCTTTGATATGTTGACTAAACTCTTTTGTATCAATTACTAAGCTAGATTGACCCTCGGCATCGAGTTTCAGCTTGGCGGTGATTTCAGTATCAGTAAACACCAACCAATTAGCCTGTTTAAGTTCATCGATCATAGCGTTTAATGCGGTGCCTAAAGCTTGTTCTGTTGTTTCAACGGCTTGATATTGGTGCACAATACGTTCTAATAAATGCTTAAGGTTGGCACCAGCGCCTTGACTGCGTGCCAAACGTATCCATGCCGTTAAGTCATCGGCGACGAGTTTAGAAAAGCGTTTTTCTTTAAGGGACTCGACCATCCAATTGCACAAAAAATGGCTTTCCTGCGCGGCTGTGCGTTGGGCTTTCTTGGTTTGTGCTGAAGCGGTTAAATCGGCTATTCCCGCAAGGGCGAGTTCGAGCACAGCTTGATTATAGGTTTGAGAATTCATTATGACTCCGCCGCGGGCTAAAGGGATTTATCTCATTGAACTTGGGCGATATTGATTGCGGCGCAGCTAGTTTAACAAAGCAGTCGTTAAACCGATAATGATTCTTGTGAGCCGCCCATCTTCTAAGCCACTTATTGTGCTGAGGTCACTAAACTTGAGATCGAAGCTATTTGCATATTAGGCTCTTAATTTAGTTTTAAAAGAGCGGCAATTACAGAGAATTCTTACAAGTGTGTTCAGATAACCGTACAAATGTTATATAGATTAGGTTGGGGTCGTTGATATATTCAGAGCTATAACCCTTTGTATCCTCTTGTGATTCCAGCATAATATTAAGGCGATTAAAAACGAGTGAAGTGGTATCGCACTGTAGCATGATATTTTGCAATAAATCTTCAATAACGGGGAGCTGTAAATGGATAAGGGATTATTTAAAATATTAAAGAAAATCTATTTTAAGAAGTCATATATCAAAGGCGAAAACGGATATATGCAAAGAATAGATAATGGTGACAAGTTTGATTGCGATTCGGGGACAACACACTATTCCAATTGCAGTTTATCGAATATAGAAATACTGGCTCTTGAACAGAGTGGTTATCCTGTTAATGAGATTGTAAAATATACTCATGATGAATGTATTCACGCTTATAAAGCGTTGCTCGAGCATCCTCATCTATCAATTGAAAACTTACTCGCAGCATATATATGTGGTTTTTCAAGTTTTCCGAGGGGAAGACAACCCATATTAAGTTATTTATTTGCCCAAGCGGTTCCTGAACATAAAATGATCAACGATGGAGATGTTTGCCCCGTTTGCTCAATAAGAAGAAATGTTTGGATAGAAAAAGGACATAAAATATTCAGCTGCTATGCTGGGAGTGTATGGAACGAAAGATGGTGTGTAATCTTGTTGAATTAGAAGAGTTTACTACCATTCCTCCTTGTACTCCTACACAAGTGGATATCAGCATATTTACCTCATTAATTGATATGATCCGCCAAGCACCTCAAGATGAAACACCTGGAAAATTAGAACAACGCATCAAAAAAGCAAAAATTATTCCTAATTATGAAAAGTATAATTTTCGCGGACAACTAATGGTGTTAGCTGAATTGGGTATTATGCCAAATCCCTATGTAAAACCTTTATATGATGGATTTACCCATTTCACCGATATCTGTAATATAAAATATCCAGGAAGTAGTCGCTCGGATATTATTCTTCCACTGGCTGGTTGGCGTGGCGCAAATAGTATAGATGAAACAAGGCTTCAAGCGTTATTTGGTAACATTATGCAGTGAGATAATATGCAGTGAAATAAAAAGTTGTGAAGTTTATATGTGAGTGAGTATAAAAAAGCGCCCAGATATGGACGCTTTTTTAAGCAGATACTATCAGTACTGACAAATACTTATAAATTAAATCAACTGATGATTATTTTAGTTTTTTGGCCTTGCTCGGTGCTTGACCAACCTTCATTTTTACGCGGCGGCCTTGCATGTTTTTCTCTGCCGCAACTTGAGCGCCAACGTTGTCAGTTCTTTGCTGTTTCTTGGCAAAGCTGCGGCGGGTCTGCAGTTGTTTTAATAGCAACTCGCGGCTACCCACTTCATAACCTGGTACTGTGACGCGGCGAATTTGTTGACCAATCAATTTTTCGATATCGGCTAACGTACGCTCTTCTTCGCGGCTTACAAATGAAATAGCAACCCCTGTTTTACCCGCACGGCCAGTACGACCGATACGGTGCACATAATCTTCGGCGAGGAAAGGTAAGTCGTAGTTAACCACGTATTCAAGGCTTGGAATATCTAAACCGCGGGCGGCGACTTCGGTGGCGACTAACACTCGTACATCACCAGCAACAAATTCGCGTAGGGCACGGCGACGGCTACCTTGGCCTTTTTCTCCGTGGACCACTTCAGAGGGAATGCCATCTAAATTTAATTCTTTGACTAAGGTATCGGCGGCATCGCGTGTTGCGGTAAAAACCAATACCTGTTGCCAGTTTTTCTTACCGATAAGCTCAGAAAGTAACTCGCGTTTACGGCGTTGTTCTACCGGATAAACGACTTGGCTTACGGTATCTGCGGTGGTGTTTTGCTTATCGACGCTGATCACCTGCGGTTTAACCATCATATCGTTTGCCAGCTTTTTTACTGCGCTGGAGAAGGTGGCTGAGAACAACAAGTTTTGACGCTTTTTATTTACTGCTTGCAGAATTTTTTGAATATCGGCGCTAAAGCCCATATCCAGCATACGGTCGGCTTCATCTAGGACTAAAAAATCGACGTTTGATAAGCTTAAATTACAGGCTGTTAAGTGTTCGAGTAAACGACCTGGGGTCGCGACTATAACATCGGCACCGCGTTTCAGCTTTTGCGCCTGCGTCTCTATCTTTACGCCGCCGTAAATAGTTAACACGCTGAAGTTTAAATATTTACAGTAAGCCGTGACGTTATCTGCCACTTGAGCGGCAAGCTCGCGTGTTGGTGTAAGAATTAATACGCGCGCATTCGACTTTAAGGTTTCGCTTGGGTTTTCCACCATCTTTTGTAGGATCGGCAGTGCAAAGGCGGCGGTTTTACCTGTACCCGTTTGGGCACTGGCAAGCACGTCTTGACCGCGGCGGATGGCGGGTATCGCTTGCTGCTGAATAGGCGTCATTTGTTGATAACCGCAATCTGAGATAGCGCGCAAAATCTCGGGGGAAAAACTAAAAGATTCAAATCTCATTTTGGATTCCTATCATTCACTTATTCAAACACTCAAGCGCCAAAGCGTTTACTCTGCTTAACTGGTCCGATATTTTCTATTGGTGTTAGCAGTAAGGCACTGGCTTGCTCATTCTTCCACTCAGATTCATAAGAAAAATGGCGGGCGCGGAGTATAGCAAAATTTCAGGTTAAAACCTGTACTTTTTAACCTGTTGGGATTTTATCTGTAATGACAGGGACTCTGTGCATTATGTTTAGGAAATAATCGCGCCCTAGAATGGCTCTTCAAATGGTATGCAATCTTATCTATCGCCAATCGCTAAGGTGTAGCCCCAATATCCCATTAAAAAATATAGGGGCTCATCAACACGTCCTAGCCAAAGGCGCTGCGTAGACCTCGGGCTTTTTCAGCATTGTGTTTGAGGTTATTTGCGGCATCACTAATTTGATGGGTTGCAGCGAGGTTCTCTCTGCTGGCTTGGGTGATTGAATGAATATTACGAGTGATTTCATTAACTACCTGACGCTGCTGATTGGCCGCAACGGCATTTTGTTGGGCGAAGTTGTGAATTTCGCTCACCTCTTGATAAAGAGTATTGACATTATCGGCTGAAATTTGAATATCGCTGGCGCAAAGCTCCGCTTGCCTACGACTTAGCTCCATTTCTTTTGCCCAAGCATTCAGCATGTTAAACATTTTATCTATACTGCGAGAAATGCTGTTGGTTGATAATTGTGTTCGGCTTGATAGGGCGCGAACTTCATCGGCAACGACAGCAAAACCACGTCCTTGTTCACCCGCACGGGCGGCTTCAATAGCGGCATTGAGGGCGAGCAGGTTAGTTTGCTCAGCAATAGAGTCAATTTCCCCCATGGCATTGGCAACCCGTTCAGCTTCTTTATTTAATTGATGGGCGTTATTGGCCGCATCGGCAACGGATTTAGCTAATAACTCAACTTTTTGAGTATTGGCCTTCATATTGGCGCTGCTTTTAAGGCAAAGCTCATAGGCCGTATTGATATTTGTTGAGGTTAGGTGGGTGTTTTGGGCGACTTCGGTGATGGTTGAATTCATTTCCTCCATAGCGCTGGCAAGCTGTTCTAGTTGGTTTTTTTCTTGATCTAAACTCACATAGGTTTGTTCTGTGGTTACAACTAACTGATCTGAAATGATATGTAATTGATTAGCTTGATCTTGGGTACGACCAAGCACGCCATTCATTTTGGCTTGTAGCATAATTAGCTGGAAATCGAGAATCGAAGAGGTATCTGCACCAGAATAAATATAACGACTTATTGAGTCATATTTTTCTTGCATTTCCATGAGCTTAGCAGGAATACGAAAGGCCTCGTCATAGAAGATAGCTAAATTTAGCGTCATCAGCACGGCTCCCGCAATGATCACGCCCCAGCCCCAAAAATAACCCGCAATCAGCAAGCCTGTAGAAGCTACCACTGCGGAGACTAAGCGTTTTTGCATCAAACTTAAGGGCTTATGAATGGGTTTATCTTGTTTAAGTCTCTGATAAATATGGGTAGCTTTAGTCACATAGGGGGCTTTAGGTTGGATGCGAACTGACTGATATCCCACGATAGTACCGTTTTCAAATAACGGTGAGACAAAAGCATCGACCCAATAGAATCCCCCATTTTTACAGCGATTCTTCACTATGCCCCGCCAAGATTGGCCTGATTTAAGCTTTCCCCACATTTCTTTAAAAGCGGCACTTGGCATATCGGGATGGCGAACCATATTGTGGGGACTACCCATCAGTTCTTGGGCAGTATAGCCAGAAACTTCGACAAAGCGATCATTAACATAGGTAATAATACCGCGGGTATCCGTGGTAGATATGAGTTCATCTTGTGGCGTTAAACGTATTTCTTGAGCGGTATGCTCCATGCTGATGAATCGATGTGCTGTTGCGTTACTCTGGCTCATGTAGTGTGTCCATTCAAGGCCGATATTGTGATTTAGGGTGTAAATAGGTGTTTAACTATGCGCTAGCGCTCATTGTCGCCAGCTTATTGTGTGATAAGACTATCATTTTTGTGTGGGTATTAGGAGAGTGGTTTTCCACTTTGTCCCTGTGATAATCAATTATTTGTCATATTTGTAAGTTATTGCAAAATAAAAAGTTTTTACTGTTTTAAATTGGCATTCAAACGAGCGTTTATGCTGTTAATTTATCAATTTCAGTATTTTCTATATAGGCACTTTTATCGTTGTTCATTTGAGTAAAAGCTCGCGCTAGCTTAAGTGAAAATCAGGTTGCGACATATTGGACTTATGTCGCGGATTTCCCCGCTTTTTCAGCCAGTAAGAGGCAATTGACTTGACTGTTGAAGGCAAAGTAAACACTTTGAGTCAGTCTTAGTTGATGGTTTTATTGAAATTAATCATTAAGTTGAAGTGCTATTCCAAACCTCTTTAGATAAAGGTTTAAGGATGATGGCGCAACAGATAGGGTATCAGCGGTTGTAAAATAAACATGACAACAACCCCTTAAGCTTATTGGCTTAAGGGGTTTAGCGTTGGTCAATTATTGGCAGAAGTCGCTTAAATGGCTTTTGTTGCCTGCGCCAGCCAAGTGAGTTCGTCCCCCGACATGAGTGGTGAGAGCGTGTTGAACACCTTTTGATGATAGGTATTGAACCAATTGATTTCACCCTGGGTTAACAGGCTCTTATCAATAAGACGCGAATCCATGGGAATTAAGGTCAGGGCATCGAACTCATAAATTTCACGTTCAGCCCCCTTAAGCGCTTCGCAGTGCTGGACTACCACTAGGTTTTCGAGCCGAATGCCAAAACTATCTGCACGGTAGTAACCGGGTTCATTTGAGAGCACCATCCCCGGCATTAGTGCGATAGCGTTGACATTTTTACCAATGCGCTGCGGACCTTCGTGCACACTCAAGAAATGACCCACGCCATGGCCTGTGCCATGGTCATAATCAAATCCATGCTGCCATAGATATTGACGGGCAAAGGCATCGAGTTGTTGACCTGTTGTGCCTTTAGGGAAGCGAGCTTGGTCTAAGGCGATATGACCTTTTAGCACAAGAGTGACCATTTTCTTTTGTTCATCGGTCACTTCACCAATCGCAATGGTACGGGTCACATCCGTGGTGCCATCAATATATTGAGCTCCAGAATCCACTAAGTAGATGCTATCCATGGTCATCATTGCTGGTGTGCCATTGTTGTGATTGTAATGACACATAGCGGCATTGGGGCCCGCCGCTGAAATGGTATCGAAACTTGGCTGGCGATAACGCACATCCTCAAGGCGGAAGCTTTCTAATTTATCAGCAAGCGTGGCTTCATCGTGCATACGCTTAGCGGTAACTTCGGCATCTAACCAAGCAAGGAAGCGACTCACTGCAACGCCATCGCGGATATGGCTGGCTCGCATGTCGGCAAGTTCAGAGGCATTCTTTTGTGCTTTAGGTAGCGAAACAGGATCGATTCCGGCAATTAAGTTAGCCCCCGCATCACGGGCGATATTTTGGGCCCAAGCATTGGCTGAATTAGGATCGGCTAGCAGTTTTACGCCTTTTAAGCTGGCGAGTGTGTCGGCAAGGTCTACCTCAGCTTTAAAACTGACACCTTGACCTACATGGGCTTCGATACCTTGGGGTAATTTAGCTAAATCGGTGTAAAGCGTCATATCACCATTGGCGTGCAGTAGGGCACTGCCTAGCACTACGGGTAAACGAGGTACATCGTTGCCACGAATATTGAGCAGCCAACAGAAGGAATCTAAGGCAGCGATTAAGGCGACATCGGCCCCCGCTTTTTTGACTAAGGCGCCAATTTCAGTGCGTTTTTGTAGACTGGTTTTGCCTGCACTATCGTTGCTAAACAGGGTGATTGGTGCGCTTGATGGTGCGGGTCTTTCTTGCCAATGTTTGTCGATTGGGTTTTGCTCAACCGCGACTAAGTCTATTTGTGCCTTACCTAAGGTTGCTTTGGCATTTTCATACCAAGCTAAGGTGTGTAAACGGGCATCAAACCCCACACGGGAACCTGCTGGGAGCGTGTCGCATAACCATTCAATTTGCGGCGTGTCGGTTAGGCTCTCGTAACTGAATAATGTTGCATCGACCTGCAAACGAACTTGGACGGTATAACGACCATCAGTAAAAATAGCTGCCTTATCTTTCAGTACGATAGCCATACCTGCCGAACCTGTGAAGTCCGTCGCCCAGTATAAACGCTCGTTATGTTCTGGTACGTATTCCCCTAAATACTCGTCGGCACGTGGAATGATAAACGCATCTAAATGGGTGCTGGTGAGTTCGCGACGAATAGCATCTAGGCGGCTGGCTATCTTGTTTGACATAAGGGCTCCAAGTTGGACTGCATTCACTGCGAGTCGGTTAGGCGTGGCTCGCCTAAATTCTGTGTTGTTATGGATGAGCTAACGAGCAAGGATTATCGCAAGCTGAATGATAAGGATGCAAGGGCAGCTGATAAGGGATTTTGTATACAATCGTGAATGAGCCTTGCAGGTCAATATCCACTATTTCAAGATTGAGTGTGATCTTAGTAAAAAATTCACGAATAATTGACACGGAAATCACTAAATCATTAAAAATAGGTCCTTATAAATTAGCAACTTAAGTTTTATTCAATCGCTAGTGTTTATCCATTATGCTAGCATTCGCCATCTTCGCTCGGGGTCAGAGGGGAGCATATGTATCAGTGGAGTTGGCGATGCAAACACTAACAATAGACGTGGGCGGCAGTAAAGCCCTGTTTGAACTTCAGCTAGCGGGGCATACAGAACAATATAAAATCCCCACAGGTGAAGGCTTTAAAATTGAAGACTTAAATAACCAAATCGCAGCACTTGAACGCGATTACGATTTACAGAATTACCAATTAGCGATAGCTGTGCCGGGACTGGTACAACATCATCGTTTGGTTTCCTGTAAATCGATACCCGGACTCAATGGATTGAGTATGGAAACCGTAAAAACCCAGGGAAAGCTTAAGTTTATCTGCAACGATATTGATGCGGGGATGCAAGCTCTCTGTGATGCTAAATATGCCTGTGAATTGCTGGTCATGTGTGGCTCTGGGATTGGTATGTCGATCGCTTTCAATGGACAGGTATTTACGGGGGCAACAGGCGTCGCGGGTGAATTAGGACATTGCCGTGTAATGTCTGAATCGGGTGAGTTTAGTTTGGAGCAACTTGCTAGCGGTGATTCAGTGCGTAGTCGTAAAATCACCACTCAGGAGGATTTGTATCGTGCGGGCAGTTATCTCGGTATGGGGCTGGCTTGGGCGGTTAACTTGCTAAACCCTAATCGTATATGGTTAGCGGGCGGCATGATGCATAGTGCCCCCTATTATAAAGGGTGCCTCGATAGCTTAAAGCGCATGGCACTGGTTGCTCCTTTAGCTGAGATGAAAACCCATCGAGTCGATGATATGGAAACCTTAGTCTGTCGCGGGCTATCTGTTATTTTAGCGCGGGATTTTTCACCAACTTAACCCAGTAAATAAAAAGCCCAGCGTAAATACTGGGCTTTAACTATCCGTGACTGTCGTGGATGTGTCTTGTTTTAATTAATCTTAAGTAATTCCACATCAAAAATTAACACTGAGCCGCCAGCAATCTTGCCCGTGCTGCGGTTACCGTAGGCAAGTTCACTTGGAATAAAGAAACGTACTTTATCACCGGCAACCATAAGTTGTACGCCCTCGGTCCAACCTTTAATGACGCGATTAAGTGGAAAGGCAATTGGCTCGCCGCGATCAACCGAACTGTCAAACACAGTACCGTCGATCAAAGTGCCGTGGTAATGCACTGTCACTGTATCGCTGGCCTTGGGATGAACTGTACCATCGCCCTTGGTTAATACTTGATATTGCAAACCTGAAGCTGTGGTTATGACGCCTTCTTGAGCTTTGTTTTGCGCTAAAAACTCATTGCCTAGACGAATATTTTCTTGAGCCGCTTTTTGGCCATTCATCGAGGTAAAAAAGTAAAAAATCACCCCAGCGATGACCACAATGGCAAGTAACATTTTCATATACAGAGCACCTTAGTTAATTTATGTCATGTTATCAGGTTTTTAGGTTGCGAGGCGATGGTATTTTTAGCATTGCCAGAGCTATTGGCTTATTCTCAATAAGCGAGGCGCTGCTCATCATAAAAATAGTCGTGGCCGGGGTTTTAACGCTGTTATCGCTTGTGGCTCCATCTTGCAAAAATCCCCAAAAGGTCAACCGTCTTAGATAAACATATCCATAGCACCGGTTTGTATGCCATAAGCCAGCACGGCTAAGTTGGCGATAATGGTGAGATAAAAGACATTCCTAAAAGAGGCTTTTACCGATTTGTGGCGTAAGAGGTTTTGTGCAAATAGCGCGCCTGGCCAGCCGCCCATGAGTGCGAGTAGATGTAATGTGCTTTCTTTAGTACGCCATTTGTTACGTTTTGCAGCGGATTTATCGATGGCATAGGCGATAAAGGTCAGTAGACTGAGAGTGAAGTACACGCCCACTATTCCAATCGGTAACATATGCCACAATGCGGCGCCTACGATAAGAGTGAGAAACATAAGTCCCAATAACACAGGTATCAGGCTTGGATGTGTACTCGAGGTTCTGGCCTTGGGCGCGCGGTTATTTATCCGTTTAGAGAGTCGTTTATTAGTCATTTTCTTCTATATCGTTAGTCGATTTTTGTTGTCGCAAGCGCTTTTTTAAACGCGAGGTAGCGCCAGAGTTTCTCCAACGGTCCTTGCTTGAAATAGCGTAAATAAAGGCTGGCTAATAGCAGTTGCACCACGGAATAGACTATCGCCATTAGCATATAGCCCCATCTATCTAGGCTTAAAAGCAACTCGGGGGCGAGGTGCCTAAACACTAACACACCGACGATGGATTGCAGCATATAGAGGCTAAAGGCGAGTTTGCCTACATTTTGTAATGGCTTGAGTATCTTAGGGCTATTCTGGCAGACCTTAACCATAATATGGATGTAAATCAGCGCCATAGGGATCGCACTTAGCATAACCAAAATATCTGAGAATGCGACTAAAATGGGCCTTTGTGTTAAGGCTAATATTGTATCAAGCAGTGATAGTGCTACGCTTGCTAGCACCAGCTTCACTAGCACTGAGGTGCTAAAACCTTGCTCAAAAGCCCCCTGCTGATATAACGCCATGCCGAGTAGCATCAAGCCCGCAGTAAACCACATTAGGGTAAAAGGGATCACCAGCGCCATGTAGCCGACTTGCATCAAATGCAGTAGCAGTTGGTCTGCGTAGCTTGAGGTCCATGCCGTGTATTGCTGTGCAAATAGACTCGATTCTCGGGTAAACAGTTTATCGCTACCGGCAAGGCTAATCAGCGTAATGATAACTAAAGCGCTTAAAATAAATATATTCGCTTTGCGCTTAAGGGCTTCAATACTTAACTCTTTGTAACACAGAGCTAAAAATCCACTGATCCCATAGGTGAATAAAATGTCACCTGGCCAAATGATAATGCCATGGATTAGACCAAATACAATCAGCCAGCCTAAGCGTGAGCGAAGTAGGGGATAGGCGTTTAAGCCTTGGGCGGTAAAGCGTTGGTACTGAATGTAGAGCCCTACTCCAAACAAGATAGAAAACAGACTGATAAAGCGACCTTCGATAAAAAAGTTACTCAATGCTTCGATAACTTGATCCGATAGCAGCGGCTTTTCGTGGGGTGCATAGCCAAAAAAACTAATACCCATAAAATAGATATTCATAAAAAATATCCCTAACACAGCTAAGCCGCGAATAGCATCGAGGTTGGCATTGCGTTGTGTGGGTATAGCGATAGTGTTGATTGGCTGTGTTGGTTTCGAAGGCGTTGACCAAGGGTCGTTAGTTACGCTTGCTGGCATGTTAGCTGAGTTCCTTTCGCTAGTAGACATGTTTGACTTTTTGCTCTGATTTGGGAGGGCTAGCCTAGCAGGCACTAACCCTCAATGAATTATAGATAACGTAGAAAGTGAAATTATAGACGGCATAAAAAGTGGCAGAGAAAACTGTAGACTAATTATTCGCCGATATCTTCGTTCCAGAGCTTGGGATTGCTGGCGATAAAGTCCTGCATTAGTTGTTTGCACTCGGCATTATCGACCACAGTGACATCCACACCGCGGGATTTTACATAGGCTTCAGGCCCTTGGAAGGTGGTGTTTTCACCGACGATGACTTTTGGTATGCCATAAAGTAATACTGCGCCGCTGCACATATCGCAGGGCGATAGGGTGGAATACAAGGTCGCTTTTTGATACTCGGCGGCGCTAAATCGGCCGGCATTTTCGAGGCAATCCATTTCGGCATGCAGCACTGAACTGCCTTTTTGTACCCGTTTATTGTGGCCGCGCCCGACGATTTTACCATCGATCACTAATACAGAACCAATGGGAATGCCACCCTCGGCCAGTCCTTGTTTTGCTTCTTCAATAGCCGCGGCTAAAAATTCATCCATCTTGATATCCTTAAAATATGAACCATGGGTATTGAGCTCAGCATAGCACTAGCTTGGGAGACTATCTAAATGGTTTTAATTTGTTGCTTCAATAAGTCCCTCAGACTATCGAGAATTGGCAGCGAAGCCATTTCTGGCCGATAAATCAGGCAGATATCGGCGGGGATTATTTGTTTTAACTTAATAAACTTTACCCTAGGCCAAGGCTGTGATGCATAACTTTGCGGCACTATGGATACCCTGTTATCGCCAGCGATGATGGCCATCAAGCTATTGGGCTCGACCATTTCCTGTACTAATTGCGGCATGAATCCTTCGACCTGACAACTGGCGATAATCAAATCGCTGGAGGCGGAATTGGCACGACTGAGTAAGGTAAAAGGTTCGTCCTTGAGTTCAATTAAGTCGATGCTTTTACGTCTGGCTAAGGGATGTTTATTTGCCAGCGCTAATACCATTGGTTCGCTGGTGATGGTTTCGGCGAGAAGGTGCGGCAGATTTAAGGTGTCGGCGTAGCGCACTAGGCCAAGGTCGATTTCTTGATGCGCTAAGGCGACCTTTTGAGTTTCGGGTGATAACTCTTTAAAAATCAATTTATTATCATGATGTTGCTTGCGAAAATTCTTCAGTATGTCGCCAAATCCCATCCAAAACAGCGAGCTCATAATACCAATCCGAATATGGTTTCTATCGAGTCGCCCAAGCTGAGCCACTTGCTCCAATGAGGCATTCACTAGATCGAATATCTGCTCGCACTTTTCTCTTAACAACTGGCCATAGGGCGTGAGTTCGACTTGCCGAGTGCTGCGGGTGAACAGCTCGACGCCAAGGAGTGACTCCAACTCTTTGATTTGTGCGCTCAGCGGGGATTTCGATAAATGCAGTTGCTCGGCGGCAGCGGTAAAGTTTTTCACTTCAGCTACCCGATGAAAGTACCGCAGCATCTTCAAGGTGACGAGTTCAGGTGCGTTTATCTTGCTCATCTTAGGCTCACCATTTTCTAGTTATTGTCATTTTTATCAGCACAATAGTGCGATTAATCGCGATTATTTGCAACCCTAATCCCGCTTATACTGAGGTCGCTTACTCTTTCATTCCTTTGCTATGAGGTACCTTGTATGAGCCATGATCCTGTTATTAATGCCCTTGCGACGATTCTAGCCCGTAAACCGAATTTCTCTCCCCGTGCAGCTATGATTTTGGGATCTGGACTTGGCGCGTTTGCCGATAATTTAGATAACAAAGTAGTGATCCCCTATGAAGAGTTAGACGGTTTTCCTGTGAGTACCGTCGTCGGCCACTCGGGAGAGCTAGTGCTCGGCAGCTTAAATGGCGTAGATATAGTGTGCATGAAAGGCCGCGGGCATTTTTACGAGCACCAAAGCATGAAGGTGATGACGACACCTGTGCGTACTTTCAAACGTTTAGGGTGTGAATTGTTACTCGTGACTAACGCTGCGGGGTCATTACGGCCAGAGCGGATCGGCGTGGGCTCTTTAGTGATTTTCAACGATCACATCAACACTATGCCGGGCACGCCTATGACTGGCGCAAACGATGATAATTACGGCCCACGGTTTTTTAGCCTAGCCAATGCTTATGATGAAGACTTGAGAACAGAGGCCTTACGTGTTGCGAAAGCCGCAGGCATTGAAGTGAACCAAGGGGTCTTTGTGTCTTACTCTGGCCCTTGTTTTGAAACCGCGGCCGAAATCCGCATGATGCAAATTATCGGTGGCGATGTGGTGGGTATGTCTGTGGTGCCTGAGGTGATTTCGGCGGCGCATTGTGGCTTGCCCGTGTTGGCTGTGTGTGCCATTACCAATATGGCCGAAGGACTGGGAGATGTGCAGTTATCCCACGAACAAACCTTAAAATGCGCCAAGCTTGCCGAAGCCGACTTTATCCGGCTGATTGAGTGTTTTACCGCTAGCCATTTTGCTTAACATTTTGCATAACTGGGCTGCTATATCGCGATATGGCTGCTATTTTAAAGCTCGTATTTAACAGTTCGTATTTAAGAATTTTGGATTTAAAAGTTCGTGCTTAAACGTGAGCGAGCAAGACGCCGCACACTTAAGCTTACCGAATATTTTAACGAAAAATGGCTGAAGGTTAAAAAGTAACAGGGAGCTTAGCTCCCTTTTTAGATCATGATATTAAGTGCACGTCTCGATTTAAATATCTTATTTCTGCGGCTTTTCAGATATCCACAACTTGATATGTCCCTTCACAACGACCACACCTTGAGTGTCGTAGGCGGTAACGAGGACGAGCATATCGCCGGGCACCCATTGTTCTGGCGTGACTTCGGCGACGCACAAAATATCGCTACCTGCCTTAGCCGTGTAATCCAAGCTCATTCCCTTTGGGATCCAACGCAAATGTTTGGGAACAGAGGCTTCTGCCATCACACCCATGGCCATTTCTAGGCCATTACAAATCGCAATCACATGCACCGTTTTGATATGGTTATGGACGGCATGGCGTTTTTTAATTAAACAGGCACAACGATTAAGTCGCAATTCAGTGATCAGGGGATTAATGGTGCCGAAATAGGGCGCCATGCGCGAAACCATAATGGAAAACAGTTTTTGACCGAAGGGATAACGGCGTGTCTTATGGTAGAGCGCGAGCACTTTATTGGGTTTTTGTTCTGCAGTGCTAGAAGAGTCAGTCTGGTTCATGGTCATCCCTAATAATGGTGCCCTTGATAATATGCAAAGGGGTATTGTTATCTTGAGTTGGTTCTAAGCTCAGCCTGGACTACTCTGGTCGGACGAGTGTAACATTAGGATAACAATAAATACCAGTCGAGTTAATTAAACAAACTTCATTTCGCGCTTTAGCACTTAACACCGTATAATTGTCGCTAATTTGTTGTATAACGACAGAATTCTTATTCAATAACAAGGACTCACAGTGAAATACTTGCTGACGTATTTTAAAGGAATGGCTATGGGCGCTGCCGATGTCGTGCCCGGTGTTTCTGGCGGCACCATAGCGTTTATTACCGGTATTCTCGATACCTTGCTCGACAGTGTAAAACGCATCAATCCTTCCCTTTGGGGCGTAATCAAGTCGCAGGGTATAAAAGGGGCATTTGCCCATATTAATGGTGGCTTTTTAGTGAGCCTGCTGGCGGGGATCCTCACCAGTATTTTTACCTTCGCTAAGTTAATTTCATGGTTATTGGCGGTGCATCCAATCCCGATTTGGTCATTCTTTTTTGGTCTAATCCTTATCTCTGTCGTGCATATGCTTAAGCAAGTGAGAGGTTTCACTGTGGCACGTTTAGGTTTATTTGCCTTAGGTGTGCTGGCTGCGTGGGCGATAACCGTGTTAAATCCAGTCGCGGTAGAAGCCAGTTACATGAATATCTTTTTCGGCGGCGCGATTGCGATTTGCGCTATGGTATTGCCGGGGATTTCAGGCAGTTTCATCTTATTATTGTTAGGTTTATATCCTGTGGTCCTCGCGGCCGCTAAAAATATTCAACTGGATATTTTGGCCTGTTTTGCCGCTGGCGCCGTGATGGGATTACTGACGTTCAGCCACTTATTGTCGGCGCTGCTGCGTAGATATCATGATGCTACTATCGTGTTTCTAACCGGATTAATGTTAGGCACCTTAGGTAAAATTTGGCCCTGGAAGGAGACGTTAACTTGGCGGACAAACTCCCATGGTGGGCAAGTTCCACTGCTGGAGCAGAATATTTCTCCCTTGAATTTTGAGCAAGTGACAGGTCAGCCTTCGCAACTCGCCTTTGCCATAGTGTGTATGTTAGCCGCGATTGCACTGGTTTGGGGTTTAGAGAAAGTGGGCAAAAGAGATTAGCCCTTTGTTACCTCAACATCATATTCAATAAAAGCAGCGAGATACGCTGCTTTTATTTTTTTGTGCATATGCCCATCTTACTTGAATCTGGTCAGATCTCGACTTTAGGGCAATGTTATTTTAGACCTGTTTTAGTTACAATCCGCAGTTCATATTTAGCGTACTCAGTCGACGTTATGTTCCAGTTTAAACTCAGTGAGAGTTTGCAGTTACGATAAGGATATACTTGTGGAAAAAAAACAGGTCTCGTGGGTTGGTGTGGCGTTGGCAATTTTTGCCTTAGGTCATGTGGTTAACTTACTCATCGATAAGCAAAATGCTGAGATATCGCCCGAATTAAAGCAGCAAATTTCCGACACGATCTTGGCTCACAGACCACCATCCGCCGCGAATAATTTTTTCACTGCTACTCCGAATAATCTTCAGGTGGCTGACGATTCGACCAAAATCCGGATGCCCGCCAAGTTAGCCCAAGTGAGTCAAATCTACAGTAATCTCAGTGCATTTGCGGCGCTCAAGCAAGATGGCACTGTGGTGGCATGGGGCGATCCTGACTGTGGTGGTGATATCAATAACGCCCAAGAGCCTCTGGTTAATGTAAAACGGTTGTATGCGGCTGAGGATACCTGCGGCTTTGCAGCATTAACCCATGACGACAAACTTATCCCTTGGGGAATGGGGGATGAATTTATGCCTTGGACTCGAGGAGTGAGACCTGTACTGAATGATGTGCGCGATTTTGTTATGGCTAAGGGGCTTTATGCAGCCATTAAGCAAGATGGAAGTGTCGTAAGTTGGTCTTTTGAAGATGCAGCTACTGCCGAGCTAAGCTCTGGTAAACACGCCGCGCCAGCGATGACGAATGTCGTGTCTGTATCTGTTAACTATCGTGCTTTTGCCGCCTTAAAACGGGATGGGACAGTAGTGACATGGGGGCAGGCTGATTATGGTGGCGATAGTCGCCAAGTGGCCTCAGAGCTTAACAATGTGAAACTACTCTATGCTAACAATAATGCTTTTACCGCGATGACAGCGACGGGCAGGTTGGTCTCATGGGGTAGGGTAAGAGCGGATCAAAAAGGCCGTGAGCAAGTGGCAAAGCTTAGCCAATTAATGCCAGCCGTAAAAGTGGTTAATACTGATAATGGCTTTGCGGCGCTGTTGGCGGATGGCAGTGTTTATACATGGGGGGAGGGGGATTTAACAGAATATCATGTTCCATTTCCTGCTCGCTTATCTCACCCAAATCGCGCCAATAAAGTGATTGATATTTTTGCAAATCATGACGCGTTTGCCGCCTTAACCATCAGTCGACAACTTATCGTTTGGGGTAGTAAATTCCATGGTGCTGATACGTCAGTTCTTAAGGATAAGTTGCAAAGCGTGCATCAGGTTTATCCCTTTGATAAGGGATTTGTCGCGCTACGTGGGGATAATACGGCTATCGCTTGGGAAGGATGGGAATTGGTAGAAAAGCAGCCACGTTATCAAGAGGTCACTCAGGTGAGCAAAGTGGTGACCTACGAACGGGAATTTGCCTTTTTAAAGCAGGATGGCACTGTGGTTGATGGTCACTCTGGGCCCAAAACTGACATTACCCAAGCAACGGATATTTTTCCCACGGGTTTAGGCTTTACGGTTAAACACCAAGATGGCTCGATTGCAGTATGGATGGGGGACGATTCTGCGGTGACGCTAGATAAGCAAGCCGTTGATTTGAGCCAAATGCGCGACATTCGCAGTAATTTGCTTGATGCCATTGCTTTAATGGCCGATGGCACAGTTCAGGCATGGAATATGATGGGCTTTAGCGAGCAAGCTACCCAATAACAAGCACAATAAAACTAAAGGGCTAAGGTTATTTACACTTTAGCCCTTTCTAGTTAAGCGAGGCTTTTCTCGCTTTCCGCTTGATTGGCTTTGATTTCCCGCAGATAGCGATAAATCGAATGCACCGAAATACCCAATCGAGTGGCCGCGACTTGGGCGCTGTCCTTAAGCTCGAAAATCCCTAATTCATGGAGTTGATTGACAATTTCGCGACTTTTTTGTGAGGTTGATACGGTAGGGTTAGAACGTACTTCATGGTTAATACTATCGATAGTGCTATGGAGTGCTTCATCAATATTACGGGCAAATACCTCGGGTGAACTGGTGAGTTCATGGTTAAACAAGTGTTCTGGCATCATAGTGCGTAGTACCGATTGCAGCGGGGCATCCATATCGGTATTGATGCATAAAAGCCCTATTGGCTGATTTTTACTGTTACGGATAACCGTGGTGATGGATCTGAGCGTCTTACCATTGGCACATTTTGTTAGGTAAGCATCGGAAATATCCTGACCCGCTTTAAGTTTAAGCAAAGCAAGATTGGTAATGGGGGCACCTACTTCACGTCCAGTAATATGGCCGTTGGCAATTTTGACTACAGACGGGTGTTTTGCATCCAAACTGTGCAGCACCACTTCAGTATGTTGACCATACATGGCGGCAATCCCATCAACAATATTCTCGATGGATTTGAGCATGTCCCAATCATTTTGGGTTAAATCTATCAGCTTCACCATTTCAACCTTTTATCATTAATTTATTCAAAATCATTAGGTTAAAACTATTATGTTGACATAATGTCGATAATGGTGACATCGGTGGATGACATGCCATTAAGGATCATTTTGCCAATGTTTTTAATGGTTTTTTCCACATCGGTTGCGATGATGCCTTGGCCTGAAACATTCTGGCTATTTAATGCCATTAAAAATGAGCGCACCGCCGCACTCGATGAAGTGCTGACCTTCATTGAACAGGAGGCTTTAGCGCCATCACACACCATACCAGAGCTATCGCTAATGACGTTTTGGATCGCGAAACAGGATTGCTCGAATGAGCCGCCAGCAATATATACCATTGCCATCGAGGCTGCTGCACTGGTCACTGTGTTACCACAAAATGCAGAAAGTGGCGGGTAGTGTGACTTGATATAAATCGCCCCTAGGTGACTCATAATTAAGGCGCGGGCGAGTTTCTCCTCGGTGACGTTATAGCATTGCGCGGTTAATACCACGGGAATGGTCGCGGCAATCCCTTGGTTGCCACTGCCAAGATTACTCATTGCGGGGAGGTTTGCACCACCCATGCGCGCATCGGAGGCCGCAGCAGTTAACATCACAATTTTATTCAGTAAATCTTCGCCTATTATCCCTGCCGCAATGCCACTTTTCATGGTGCGGCCAACTTCGAGTCCATAGGGCTTTGCCATGCCTTCATCGGATAACTTGCCATTTAATTCGGAAGCTTTAAGGATGAATTTGATCTGATCGAAGGGGACTTCTTGAGCGAATTGATAAATCGATTTAATACTGATATCGATTCCATCGCAGATAGAGCCAGTAGCTGTGGTTTGGGTGCTATCCGCAGTAAAAACCAGCTCACCATTGAGGCGTTTTTCGGCTATTAAGGTGTGCCCACCACAAATTTTAACTAAGGCTTCTTGCTCACCCGCTTTTAAGGTGACGCAGCAATAGATAAACTCTTCGGTTTCAGTTCGTTCAACTTTCACTTTGCCCGCATCAATAAGATCTTGCGCTTGCGCGACTTGTGCAGGGCTAATGGTGGCAAGTACTTCTAAGCCTGCTTCGGCATTACCGGCAATAGCACCGGCGGCAGCGGCTATTGCAAGGCCAATTTTACCTGTGCCAGGAACATACACGCCCATAGAGTTTTTATATAAATTATCAGATACCTGCACTGAGATAGTCTCAGGTTTGATACCCAGTAAAGCGCGAGCAACTGCCGAGGCATAGGCGGCAGCAATGGGCTCTGTACAACCTAGCGCTGGTTTTACAACTTGGTTAAGGATCTGAATATACTGCTGCCATAGGGGGTTCATGAGCTTACAACCTTATTTGAATAGTTAAATGTTAACCTGCGCTATCTATCCGTTTCACTTCTATACTCTGGCGCTCTGCTTCAGATTTTCAACGATTGAATGCCACATGTAACCTAATATGCAACATTATTTGCATTTTACCTTTTTTTGCAATTATTTTTTAATTAATCGTCAGTGTGAGGGCAACGCTAAGTTATTTTGGGCATATTGATAGTTTGAGATTGCAGGCTTGGATTTTACATTCGGGCAAGGATAGACTCAGTCAATAGTCTATTGGTGGGTTTCTTACACTAAGTTGGGGAATATGAAAGAACGAATCAAAGTAAAGGCGAATATTTTCAAGGCTCTGGGCCATCCAACCCGTTTATGGATTGTCGAACAACTCGCGGATGGCGAAAAATGTGTTTGTGAGTTCGTTGAAGCAGTCGATGTTGATTTTTCAACTATTTCTAAGCATCTATCTGTGCTGCGTAACGCAGGAATTGTGGATATGGATAAGCGTGGTAAGCAGATTTTTTATCGTCTAACCCTCCCTTGCCTACTCAATTCGTTAAGTTGCATTGATACGCTGCTCAATCACCAAATTCAGAAGCAGATCGCATTAATAGATTAATTTGGCACCTATCATTTGGTCAAATGGCAAAATGACAAGCAAATGATCAAAGGAGCGATAATGAATATCAAAATTCTAGGTACAGGTTGTGCTAAGTGTCAAAAATTAGCAGAAGCAACAACAGCAGCGGCAGATGCACTTAATCTTGATTATCAGTTAACTAAAGTCACTGATATTGAAAAAATTATGGATTATAACGTGATGTCTACACCCGCATTAGTGGTGGATGAGCAAGTCAAACTCACGGGTCGCCTCGCCAGTGTCGATGAGATCATGACGTTGCTTAAAGCACATGCAGAGTAATGACATCTAGGAGTCGGCATGAATGCTAAGAAAATCGTCAAATACCTGCTACTCAGTATTGTTTGTTTAGGATTTGCGCTGGTGGGATATCAGCAATTCGGCGCTTCAGCACCCAGTGCGGCTGAGAATCTTGATGTTGCTACAACAGTGGCTCCTAAGCTAAAGGATGGGCTGAATGTTTATTATTTTTATGGTAATCAGCGCTGTACAACCTGCGTGCGGATGGAAAAGTTTACTCAAAAAACCTTGATGGAGAATTTTTTTAAAGAAGTGCGCGATGGTGAGATGCAACTCAATCTGGTCAACGTGGACTTAGCTGAGAACCAACATTATATCGAGGATTATGAACTCATTTTTAGATCGGTAGTCATTTCAACCTCAAAGGAGGGGGTTGAAACCGAGTGGCGCCGTTTAGATAAAATTTGGGAGCTGGCTAATAATGAGGTGGCTTTCCAACAATATTTGACCGAAGAGATTGAGGCTATATTGGGGCAAACCCATGGATGAGTGGGCAGTTATGCTGCTGTCCGCCTTTTGGTTTGGCATTCTAACCTCTATCAGCCCATGTCCACTCGCCACCAATGTGGCGGCAATTTCTTATATTAGCAAAGGGATACAATCACCGTATCGGGTGTTTGGTACAGGGCTTGCCTACACGATTGGACGTATGCTCAGTTACTTGGTGCTCGGCGTCATACTCGTGGGGAGTTTGCTCTCTACGGTGACTTTATCCGTACTGCTACAGAAATACATGAATCTGTTACTTGGGCCTATCTTGATATTGGTGGGGATGTTTTTACTGGAGTTACTGACATTACGCTTACCCGGTGATGGCGCCTTAATCGAGAAATTAAAGGCCAAAATTAATCCACAGGGATATTTAGGGGCTTTGCTACTGGGCATTTTATTTGCACTATCATTTTGCCCCACTTCCGCGGCGCTCTTTTTCGGATCGTTACTGCCGCTCGCGCTAGAAGCGCAATCGAGTATTGCACTGCCAGCGATTTATGGATTAGCCACTGGGCTACCGGTTTTAGTCTTTGCGATCCTATTAGGTGTTAGCGCCCATCGCGTCGCGAAAGCCTATAACCATATATTGGCGTTCGAGCATTGGGCCAGAAAAATCACCGGAGTGGTGTTTATCATTATTGGCAGCTATTACGCTTGGGTTAATATTTTCGCTCCATTTCTGAGCCAGCGTTAAGGGTGATAACAGTATTAAGTTCTTGCTACCTATTTTTGCTTGATAACCTCGAGCATAGAATTGATTAATTCACTATGCCTCCCATCCTTATTTGAAGTGAAACTCACATTAAATTCACACTGTTATTCCAGTGACACACCATCTGTTTCTTTAAAATAAGTATCCTTGAGGGCTCGACGGCGGCATCTGCTGTATATGGCTAGATTTATAACAAGAATCGAATGTCGTGATCACAGGGTCAATGATGTTCCAGACATCATACTGACACTCCCCATATCCCTGTCGGCCAGATGTGAATAAGCGACCATGGCCGCCAACGGTCGCCTCCATGATAGTGTTTAATTCGGTTAATTCCTGTGTATGTCTGATAGTCGATTCTTATAGAAAATTTATAACCTTGATTAAGGAGGATTGTTCGTGGTCATGCCCGTCATGTCAGCAAGGTCACTTGCAGTTTATTGGGCTGATAAGGTCACCGAGGTTAGTGATGATAAACAGCCAAGGTCAGCCAGTACGTATGTCAGCCTGCATATGGGGCCTGAATGCTGTGAATCAAGGTCAATCACAGCCAGAAGTGAGCCTAAAAGAATGGTAAAGCTGAAACGATATCAAGTGATTACCCACCAAGCTGTATAAAAAACAGCTACCCTAAAAAAGCAAATTCCTATAGCATCATTTATACCCATTTACATGGGTGTGGCAGCGGTCATATTTAATATTTAGTCAACAAGCGATTCATGCCCTACAAACAGCGCAGCGCATAAATACTAAGACGTTAGCACGGTTGGCTACTTACGGAGAAGAAATGAGATCAATTCTGGTCGTTTTGAGTTTGGGATTACTAACGGCCTGTGCAACAGGATATCAGGTTCATACTTGGTCAGGCGGTTATAAAGACTCCCAATTAGGGGATGGGCATTACCTGGTGGAATATTATGGTAATGGCACAACATCACCTACGACGGTCGAACAGTTTTGGGCTAAACGTGCATCTGAACTTTGCCCCGCTGGTTTTGAAGCAGTTAACAATGATACAGGCGCTACAGACGGCGGTATTTTTGTTGGTGGTACGGTGTCTATCGACCACCCATGGAAAAAAGCAGAAATTAAATGCAAGTAGTCTGTGCTAATAAGCGCAGTCACAAACGGCCACTTCGTGGCTTGGACCTTAACCGCTGCTCGGCTTTCGGCCTGTGCTGCGAGTGTTATAGGGCAAAGAGGCTCATCCATTGAACGATAGTGACGTAATCGAAGTATTTTTAGATGAAATCTGTGCACTATTTCCTGAAGTGAAAGTGCGTATGGATTTACACGAAGATGATATGACAACATTTAAAATGGAAGCATTTGCAAATGCTACAACTTTGGCAATCTCGTCTGGACAAATCGAATTGGCAAAAACGTACATGGACTACATGGACAGAAAGCTAATAAATGCAAACCCCAAAGAATTTGAATTCATTGATGTCTATTATGTTGAGCATTTGTTTTGGAATGCCACTGATGTAGCTAGGCATGTTGGGTGGCCACTTGTACCATCAAAACTAAAGGAGCTTTATGTTAAGTTCCATGGCAAATCAGCCCTATCACAAGGCTAGACACGGCGATGTATTCTCCGTAGCGGCTTCCCTTCACTACAAAGCCGCCGGACGCTCGGCGTTAAATGGCTCTCCGGAAAATGCGTAATCTTCTAGTTTCTTTAATAATTTTATTTTCTTCCTTTGTGAAGGCTGATACTGATCCATGTGATGTTGACAGTTACCCAGTAAAGGGCGAAATGGTATTGCATCATACGAACTCGTTTTCGCTACCTGCCATTTATTATAAGCAAGGTGACACTCGAGTAATTGTTTCTACGGAAAAAGCGATTGTCTTTGTAAAGCAAAATATGTCTGACAGTAAAGGCTATTTAGCTAAAGCCAAAAGCCACATTATTAGCTCCTTAAAGAACATAAGTAGCTCTGAAATAATTGACCAGTCAGTTTTACAAATACCATTGGAGGGGTTGGCTTCAGAAGAGTTAAACGTGGGAATCCATGTCATGGCAGGTTACCAAGGGCTTTTTGAAGGTGTGCTGTTTAATAACGAGGCTGCTGTAGAAGTAGACGGAAAGTTAATCCATGAAACAAGAGCGACTTATATGGTTGGTGAAGATCCCCAACCTATGCATGAGTTTAAAGTAGTTCACAAGCTCAATGTTGTTTATAGAACTAGTTTGGTATTTAACAAGTGTTGGCTTGACGTAAAGTAACCATTTAACAAGCCAAGCCGACGGGACAATTTTTAGTAGGTTCACGTCGCTTCGCTCCTAATTTTAGCCTGCTTAAAAGTTGCCCCTGCTTGGGGCGTTGGTATCAATGGGAAATTTAGTGAATATGATGGATATTAAAGAACTAAAAATAACTTTCCAAAAGTTAGACCCAGACAAAAAGCTCTTTTTCTTAGGTGAAATGGTTTCTCTTTTTGAGCAAAAAGAACACTGTGTTTTTCAAGATGGCTGTCAATGATATCGGTCATAACATGTCTCTAGTAAATAATTTCTTTTAAATTCATCTGTTGCCGCTAATCAGTGGGCACTAAATAGATGATTTAGTGCCCATGGCGATAGACTAGAGGGAGAGGCGCAGCGCCAGTGCCGCTAGGGTGACAAATAGCACTGGTAGCGTCATCACTATGCCGACGCGGAAATAATAACCCCAGGTAATATTAATATTTTTCTGCGCCAGTACATGCAACCATAGCAGGGTCGCTAAACTGCCGATGGGGGTGATTTTGGGGCCTAAATCGCTGCCAATCACGTTAGCGTAGATCATGGCTTCTTTAATCACGCCAGTTGCATTGCTACCGTCTATCGAGAGGGCGCCGATTAACACCGTTGGCATGTTGTTCATGATGGAGGATAAAAAGGCAACCAAGAAGCCCGTGCCCATAGTGGCAATCCAAAGCCCTTGTTCTGCCAAGCTATTTAATACGCTCGATAGGTAATCCGTTAAGCCTGCATTGCGAAGACCATAAACCACCAAATACATGCCGAGTGAAAAGATCACTATCTGCCATGGTGCGCCGCGCAGTACCTTAGTGGTATCTATGGCATGGCCTTTTTTCGCGACCATAAACAGGATTAGGGCACCCACGGCAGCCACTAAACTCACGGGCACACCGAGGGGTTCTAAGCCAAAAAAGCCCACCAAGAGTAAGACTAAAACTCCCCAACCGGTTTTAAAGGTTTGAGGGTCGCGAATGGCGGCCTTAGGTTCGCGCAGTTTTTGCAAGTCGTAGGTCGCGGGTATATCTTTACGGAAAAACAGATGCAACATGACTAAGGTGGCACTAATGGCAGCAATATCGACGGGCACCATCACAGAGGCGTATTCGTTAAAGCCAATGTTGAAGAAGTCGGCCGAAACAATATTGACTAAGTTAGAGACGATTAACGGCAAACTCGCGGTATCGGCAATAAACCCCGCCGCCATTACAAAGGCCAAGGTCGCTCCGGCGCTAAAACCGAGTGCCAGTAACATCGCAATCACTATGGGGGTGAGGATCAGCGCCGCGCCATCATTGGCGAATAAGGCGGCAACAGTCGCGCCGAGTAACACTATGTAAGTAAAGAGTAAACGGCCACGACCTTTGCCCCAACGGGCCACATGTAGCGCGGCCCATTCGAAAAATCCCGACTCATCCAATAATAAACTGATGATGATCACGGCAATAAAGGTGGCGGTCGCATTCCAGACAATATTCCACACCACAGGAATATCCCCTAACTGTACCACTCCTAACAGTAAGGCCAATACGGCGCCTAAGGTGGCACTCCAACCTATGCCTAAGCCCCTAGGTTGCCAAATCACTAACACTATGGTGAGAACAAAAATTGCCCCTGCTAACCACATACAAGCTCCTAAAAGGGCAGAGACTGTCTACCCGTAACCCTAAAATAATGCCCATAAGATACATTAATGCTGTTTTGCCAGTTGGCTTAATCGCGCAATACCAATGGGTTCTTCTTCCTGCAATGGGATTAATGCCAACCGTGAGGCTAAGCCCTGTTGCACTTTTTCAATTTGCGCCAGTTCATGGCGAGCGCGCACTTTTAATAATGGTGACGTCGTTCTGGCAACGGCGAGGCTATTATTGATAAGCCATGCCCAAGGTTCAATCCCTGCGCGGCGTAAATCTTCCTGCAGATTGGCGGCTTCGAGAACTGGGGTGGTTTCGGGCAAAGTGACCAATAACACCTTAGTGCGCGCTTTGTCTTGCAACTGCATCATAGGGGTTGAATAGTGAGCGGTTTCACCCATACGTTTCGCGACTTCACGGTGGTAGGCTCCCGTGGCATCGAGCAGCAATAAGGTATGCCCAGTAGGCGCAGTATCCATCACCACGAAGCGTTTACCCGCATCACGGATAATGCGCGAAAACGCTTGGAATACGGCAATTTCTTCGGTGCAAGGTGAGCGTAAATCTTCTTCTAACAAGGCTTTACCTTGGGCATCTAAATCTTTTCCCTTGGTGGCTAACACCTGTTCACGGTAGCGCGTGGTGACTTCAACTGGATCGATTCTGCTCACCTGCAAATTCGCTAATTGACCATGAAGTGTGTGCTCTAAATGTGCGGCAGGATCTGAGGTGGTCAGATGCACATCTAAGCCAAGCTCTGCCAATCTGACGGCGATCGCGGCCGCCAGTGTAGTTTTACCGACACCACCTTTACCCATCAACATGATAAGACCATGGTCCTGCTGCGCGATTTCACTGATTAAGCTATCCAGTGTAGACACTTGGGGCGGATTGTCTTGCTTACATTGGCCTTGCCCATCCATTGCGGGTAAGTCCATGTCTTGCACAGGCATAAAGAGTTGGCGTAACGGCGCAACACCGACCATGTTCATCGATTGAAGCGGTAGCGTTTCGTGGGGCAAGGCCGCGAGAATGGGGGATAAATTGGTGAGCACTGTTTGTTCACGTTGATAGAGTGCAGAGGCAAGGGGATCATTGAGTGCCGCACCTTCGGGCAATACGCCGTTAATCACCAGATATTGATCCTTAAGGCCTACTTGACGTAATTCTTGGTGAGTGCGCTCAACTTCAATCAGGGTTGATTGCTGTGGGCGCGCAACTAAGATCAAGCGTGTTTTGTCGGGATCGGCCAGCGCAGCTAATGCTTGCGCGTAGCGTTCCGCCTGTTTTTCAAGGCCTGCTAATGGGCCAAGACAGGAAGCGCCCTCGGGGTTAGTCTCGATAAAGCTGCTCCAAGCCCCTGGGAGTTGTAACAAACGGATAGTATGCCCCGTTGGCGCGGTATCAAAAATAATATGATCGAAATCTTGCAGTAGGGATTCATCGGTTAATAAACCAGTGAATTCATCGAAGGCAGCAATTTCTGTGGTACAGGCACCTGATAGCTGCTCTTCGATGCTACGAACCACATCTGCTGGCAATATGCCTTTGACGGGATCCACAATACGGGCGCGGTATTGCTCGGCGGCGACCTGAGGATCAATTTCCAGTGCCGTTAGTCCCGCAACGCTGTCGATTGGCGTGAGTTTATTACCTATGGCTTGCCCGAAAACTTGGCCCACATTGGATGCGGGATCGGTACTGACTAATAACACCCGCTTACCACTGTCGGCTAAGGTAATTGCTGTCGCGCAGGATAGTGATGTTTTACCGACACCGCCTTTCCCCGTAAAGAATAGGAATGCGGGAGGATTCTGAATAAATTTCATTAGGCTATCCTTGATGTTTTCAAATGGTTAGTTGACTAACAGCAAGAGGTTTTTCCACTGCAGCAAGAAGAGGGGGTTGTCGCAGGCGCTTCGACTGTGATATTAGCCCAGCGGGCAAGTTCCTGCCGACTCGGATATCGGCCCGCTAATATCATCTCACCATTAAGGAGAATGAGCGGTAGGGATTCTGCGCCAGACGTTTCTAAAAAGCGTCTGACAAGGGGATTTTCTGCAAATGCCATAGGCTGTTGGGATAAGTTAAAACGATCGACTGTAACGCCTTGTTGTTTTAGCCATTGGCAATCCGCGGAAAAGGTAACGAGTGCTTGGTCAACGTCAGTGCCACATACGCCAGAGCTGCAACATAAAGCGGGATCGAATATTGAAAACTGAGTCATAACTTTTCCTCGTAACATGGATTCCGGTTTGAAAGTGAAGGCGATAAAAGCAGGAACAGGCGCCCTAAAAAACCACTTGAAATAAATATATGAATTTCCATATGTACTATACGCTTGAAAAAAATGGAGTCAAACATCCAGAGGATATTGACCGTTAAAATCTAAAAAATCTGAAATGGATCATCTTCATATATCAGAAAGTATTAAATAACTTTTGGTTATTAGGGCGTGTTGACGTTTCGAGATTAGATTTTGTTTGTTCTGACAAGCTCGTGATCGCGAAGCGAGGATTGAAGTGGTGTTATTCTACTCAAATAACGAGCGGCTCGTATGAAAGTAAGTAAGAGCAAGATCTTGCCAGACGAACCCTTCGGGCAGCGTTTGGCTGGCGTTTCTTGCGTTATCGCCCGTTTATGTAGAATAACTACACCGCACGGGCTTTGCCTTGCATAAAAGCCTGCCAACTCGCTGCAAAAATAACCCTGAAACGTCAACACGCCCTAGTCACAGTTTTCAACTTGGGACGGTGTCAGCTGCTCAAGTCAACTACTGCAGGAACGGTGTTAACTGGTATTGGTGGGGCTTTATCTATTGCGTACGCCAATGATGCGAAGCAATCCTAAAAAAGGCCGTGATTAAGATCCTAAATGACTCAACACGCCTTAATCACTAAACATCAGAGAATCTAATACCCCTTGGCCACTGTGAACGCCGCCCTCTGTCACCATGGCGGATTTGCTCCGAATTAAATATCCTGCATAACTGGGGCTATCGAGTGTGGCGCCATTGACCATAGCGGGCTCACCATCAATGTGGATGGTGAACATACCTATTTCAGGGATCAAGTCATCGATGGTTTGTATTTCACCGCTGCGCACCACTAAGGTTTGCGTCGCTCTGGGCATGGGATGTAAGCGGCGCATCAAAGACCAAGCTTGATATTGCGCAGGTTCCAGTTCAGCTAATTTTTGTGGAATATCAGCACCAAAGAGACAATGTCCACCGCCTTCACCTTGATTCTTCAGCACCCAAGTATCTACGGGGGACTCGGCGACTAACTGGTCGCTCTCTTGGGTGACTGGGCGCATTTCACCGAGGAGTTGTTTGACAATCTTGGCTTGTTGCAGTGTTAAACCAAACTGAGTCAACGCCATTTCATCTTGGGAGGATAACAGCATCTGCATCCGCTTACTGGTCGCAAGCTGTTGGCCTACGGTGGCATTGACGGCGACACGATGTTGTTCAATCAACACACGAATAGCCATCAGGGTTTGGCAGTTTTTATTGCCGTTGATATCAGAGGATTCGTAATCTGCATATTGATAACCCGCACGCAGATAAACAGTATCAATCGAGCCAACGCCTGCGAGTATAAGCCTATGTTTTGCCCCAGTTGTGAGCTGGTTATGGAGTTCACTAAAGGTTCTGCGCAGGGTCTGTATGCCTTTTTGTTGCAGTGCGAGTTCGAGTAAATGTTGATCAAACACATTGTCTTCATTTTCTTGCACTATCATCAAAAACCTTGCTGGCCCTGTATCGTTAAACTCTTGCTTTATCTTAAGTGTCGCCTGCGCTATCCCTGCGGATAATTGCTCAATGGCAGGATTATCAACAAGTTCACCCATAGGCTGCCAAGGCCATTGCTGCTGTAAATAATGGTGGAGCTGGTGGACTCTTTGACCAAAGGGCCTCATACCCGCCGCAATGCCATTAAATTCCACCAGTTTTGGCCCTAAGTCCCTATCGTCCATAAAGTCGCTGCGCATAATAAGCAGTGGCATTCTCTGCGCTAGAGGAGGCGATCCATGTATTTGTTGATGCATGCTGAGCAAGGCTTCAAAGAAGGGCTCGCTTGCCGTGATCGGTTGAATTGCATCATATAAAAAAGCATGTTCTTCAGACACATAATGGATAAGTTTACCGAGTAAATGCACTGAATCTTTTAAGTGCTGATAGTGGCCTCGACTGATTAAACTTGGGGTTAAGGTAAATGGGGCGTGGCGGGCAGAATACTGGGTTTCTTTAAACGCCATACCATGGGTTAGCGTCCATTCTATTGCATCATCTTTGATTTTTAGGCAACTATTTGAATTCATTATGCTTCTCTTGAACTGGTCGAATTATTTGGTAATACCAGTAACTTATTTTTTAAATGGCTTTGTTTTAGATGCTTTAGTTTGGGATTTAGTGGCCTTAAGGCACTCACTTTAATGGCATATTGTGAGTACCACATCGAGCTAGATCATCATTTTGTGTGTTAACTAAAGACATAGCTATAAAGAAATCCTGCGCCGACTGCCATGCCCAGAATGACGCTTAGGAAAGCAACAATCATCTGATTTTTAAAAATCGCTTTGAGTAGGATCACTTCGGTCAAACTGGCCCCCGCACTCCCTATTATCAAGGCCATCACAGAGCCCATCGCCATGCCTTTTTTGATCAAAGCAGCGCTGAGTGGTATCAAAGCTTCGGCGCGGATATAAAGTGGAATACCTATTAAGGCTGCAGCAGGGATTGCATACCATTTTGCTTCACCAGCATATTTAACAATCAGATCCGTAGGAATAAAGCCGTAGATTAATGAGCCTAATAGGATCCCCACAAACAGATATGGCACTACCTGTTTGAAATCTTTCCAAGTTGAACGCCAAGCTCTTATCCAGCGGTTTTCATGTATATCGTTTGCTGCTGTTTTAGTTTGGAGATTACAGCAAGAAGCGGTAATGGGCGCAGGCATAGTTTTATCGCAAACGGCTTCAGTTATTGAAGATTGAGTATTACAGCAGGAAGTGGCAGCTGGCACGGTTTTAGTATCGGAGCATGGGGTTGCAATATCCCCTTGAGCATAGGCTTCCTCACGCACATACTTTTCAAACCCCAGCTTTTCAAGTACAAAGCCAGCCGCTACGGAGACGCTTATCGCCACTAAAAAGTAAAACAATGCAACTTTAACCCCAAAGGTGACGACAAATAACCCGATAATAATCGGATTGAGTAATGGACTGGCGAACAGGAATACCATCATAGGACCAAAACCGGCACGGGCTTTGAGCAGCCCTTTCAAGAAGGGAATGGTGGAACAAGAGCAAAATGGGGTAATAGACCCAAGTAGCGCAGCCACCACATAACCTTTGCCATTGCGCGAGCTTAGTAGCGCTTGTATTTTTTGAGGGGTGATAAAGGCTTGTAGAATGCCCACTAGATAGCTTATGGCTAGAAATAGTAGCGTAAGTTCAACGGCAAGAAAAACGAACATGTTTGCCGTTTCTTTCAGCATGGCTAGGGTTTCAGGATTCATTTTTTACCTCTGTGGTATTTATATTTCGAATATTCCAGAATAATAGTATTCAACTGAGATATTTTCAATACTTAATTTCTGGAATTATGGAAATGTTTGGGTATGCAGTGTTGATGTCGCGTGGGTATAGATATTTCTGGTATTATCGAATGACTTAACGAAGTGAGGCCGATATGAATATAGCTGATATGAATGTAGCTGATATGAATGTAGAGAATGCAGCTAAGGTATTGAAAGAGTTGGGTCATCCGACACGCCTCGCCCTGTTCAGGTTATTGGTCAAGGGCGGCTATACTGGTGTTGCTGTCGGTCAACTACAGGAAGAATTACAGATCCCAGGCTCGACACTCTCACACCATATTAGCGCCCTGATGTCGGCGGGGATTATCTCCCAACGGCGTGAGGGAAGGGTGTTGTATTGTGTACCTGACTATGATTTATTGCAGGGGTTGGTGCATTTTTTACAGGATCAATGTTGTAGTGGTCAGTGAATTGTTTTGTTAGGGGATCTGTAAATCCGGTTATGTGCATATTTACACATATGATAAATCGTATATAGTGTCGGTATCTTTATAAGGACCCATTCCCATGAAAAAACGTGTACTTTTTCTCTGTGTTGGTAATTCTGCTCGTTCGCAATTCGCTGAGGCCTTATTAAGACACCAAGCCCACGGGCAGTTTGAGGTGTTTAGTGCCGGTACGGAACCTGAATCTATAGACGAGCGAACGCTTTATATTTTGCAAAAAAATAATTTGCAAACAAATGAATTACGTTCAAAATCCGTCAGTGAGTTTAGTGGTCAATCCTTTGATTTTGTGATCAGCCTCTGTGAAAAATCCACGCAAGAGTGTCAGAGTTTTCCCTTAGCAGATAAGCTTATTGCATGGGATTATCCCGATCCAAGAATCGAATCGGGCACTCGGGGGTTTGAACAAACCTTTAGAGAGTTGAACGAAAGGATTAAAATGTTTGTATTAGTTCAGTCTAAGGACATCAATGATTAATCCGACCCAGTTTTTTAAATGTTTAGCCGATGAAACCCGCTTGCGTTGTTTGATGTTGATCCAGCATGAGGGTGAGCTCTGTGTCTGTGAATTGACCGAGGCATTGCAAGAGATCCAGCCTAAAATTTCGCGGCATCTAGCTCAATTGCGTAAATGCGGTTTATTAGTCGATCGCCGTCAGGGGCAATGGGTGTTTTATCGTATTAATGCCGATTTACCCGAATGGAGTAAGTTAGTGTTAAGCGAAGTCACTAACCAAAACACTGTCTTCCTTGAAGAAAATATGCGTAACCTGTGCAAGATGGGCGGGCGTCCAGAGCGTGCAAGAGCCTGCTGCTAAAGACTATCTTTGCTAGCGACTAAATAAAAAAATTTAATTTAAAACATATGAAATTTCATATGTTAAAAGTGACCAGAGGCTTATATGGCACCTTTTATTAAAGTGCTTTTCTTATGCACCCATAATGCCTGTCGCAGTATTCTTGCCGAAGCTATAGGCCGAGATCTCGTGGCTAAGCAGGTTTTGGCGACTGATGTTGCGCAATGGCAGTTTGCGAGTGCAGGCAGCGATCCTGCGGGAGTGGTTCATCCACAAACCCTATTACAGCTCGCACGCAGAGGCTATCGTACCGACGGGCTCAGCAGCAAAAGCTGGGATATGATGGCGGATTTCACTCCCGATCTGGTGATTACCGTATGTGATAATGCCGCGGGAGAAACCTGTCCTTTGTGGCTCGGTCAAACACTCAAGCTGCACTGGGGTTTGCCGGATCCGACCTCAACGGATCCCACCGACATGGATGCGCAATTCAGCCGCGTCATTGGCACGCTTGAAAACCGTATTAAGGCGTTAATCTCGTTGCCGCTCTGGGCTGGTATCGATGCTCAAAAGGTTTCATTAGAGTCAATTGCGAGCCAATTTCCACTAACATAAAGATCAGCCGCTAATGCTTAAGTGGGTTGTTATTCAATTAACAACATAATAAGTATTTTTGCTGTGCCGCTTTCATGTTTTCCAAGGAAGTTTGATTATGCTGCAAATATTTTCAGATTTAGCGAGTTGGTTAACCTTTGGGGTGATGGGCCTCGATCCCAATACTAAGCTTGCCGACACCATCCATTTTTTTATTGAAGATACCACTAAGATTTTTGCGCTCCTGCTGCTAATGATTTACGTCATCGCTTTGGTGAGGGCGTCACTCAATGTCGAGCGCGTTCGGGATTACTTGGCGGGTAAAAATCGTTTTGTCGGTTATTTTATGGGATCGGGCTTTGGCGCCGTCACCCCATTCTGCTCATGTTCGAGCATTCCAGTTTTTTTAGGTTTCACCTCCGCGGGGATCCCCGTCGGGATCACTATGGCGTTTTTGATCACTTCGCCGTTAATTAATGAAGTGGCCATTCTGTTGCTTGTGAGTCTGTTGGGCTGGAAGTTTACTGTGATATACGTGCTGGTTGGTATGTCAGTGGGTATGCTGGCGGGCGCTTTTTTAGACACGGTTCGCGCCGAGCGTTGGCTACAGTCCTTTGCCGCCAAAGCGTTCGAAAAAGGTAAGGCGCAAGCGAACCACGATAATGGCGAGGGTATGACATCAACATCCATGACGTTAACCGAGCGACATGAGTTTGCGAAAGGCGAGACCCTAGAGATTTTTGGTCGAGTGTGGAAATGGGTCATTATTGGGGTCGGGCTTGGCGCCGCGCTCCACGGATTCGTTCCCGATGGTTGGATTGAAGCCCACTTAGGCGATGGCCAATGGTGGTCGGTTCCTGCGGCGGTATTGATTGGCATTCCCCTGTATTCCAATGCCACAGGGGTTATCCCCATCATGGAGAGCCTTATCATTAATGGCTTACCCGTAGGGACAACATTGGCATTTTGTATGTCTACGGTTGCCGCCAGTTTCCCCGAATTTATTTTGCTCAAGCAGGTGATGCAATGGCGTTTGCTGGCCATCGTTTTTGCCATTTTACTGATTTCATTCACCTTAATAGGTTGGATATTTAACGGGATCAGCCCCATTTTGTGAGAATTATAAAAATGTTAAACATCAAAGTATTAGGTAGTGGGTGCGCTAAATGCACTAAAACAGCCGAGATCATTACGGCCATTGCAAACGAGAAGGGCATCGGTATTTCTCTGGTGAAGGAAACTAATCCAGAAGTCATCATGGATTATAAGGTGATGAGTACGCCTGCGGTGGTGATTGATGAGAAGCTAGTGCATTGGGGCTCAATTCCCCCTAGAGATATGATTGAATCCTGGTTTGGGGAGTAACACTTAAATGTCACATCCATTTGATATTTTGCCCCTAGACAGTGGCGCTAGGTTGATTTTTACCCCTTGCCCTGGGACTAAATCTGTCCCCCTAGCGGATGCAGTTGCCAATCTTAAAGATGCGGGGACTGACGTCATCATTACCTTGATGCCGTTGGCCGAATTGCAGTCATTTGGTGCAGCATTATTGCCCGAGATCTGCCGTGAAGCGGGGATCCTTTGGTTGCATTTACCTATAGAAGATGATGCCGCCCCCGCAGAGGAATTTGAGCGAGCGTTTGCGCGGCACAGGACTGAGCTGCTGACTCTGATGCAAACCCAATCCACGATTGCCATTCATTGTCGCGGTGGTTCGGGTCGCACGGGGTTAATGGCGGCAATCTTGCTGTTACTGGCGGGAGGCTCCTTGGTTGAAGTGATTACCCAAGTGCAATCGATTCGCCCTAATGCCTTAACCAATGTGCATCAGCGCGGCTATATCGAACAGATAACGCTTTAATCTTAAACAAATAATATAAAACACCTAATATAAAACTGAGTGTGAAGGATACAGGTATGACAATCAAAATCGGGATTAATGGCTTTGGCCGTATGGGACGTTTAGCGCTGCGCGCCGCTTGGGGTTGGGATGAGGTTGAATTTGTGCAGATTAATGATCCCGCAGGGGATGCGGCGACCTTAGCCCATTTGCTGACATTCGACTCTGTGCATGGTCGCTGGCAGTACGAAGCCAATGCCGAGGGTAATGACATCATTATCGATGGCAAGCGTATTAGCTGTACACGCAATAAAATCATCGCCGAAACCGATTGGTCCGCCTGCGATGTGGTGATTGAAGCCTCGGGTAAGATGAAAACCAAAGAAGTGCTACAAGCTTATTTAGATCAAGGCGTTAAACGCGTTGTAGTCACTGCGCCTGTTAAAGAAGAGGGCGTGTTAAACGTCGTCATGGGGGTGAATCATCAACTCTATGACAAAGCTATTCATCCGATTGTAACCGCGGCCTCCTGTACCACTAACTGTTTGGCGCCAATCGTCAAAGTGATCCACGAAAACCTCGGCATAGTGCATGGTTCCATGACGACTATTCACGATATTACCAACACTCAAACTATTTTAGATGCGCCGCACAAAGATCTTCGCCGTGCGCGGGCCTGTGGTTTAAGCCTAATCCCTACGACAACGGGCTCGGCGACGGCCATTACCCATATTTTCCCTGAACTTAAAGGTAAGCTCAACGGCCATGCCGTGCGGGTGCCGCTTGCGAATGCCTCATTAACCGATTGCGTGTTTGAGGTGAGTCGCAAAACGACCGAAGCTGAAGTCAATCGCCTGTTAAAAGAAGCGGCAGACGGACCGCTAAAAGGCATTTTAGGTTATGAGGAACGTCCATTAGTCTCGGTCGATTATAAAACCGATCCCCGTTCGAGCATTATCGATGCGTTATCGACCATGATTATCAATGGCACTCAGGTCAAACTCTACGCTTGGTATGATAACGAGTGGGGCTATGCCAATCGCACTGTCGAACTGGCCCGTATGGTCGGTCTGATGGATAAGGCATAGGCTTTATGGGTAAGCTGACAGGGTTCTTGTCTAACATATCACCCGAGATCCGCCAGTATTTGGTGGTCACAGGCAACTATTGGGCATTCACGCTCACCGATGGTGCATTACGTATGTTAGTGGTGCTCTATTTTTATGGCTTAGGTTATAGCCCGCTGCAAATTGCCATGCTATTCCTCTTCTATGAAATCTTCGGGGTGGTAACGAACTTAGTCGGCGGCTGGCTCGGGGCGCGTTTAGGACTAAATAAGACCATGAATGTGGGTCTGTTTATGCAGATTGTTGCCCTTAGCATGCTGCTTGTGCCTAGCGGTATGCTTACGGTTGCTTGGGTGATGGCGGCGCAGGCCTTGTCAGGTATCGCTAAAGATCTCAATAAAATGAGTGCTAAAAGCAGTATTAAGTTGTTGGTGCCCAATGATGCTCAGGGTGAGCTGTATAAGTGGGTTGCCATGCTCACTGGTTCCAAAAATGCGCTAAAGGGTGCGGGGTTCTTCTTAGGTGGCGCCTTGCTGACCCTGTTTGGATTTCAGTATGCCGTGTTAGGTATGGCGATTGGTCTATTGCTGGTGTGGATTTTTAGTCTGTTAAGTTTGCAGCGCGATTTAGGTAAAGCTAAAAACAAACCTAAGTTCACGGAAATTTTCTCTAAGAGTCCGGCGGTAAACACGCTTTCTGCCGCACGCATGTTTTTGTTTGGTGCGCGGGATGTGTGGTTTGTGGTGGCTTTACCCGTTTATTTGGCCTCAACCTTTGGTTGGGATCATTGGTATGTCGGCGGTTTTCTCGCACTCTGGGTGATAGCTTACGGCATAGTGCAAGGTTTTGCGCCCAGATTTACCGGTACTAAGCAGACGGGCAAAAACAAGGTTCCCGATGGGCGTAGCGCCTTAGGTTGGGCGGCGATATTGAGCATAGTGCCGGCATGCATTGCACTGGCAATAAGTTATGACTTCCATGCCGCGAATATACTGATTTGGGGATTAATGCTGTTTGGGGCCTTATTCGCTATCAACTCTTCATTACACAGCTATCTTATCGTCAGTTATGCCGATGAAGACGGCGTGTCTTTAGATGTGGGTTTTTACTACATGGCTAATGCTATGGGACGCTTGATCGGGACAGTGCTGTCTGGCTGGGTGTATCAAGTGTATGGCATGGCGGCTTGTCTGTGGATATCGGCGGTATTTATTGCGTTAGCGGCGCTTATCTCAATTAAGCTTCCAAGACATAGAGCGATATAAAAGGCATTAAACGCGAAAAAATGTCATAAATTACATCTGAATTAACATATATGTAATATTTCATATGTACTCTGGCGGTGTTACATAAAGACAGTTAAATGACACCTATGTCTCCAAATGAGGATATCAATATGAAAAAAACAGCGTTAATGTCACTGCTTGGTTTAGGATTATTTGCTTGTGTTGCTCACGCTAGCGAGTTCGATTTACCGGGTTTTGTCACTGAAGTAGAAGATGGTCGTCTATGGGTGTTTAAAGAGAATTCGGCTGAGTTAACTGAGTTTAAACAGCATGGTGAACCAGCAAAGCAATTTACAGTGATCGGCGCTGGTCCTAAGGGAATGACTGTTAAATCAGCAGATCAACAAACCTTAGATGAGTATTTAGCTAAAGTAAAAGCTAATTAATTGATATGAAAGATGGGGACTTCCTACACGGGAGTTCCCACCTTTTCTTTATTGAAGTACTTTGATTTTGATCAATAACCGCATTATACTTGGGCCTGTTTTATGCAAGTGATTGTGTCGCTATTTCAAATCGCACAACTATTTTCAATTCATTTAAGTCTGAGTTTACTCGTATTAACAAGGTTATTTTTCAGTGATAAGCATTAAGCCGCATTAGTTTAACCCTCCTTTTTGGATCGCTAAGGTCCGTCTGTAGTACCTACCTTCTGGGTAGTTTTGTTGTACCCCCATAAATCCAATATCGATTCGTCATATTGACGATAAAAACTTTTGCCGTTACACACCCATGTGTATGGCTAGCGTTAGCTTATATTATTGGAATAAATGACTAAATTTTAAACAGAGTGAGAGAAATGATACAAACCATGAAAAAAGAATGGTTCTCCAACATACGTGGAGATCTGTTAGCCGGCCTTGTCGTTGCACTGGCATTAATCCCTGAGGCGATTGCCTTTTCCATTATCGCTGGGGTAGATCCAAAGGTCGGCCTGTATGCTTCATTCTGTATCGCTGTGGTTATCGCGTTTACAGGGGGGCGCCCAGGCATGATCTCTGCCGCAACGGGCGCTATGGCGCTGTTGATGGTGACCTTAGTGAAGGAGCATGGTCTTGAATATTTACTCGCGGCGACCCTATTAACCGGCGTGTTGCAAATTGGCGCGGGTTACTTAAAGTTAGGTAGCTTGATGCGTTTTGTGTCCCGCTCTGTAGTGACTGGCTTTGTGAATGCACTGGCAATTTTAATCTTTATGGCCCAATTGCCTGAGCTTACCGATGTGACTTGGCATGTGTATGCGATGACGATTGCAGGTCTTGGCATTATCTATTTATTCCCGTTAATCCCTGTGATAGGTAAATCCTTACCTTCGCCTTTAGTCTGTATTGTGGCGTTAACTGTATTTGCTGTGTATATGGGGGTCGATATCCGCACTGTTGGCGATATGGGACAACTGCCTGATACTTTGCCTATTTTCCTTTGGCCTGATGTGCCATTAACCTTTGAAACTTTGATGATCATCTTCCCTTACTCGGCAGGTCTTGCAGTAGTCGGTTTATTGGAATCTATGATGACTGCCACCATAGTCGATGACTTAACCGATACCCAAAGCGATAAGAACCGCGAGTGCAAGGGCCAAGGTATTGCCAATATTGGTGCGGGTTTAATGGGTGGTATGGCAGGTTGTGCCATGATTGGTCAGTCGATCATCAATGTTAAATCCGGTGGTCGTGGACGGTTATCGACCTTTTCTGCAGGCGTATTTTTACTTATCTTGATCGTATTCCTCGGCGAATGGTTAAAGCTTATCCCCATGGCTGCACTGGTTGCCGTGATGATCATGGTATCTATCGGTACCTTCTCTTGGGATTCAATTCGTAATCTTAAACATCACCCTATGTCGACCAACCTTGTGATGGTGGCAACAGTTGTGGTGGTGGTAGCTACCCATAACTTAGCGATTGGGGTATTTGTAGGAGTGTTACTCGCTTCCCTATTCTTTGCCAATAAAGTGGGGCGTTTTATGGTGGTCAAGAGTACGAACACTAGCGCCGACACGGGTCGTCATTACCAAATTATTGGCCAAGTCTTTTTTGCCTCGGCAGATAAGTTCAGCAATTCATTTGATTTTAGGGAAGTGGTTGATAAGGTGACGATCGATCTATCTCAAGCACATTTTTGGGATATTACTGCGGTATCGGCCCTCGATAAGGTAGTGATTAAATTCCGCCGCGAGGGGACTGAGGTTGAGTTGATTGGCCTTAACGAAGCCAGCGCAACCATAGTAGATAAATTTGGGGTACACGATAAGCCAGAAGAAGTTGAAAAAATAATGTCTGGTCACTAATCCCTAGCAACACAGTAAAAAGGAAAATAACGATGACAAATGTGATTGCCTGTATCGACGGTTCAAAAGCGACACTCGCCGTATGTGATGCCAGTGGCTGGGCCGCTCTGCAACTGGATGCTCCAGTGACCCTATTGCATGTATTAGATAAATCAGCTTATCCGATAGAGTCAAATCTATCGGGAAATATTGGCCTAGGTACGCGGGAGCACTTGCTCAATGAAATGGTTGAGCTCGAAGAGCGCCGAGGCAAACTGGCGCTCGAGCAGGGTAAGTATATGCTGCAAGATGCAAGGGCCCGTGTTGTTGAGAGCCAACCTAATGTCGTCGTTGAAACCTTGCAGCGCCATGGTGACTTAGTGGAAACCCTGTTAGAGCAGGAATACCATGCAAGATTGGTGGTGATGGGGCGTCAGGGGGAGCAACATCAGGATCAGGCACAGGCCATTGGCAGCCATCTAGAAAGTGTTATTCGTACACTTAAACAACCTATTTTAGTGGTGATGGCTGAATTTCAAGCGCCAAAGCGATTTATGATCGCCTATGATGGCAGCGCAACTGCGAAAAAAGCCCTCAATCGCGTTGCGACTAGTCCACTGCTAAAGGGACTTGAGTGTCATTTGGTGATGGTGTCTGACAATCAATCCCAGGCCATAACTGAATTGAACTTAGTGACAGAGGCTCTGCTTCAAGCGAATTTCAATGTGATCACAGCAGTTTGTCAGGGAGAGGTGCAAACGGCGCTAGAGGCTTATCAAGTTGCACATCAAATCGATCTTATGGTGATGGGCGCCTACGGACATTCGCGTATTCGGGAATTTTTCGTGGGTAGTAACACTACAAGGATGATCAGCAAAAGCCATATCCCCTTGTTATTGTTGCGCTAACAGATGTTGATATTTGTGCTTATGGGTGTCTATGGCACTCATAGGTGCAAAATATTAGGAATAGAGTCTGACACTTAAGTTTTGGAGGTGAGATGAACGAACAGCTAAAACAGCAACTGCATTTACAGTTACAGCAAATGTATCAAAGCTTGTTAGCGCAGATCGCGGCAGAAACCAATGATACTCAAGTGGTTGAACTCGACCAATCACGACTCGGACGCCTCTCACGCATGGATGCACTGCAAGGACAGCAAATGGGATTGGAAGCCGCGCGGCGTAAGCAACATCAATTACAGGTTATCGAAGGCGCATTATTGCGAATAAATAGCGATGAATATGGTGAGTGCTTTGTCTGTGGCGAAGATATCGATTTGAATCGACTTAAGTTCGATCCTACCGTGACCCGTTGTATTCACTGCGCCCAAACATAACACTCACTATACTGATGCAATATTTTGCAGTCCTAGGATGTATTCATTGCAACTAAGCGCGAGCTAAGGTGCGATCATTTTGTGTTGTAGAGTTACGCCATTCGTATTCAATCGGGTAGAAACTACAGGCATTTAGATGATGTTAAATGAGTTAGGATCCTAGCAGGATCCTAACTCGCTCAATATGTGTTTTTGGTAAAGGATCATACTGTGAATGGCGTTTTCTTTATCCACATAAACAGCTTAGGTTTATGAAATAATGCTTACCAAAAGTTGCCACAGATGTTCAGATCCCGTCCGATTATGGCACCGCTGCCGATTTAAAATCATCCTCCAGCTTGAAATGGAAAGGGTACTGACCCAATACCTGCTCTGCCTGCGCTTTATCATTACTGCTCTCCAGTTGAACCAGCAGGCTGATCCCCAGAGTTTTGTCTTCCGACACATCCAGATTAAAGTGTTCAAGTCCGGCCTCGCGTAGCGAAGCAGACAGGGCATTGCGGATCTCGAGGTGTTTAAGAGCGGGTTTAAAAATTTTACCTACAGCAGTTAATGGGATGGCATCCACTATCTGGATTTGCTTTGGAACCGCAGCTCGTTCCACAATCTGTTGTTTGGCGAATTCCATCAGCTCGCTGACCGTTGTACTGGCGCCAGGTTTAAGCTGGACATAAGCGACAGGCAATTCCCCCACCTGCGGATCAGGGCGGCCCACAGCAGCGGCTACCTGCACTGCAGGGTGCTGATGCAGAACCTCTTCAATGCTGGATGGATCTATATTGTGCCCACCCCTGATAATCAGTTCCTTCTTACGGCCGGTCAGCCAGAAATAGCCTTCGGCATCCTGACGGCCTAAATCACCTGTGTTAAGCCACAGTTGACCGTCGTCCATCTGCACCCAAAGATGCTGATTTTGTTCTGCAATCTTATAACCAGAAAAAACATTCGGGCCAGAGATAACTATCACCCCAACCTCTTCGGTAACACAATCTCTGACATAATGCTGTTGCTCATCCAGCAGCACAGTTTTCATCTGTTGCCCCGGAACCCTCAGTCCTATGGAACTAGGACGGCGCTCTCCACGAAGAGGATTGACGCTGCTGACACAAGTGCCTTCAGTCAGGCCATAACCTTCGAGTATTTTCACGCCCGTGATGTCCTGGAAACGACGGAACACTTCCACTGGCATAGGTGCTGCACCACATAAGGCATAATCCAGTGACGAGATATCCCGATCACCTATAGGCACCTGCATCAGGCTGGCATACAAGGTTGGAACACCACTGAATGAGTTGATTTGATGATGCTCTACCAATTCCCAAAAACGGCTTACCACACCTTCGCCTCTGTAGCCTTGTGGTGTGCCCAGTATGACCTGACCGCCAATAGAAAAAGGCAACAGACCAGTCACCAGCACAGCATTGACGTGAAACAGAGGTAAGCCACAGAATACCTTTCTGGGTTTTGCCGTATCTGAGCCAAAAAACTGACTGGCACTCCAGGCGTTGGCCACTTCATTGCCATGGGTTCGCACCGCTATTTTTGGTGCTCCGGTAGTGCCTCCTGTGCAGAAATAGGAGGAGTAATCGCTGGAAGAAAACACCCGGGCTGAATTCAGCTTGTCTTTCGTCTGACTGTCGATGGCTTCAGCAAAATCATGCACCAGAATCTGAGCTGGCAGCCGGCTGCTCAGCAGGCCTGAACCACACAAACGCAGCACTTCCATTTGTTGTAATTCTTTGGCGCCCTGCTTTTTCGCACCACGCACCCGATCACAGAGATTAACCAGTACCAGATGCCGGATGCCACGCACCTTTGGTAACATCTGACTGACCTTGGCAAATAAATCTGTACCAGGAAAAGGGGCCAGTGTGACCAGAATAGACGCACCTGCTGCATTCAGCAGATCCGCCATAGCTTCTGGCTCGAGTAAAGGGTTTATAGCGGCGACAATACCTGTAGCCTGCCCACCCCAAATTATAAAATGAGTTTCTGGCAGATTCGGCAGTATGTAGGCGATGACTGTGTCTTTGTCGGCACCTAATTTATGCAGAAAGTTAGCCGTTTGATGGATCTGTTCCAGCAACGCCTGGTAAGTCCAGGTTTCGGGATCTTTATGCTCGTCTGCCTGCAAAAAAAACGTCAGTGCAGGTGCATGCGGGTCTCGTGCAGCCCCCTGACGGATCATGTCATAGGTGCTGGCTGGAAGCTCTGGCTTGCCTGCAGCTTCCATTGCCAGTACATCTTCATAACAGCCTATGCCAGAATAAGTTTGCATCTATTCATCCTTAATGACGTGGAATTGTTGTCCTAGATTGATCACTCCATCTAGGCTGGCAATAGTGGCTTCCAAATAGTCAGAGGGTTTAAGATATTCCTCGCGACGTTTTTGGCTTTTGATAAACAGTTGCCATCTTTTACTTTCAGGTAATAACCCCAACAAACGGATAATTAACGGAGGCGGGAGCTTTAGGGCACAACCACTGGGTGTGCCTGTCATCACCACATCGCCAGGTTCAAAGTCGTGGATTTGAGAAAACTCGGAGAGTGACTCCGCAGGTTTAAATACTAAATTGGCAGTAGAATCCTGTTGGCGAATATTGCCGTTTACTGTCAATTTTAATTGTAGTGAGTTTAGGTAATGCATTTCACTTTTATCGAGTAAACATAAGACGGGCCCAAGTGGGCAGAAGGTACGATAGCTTTTGCCTTTGTGAAATTGCATCTGTGGTATCTGTATATCTCGGGCAGAGACATCATTACCAATACAGATCCCAGCGACATATTCATGTAGATTGTGTTCTGTGATTTCTAAAGGTCCCTGAGTTTGTTTACCCAGAACTAAGGTTAACTCTATCTCATAATCAAGAAGCGACACATGCCAGGGTTTGATGATTACACCAGTGGGATTGTTGATAGAAGCGGTCGATTTAGTGAAAAACATATTGAACTTTTTGACATCAGGATCCATACCTGAATCAATCATATGCTGACGGTAGTTCGCCCCCTGACAGAGTATTTTGCTCGGCGACGTAATTGGAGAGAGTAGATTAATGCTGCTTAGCGTTAGAGCCTCTTTGCCAATAGCGGCTTTCATCTTTTCTCTGTCTATATCTAACAATGCCTTAGTAGTCGAGCAAGGTATATTTAGAGGGTAAACATTGTTATTTTCGAGTATGCCCCAGCCGATAGCTTCATCGTGCTGAAAGCGGACAATATGTAGTGCCATGGTGATCTCCGGTGATCAGCTAAATAGTTTTGCCAATGTAATTAATTTGCGTAATGTCAGATCTGGGCTATGGCGCAAATGATGCAACATGGCTTTGATTTTCGTGGGTGTGAGTTTCGGTTTAGTAAAACTTGCAGGCATGGTCTGTCCCCATTGCGACATCGCCTCACGGCTGACCGGATGAACCCCCATTGGAACATCGTTAGTAAACACATCACCATCACAGTAATGTTCGAGTTTGAATCCCCATGGGTCTTGCCAGTAATCAAAAATTTGACTGCCCAGAATATGGCGGCCCATGCCCCATACATGATCCCAGCCTTTTTCCCTCAGTACTCTTTGCCCCATACCTACAGCGTCTGCGTCGACCAGCTCAAAAGCGCTGTGGCTATAGCAAGGCATAAAGCCCTGCGCTATCGCGAGGGTATGGTGGTCAGAGGGTGTATCTCCGAGGTCCAGTCGCATAAAGACCACAGCGGGTGAACCATCCGGCAGTACCTGTACATCGCTTGGAATAAAACCGAAATGTTGGCTATACCAGCTACTGGTAACTTGAAAATCAGCCACTTCCAGTACGACATGGCCCAGTTTCAGCACCTCAGGTGCGGCTATAGGTGGCCGCTGGGCAGTGTTAACCCGTGGCGTTTTTAATTCGTAATTCAAATCCAGCGCAGCACGATGGCTTAATGCCGCTTGCTCTTGCAGGCCAAACAAAGCTTCCACCGTAAAACCTGAAGGGTCCTGCAAACGCACCACCTGACCACCGCCTGGACAGTCCAGTAGTTGAATTGCGGAAGCACCGGGTAACAGTGAAAGCTTTTCCAACGCGTCCATTCCGTCGACCAGTAATCCAAAGCCCAGAAATTTGGGCTGCTCTGCCTGCTCAATCCGATAGCAGAAAGGTTCTGTGCCAGCACTACGCATGTACAGCGTGCGTTCTTCGCGTTTTGCTAGAACCAGACCGAAGTCGCTCAAAAAGCGCTCCGCCTTGTCCAGATCCGGCAACTCGAAAGACAAATATGTAAGTTTCTTTGCCTTCACCGTGGGCGAAGGATGACGTTGAGGTTGGTCTGTGCTGAGTTGAGGCATGAATTAGGGTAGCCCTTAGTAATTTATAAATTATATTGCACTTATTTGAAAATAGATCAATATTGATACAAATGTCAATATTGGCTCGATGGATGGATCCTCGCTTTTCTGAAAAGTACCCACTTAGCCATCCATGAAACCATGAGTAGAAAATGAATATGCAAGAGAAAATAGACTGGATGTCAGAGCAAGTTGTTGATGTATTGGTTGTGGGCTATGGGCCTGTGGGAGCCGCTTTGGCAGCGTTATTGGGGCGCTACGGAGTTCGTTGCCTTGTGATAGATCGACTAGAAGATTTGGTCATGGCTCCCAGAGCGATTGCGCTGGACAATGAAGCTTTACGCATACTCCAGATGGTTGGATTAGATGATCAGAGTTTTGAACGTTATGGCATCCAAGAAGTTCGGATGCACAGCCCCTATTTAGGTCAGTTTGCTAGGGTTAACACCAGTGGCAGTATAGATGGTCATCCAAAGTTGGTGACCTTTTACCAGCCTTCCCTTGAAAGTGCGCTGAGGTCGCTGGTTACATCTTGGCCTAGCGTCACTGTTCGGACTCAAACCGAATTATTGGGTTTCGAACAGCATACCCAAGGTGTGGTTGCCACCCTTGAAAATGCCAATGGTGAGCAAGAGCGAGTGTTCGCTCGCTATCTGGTGGGGGCCGATGGTGCAAGTTCGCGAGTACGTTCCTTGATAGGTCAGGAATTTGAAGGCGAAAGCTATGCGGAAGATTGGTTGATAGTGGACGTTAATGGGCGCCATAACAAAGCCATAGACCATGTTGAGTTTATCTGCGATCCCAGACGCCCATCACCCCATATGCCTGCTCCGGGTGGACGTGAACGCTGGGAGTTTATGCTGCATCCGAATGAAAAACGTGAAGACATGGTTCAACCAGAAAAAATTGCCGAGCTGATGACTCCCTGGCTTAGCGCTGAAGATCTGACGATAGAGCGTCAGGCTGTCTATCGTTTCCATGCCCGTTGCTGCAATGCTTTCCAAAAAGAAAGGGTGTTTCTTGTCGGCGATGCAGCACATATTACTCCTCCTTTTGTTGGGCAGGGACTGGTCGCAGGGCTTAGGGATGTCGCCAACCTTGCATGGAAACTTGCCTGGGTTACAGAGGGCAAAGCAACGCCAGCCATTCTGGCTAGTTTCGATCAAGAACGTCGCCCCCATGCCAAGCAAATGATCGATCTCGCTAGGATGATGGGTAAACTTGTTATGCCGACTTCAGCGTTCAAAGCCATCGCTGTGCACGGATTGATGCGATTGCTGGGTATGTTCCCATTGACTAGACCCTATTTTGAAGAACTAAAAATTAAGCCAGCTAATCGCTTTATTAAAGGGCTCTTCAGCAAGGGAAAAAGTAATGCTGGCCTAGTACGGGGCGCACAACTGCCGCAGGAATGGCTACGAACAGAACAGGGAATGCAGTTGAGCGATGATGTGTTTGGGTCGCAACTGCTGTTGCTGGGGATAGGTATTGATCCAAAAAAAGGTCTGGATACTAGCATCTGTCAAGCGTGGGAAGCCGTCGGAGGACGTTATTTGCACCTCGGACTACGGGGACAATTTAAAACCAGCGATACGCCTTTTGCCGAAACCATGGGCAATGCCTTTGTGTTGGGGAAAGCCTGTGGCTGGCTGGTGGTCGTGCGGCCTGATCAGGTGGTGATGTTGGATGGTCCTGCTGAACAAGGTTCTGAACTTATTCGTCAGGCCTTGTCCATGTTTAAAAATTAAAAATATGTCAGTATTGATATACTTTTAATTATTTGACATCGAAAGGATAACAATATGCTCCCAGATACAGATATGGGGTTAATCACTGAGGAAGATCAAAAATTAACACGTGGATATAAAAAGAAAGCCAGAACCCGGCAGGCTCTACTGAACGCCGCTTTAAACATTTATGCCGAAAAAGGCGTAAGTGAACTCCTTCTCAATGAGTTAGCGGAAAAGGCCGAGGTTTCTAATGGTACGGTTTACAACTATTTCAGAAGCCGTGAAGCGGTGCTGGAAGCTGTGGGTATGGAACTGGCAGATAAGCTTTCCGACCAAATCACTAAGTTCAGCCAGGGCATTGAAAGTGGAGCTGAGCGGCTTGCGATAGGCGTTCGCATGTTTATTCGCGAGGGTAGGCGTGATCGGATTTGGGCTGGTGCAGTGGTGAACATCTTTCAGTACGACAGCAGAATTCGTACCGCGGTGGCTAACAATTTGCGGGGCGATTTGCAGTTGGGTTCACGTCAGGGGATGTTCAATTATGGGAGTGAGGCCATTGCCGTGACACTGGTTGCATCAGCCACAACGGGCATGATGGCAGCCATACTGGATGGTTACGACCAACTAGGGGCCGATGTAATACTGACGGAGATGTTACTGCTAGGATTGGGTGTTGATGCCGTAGAAGCTCATCGTATTGCACACTTACCTCTGCCTGAAACAGAACCTCAGAGTAGCACTGTCCCGACGAAAAAGCCGAAACGTGGTAGGCCCAGAAATTCAGGATAACAGCCGTATCGACAGGGACAGATTGGGTCCTGAGTCGGTGCTTTAATCAGTATTTTTTAGTTAAACAGGTGGTACGTTTTTTATGATTATAGTGCTTGGTGCTACAGGTAATATTGGTCGCGAAGTGTCTGACCTTCTGGTTAAAGGTGAGCAAGAAGCTGTATTTCTTAGCCGCGATTTGCAGAAAGCTCCGGCGCAGTTCACTGGTCACAGTATGAGAGTGGCAGATTTGGATGACCCGACCTCTCTGGAGAGAGCCATGGTGGGGGGTAGCAAATTGTTACTGGTCTCACCCAATTCTGAAGCCATGCAGCAACAGCAAATTAATGCGATTCGAGCCGCCAGTAAAGTGGGTATCCAGCATATAGTAAAAATATCAGGTACACCCAAAAGCGTCAGCGAACACTCGCCTTCGGCCGTGGGGCGGGCACACTGGCATATAGAGCAGGAGCTAAAGGCTCATGCCAAAACATACAGTATTTTACAATGCAATTTCTTTATGCAGAACCTATTGGGGCTTCAGGCCGATATGGTGCGCAAATCAGCAAAAATCATGCTGCCATTTTCACCTTCAACAGCGTTTCGCTTTATTGACACCAGAGATATAGCCGCTTGTGCCGTGCACCTACTGACCGATGACAAGGTAGAGAGCAAAACCTACAAGATGTGCGGAAGCCCATCATCGTTCCAGAAGCTGGCTGATGAGCTCAGCAATTTGATGGGACAACAGATAAGATATAAATATGTGCCGATGTGGCTTACAAAAATAGTCATGCTTATCAAAGGTATGCCAAAGGCGCATATTCAACATCAGATGGAGATGGCCGGTCTCTATCGGCAGGGGATTTCAGATGATCCTTCCGATGACGTCAGCTTACTGACTGGAAGGAAAGTGGTTTTGTTGCCTGAGTTTCTTAAGCAACATATTCATCACTTTACATCAAAATAATAGCGATGAGACCTTGTTGATTAGGCTCTACAGGGTCTGAATATGAGGCACAAGCTTGTCTGTGTGCTTAGCATATTTATTTGAGGGTGGGGTTGTATATCATCACTCGATCTCTTCCCGATGTTTTTGCTTGATAGAGTGCTTTATCGGTAACAGATATCCAATTCTCAATGCTAGTCATATTCTTTGCGGTCAGCTCTGCAACCCCAGCAGAAAAGGTATAGTTAAAACCGGGTGCTATGGTATCCAAGTTGACCAGCTTGAGTTCTTTAATAATCCTTTCAATAAGAACAACCGCTTCAGCTTCAGCGGTCTCGGGCAGTAATATAGCAAATTCTTCTCCCCCTAATCTGCCTACCACATCTTGTTTGCGTAGCTGCATCTGAAGTAGGTGAGTAAAGTGGCAAAGCACCTCATCTCCAACTGGGTGCCCGTAGATATCGTTTATTTTCTTGAAATGATCAATATCTAAAATAGCTAAAGCAGTACAGCGGTCATATCGTCTAGTTCGGTGATATTCGCTGTGCAGTAACATCATAAAATGACGACGGTTTGAGATACCCGTTAGCTCATCTGTCAGGGCTTGTCGTTCCAGTATCGCGCGTGCGGCTTCAAGCTCCAGTTCGGTTTTTTTTGCTCTGGTAATGTCATTGCTGACTAGCACTACCTCACCATTAGCGTTGACTTGTTCAGTCATCAACACCCAGTGGCCGTTTACCAAGTCCACTTCAAAGCTGCGAAAGGGCTTAGTACGGTACTGAAAATGGACATATTCCAGCCAATCTTTCAGTGTTGAGGCTCTGCTGTTTGGACCCACACCTTGGGTAAACATTTGGGTTAGCATATCGTCAAAGGTATGCCCAAGCTTTAGATAACCTTGAAGACCAAACATAGAAGTAAATGCATCATTAAAAAAAATAAAGCGATCATTTGAGTCAAGGGCAGCGATTCCGTTCTCAGTTTGAGTAACATGCTCAATTAATAGCGAAATCAATTGGTCTGTGAAAACTTTTGCCATTTTTAACCTCGATCTTAATTGAACAAATCTGATCATGATCTTAGTCGAGCAAAATCACTTTTGCCAATAGGCTACAAGTGATCAACAGCTTACTGAGGTAAAGCACTTTATCGTTAGGGGTCAAAACGGTGTAAAGCTGTTCAATGACTTTTTTGGGATCCTCCGCTACGGCAGATCCGCTCTCTTTAATTGTCTATTTTTGGGGGGACAGAAATCAGCTTGTGAAAGTATGTGTAGTGTAAGTCCCGCCACACAATTATTTATGCCATATCGTAAATGCCATAAATAATAGGCATCACGATATGGCAGTTTTACCACGGTTTAAGTCATTTTAGTGAGGCAGTGCATTGGCGTATATTGATCACTATTATTTCTCGTATTTCTCGCTTTATAAAGAGGGCTCGAAAGATCTGGTCATAAATTGCAGTTGATTCGCGGTACGATTTAATTGCTCGGCGGCTTCGTGTATGGATGTCACACTCTGGCTGTTTTGCTCGACGAGTGAACTAATGTAATCAATGTTATTTGCTACTTCAGCCGAGGCGACTTCTTGTTGCTGCAGCATGTGGGCAATATTTCGTGCGGAGCGCTGGATGTCGCCCGCCGAACCTTTGATAGCCTCGTAAGTGTTTCGACTCGCCTCAAGCAGGGTATTACTGTGCTGAACCTCTTTAGCCGCTTCCCCCATAGCAACGAGAGTATTGGCTGTGCAGGTGCCAATACGTTCGACGGTGGAAGCGATTTCCACTGTGCTACCGCTAGTTCGCTCTGCCAGTTTGCGCACTTCGTCGGCTACCACCGCAAAGCCTCGGCCGGAGTTACCCGCCCGTGCGGCCTCAATCGCGGCGTTGAGCGCCAAAAGATTGGTTTGATCTGCGATTTCCTTAATGATCTGCGCAAGTTGTCGGATTGATGATACTTCGGCATCCAACTCTATAATCATGGCTTGAGCACTATCCATACTTGCCTTCACCTCTTTTGACGCTTCCAATGTCGAGGAGATTTGTTTATCGCCCAGATCAACTTGCTCCACTGCGGCGGTTGCTTGTTCGGCACTTTGGCGTGTGTGTTGCGAAATTTCGCTGACAGAAGCCGATAGTTCTTCTACTGCCGCCGCCATTGTGCAGATATTTTCTGCCCCTTGCCGAGTACGATGAGTCGCATCTTCTACTTGACCATTAAGGGTGCGAGATTGAGATTCTATGTCTCCTCCGATGATCAACATGTCGGCGATTACGGCACGCAGACTCACGCCCATAGACTGAAAGCCAACCAAAATGCCAGAGAACTCTTGGGCTGCATGTGGATTAATTTCATAGCGGAAGTTCCCCGCTGAGATCTTATTCATCGCATCACCAATCCGCTTTAGTGGCGATAGAATGCCTAAATAGGTCCATAGTCCCAATCCTATCCCCAAAATAGCGCCCATTAAACTGACGCTCCAACGCCAATGCTCAGCGACAAACAGTTCAGCACCCAGACACAGTGTAGGGAGGGATATTAATAGTAATAACCTTATCTTGAGCGAGATGTCGTGTTGATATTTCGTGGCAGGGATGATAGCCATTTTCTGTCTTACCGCCGTATACAGAGCTTCGGCTTGTGCTATTTGTTGAGGGGTAGGGCGGCTACGGACAGACATATAGCCAATCTTTTTCCCTTGTTCAAATGCCGGAGTGACGTAGGCATCTACCCAATAGTAGTCCCCATTTTTGCAACGATTTTTAACCACGCCTCGCCAAGGCTTGTCGGCTTTAATTGTGTTCCACATGTCGGCAAATGCCTCGGGCGGCATATCAGGATGACGAATAATATTATGTGGTTGGCCGAGCAGTTCCTCTAGCTGAAAACCACTGATCTGGACGAAACTCGCATTGGCATTCAAGATAATGCCATTGAGATCTGTCATGCTCACTAAGGGGCGTTTGGGATCTAAATGATGTTCTACGTTGGTGATGTTGTGCTTGTCGTACATACAGGTCTCTCAGTTAAAATAGGTTTGATACTGGCGTTGTTATGCGCCATTTTTCAAAGTTAGGTTGATTCAGTGTGGAACCCTATAGTGTGTTAACCGCTAGAAAGTCCATGACATCCCTAGGGTTCCAAAGTCAGTTTTGTGGCGTTCGGTTTCGAAGGTCTCAGAGAAAAAGGTATTGGAGTAACTCAAACTGAATGTCCCCCTACGCAGGCAAAATCCGGCAGAGACCATACCAATCAAAGGATTAGAATCGACGGAACGACTGTCTCGGAATAAGGTTCCGTCTAATGGTAGGTAGTGGGCAACACCGTAAGCGCCTATGCCGCCGAAGAAGCTGAAGGACCACTCGGCCAAGGGTTTGACACCGACAGTGGAGGCCACATTAAACCCAGAACGCAATGCACTCACCCCCAAGGCGTCCACTAGATTCCAGCCAACTTCACCGTAGACACCTGCACCTGCGCCAGTAAAGTAGTTACCCAGTCCAAGGGTTCCAATGGGTACTAGCCGCCATTGTGCTGAATCTCCGACAGAGCCTGCTGCGACGAGGTGGGCAACCGTGTAGGTAAGGTTTACTACAGCTTCATTGGGCAACTGAGTGTCCCAGCCGTGCGGTTTGTTGGCTCCAATCACCTTGTGGAACCCTCGCTGCACATCTTCGGCATGGGACATAGGTCCAACGACCCCCAGCTTGAGTTGCCAGAGGTGCATCCAGTCTTCCTTCTGTGCATACAAGGTACTGTCGATATAGAGGATCCCTGAAAAAGGTTGGTCGTCTTCGCTGGGATTAGGAATAGTGTCGTCGTCGGGCGTATTCATCTCCTGCACTACAGACCAAGACGCGTAGGTCTGGTATTCACTGTCTGCAACGAAGGGCAGGAAAGACCAGAGGTCAGTCCACTGCTCAACAAGCCCATCGTTATCGGTATCGATAGCGCCTGAAACCCAGGTAAAGCCAACACCATTGGTGTAGTTGTTATCTGTACCTGTGAAGGCATCATTTTCCCAGGTGAGTGATATAGCTCCATCACTGGCCGCCCAAGCTTGGGATAAACTGCTGACTAGACAGAGGCCAATCAGTAAGATTCTGGTGAGTGTTTTTTTCATAATCAGCAGTTTCCTTTTAATAATTAATCAGTTGAAGTTGTTTCCTTGAGCTTATCAGTGATCTCAGATGCAACCTGCTTTGCCGTGGTTTGTAATGCACGGTTCTTGGCTGCCAGTGCATTTGTGTAGTCGCTGGATCCCGTTGTCTCTATCACTTCCCTGATCAAACTGCGACCCACAAAGCTGCTGCCATTTTGCGCTTCCACACGCCATAGCACGTCCAGCTCAACCTCTTGTTTTGCTATCACGTTGAAGCGTTGAATATTTAGCATTACCTTGAAATCCAAATCGAAATTTTGGGCATCTATGGCTAATGCGATAACACGACTAGAGTCCAATGCCTCGCCTAGATAGCGGGCAAAGACGCGTGGAACTTGTGCTCGCAGTGGCTCAGCCCATTCGTATTGCTCATCTATTTGCAGTTGATAACTCGCGGTCTGGATGACCAATTGCGGCCTGTCGATAACCTCTGGCAAGTTAACTTGGGTAATGGCGACACGCAGACCGCTCGGCGACCCTAATGGTGTTGCTTGCCCATCATCAAGCGAGAGGTAATGGACTGGCGTAGAAGTCACACAAGCCGCAACAAATAGCGTTAGGGATATAATGATGATTTTTTCCATATATATCATTGGGTTTACTTCCTTCCAGTGATGAGTGCTTGCGGGTGTCGTTCGAGCAGATCGGCAAGATCTCGGACTGCCGTCGCGGCTCGACCGACTTCTCGCAGGGTGTCACGCAACTGCAACTGTGTTGGAGAATCACTGGCAAGCACACGTTCGGCCTGATTTAAGGTGCTACGGGCGTCGATTAGTGTCGCAGACAGCTCAGGTATGACGTTTTTATCGATATTGACGACCAGCTTATCGGTATGTTCCAAGGTTTTATGCATGGCTTCTACGACGCTCTGCAGTTGATCTTGCAAGGAATCTAAGGAACCTGCTTGAGTCGGTAATTGGGGGATTGTCTGCGCCCAGTTCATCTGGGTTGCCTTGGCCTTGGGGAAGAAATCCAATGCTACATAGCGTTGTCCTGTCAGTAGGTTAGCTGTGCGTAATTGGGCACGTAACCCATTGACCACCATACTATCGATAATCTGGCGTAGGCTCGATGAGCTTTGTGTTTGCGCGCTTTGATCCCGTTGTCGACTTGCTAGGCGATCGGGGTAGAGGCTGATTTCGACGGCCATGGTCACATCGGCGCCTGCGGAGCGGACATCGAGATCGATGCGGGATACTTCTCCAGCAGGCAGACCACGAAAGTCTACTGGCGAACCTACTGTCAGCCCGCGCACGGATTCGTCGAAGATCAGTACGAATTTCTGGACCAGAGTGTCCGGCACTTTTAGGGCATCGGTGCGGTCGTTAAAGAGGGGAAACTCGGATTCAGCTAATGCCTCCTCCATTGCCACGTCTTTCGCATCACTGCTATTAGTGAAAGCGACCCCGCCAACGGCGAGGCTGACCAGAGATTGTATATCCATCTTTACCCCTTCGCTGTCAAGGGATACATCTATGCCGCTGGCATGCCAGAACCTCGATGCTGTTGTGACAAAACGATCGAAGGGAGCATCGACAAAAATACGCACAGACACAGCTTTACCATCGGGATGCATGGCATAACCGACCACGCGGCCGACCGGTATACGCCGGTAATACACTGGGGCGCCAATATCGAGAGAGCCCAGATCGTCGGCGGTGAGCAAGAACTGACGACCAGACATACCACTAACGATCAGCGGAGGGGTATCTAACCCAATAAAGTTGTGATAAGGCTCATGCGAGGAGCCGGGATCGATGGAAATAAAGGCGCCAGAAAGCATAGTGCTCAGGCCGGAGATGCCACCCGCCCCAATACGGGGGCGTACTATCCAAAATCGACTGTCCTTGACTAGCAGTGATTCGGCCTGCTTGGCCATAGCAACGGTGACTTTGACCGAGCGTTGGTCGTCACTCAAGGCAATGGACGTCGCCATACCTATCTCTACATCCTTATACTTGATCTTGGTTTTATTCACCTCTAGGCCTTCCGCCGTGGGGAACTGTATCGTAATTTCTGGCCCGCGCATCAGGACGGCTTGAACGGCCAAGCCTATGGCGATGAGTACGGCTAGCGCCGGTACAATCCAGATCAGTAATTCCTTACGCGAGCGAGAATTTCCTGTGGGGAAATTATTGGAGGTTACTGATGCTGCAGAATTTTTACCTAGATTCATTTTACATTTTCCTTCGGTTGCGTCTCGTCCAGAGGATCCCAGATAAGTCTTGGATCGAAAGCCATGGCCGCCAGCATCGACAGGATGACGACGGCGGCGAAAGCAAGGACACCGCTACCGGGTGAAATAGTGGCGAGGGATTCGGCACGCACCAATGCGACAAGTATGGTGACGACATAGACATCGAGCATGGACCAGCGGCCGATGGCCTCGAGGATGCGATAGAGCTTCGCCCGCCGCATCACTTCCCCGCACCATCGACGTTGGACACTAATAACGAGTAAGGTTAGCGAGAACAATTTCAGCAAAGGTACGACGACACTGGCAATAAACACTATGAGCGAGATGGCCCAAGAACCGCTGTGCCAGAGATAAACGACACCACTCATAATAGTGTCGTGTTGTGTCCCGAAAATTGAACGAGTGATGGTTATCGGTAGCAAATTGGCTGGCAGATACAGCACATAGGCGGCAATCAGGTACGCCCAAGTGCGCTGAATATTGTTCGGCTTGCGAAAATGAAGCGATGAACCACAACGTTTGCAGACGGGTTTGGGGATCGGCGAACCCAGCATGCCGCATGTCAAACACGTGGCTGTGCCTGTTCGGATGGCTTGCAACCCGCTCATTGCTCTGCCTCTTCCCAAGCTTGCCAGAGATCCCGTGGCTCAACTATGGTGTGAAGGATTGCCAGCAGTAGCATCACGCAGCCGAAACACCAAGCGGCGGCGCCAGCAAAGACGTCCGCAACGTTGGTTAATTTTACCAGTGCAACGAGGAGACCCATAATAAACACTTCGATCATGGCCCAAGGATGGGCCATGTGTAGTACTCTGAAAACCCAAGAGAAACCTGGAGGACGTTTACCTAATCGTAGCGGTAATGCCATCCAGACCAGCCCCGCTAGCTCAATGAGAGGTAGGACTGTTGTACTCAATAACACCAAGATGGCCACCATTCCCATCTCTTCTCGCCACAAACTGACCGCCGCGCCAATCACAGTCGTTTCGATACGTTGTCCCTGAATATCGAGTCCAACGATCGGAAAAGCATTGGCAGCGATCAATAACACTAGGGCTGAACAGGCTAGTGCTAAAGTGTTGTCTAGGCTGTGGCGCCCTTGTCGATAGAGTCGTGCGCCACAACGTGAACAATGGCCGCTGTTGGTCGTTCCATCGACCAGCAGATCGCATTCTGGACAAGCAGTCGCAGTTTGCAATGTTTGTTTTGGGGCAGATCTTGATGTCATCTGACCGTCTCCTGCCTTAAGATTCAAGCACTGGGGCTTGTACTTCTGGCTTGTCCTGTGTAGCTGAAGGTGGCTCTATCTTGAACCAAGCGGCATATAACGCTGGCACGAAGAAGATAGTCAACATGGTCGCCACAATCAGGCCTCCCATAATGGCGATAGCCATTGGCCCCCAGAACACACTGCGAGTGAGTGGTACCATGGCAAGCGCGGTTGCCGCAGCAGTCAATATCACTGGGCGAGCACGCATCACCGCTGCCTCTACCACTGCGGTCCAAGGATCGCGACCACTAGCGGCCTCGATTTGCACCTGATCGATAAGGATCACTGAGTTACGCATAATCATCCCGCACAGCGCAATAATCCCAAGGATGGCAACAAACCCTAGTGGTGCTTGGAACAGTAGCAGGGCGGCGACAACCCCGATCAGACCCAGCGGTGCCGTTAGGAACACCATGGTCATCAGCGAGAAGCTCTGTAATTGCAACATCAGTATGAGCAAAATAGTCACTAGCATTACAGGCGCGACAGCCATAAGAGCGGCGTTCGCTTTATCGCTCTCTTCAACTGCACCACCGACATCAATGCGATAGCCCGAGGGCAATTGAGCTTTGACACTCTCCAGTAATGGCAGAATGGCCTCAGTCACAGTGACACCCTGGGCACCATCGATAACATCGGCACGAACAGTGATTGCCATATCGCGGTTACGACGCCACAGCACAGGCTCTTCTAATTCATTGCTAATCGTTGCTATCTGCGATAAAGGCACCACAGTTCCCTGACGGGTATAGAGGTTAATATCCTTGAGCGTATTAACATCTAAGCGTTCAGACGGAATTGCACGGGCCATGATATCGATCAGTTCTTCACCATCACGTAGCTGCGATAGAGGTATTCCCTGCATCAGTGATTGCGTCGCTAGGGCTATATCCGTAGGGCTCAAGCCGAGTGCTTGTGCTTTTTCCTGATCCAACTCAACTCGCAGCGTACGCACAGGATCGTTCCAGTCGAGTTGAACGTCTCGTACTTCTGGATTGCTCGCTACGATATGCTCAACCTTACGAGAAATTGAACGCACCATCTCAATGTCGGGTCCGACAATACGGAACTGCACAGGGAAGCCAACTGGGGGGCCGAGTTCGAGTCGAGTGACACGCACCCAGGTCTCAGGAAACTTCTCGTCAGAGACAGTCATTAAACGAGAACGTACTCGCTCACGGGCCTCTAGATCGTGGGTCATAACCACAAATTGCGCATAACCTGGGTTAGGCAACTCTGGGTTTAGCGATAGATAGAAGCGCGGCGCACCAGCACCTGTATAGGCGGTAAAGAAGCGCACATCTTCATCTTTGGAGAGCCATTCCTCCATGCGTTTAACTTGCTCAGTGGTGGCTGCAAATGATGCACCTTCCTTAACGCGCAGATCGACAATCAGCTCAGGTCGAGTACTGTTTGGGAAAAATTGCTGAGGTATCAGCTTCATTCCCCACACGGCTAACACTAATGCAAAAGCCGTAGCACCAATAACCCACCAGCGACGCGCAATGGTCTTTTGGATTAATCCCCGTAGCTTACGGTAGAATGGTGTCGAGTATGGCGTCACATTCGCATCGTGATGTTTGAGATCATCAGGCAACATCTTGACGGCGAGGTAGGGGGTAAATAGGCCAGAACAAATCCATGACAGCAGCACTGCCGCGCCTACAATCCAGAAGATCCCCCCAGCATATTCGCCCGTTGTCGATTCGGAAAAACCGACAGGCATAAAGGCTGCAGCCGTGATCAGCGCTCCACTAAGACGCGGCATAGCGGTCGCTTTATAGGAATAGGCGGCGGCCTCGGCCTTACTCCAACCCGCTTCCATTTTCACCACCATCATTTCCAAGGCTATGATAGCGTCGTCCACTAACAGCCCCAGTGCGATGATCAAGGATCCCAGAGAAATACGCTCAAGATTCCAGCCCAGACCCAACATGACGATAGCCACCATGCTCAGCACTAAGGGCACAGAAAGGGCGACGACAAGACCCGGACGCCAGCCCAGGCTCACTAGACTGACAATAACAACAATCGCTAATGCTTCCATCAAGGAACGCTCAAAGTCCCAGACTGCCTCTTTGACCGTCGTAGGTTGATCGGCGACTTGTTCCAGTTCAACACCATAGGGGAGTTCGTTCTGGATATCCTGTATTGCAACACTGAGAGCTTCGCCAAGGCGAACGATGTTGCCATCGTTGGTCATTACCACGCCGAGCATCAATACTTGCTGGCCGTTGTGGCGAATGGTGTAGGTCTGTGGATCCTCATAATCACTATGAACTGTAGTGAAATCGCCCAGTTTAATGACTCGTCCATTCACGGCGATCGGCAGATTACGGATGTCATCGACGTTTTTAAACTGACCGTTAACACGCACAAACACGCGATCATTACGGGTGTCGAGTGACCCTGCAGGAACGATGGCGTTTTGGTTACTAAGTGTATCCACGATTTGTTGTGGCGAAATACCCAAAGTAGCTAAACGTTCGTGAGAGAACTCAATATAAATTCGTTCTGCTTGTTTACCGAACAAGTCTACTTTCTTCACCATGGGCACTTTAAGCAGGCGAAGCTTAATGAGTTCAGCTTGGTCGGACAGATCAGCAAGGTTAAAACCGTCACCTTTTAACGCATACATCAAGCCATATACATCGCCGTATTCATCGTTGAAGATTGGGCCGACGACCCCATCTGGCAGCTCCAACTTCAGATCACTGAATTTCTTGCGAGCTTGATACCATGCTTCTTGCTGGTCCGCTTGAGTTGTGCCGCCCTTGACCGTGATGGTCATGCCACCAAATCCCTGACGAGCGAAGGTCACTACTTTTTCGAAGTGATCAAGCTGCTCAAATTTTTTCTCCATGCGGTTAAGGACTTCGTCTTGCACTTGCAGTGCCGTCGCGCCAGGCCATAACACCATTACCGTCATTGAGGGCACTGAAAAGTTAGGATCCTCGAGCTGTCCCAGCTTTCCAAAACCAAGCACCCCAGTTATTGAGATGAGGACGATGAGAAATAGCACTACGGCGCGATGGCCCAGTGCCCACTCCGTTAGGTTGAAAGATTTCACTTACTCACCTCCTGCCCAGCAAGCATCTTCCCTTGTGCAGCGGGTAATGTTACTCGTAAGCCCGGTGCCATTTTCTGGATCCCTGCAGTGACCACTAAGGTTCCTGCGACTGGGCCGGACACTAAGACCTCATCATTGCGATAGCCTTCTATGGCAACGTTAATCTGCTCAACGGTTCCGGTTAAACCATCATCCACGGGATGAACTGTCCACACGGCAGGAGATCCTTGGTATTGCGTGAGTGCTGACGAAGGAATCACTGCCACCTGTGCATCCTGGGTACTATGCTTGGCCACCAGTGTCGCCGAGGCACCCAAAGGCAGTTTTCGCGGTGTAGCGGGTTTCAACTTGGCGCGATAGGTGCGCGTCTGGGGAGTGGCTTGCATTGAAAGTTCACGTAGAACAACATCAAAACTGTCGTTAGCAGCGCTAGACAGCGTTGCCCTATAGTGCGAGTTTTTAAATTCCTCTAGGTTATTTTCAGGCACATCGACAACAATTTCAGGTTCATTCTCATTAGCGATAGAGATCACTGCTTGCCCTGGCGCCACCACTTGGCCAACTTCCATATGCAGGCTAGTGATCACACCACTGTTTGATGCACGCAAGACGGTGTACTTCACCTGATTGCGGGCCAAGTCAAACTGGCGTGCTTCGGCTTCGGCTACCGCACGAGTGGTCAACAGGGTACTGTGGGCTTGTTCTTCAAGCGATTCGCTGACTGAACCATCTTTTTTCAATGCTTCCAATCGCTTCCAATCCGAATCAGCTTGACGTGCTGCAGCCTTCGCCGCATCTAGTCTTTGTAGCGCAGCCTCTTGATTGAGGCGGTAATCAATATCATCAAGTACAGCCAATATATCGCCAGCTTTTACGCTTTGACCGATATCGACTCGACGCTCGAGCACTTTGCCGCCGATACGGAAAGCCTGATCGACTTCGTAGCGCGAAGCCACTGTAGCGAAATAGCTATTAGTATTACGCATATCCTCATAGTTCAACGCGACCGTTTTTACTGGCCTGAAGATCTCTGCTGTTTGAGCAGGTTCAGAGCAGGCACAAAGTTGGGTAGTGAGTGTTGCGGCGATAGCCGCTGCGGCAAAAAATTTCACGACGATACCTCATTGGTAGATGTTTGAGTTTGGGAGATAGCGGGGGCGACAGCACTCGAGCTGGTCGGTTCAAAGAATTGCCAGCCACCACCGAGCGCCTTAAACAGTTGCACACTGTTGAGCAGCAATTGGGTTTGGCTGTCATTAGCACTGATCTGAACGGCTAAGCGAGCACGTTGTGAATCGAGCAGTGGTAACAGGTCAATTTGTCCGCGTTCATAGAGGGATTCTGCATGGCCTAATGCGGCTTGGGCCGAAGCCGCCGCACTTTGCAACATTTGCGCTCGGTTGCGTTCATCGCGCAGTGCCACAAGGCCGTTTTCGACATCTTCGAGCGCACGCATTATGCCGTCTTCATATCGCAGCAGCGCCTCGGATTGCATACTCTCGGCGGTTTCGTTGATGGCACTCGTCCGGCCCCAGTCGAATATAGGCATACTTAATAGGCCTGCCACATTATTGAAACGTGCCGAGCCTAGATCTAGACCGTTCATTTCTAAGCTCTGATGGCCGAATAGGGCATTGACAAACAAGCGCGGAAACCATTCGGTAGAGGCTTGTTGGCGGCGCCAATTTGCAGCTTCAAGCTGAGATTTGAGCGCGAGTAGATCGGGGCGACGCTCGATCAAGTTTGCTGGCTGTCCAGGTTGGATCTCTGGCACTGCGACGAGCATCTTGGTCGGGGTTAATTCGGCGGTTGCCGATGGCGCTAACCCCATCAACACGGCAAGGCGATGTCGTGATACGGCAACTAGGGTCTCTAAGGGGGGGATGCTGGCTTGGGCGCGGGACGCTTCGGTTCGAGCGCGCTCAACATCAAATGGCGAGGCCAGACCGGCTACATGACGTGCGGTTACTAGCCGTAATGTTTCCTCTTGGGTTGCCGCAATCGCTCGTACAGTGTCGAGTTGACGCATGGCACCTGTCAGCCTGAAGTAGTTGCTGGCAACATCGGTCAGCACTAATAGACGTACGGCACGCGCCTGATCCTCGCTCGTCTGAGCATCGGCCTCCGCCGCGGCAGCACCGGCTCGCAAGCGTCCGGTCAAGTCAAGTTCCCAGGAAACACTCAAACCGCCTGATAGGCTCTGCATCTCAGGTGCGCCTTGCTTGGCGGTGCCATTGAAGCCATTTCCAGAATCACTGGCCGATGCTACCGCCCCTACATTGGGCAACATAGCGGCGCGACTGATAGTGACGCCAGCACGGGCAGCTCGGACGCGTTCCATGGCCATGCGGATATCGCGATTCTCACTCGCTGCGCGAGTGATAAGTTCAGAAAGTACAACGTCGCCATAGCTGTTCCACCAAGCGATTTCGGGCTCGTTGGCAACGGCTTCGGCGGCGGTGAACTGATCGGGCAGTTCGACTGTTGACTGTAGCCGCATGGTGTCACACCCGGTCGAGGCAAGTGCCAAGGTAGATGTGACCATGACGGCAATGAGTCGCTTCTTTATCGGGCGCGACATCAGGGGTATAGAGACTATTAAAGGCATCTGATATTCCCATTGTGTATGTTTAATTTTGTAAATCAGCATAACAGCGCCGTTACCGTGAGTGGTCAGGGAAGGGTCAGGCTTTCGTTGGGATCCGTGAGCACTGTGACCCCTTACCAATCCAATGTGTATTGGTTAGGGCATATGCATATCGGGCTATATCAGCCTAATGGCACGTCAGTTGATTTGGTTTCGCCGTGATCGGCATCGAGATCGACTGTCATCAACTGAAGCAACTCTCTGGTTGATGTAAAGTCGCGGTGTTTACCTGACACTAGGTTCTCCAAACGCCCACTGAATGATTCTGGTGTCGCATCGCGAGTCAGCTTTACGACATAAGTTCTGTTGATGGGATATTTGGAATCAGTTCTGAGGATCATCACATTTTGTCCTGTGGCATTGAGGTCTGCATCAGTGTAAGCACAGTCAAATCAATAGTTGTCAGGGAAAGGTGGCTTTTCGGTTGGATTACTCAGTGTCTTAGCAATATTACGAAGGGGGGATGGCGGTGCAGATCTTCTAAGAGGACTAGCTTACTCTGCACCAGAAGCCTTTAGCATGCAGCTGGGAATGTTAACGCATGGTTATAGCAATAGTATTGGCTATGCAGACACAGTTAATGTGAACATAGCCAATGTGATTCGTATTAAATCTGAATTATATTAGATGCTTGCTCAATTAGGCTTGTATACCCAGATTCACTATCATCACCTGATGCACGTAATTTTTGTACGAGCAAATCTAATTCAGATAAATCCTCTGCTGTATGGACACTACATTCGCAAAGTTTTGTGAGAGCAAGTAGCTCCAGCCAGACGGCACCTTGTCTTTGAGCTTCAGAAATGGCGTGACGCAACGACTCCGCTTCTGCATTAAGCTCGCCACGCATCTGCGCGATAGTGGCTTGGATTAACATTAACTGCGGCAGATAAATCCGCTCGCCATAGGTATTTACTATGTCGAGGGCTTGCTCTAGTTGCTGTTGAGCCGTCTGCCAATCCCCATTGATAATCAAAGCTTCTGCGGCATAACCAAGGGTTTCACTGCCACCAGAAATCATGCCAAGTGCCAAATTTTCATCATAGGCTTCACGGATACGACGGGCACCTTCCTGTGGTTTCCCGCAGCGGGCGTCTGCCCAGCCTAAGAACCAGCGACAGGCTGCTTTGCCCTGAGCAAGAGAATATTCCTCAACCAGTAATTGCATTTCTCTGGCCAGCGCACCAACCCGTGCAGTGTCTCCACGCCGGATACAACATAGGGTATCACACCAGATAGTGACCATTAGTGCGACAGGCTGGGCGTGGGCGCGGGCATAAGCCTGCTGCATGTGATTACTTGCCTCACTAAAGCGCCCTAACTGGGATAGCGCTAAACCCATCATTGTTTGTACTGTCACCTGAGGGTCAACAATATAACCGATCAGATTCTGTCCGTTTTGTGCACTTGCTTGTTCCAATGAAGGTAAGGCCTGTTCCAGTGCATCAAGAGCCCTACCATGCTGACCTTGGATCATCAGCACTTGTCCTTTGATCATACATGCGGCGATGACTAATAAAGGATTATGACCTGTGATAAAGAGTGCTTCAGTACGCTCCACGATAGCCAGTGCCTCAGCATACTCAGCTCGCAGATAGAGCAAAAAGCCTAATCCATACAGTGCAAGACCCGCCATCGGATGCTGTGGAAATTCGCTAAGCAACTCAACGGCATGCAGATAGGCATTCTTGGTTTCATCACCCGCGCCAAGTGTATGAAAAGCCGCGACGCCACGCAGGGTTGCTAGCGTGATTTCAAAGGCACAGCGTTCTTCACTTGCTGGCGTTCGGACAGCTAACTTCAAAGCCCGTTCAGTTAAACTCATACACTCAGCTGGACTTAAATGCAGCAAGGCCGTTTGTGCCGCTTCGGCATAATAATGCAAGGCTTTGAGTGGCACGCGGCCCAGATCAAAGTGGCTTGCAAGCTCTGTTGCTGCAATGGTCAGCCCTTTGGCTCGTTGTGCTTCAAGTGTAAGACCAATCTTATGGTGTAACTCTGCACGGGTAGATGCGGTAATGGTGTCATATAACCGCTGACGATACAGGGCATGACGAAACGCATAGGCATGTTCTGCTTTGTCGTCTTCATAAACTGGTTTTGCGGCTACCAACCATACCCGTTCGCGCACTAGCTCATCACAGAGATCAACGACCTGTAATTCATCCCAGCCAAGTACCAGTGAAAGTGTTTCAGTGCGAAGCTCTATTCCTGATACCGCTGCCGCGATAAGTAATTTGCGTCGCTCATCGGATAATCTAACTACATAATGATCAATCAGTGACCCAAGGCTCTCTGGTACAGTGGTGGTTGCCATGCAAACAGGATCAATCGCGCCAGATTGGGCAATCTTGTCCAGTACTTCATTAGCAATGGAAGCAACAAATAAAGGCACGCCGCTGGTACGCTCGTGTAAGGTTCGCACAAAGCCTTCGTTCGATAGCTCCAGTGGGCTGCGCGCCGCCATATATGCAGCCACTTCACTTTCTGAAAACGAGTCAAGCAGGATCTCATCCGACAAACCTGCAGGTCTTAACTCATGTCGAATGGTATTGAGCGGATGATCCAAGGCTATGACTTCGGTCAGCCGGAAGCTTGACAGCCACATGAAGCGATGGCGACTGCGTCTTCTGGCCATGTAATCAATCAGTTGAATAGTAGAGTGGTCAGCCCATTGTAAATCTTCGGTGATCAGCAATAGGGGATGGAGTTCTGTGTAGCGATCAACAAACTCTGCCATCTCCCGCAACATTCGTTGTGGATTGGCACCCACGAGTTCATGCAACAACGCCTCACGCTCCGCAGCGGTACTAAGCCATGGCAGTTGCAACAACCAAGTTGGAGCTACATCACGTAATAGAGAAGCCGCGGCCGGATCCCGCCGACAGAGGTCTGACAGCGCTTCAAGCACTGGCAGATAAGGTTCACCCGCGCCATGATGTTGTACACATTGACCGAAGGCACTGACGACATTTTTCAGTCCAGACACAAAATGTTCGATCAGTGTTGTTTTACCAATACCTGGCTCTCCGGCAACCCAGACAATAGCCTTGTTGCCTTGTAATGCGCGTTCCCACATATGATAAAGTTTATTTAGTTGCGCAGTCCGACCGATAAATAACGAAGGAGTAACGGCTTCGACCTCCAATTTATCCACACCAATCGTTACATGTCGACTATCAGTATCCACCTGCTTTGTAGGTACTGTGTTGTCATTTATCACAATAGTGGCAGCAATAAACCGGTAGCCTCGGCGTGATAGGGTCTCAATGTAACGAGGCTGACGCGAATCATCGCCAAGAGCACGGCGCACATCGCTTATAGCCCCTTTCAAAACAGAATCACTGACAAACCTATGCCCCCAGACTTCGTCTAGTAGGGCATGTTTGGATAATAAAGTCCCAGCCTGTCGTAGGAGAGCACACAATACTGCAAATGGGATAGGTGGTAACGCAACTGATTGTCCATTACTAATAAGTAAAGCATTGCGTTCATCGACTTCGAAATCTCCAAAGCGAACATGTAGTGGATTCTGGATCCCTCTTAATTCAGGCGGTTGCATTAACGAATTCGAATGTTATCAGAATGGAAAAAGTATGGTTAAGTATATTCATATTGGAGACCAACGACTAGGCGAAAGTTGGTTATGATCGAAATAAAGTGGTGTAAACCACAATATGTTTCAACGTAATAAAGAGTATTGATTTCAATTTGCATGGCTCAATGCGATCTATCTCCCTCAGCTGGAAGCTTGCCGTATGATTTTTAACCTTCAACATCTAGGGCATATTTAACGGTTTGAGATTAAATTTTGTTCGTTCTGGCATGGTGTGCTCGCGAAAAGCGAAGTTTAGTTAGCTTGAACTGCGGATTGTGTAATAAGAAGACAGTAAAAAAATACACATTATAAACAAGAAGGCGTTGTTCACTGCCATAGTCTTTATCAGCAATCACGGCATTAAGCTGCTTTCAGGCTTTGGTGGCGTAATATCGAGCTATTGATAAAGATCATTCTATGTCAGCAAGGTTAGCTAAGGATTTGAATTAGGGAATAAGCCAGAATGCCTTCGAGTATTTGTCTATGTTCAGGTTTGTTATAAACATGGTCTGTATTTTTTATTAAATGAAGTCGCTTTTCCCAACGAGCATCGATTAGCATAAGTCTTGGCATGGCTTGAGGTTATGGTTACTTTTGGCGAAGTAGATTATAGCGTCTTGCCGTACTGTCTAAAAATCATTCTCGAAAGATCTACAGACTTTAATTATTAATAATCTACCTTGTATACATAGTTCCCTATTTAACGAATAACTGAATAGGGTTGCCACTTATTATCGTTCATTTGTAAAGTAAATTGATGAATAACTCACCTTTATTAGGTGAGTTATATCTTATAAAACAATGACAGCTATAATTACAGCACCCAGCATATATAGACCGCCAGACAGTGAAATTGATTTTAGTGCGCTAAATTCCTCAACTTCCATTTTTTCTATGTCCGCTACATTGATGTATTTCCCCTGTCCGGATACAGCAAGATCTGTTGCGCTTTCAACCTTAAATTCAAAAACTTCACCAGAATGAGTAGTGACTCTCACGTTTTCGCCGACATAGCTTGATGTCGGCTTCTCATCAAGTTTGACTTCATTTAACGAAGAACAGCCTGATATTGTGAAACAAATAAATAATGTAGCAATGAGCTTATTCAAATCAACCTCCTTCCCTAGGGTTCGTAATATCCAAGATTTGTGTTTTGTACCAGTAGTATTAGACACTTTACTAAGCAGATGAAATAGTGACTCTAGTTTTAGCTTCCGGCAACAATCACCGCAAAAACAACACCAAAAAAAGCTGCTATCGATGCTCCAAGCCCAACGGTTTTTATAGGGCTAAAATCAACCACTTCCATTTCTTTTATATCTGTCGTTTTCACATTGATACTATCACCATAGATATCTAACGCTGTCGCACCTTCGACAGTAAACTCAAAAACTTCACCAGAATGAGTTGTAATAATAACATCCTCGCCAACGTACTTAGAAAGGGCAGCCTCATTTAATGGCACTTCATTTAACGAGGTACAACCACTCAAGAATGACATTATCAATACGATAAAAATAAATTTGTTCACAGCACAATCTCCTTACGGTTCATAGCAACCACTGTTTTTACCGTCAGCACCTACGCATGGATTAATCCATGCGCCGGTTGTATAAACAGGCTCATTGCCATAGGTAACCTTGTAATTCCCTGAAATATCGAACTCACTTTATTCATCATATAGTATGTTCGGTAGCGTCAACCAGTATAATATCTATGGTTATTTTCTGATATCCCAGTGAAACATATTGACCTAGGCAAAGCCAAGGTGAAAGCAAAAAAGCATCTGGCGGTAAGCAAATCAAGCAAGACTAACTGAGCTATTTAAAGAGTGGCAAGCCAGCGATAAGCTGCGAGCCTGCATTTAGTAAGTTCGACTGATGAGGCGCTGGAGATGTCGGGTGGGTAAATCATATGGTCAAAAACTGAAATGATTTTTAAGAGTTTACAAAGTGTAATTTATCCGCAGAAAAGGGAGACAACAGAGTAAGCAGAATTTTAGCTGTCGCCACTTTGTCGCCATCACAAACAAAAAGGGCTTAACCTTGCGGTTAAGCCCTTCTGGTAAAATTGGTGGAGGCGGCGGGACTTGAACCCGCGTCCAGAACACCTACATCCAAGGCACTACATGCTTAGTCTCTCTTTTAATTAACCCGAATAAACTCCGAAAGACAGGATTTCATCGGGCGAGTCCGGTACTATTTCGCGGTTCACCCCCGGACGGAGTTCCCTCGCTATCAAATGTAAGATGACCATCTGTATACACCGCCCATTTGAGAGACCTGTGTCAGATGGCTAGCTAGCCTAAGCTGCTAGAGCGTAGTTATCGTCGTTTGCAACTATAACTGTGCGGCTTTTTACGAGGCCAACCGCCCCTCGGCATGCTCCCAGGGTTTCGTGAATCCTGTCGAATCCAGAATCGCCCCCAAGAATTTGATTGTAACCTGTAGCTTAATGATCACCTAGCATCATTTACTTCAAGTTCAATCGTTTGTTCATTATCCGTGCGTTTTTTCTTTTTTCATCACGCGGGCTTTTTCCACTTCCCATTCACGCGCTTTAGTATCTTCGCGCTTATCGTGATCTTTCTTACCTTTACCTAGGCCAATTTCCACTTTCACCCATGCACCTTTGCGCCAGTACATAGAGATAGGAATAATGGAGTAGCCTTGGCGCTCGACTAAACCAGCCAGTTTATCTAGCTCTTTACGGCTGAGTAGCAGTTTTTTCAACCGCAGGGGATCGCAGACCACATGTGTTGATGCTGTATTCAAGGGAATAATGGTGCAGCCATGCATAAAGGCTTCACCATTTTTCAGAAATACGTAACAGTCGGACAAGTTGACCTTACCCATACGGATAGATTTCACTTCCCATCCCATGAGGGATAGACCAGCTTCCATTTTTTCTTCGAAACGGTATTCGAAGGTTGCGCGCTTATTACGTGCGATAGTCGCAGGCGCGGCTTTGCTTGATTTTTTCTTTACCATAGTGGCGCCATTATACGCACGGTGAATCAATTTGGAATTGATATAAGGGTTTATTTGACTTATTTCAACCCTCTATTATGTTACTGCTGTTTTTTTGAACGCACTAAGCGTCTTTTAGGACGATATTTTGTGTCTGCATAGGTTGTGATGGCTGCAAGCGGTGAGCAAGGGATGCGTTTTTTGTGTATCGTGATAAAATCCCGTGCAAATTTTGATTATTCCTCTAAGTTTTCTTAGATCGCGTGAATTCGTTTTATGAAGAGTGCCAAGCCTTATGCCACAAATTTCTCGAAGTGTGTTAGTCCGTTTTAGTGCTATGCAAATGTATGATTTAGTCAATGATGTCGAGTCATATAAAGAGTTTTTGCCCGGTTGTGTAGGCGGTAAAGTGTTAGAGTTTGATGGTAAAACCATGTTGGCCTCGGTTGATGTGAGTAAGGCTGGCATTCGCAAAACGTTTACGACCCGTAACCAAGTTATACCGGGGAAACGTATTGATTTAACGTTAGAAAATGGACCCTTTAAGCATTTGCTTGGACAGTGGCGTTTTACGGAATTAACTGAAGATGCCTGCAAGGTCGAATTCGATTTAAGCTTTGAGTTTTCAAGCTCGTTAGTCGATATGGCCTTTGGTAAAGTGTTTAATGATCTTATGATGTCAATGGTGACGGCATTTACGAGCCGGGCTAAGGTAATTTACAGTGGTAAATGAAGCAGATAAGTTTGTAGTTGATGTGGTTTATGCACTGCCTATGCAGCAAAAAGTCATTTCAGTGAGTGTTTATCCTGGCACTTCTGCAATTGAGGTGGTTCGCCAAAGTCAGATGGTGAGTTTTTTCCCTGAGATTGATTTAGATACGGTTAAATTAGGAGTGTTTAGCAATGTCGTTAAGCATGACCAAGTCATTTTACCGGGACAAAGAGTCGAGATTTACCGCCCTTTGATTGCCGATCCTAAGGATGTTCGCCGTCGCCGTGCCGATAAAGCCAAAGATGAAGGACGGGCAAATAAAGTGACGGGTGGACGGGCTTAGATTTGGATTTAGGACGGGTCATTTGAAACTAAAAAAGCGCCAATAGGCGCTTTTTATTTGATAAAGAGTTATCAATATTACTTTATCGGCTTCTTAACCTGAGGTTCTGCCGGGTTTTCTTTTACTAAAGGCTTTTCATCTGGACGTTGCACAGGGATAAGTGGATCTGTTTCAGCCACGGTTGCCATCGGTAATTTACTTTGCTCCAGTGGCGTATCAAATTCTTTGCTCAGCTCATAATCGCCATTCGCGGCGGTGAGTTTATCACCAGTAAAGTGCAGGATGAGTTCTTTATGAGTAATACTGGCATCACGTCCACTCTTGTAGTGATACACGTAGTACCAAGTATCATCGGCAAAGCTATCGCGCAACACAGGGCGGCCGAGGATGTATTCAACCTGCTCTTTGGTCATATCGATACGCAACTTTTCAACTTGCTGCGATTCCATATAGTTACCTTGCGGAATGTCGGGTTTATAAATCAACCAATCAAACACACTACAGGCACTGAGCGAAACAGAGAGCGCCACAGCGCTCAACAGGGTAAGACTTTGCTTTTTATTGATCATTGTATGCGCTACTTCTGAAAATCTGGCGGTCATAATACCCAAGCATTCCCCCTTATGACAAGGGCAATTGGGTTTTGCTACCGTTATAGATCGAATTGTGTGAGTTTTCGACCTAGGATGTGGGCGTTAGTTCTCACAATATTGAGATATTTACACTAAGAGCTCATATAAAGGGAATTTAGATCTCTGTGTAACTAAAATTAAAAGGTAAAAATGATGCTTTTTACTCTAAGTTTTTTTGAAAAAAATCTAGAATGTTACTTTAGTTGTCGTGATATGTGGCCTTGTTGTGTGAAAAAGATTAAAGTTGTGAAAATAGTTGTACTTTGATGATGTTAGCGTATTTTTATTTTCTTAGGGTTTGGTGTGCGCTTTAGTATAACTTGCCTTATATAAAAACTAATAATTAGCGTCTTAGTTAGGTTATAGTCTGATTATAAAAGAATTTATTCTCTATAAGCTGAAGTTGGGAGCGTCGGAATTTGGGAACTCTTGTCTGTGTGGGTACAGGTTTGCAGCTCGCTGGGCAAATTAGTGTCATTAGCCGCAGTTATATCGAGCATGCCGATGTAGTGTTTTCACTCCTACCCGATGGTTTTTCACAGCGCTGGCTGACGAAAATCAATCCGAACGTCATCAATTTGCAGCAGTTTTATGCGCAAGATGGTGAAGTTAAAAATCGCAGAGAAACCTACGAGCAAATGGTCTGTGCAATACTTGACGCTGTGAGATCGGGTAAAAAAACTGTCTGTGCGCTATATGGGCATCCTGGGGTATTTGCTTGCGTTTCTCACTTAGCAATAGCACGGGCAAGGGCGGAGGGATTTTCTGCAAAGATGGAAGCAGGAATATCGGCTGAGGCGTGTTTGTGGGCCGACTTAGGGATTGATCCCGGTAATTCAGGACACCAAAGCTTTGAGGCCAGTCAATTTATGTTCTTTAATCATACTCCCGACCCAACAACCCATTTGTTGTTATGGCAGATTGCCATTGCGGGTGAACATACTCTGACCGAGTTTCATACCACAAGTGCGCGATTGCAGATTTTAGTTGAACAGCTTAATCAATGGTATCCCAGGGATCATGAAGTCATTATCTATGAGGCTGCAAACTTACCCATACAATTACCTCGTATTGAGCGGTTACCTTTAGCCGATTTACCCTATGCCAATTTAACCCCCATCAGTACTTTGCTTATTCCACCAGCAAAAAAACTGGAGTACAACTATGCTATTTTGGCTCAGTTAGGGATCAATCCTGAAAATTTGGGCTAAATTGTAGTGTGGTATCGAGTCATTAATTAACAATAAGGGAAAAGTATGTCTACATTATCGGATTTTTTTACACAGTTAGGTCAAGATGCACAGTTGATGGAAGAATATCAACAAAACCCAGAAGCTGTGATGCGCGCTCATGGTTTGAGTGATGAAGAAATTGACGCAGTGATGTCGGGCGATTTGGACAAACTAAAAAGCCTGAGTGGCGATGAGAATTATCAAACATTTTTACTGGTCAATCACGGTAATAATTAACTCATCTTGAAGTCACTATTTTGCACCGCGTTAGCCATCCTAGCGTTGTTTTCTACACCTTCGATGGCTATTCCAGTGAATTATGATCAAGCACTTAATGAGCTTGATGCATTGTTGCAATCAGATCTTGCGACTGCGCAGAGTAAATTAGCAGAGTATGAAGAGGATATTGATAAGTTAACACCTGTCCAGCTGGGGAGGTTAAGAATTGGGCGTTCTATAAACTACATTTTTACAGGGGATTACGCTAAAGCTTTAGATGATTTGAATCAGGCTGAATCTTTAGTGAACACTTCTGAGCTGTTGTCATCTGTCTATAGCTATAAATCAACTGTTTACATTGGTATGAGGGACTATAATAAGGCACTATCCTCTATTTCCAAGGCACTTGATTTGATAATTCGTATCGATGATATCAGCATTAAACGTCATGCTTATCTTCGTATTGCAAACCTTTATTATCAAATGGATGCTCTAAATGATATGGGGATCTACGCCTATAAAGTATTGCAGCTAGCAAAGGCAGGCGATGTTAGGGATATTTGCCATGCAAAGGTTTTGTATGCAATTTATTTTCTAGGGATGAAAAAGCAAACAGAAGCCTTTGATGCTTTCGAAGATAGCCGTCAGTACTGTGAAATGAATCAATTTCCACTGTTAGCAACAATTTCCCTTAAAGGTAAAGGGCTAGCTCTGCAAGAACAAGGTGATTATCAGGCAGCGAGACCACTGTTATTAAATGCACTTAAAGGCTATGAAGCATTTAAGTTTCAGTTAGAAATCAGTCATGTCCATTCCTTACTCGCCCAAAATTACTTTGCTACAGGTGACAAGGTTCAAACCAAACACCACGCTATGAAAGTACTCTCTTTCCCCGATGATAATAGTTATGTTGAGCATAAGTATATTGCCTATAAAGTTTTTTCTGATCTGATGGCAGCAGATAAACAATTCGAGCAGGCCTACGAGTATTCCCAAAAAGAGCAGTATTATAATCAGCTTTTATTCGATGAATCCAAGATGAAAACACTCGCTTATCAAGCCGCAAAATTTAATACCGATGAGCAGACTCGAGAGATCAGTTTACTAAATAAGGAGCGAGAACTTTATATTGCCCAGCAGACTGTAAAGGAACGTGAATATACAAATATGCTGATGTTTATCACTATCCTCGTTGGTGGCCTATGTTTCCTTGGTATTTTGCTCGTCGTGGGGAGCTTACAAAAACGCAAGTTTATGCGCATGGCGAGAATGGATGCGTTAACTGGGGTGCTTAATCGCGGCGCGGGGCAAGAATTGGGTGAAAATCTATTTGTGCAAGCCATAGCCCGTGGTGGCGATTTTTGTGTGATCCTATTTGACTTAGATTTCTTTAAACGAATTAACGACTCCTTTGGTCATGGAACGGGTGATTGGGCACTTAAAAAGGTGGTTGAGGCCCTAAAATCCCATATTCGAAATGGGGATGTTTTTGCTCGTATTGGTGGCGAGGAGTTTGCGATTTTATTGCCCTATGCCAATGAAGATAAGGGAATGGAAGTGGCGGAGCAATGCCGAGCACGAATAGAAGCGATAGAGACTCATCACTCTGGACATCACTTTAGAATAACCGCCAGTTTTGGTGTGAGTGGGGTGATAGCGGATGATTTAAGTCTCGATCCTTTGTTACACCGCGCGGACATGGCTCTTTATGCGGCAAAATCTAATGGACGAAATACCGTCTATTGTTACTCTGATATACTAAAGTCAGATAAACAGGCCACCAGTTTGGGGAGTCATTTAGCCAGCATGTCGTAAGAGTTCTATCTGATGAGTAAAGATGGTGACCGACTCATTTTAGCTCAGATGTCTATATCAGCATCTCCTTCTCCTCCTTATGGTTATTGGTATTACACCGTTTCTTGTTTCGTTTATTTTTTTCTTTCTTAGTCTTAATTGCCTTGAACTTGTTAACAAATTAATAGGGTATGATTAGCGATAATTGCCAAACTCATGCCTGACTTAGGGCATGCGTTCTTATTTCGTATTTATATTTTTTGTTGGAGTTGTGATGGAAGCGTCGAGTTTACTCACTTCTGTGCTGCTATTTTTATTAGCGGCGGTCATTTTTGTGCCTTTGGGTAAACGTTTTGGTGCAGGTCCAATCCTGTCTTATCTTGCGGCTGGAGTCATTTTAGGTCCTGGCGGGATGGCGTTAGTTTCTGATCCTGCTGCGGTGTTGCATTTTGCTGAGCTTGGTGTTGTGCTGATGCTTTTTGTGCTCGGCCTTGAGCTTAATCCCAGTAAATTGTGGGAGCTTAGAAGTGCGATTTTTGGCTTAGGAACGGGTCAACTCTTACTCTCATGGACCGCTATTGGGGGATTAGCTTGGACCTTTGGCTTATCCGTCGAAGCGGCTTTAGTCGTTGGAGCTGCTTTATCTTTATCATCGACGGCTTTTGCCGTGCAGTTGATGAGTGAGCATCGATTATTAACAACACCATTGGGGCGTGATGCTTTTGGTGTCCTGCTAATGCAAGATCTTGCTGTAATCCCTATGCTGTTATTAACGGCTTACTTAGCACCTAATTCAGCACAAATTGAACATCATGCCGTGCCTTGGTATTGGACTTGTTTGGCCCTCGTGGGTTTTGTGTTGGTCGGCAAGTATTTACTTCCACGGATACTTAAATTGGTCGCAAGTAGTGGTGTACGGGAGGTGCTTACCGCCTTTGCACTATTGCTAGTGATGGGGAGTGCGCAATTAATGGAATGGTTGGGATTATCCGCGGGAATGGGCGCATTTTTAGCGGGTATTATGCTCGCCAACTCGAGCTATCGACACCAACTTGAAACCGACATTGAACCCTTTAAAGGATTATTACTGGGTCTCTTTTTTATGGCAGTAGGTATGAGTATGGACCTTACGCTATTTTTAACAGAACCACTGCTTATTCTATTGATTCTACTGAGTATGTTACTTATTAAAACATTTGTACTTATGTTGCTCGGTCGCTTACGCCATCATACGTGGCGCCCTAGTATTGCCCTTGGTTTGATTTTGGCTGAGGGCGGTGAGTTTGCCTTTGTGTTGCTATCGCAGGCTCAGATATCAGGGATTGTGGGTGACAAGATTGCACAAATATTGGTACTTGCGATTGGCTTATCTATGGCGATTACCCCAATGATATTCTCTTTATTTCGTGCAACTAAGGCCAAGGTGGTGGATACAAGGTTACCCGATACTATTAATGTCACCGAGTCTGAGGTGGTGATAGCTGGGTTTGGTCGTGTTGGGCAAATTACTGGCCGTATATTGGCGTCATCGGGTATTCCTTTTGTTGCATTGGATAAAGATGCAAGCCATGTTGATGTTATCCGCAAATACGGTGGGGAGGTCTATTTTGGCGATGCTAGACGTTTAGATATGTTGATGTCGGCGGGAATTGCTCGTTCACGGTTGTTATTACTTGCTGTTGACAATGTTGAGGATTCCATTGAAATTGCGCAGCAGGTTAAAACCCATTTTCCCCACGTTAATATTGTAGCTCGAGCTCGGGATCGTAACCATGCTTATCGTCTGATGAGTCTAGGGGTGACAGATGTGTTTCGTGAAACCTTTGGTTCTGCATTGTCCGCCAGTGAAAAAATTCTTCAAGGTCTTGGTTTATCACAGGTGCAAGCTAATGAACGGGTAAAGATTTTTGCAGAGCATGATAAAAAGCTGGTGATTGCTAGTGCAGCCCATCAAAACGATCTTGCTACCTTGATTGATTTATCCAATAAAGGTAAAGCTGAGTTGGAATCATTAATGCGTGGCGATAGGGAAAATGTCAGTTAATACAATATCCTAGTGACTAGTCCTGATATAGGTTGACACTTATTTCTGTTAAAACGCTCGATGCACCTCATCGGGCGTTTTGTATTTTAGGCTAAAATGTGGCCGATTTTTGTGATACAACGGATCCTACGTTTGTTAATGAACGTGTAGGGTTAAAAGCCTTTCCAAGGCCTGTATCATCACTGTAGTGGCATAGTGAATTTGGCCACCTAATAAGAAATGTTATGATCTCACTCATAACCCATTTAGGTGACAACATGAATAAAAGTAAACGTGCTCGATATAGCGCAGCCATTAAGCTCGAAACCGCTCAATTGGTTGTTGATCAAGGTTACACACAAGAAGCTGCGGCAAAAGCCATGAACGTGGGTAAATCAACGGTTAGTAAGTGGGTAACACAGCTTCAGGTTGAGCGCCAAGGGCTTGCTCCGAAAGCCTCACCCATGACACCTGAGCAGATTGAAATCAGGGCACTTAAACGCGAAATTGAACGGATTAATCTCGAGAAAGAAATCTTAAAAAAGGCTACTGCTCTATTGATGTCGGACTCGCTGAACAATTCTCGATAATCGAGAAACTCAATCAGAGCAACAAATACCCTATTTCAGTGTTATGCCACGTATTCAACGTGAACCGGAGCAGTTACCGTTATTGGATGAGCCGTAAGCTTTGCGTAACACCAGAGCAGCGGGTTTTAGAATGTGAAATCAAAGCGATACACGCTGAAAGCAAACAGTCTGCTGGTGCAAGAAGTATCGCCACAATCGCCTCTGAACGTGGCTTTGCGTTAAGTCGTTATCGGGCGACTCGGTTAATGAAAAAGCTCGGATTAGTGAGTTGCCAACAACCCAAACACCGTTATAGAAAGGCTGAAAATGAGCATGTGACTATCCCTAATGCACTCAAACGACAATTTGCAGTTGTCGAACCTAACACCGTTTGGTGTGGCGATGTGACGTATATTTGGGCGGGTAATCGTTGGTGCTATTTAGCGGTTGTGCTGGATTTATTTTCGAGAAAGGCCATTGGTTGGGCGATGTCATTTTCACCGGATACTGAGTTAACGGTGAAAGCGTTAGAAATGGCATTTGAATCAAGAGGAAAGCCTAAAAACCTGATATTCCACTCAGACCAAGGCTGCCATTATACCAGCCTGAAATACCGTCAACGATTGTGGAAATATCAAATCACCCAGAGCATGAGCCGTCGCGGTAACTGCTGGGATAATGCGCCAATGGAGCGATTTTTCAGGAGTTTGAAAACGGAATGGATCCCGACACAAGGCTACAAGAGTTTTAGCGAAGCTAAACAAGATGTGACTGATTATATCATTGGTTATTACTGTGAAGTCAGGCCACATCATTACAATGCAGGATTGAGCCCAAATGAATCAGAGCGACGATTTTGGTTAGATTCTAAAGCTGTGGCCAAATTTAGTTGACCACTACACACCATGCATTCCATCATAGGTGTAATTTGTGCCTAAACCACGGATCACTAAATTATCACCAATACCGTAATGATTACCTGCTTGAGTAACGCCACTAATTATTACGGATTAAGTTTTTGTAAATTATCAACCCGTTAGGTCTGTATAAGCTCTTATCGACAATTCCCTAGGGTGAGTTGTGTTTTTACCTATGAAAAACGGTTAATTTGATGATGTGGAGAAACCATTTGAGAGGGAGATATTAAAGGTGAAAAGTAGTCGCTGGGTAGGATCATGCTGTTATTTCGACTTTGTTTCATTTTTTTTATAAAAAAGTGATTTATTTTTCGGGTTAACCACAACAAACAACCTTGTTGATCGGGAAACGCAACCAGTGTTAGTCATTGAGTGTTATTCCATTGTTATTTCGTTAACGTAAACGTCAAAATGAAACGGTCGTTTAAATTTTGATGAATGTCGCAAATCTCCAGTTTATTGATTTTAATTAGCTTTTCTTCTTTACCTCAAGGTTAGTTCAAAACAAATTCATTTTTCTACTTAGGTCTAATATGGCAAAAGTAGTGGATAATAAATTTTACATTATGTTTTTTTATTACGTATTAAATTACATTGTTTTGATATTGGTAAAGTTGTCAGACAATTTTCATATTAGTAAAATTTGATGATTAGCGTTTGTTATTTTACTTGTTTAATATCAATTATTTGTATAGTTATTTTCTTCTTGGTCATACCAATTTTATAATGGCTTTTCGTTATATTTAAGACGGTTTCTTCCCTTGCTAGACTGTTGCAAATACAACCATTTGTCGGTAGGTTTTAGTCTGAAACAAACATTTGATGGTTTTTAGGTTGATATATAGGCAGTTAAGGTTTGGGGTGATTGCCACCTGTATCAGCGATAAACCTGCGATAGTTGAGCCTCTTGGGAGGGCTACAAGATGACGGAACACACTTTGAGTGAACAGCAATTGAATTTGGCACAGGGTAAAACAATATCCAGTCCTACATTAACAATAGTGGGGGCTGAGATCCCAGGGCAAGAGGTGATTTTTACCGAAGGGGCTATCGCCTTACTTGAATCTCTTTGCCGCGAGTTTGCTGGCGAGGTTCCTGCGCTACTTGCTAAACGTAAAGAAAAGCAAGCCCGTATCGATAAAGGGGCCTTACCGGACTTTTTACCTGAAACCCGTGCAATTCGTGATGGCGCTTGGCAAATCCGTGGGATCCCAACTGATCTTCTTGACCGCAGAGTCGAAATTACTGGCCCCGTTGAACGTAAAATGGTGATCAATGCCCTTAATGCTAACGCCAAAGTATTTATGGCCGACTTTGAAGATTCCTTAGCACCGAGCTGGCAAAAAGTCGTTGAAGGCCAAATTAACTTACGTGATGCCGTACGCGGTGATATCGAATATACAGCGCCAGAAACGGGCAAACACTACAAACTAGGTCCTAATCCTGCGGTACTTATTTGCCGTGTTCGTGGTCTGCATTTGAAAGAAAAGCACGTGCAGTTTAATGGTGAGTCGATCCCTGGCTCACTTTTCGATTTCGCTTTGTATTTCTACCATAACTATCGACAACTCTTGGCAAAGGGCAGTGGTCCTTACTTCTATATACCTAAGTTAGAGAGCCATACAGAAGCTCGTTGGTGGGCAAAAGTGTTTGCTTTTGTTGAAGAAAGATTTTGTCTTCAAGCGGGTACGATTAAATGCACTTGCTTGATTGAAACCTTGCCAGCGGTATTTGAGATGGACGAAATTCTATATGAATTACGTTCTAATATTGTGGCGCTCAACTGTGGTCGTTGGGATTACATTTTTAGCTATATCAAGACATTAAAGCGCCATGGCGATCGAGTGCTACCGGATCGCCAAGCAGTGACCATGGATACGCCATTCTTAAGTGCTTATTCGAGACTCTTAATTAAGACCTGCCATAAACGTGGTGCCTTAGCTATGGGGGGGATGGCTGCCTTTATTCCTGCAAAAGATCCAGTCCAGAACGAAGCGGTTTTGCAACGGGTTCGTCGGGATAAAGAACTTGAAGCGCGAAATGGTCACGATGGTACTTGGGTCGCACACCCAGGTCTTGCCGATACCGCCATGGGGATTTTTAACGAATATATCGGCCAAGATCACTGTAATCAATTACATATCACCCGTGACGTGGATGCGCCAATCCTCGCAACCGAGCTGCTTAACACCTGTGATGGTGAGCGTACAGAGCAAGGTATGCGTCTTAATATTCGTATTGCGTTGCAGTATCTAGAAGCGTGGATTAGTGGTAATGGCTGCGTACCTATCTACGGTTTGATGGAGGATGCGGCCACGGCGGAAATTTCCAGAGCTTCAATTTGGCAGTGGATCCAACACGGTAAGTCGCTCTCTAACGGCAAGCTTGTGACTAAGCAACTCTTTAAAGACATGCTGGTGGAAGAGCTCGCCAATGTGAAGGAAGAAGTGGGTAGCGATAGATTTATTCATGGCAAGTTTTCACAAGCAGCTGTATTGCTTGAGGATATTACTACTTCTGACGAGCTGGTCGATTTCTTAACCTTACCAGGTTACGAGATGCTAACAGCATAAGATAAAAATTTTTGAACAGTTTATGTGATACGGAATTTGCTGTGGTGGCATTACCACCAACTAAACCAATGAGCAGAGTGAAACGGTGGGGCCGTTTCATGATAGCTACAACCTCAAAGTAAAGGAGCGAGACAATGACTAAGGCAACGCAGAATTCACGTCAAGAGCAGATTGATGCGATCAAAAAAGACTGGGCAGAAAACCCACGTTGGAAAAATGTGCGTCGTCCTTACACGGCGGAAGAAGTAGTGAAGCTGCGCGGTTCAATCGTGCCTGAAAACACTATCGCAAAACGTGGTGCCACTAAGTTGTGGGAATTAGTCAACGGCGGAGCAAAAAAAGGCTATGTAAACTCACTTGGTGCGTTAACGGGTGGGCAAGCGGTACAGCAAGCCAAAGCAGGTATTGAAGCGATTTATCTTTCTGGCTGGCAGGTCGCCGCTGATGCTAACTTAGCAGGCACTATGTATCCAGACCAATCTTTATACCCTGCCAACTCGGTTCCAGCTGTGGTTTCACGGATTAACAATTCTTTCCGCCGTGCAGACCAAATCCAGTGGGGTAATGGCGTTAATCCAGAAGATGAAGCATTTGTAGATTATTTCCTGCCGATCATTGCCGATGCCGAAGCAGGCTTCGGTGGTGTATTGAATGCATTTGAACTGATGAAATCGATGATCGATGCAGGCGCTGCCGGTGTTCACTTTGAAGATCAGTTAGCGTCAGTTAAAAAATGTGGCCACATGGGCGGCAAAGTATTAGTACCAACCCAAGAAGCGGTACAGAAGTTAGTTGCAGCACGTTTAGCCGCGGATGTGAGCGGTGTAGAAACCTTGGTTATTGCCCGTACGGATGCGAACGCAGCCGATTTGCTGACTTCAGATTGTGACCCATACGATCGTGATTTCGTGACAGGTGAGCGCACTACTGAAGGTTTCTACCGTGTTAAAGCCGGTCTTGACCAAGCGATTTCTCGCGGTCTGGCCTATGCTCCATACGCAGATTTGATTTGGTGTGAAACGGCTAAACCGGATTTAGAAGAGGCCAGAGTTTTCGCTGAAGCGATCCATGCCCAGTACCCTGATCAGCTGCTGGCCTATAACTGTTCACCTTCTTTCAATTGGAAGAAAAACTTGGATGACGCCACTATTGCACGCTTCCAACAGGCATTATCCGATATGGGCTATAAGTACCAGTTCATCACGTTAGCCGGTATTCATAACATGTGGTACAACATGTTCGACTTAGCCTACGACTATGCTCGTGGTGAAGGTATGAAGCATTATGTTGAGAAAGTTCAAGAAGTTGAGTTTGCTGCTGCGAAAAAAGGTTATACCTTCGTTGCGCATCAGCAAGAAGTTGGTACTGGCTATTTCGACCAAGTGACGACGGTTATTCAAGGTGGTCATTCATCGGTAACAGCACTGACTGGCTCAACGGAAGAAGAGCAGTTTTAAGCAATCCGTAAAGTTGATTTATCCGTAAACTGTAAACCCTGTGTTTAGCTGCGTTGCAGCTGTTGTCCCCCGTGCAGTTCGCCTACATGTGCTGCACGGGTTTTTAAGTCAAAACTTGTGACTTAACTTCCTACCCAGTAAGTTTTTGCTTGCCTGAGCTTGGCGACTCTATGAGTCGCCATTTTTTTACCTTTATAACTGTGATTATTATGGTGCAATCCTGAACTAACTTAGTGCAGTAATTAGATTATTTTACAGTAGCTTATTTCTATCATATTGTTATTTAACAGCTATCAATTTTGGCCTGAATAATGCTGATGTAAATACTGAAGTTTATTGAGCTTCAAAGCGATTTGTTGGCATTCACATTGAGGTCACCGGCCATGAAATATTACAGTCGTCGTTTAGTCAAACCCGAACATTTAAATCCTGCAAATACTTTGTTTGGTGGCCAGCTGCTGAGTTGGATTGACGAAGAGGCTGCCATCTTTGCCGCCTGTCAGATGAAGAGTACTAGCCATGTCACTAAATTGATTTCAGAAATCAATTTTATGACGCCAGCGCGCCAAGGTGATGTGCTTGAGTTTGGTTTAGAGCTGGTGAGTCTTGGGCATAGTTCTATCACTGTCAGTTGTCAGGTGCGCAATAAGATGACGCAGGCTCCAGTGGTGAGTATCGATAAAATGGTGTTTGTGAATGTCAACGCTCAAGGTTTACCTGTGCCGCACGGTATTCGTGCTAATGCCGCTTAGTCAGTCTTGACCACATTTGAAATACACAGTGACGCCGAGGCGTCACTGTGACTAGTCTTCTTTTGTTAAATCTTCTTTTACCGATTTCACCGCGTCTCTTGATGCGTGTCCAATCGCCCTAGTGGTGTCACGAGTGGCGTGTCCTATCTCTGTAGTGACCTCTTTAGTCGTTGTGCCGATGGCACGTCCAGCGTCTTTTAAATCCGCACAGGCCGTTGTGGCAAGCAATAGCGGGATCATAATGAGAGTCGCTTTATTCATCTTGATATCCATCCTTAAAGTGAGTCCCTAACGTTAACTGAAGCCAATATAACAGATAGTTTCAATTTGTTTAACGTTCTGATCAGGATGCTTGTGTCGCTTTTAGTGTAATTTTAGGTGTGGATGAATAATACGGCTTATGCCTTTAGCAAACATGAGTAGGGTTCCCTTAACGATGCCGTGCAGCTCAATTAAGTGTCTACGGTAGAGTGATGTATAAACAAAACGTGCAATTTTGCCTTCAACCATCACGCCGCCACCAATAAAAGACATCAAATTTCCAACTGTGTGGAATTTAGAAAGATTGACGAGTGAGCCTAAGTCTTTGTAAAGATATTGATGTATTGCTTGTTTACCCTCAAGCATGAGCACGATATTGTTCGCCGTCATCAGAGCCATCTGTCTTGCCGATTGTCCGCGGGGAGGTACCCAAGTGCCATTTGGCTGAGGGCATGCCGCGCAATCGCCAATGGCAAAAATATGGGGATCACGGCGAGTTTGCATATTCTGTTTTACCAAAATCTGATTGATATGATTTGTTTCTAAGCCACCTATTTCTTTTAAAAAATCTGGCGCTTTTACACCCGTTGACCAAATTACCATATCGGCTGGGATCAAGACGCCATCTGTCGTAGTGAGTCCATCGGCGGTGACTTGGTTGATACGAGTATTGGTCATGACTTTTACGCCAAGAGTAGAGAGCTCTTTGGCGACAGAGTCTGATATTTCTACTTTTTCAACTTTAGGCAGAATACGTTTATCCGCTTCGATTAGCGTCACTTCGAGTAGATGTGCATCAATGTTGTAGCCAAAGCCACGCAATTGAACGACCGCATGGTGCATTTCTGCTGACATTTCGACACCCGTTGCACCAGCGCCTACGACAGCAATTTTTATCTTATCGGCAAGTAAACTGTGGCTCGCATAGCGAAGAAATTTATTGAGTAAAATCTTACGGATAGCCATTGCTTGCTCGGTATTGTCGAGGAATTGACAATGCTCGCGTACGCCAGGGATATTGAAATCATTCGCGATGCTGCCAATCGCGATCACTAAGTAGTCATAGTCAATGCGGCGGGCGGGTAATAGTACTTCGCCGTTTTCGTCACAAATGGCTGAGAGGATAACTTGTTTGCTTTGCCTATCAATATCAGTCATTGCCCCTTGCTGAAAATGGTAGCCGTGTGCAGCAGCATGGCTGCGATAACTTAGTGCATCAATGCCGACATCGAGCGCGCCAGTTGCCACTTCATGTAGCAGAGGTTTCCAAATATGACTTTCGGCACAATCAATTAAAGTGACTCTGGCTTTTTCTTTACGACCCAGTTTATGGCCTAATTTAGTCGCAATCTCCATGCCTCCTGCACCTCCCCCAACGATGACAATATTTGTGATAGTCATGGTAAAGCTCCTGTTTAATGTGGGGTAAGTTTATTGGGTGAGTAGTTTAGGGGGCTTAGCGTCACAAAATAGTAACAGTGCCTATCTGGTTCGGCAATTGAGCCGAAATTTGGTATCAATGCGGTTAAATCTGTTTTTTTATGATTTTTGTTACTGATTTTAAAGTATTTTATATTTTTAGATTTGCAATAGTTGTTATTACGATTGATTATTTCGATGAGAAAGTGTGATCTGACGCTTTGCAGTAAGTTTGTAAGTGTGCACTGGCTCACTTTGTTGCTTTACTTGGTTTTTGAAGTGAGGGGTTTTTGGTCAAATTTGCTTAGCAAAACGCCAGCGATTTTTCGCTGGCGTTTTGCATGATGGTTAATAGAGTCGTTAAGCTTGTTCTAGCTTAGCTAGACGTTGCTGATAATCTTCAATCAGGTGTTGCATAATCTCTTCGGGTGCAGCGTCATCACAGCATTCATCTAAAAAAATTTTAAAAGTGACGAGGGCATGGCCATCATTTTTGAGCCTGTCACTTTGCATTGAAAAGTAGGCATCTTCATTTTCAGCTCTACGGACCACAAATTTGCTGGTTTCGAAGGATTTATTCCCTGACAGTTCATGCCATTTGGTTATACGGTTTAATGCAATTTCACAGGACTGGTTCATTTCAATGTGATTTAACCAAGTAACGGGATGTTCAGGATCTTTGTAATGTGGACATCTAACTGTGTAGTTATATACGTGAGTGATTGCTGTCATAGCGTACCTACCTGTTCGAGGATATTGTTGCCATCATAGGCATCGTTTTTGAATTCGGTCAATCATTAATTATGTCTATTTAGTGCTGGCATTTTTAAAGCTAAAGGGTTTGTTTTTGTATGAGAATTAACCTGTTACTCCGATTGGTTATGGCTCTATTTAGCATGAGTTTTTTAGCAATAACTTTGTGCTAGATCTCAGTTTTAAGGTAAGTTTCGCATTTACTGAATTACTGATGAATAAAGCAACAATTTAGTAATATAGCTACTTTGCTATGATTGTGATTAGTTATCTATGGGTGACAAAAAATCGGCTATAGAAACAGCCAATACTTTTAGAGATATATTGGGTGAGGGGACTAAGTAAAATGGGACTTCAGAATGGACAGAGGCCCATTCCTTAGAATGGGCCTCTGAGCTGGCTTCATCTTTTGCAGGGAAAAAGCGAACTGGGGCAAGTGTATCGGATCTGTTACAGTCTGTAACCCACAGAGATCACGTTTTTTATATCATTTTGCTATGAATATTTGAGGTTCAGATTCTTTTTCCTTAAATCTGCAGATTTGTGAGTGTTTTGTCAGTGCAAAGGCGCATAGATACTGACTTTTATGTTAATTTTTGTTGCTCAATTTTTAAGATTTCCTAATTGGCTTATAGAAAACGGTATAAAAAAGGCCCCAATAATGCACCGATAATCTGTGCGCTATTGGGGCCTAAAACGAATTTATTGGAGGATGAAGTCGTGTTTACGCACTAGCATTACAACAAGTCGTTTACTCAGCAAATTACAGCGCGATTACAGCGCGTTAGTGAAGATCTGACAGATCTCTGCATGGGTGGCTTGTTTAGGGTTAGTAAAGCCACAGGCATCTTTTAACGCATTATCAGCAAGTGTTGGAATATCTTCCGCTTTTACGCCTAATAGTGTGAGATTTTCAGGGATTTTTACCGCAACAGATAACGTTTTAATCGCAGAAATCGCGGCTTCAGCCCCTTGTTCATCCGTCATGCTAGACACATCCACACCCATAGCCTTGGCAATATCTTTTAAGCGAGCGGGGACTACCTGCGCATTATATTCCTGTACATGGGGTAACAGCAGTGCGTTACAGACACCGTGGGGCAGATCGTAGAATCCGCCTAACTGGTGCGCCATGGCATGCACATAACCTAGGCTGGCATTGTTAAAGGCCATTCCAGCGAGAAACTGAGCATAGGCCATTTGTTCGCGGGCACTAATGTCTTGACCATTTTCTACAGCATTGATTAGGTTTGCCTGAATTAATTCAATGGCTTTGATAGCGCAGGCATCGGTAATTGGGTTAGCGGCAATGGACACATAGGCCTCAACCGCGTGGGTGAGCGCATCCATACCTGTTGCAGCGGTTAGACTGGCAGGCTTTTTCAGCATTAGCTCAGGATCGTTAACCGATAACAAAGGCGTGGTGTGCTTATCGACAATCGCCATTTTAATGTGGCGAGTTTCATCGGTAATGATACAGAAGCGCGTCATTTCACTGGCCGTACCTGCGGTGGTGTTAATTGCCACTAATGGCAACTGCGGTTTCGCAGATTTATCTAAGCCTTCATAGTCTTTAATACTGCCGCCATTGGTGGCGACAAGGGCAATACCCTTTGCACAATCGTGGGGTGAGCCACCACCTAAAGAAATCACAAAATCACAGTTGTCAGCTTTTAGCAGTGCTAAGCCCGCCTCAACATTTGTTACCGTTGGGTTTGGTTGAACACCATCAAATATGGTTGCAGTTATACCGTTTTCACTGAGTTTTTCTGCTATATCACCTACTAAACCTATTTTGACAAGGGGTTTGTCAGTGACAATTAATGCACGTTTAAAACCTAAGGTTTTAATATCTGCGATAGCATCGTCCACTGCACCTTGGCCTAGCACATTGACAGAAGGAATAAAAAATTTTGCAGCCATAAATTCACCTATTTTGTTTGTAAATATAAAGTTGTTTTCTTTTCTTGTTACCAAACTACCAATTAAGATGAAACACATCCGTGATGCAGATCTGGTTTGATGCTTAATTGGGAGCACTTTCCCACTAAAGTTGGATCTTGGTAACTAAAATGTGGGCTTTTATGACGAAAATTATGTTGGGTTTACAATATGGTTTTCGGCGTTGCTAGCGCCTATGGTTATGCATCATTTCTGTGTGTTTTTTGCTTGGCTTTTTATCCCACTTTTTATTCCACATTTGACGGCTCAATTATTAAATTTGAGAGAGGTCAAACGTCATTAATGCTCTCATTCGTAGCATCGACATCAATTAATTAGTTTGATATCTAATGTTATTTTCTGTGTGCTGCAGTAGTCGCGATGGATTCGTAAGTCAACGTAATCTATATCTTTATCTTGTTTTAATACATTAATTAATTTTTAAATAACTCAGTTATGAACTTTATCACTGTGGAATTTTATGTTGATAGTTACATCACTAATTATTATTATGGTTGTTAATTGAACGTTCAATTAACGTCATTCAGAGTATTGAGACAGTGGTTATTTCTTGAGTATTTATGCCTAAAGCCGCAATGAAATTGATACGCAGACAGCAGCTTATCGATGCGACATTAGCATCGGTTGCCCTGCATGGTTTGCAGCACACGACCATCAACAGCATTAGTCAGTTGGCGGGTATGTCATCGGGGATCATCAGTCATTATTTCAGTGGTAAGCAGGGCTTGATCCAAGCGACGCTGCGCCACTTACTCGAGCAGTTAAAGCAGGCGTTGCTCAATCGAATCCAAGGACAAGTGTTGGCGCCAACAGAGCGCTTAATGATGGTAGTTGAAGCGAATTTTACCGAGTTACAGCGCTCGCGAAATGTTACTCACGCTTGGCTGAGTTTTTGGGCTCAGGCTGTTCACGATCCCCAGTTAGCCCGTTTGCAGAATATCAATAGTCGCCGCTTATACAGCAACTTACATTTTTCCTTTCGGCAAGTGTTGCCCAAAGAGTTTGCTCTGATGGCAGCGCAACAAACGGCGGCGATGATCGATGGATTTTGGTTACGCAGCGCCTTAAGTGAAACCCCTGAGCAGGATTTTGTTCAGGCCGAAAAATTATGCAAAGCCTTTATCCACAATGTGATAGAGCAGCATGGAGTTAATACATGTCAGTAGAAGTTCAGTACAACTTTATTGCGGGTCAGTTACTCGCTAACGATAACGGCGAAACCTTCGACGTCGTCAATCCTGCCACTGGGCAATTGGCGTATCGAGTGCAAGTGGCCGATGAAAAAATTCAGCAAGCGGCCATCGAGAGCGCCAAAAAAGGCTTGACGATTTGGTCTGCCATGAGTGCCACCAAACGCAGCCGTATCCTGTTAAATGCGGTCGCACTATTGCGCACTCGTAATGATGAACTCGCAGCAATCGAAGTGTGCGACACAGGTAAACCTTGGCAAGAAGCCTCAGTGGTTGATGTGGTCACAGGCGCAGATGCCATCGAGTTTTTCGCCCATATCGCCCCTGGGCTTGAAGGCGCGCAGCAGCAAGTCGGTGGGGATTTTTATTACACCCGCCGCGAGCCCTTAGGCATTTGTGCTGGTATTGGTGCTTGGAATTATCCATTGCAAATCGCCTGTTGGAAGGCCGCACCTGCCTTAGCAAGCGGCAATGTGATGATTTTTAAACCTTCGGAAGAAACGCCGCTTGGTGCACTGAAATTGGCGCAACTCTTTAGTGAGGCGGGTCTGCCCGATGGCGTATTTAACGTCGTCATGGGCGATGGCAAGGTCGGCGCTTGGTTAACGGGGCATCCGGATATTGCCAAAGTGTCCTTCACGGGGGAGGTCGGTACCGGTAAAAAAGTCATGGCTGCGGCGGCGAGTTCATTAAAAGACGTCACTATGGAACTCGGTGGTAAATCACCGCTTATCGTATTTGACGATGCCGATATCGATAATGCCGTTTCAGGTGCCATGCTCGGTAACTTCTATACTCAAGGTGAAGTCTGTACCAATGGGACGCGGGTGTTTGTCCATGAGTCGGTTTATCCACGCTTTATCGAAAAACTGCTTATGCGTACTCAAACCAATATTGTGGTGGGCGATCCTATGGCGCCAGAGACTAATTTTGGTGCGTTGATCTCCAAAGATCACCAGCAAAAAGTGCTCGATTATATTCAGCAAGGTATCGACGATGGCGCAACTCTGCTCACAGGTGGCACAGCGTTAACACCTGAAAATGCTCCCAATGGTTACTTTGTTGCCCCGACGATTTTCACCCATTGCACCGACGAGATGCGCATCTGTAAAGAAGAAATCTTTGGCCCTGTAATGTCGGTGCTCACCTTTAAAGAGGAAGCGGAAGTGATTGCTCGGGCAAACAATACCGCCATGGGCTTAGCCGCTGGGGTGTTTACCCAAGATATCACCCGTGCTCACCGGGTAATTCATCAGTTACAGGCGGGTATTTGCTGGATCAATGCCTATGGTGCCTCGCCAGCCGAAATGCCCGTGGGTGGTTATAAGTTGTCGGGCATTGGCCGTGAAAACGGTAGCGAGACACTCAAGCATTACACCCAAGTTAAAGCCGTTTATGTGGGTCTACAGCGCTTAGAAAGCCCATTTTAAGGAGGCATTTTGACTCAGTCATTAGAGCAAAAATATTATAATTACATCATAGTTGGCGCAGGATCAGCGGGTTGTGTGCTCGCCAATCGCTTGTCAAAGGATCCTAAAAATGAAGTGTTGTTATTAGAAACCGGTGGCAGCGATAAGAGCATCTTTATTCAAATGCCGACAGCATTATCGATCCCTATGAATAACCCTAAATACGCTTGGCAGTTTGAAACTGAGCCTGAGCCGCATTTAGATAATCGCAAGATGCATTGTCCTCGGGGCAAAGTGCTTGGCGGTTCATCGTCGATCAATGGCATGGTATACGTTCGTGGTCATGCCAGGGACTTTGATGAGTGGCAGACGCAAGGGGCGACCGATTGGGATTATAGCCACTGCTTACCGTACTTTAAGAAGGCGGAAACCTGGGCCTTTGGTGGTGATGAGTATCGCGGTGAGTCAGGGCCGTTAGGGGTGAATAACGGCAATCAAATGCAAAACTCCTTGTACCAAGCCTTTGTGGATGCGGGCATTGCGGCGGGGTATTTATCGACCGTCGATTATAATGCGGCGCAGCAAGAAGGTTTTGGCCCTATGCATATGACGGTCAAAAAAGGCGTACGCTGGTCAACCGCCAATGCCTATTTACGCCCAGCGATGGCTAGACGTAACCTCACGGTTGTGACCCATGCCTTAGTGCATAAAGTGTTATTGGAAGGACAAACGGCCGTTGGTGTTCGCATCGAACATAAAGGTAAAGTTGAAGATATTCGTTGTAACAAAGACGTGATTTTAGCTGCAGGTTCAATAGGTTCCCCGCATTTACTGCAATTATCTGGCATTGGCGATCCCAAAATATTGGCTGATGCTGGGGTCGAGTTACAACATGAGTTACCCGGTGTTGGTCAGAATTTACAGGATCATTTAGAGTTTTATTTCCAATTCAAATGTCTTAAACCGATTTCACTCAATGGCAAGTTAGATCCTTTTAGCAAGTTCTTAATCGGTGCCCGGTGGATTTTAGATAGATCCGGTTTAGGGGCCACGAATCACTTCGAGTCCTGTGGCTTTATTCGCTCAAAAGCGGGTCTCGAGTGGCCGGATTTACAGTACCACTTTTTACCTGCGGCCATGCGTTACGATGGCAAAGAAGCCTTTGCGGGCCATGGGTTTCAGGTGCATGTGGGCCATAACAAGCCTAAGAGCCGTGGTGCCGTGACCTTAGTGTCGGCAGATCCTAAAGCGCCGCCCAAAATTCAGTTCAATTACCTACAGCATCCCGATGATATTGAAGGCTTTAGGGCCTGCGTGCGTTTGACTCGTGAGATCATCAATCAGGCACCATTCGATGAGTATCGTGGTGAGGAAATTCAACCCGGCATACAAGTGCAAACCGATGCGCAAATCGATGCCTTTGTGCGTCAATCGGTTGAGAGTGCTTACCATCCTTCTTGCTCGTGCAAGATGGGCACGGATGCGATGGCAGTGGTGGATCCCGAAACCCGGGTGCATGGATTGCAGAATTTACGGGTGGTGGATGCTTCTATTTTCCCGACTATCCCGAACGGCAATTTGAACGCGCCGACCATCATGTTGGCCGAGCGCGCCGCGGATCTGATCTTAGAGGCTGAAATGTTAGCGCCAGCGGACTGTGCCGTTGTGCTTGCCGATGCTTGGCAAACCACACAAAGAAGCACTGCGACAAGTTAACGGCGCAAGTTAATGCCATAAGTGAACAACATGCCTGCTCGGTCCGTCTTATTGGCGGACTGGCGGCTTCTATTGAGTGATTAATCCATTGATTGTCTAGCTAAAGGCTTTTGACTTAGCTAAAGGCTTTTCACTTAACCAGAGGCTTGGTCAGCCTGCGGTGCAAATGACCACTTTCACGACTGATCATCTATCAGGGTTTAACTATCGCGGAGTGTTTTTAAGTAGCGATATTTAAGGCTTGAGGGCAGAACGCTGCCTTTAAAAATGGATCAGTTTTTATTATTAAATAAAAACATGGAGTTACATTTTATGGGTTTATATCCAGATGCCGACTTACACCCAGTATCGACTGGGACTGAGTGCTCATTATGACTTGGTTATTATCCGCAGGGATACTGTTCACTTTTACCGCGATTGCGTTTGTGATTTATCGCTGGGGCAATATTCGCTGTATCGGTGTGACGCCTGTGCGTACGTTTACCTTTATTGCGATTTTGTTTACCTCTGGCCTCGATGTCGGCTTGATCATGTTTCCGCTCACCGAGTTTGCGGGTTACGCTAATGTGGCGGCGAGTCCCGAATACGGCTTTACCAATCCGCTGGCGATTGAGTTTGGCTTCTGGGCTTTCTTGATTTGGGGTTTCTACTTTTTAACTTGTTTCTATTTTTGTGTGATTGAACCTAGGGTGAAGTTTTTCGATATTCCTTGGGTCAAGTTCATCAATAATGTGGTGATTATTGGCACCTGTGCCTTTACCGCCTATTTGTTATTAAGCAATTTGCCTTGGTATTTACCCGAATTAGGTGATGGCGAAACCATAGTCAGTAGCTTTTATCTCATCGTATTTATGGTGATCGCCGCGGCTGTGTATTCCAGCACTAGCATACGTTATGTGCGTATCTTGAGCCTGGCGAGCACTTGGCTGTTTTTAGGCTTGATTGCCATTATGTGGGCCAGTGCATTTTTATCGGCGGACTCGAGTGTCGGTGAGTTCTTTACGACCTTTGCCATGCTTGGCGACTACTTCGGCAATATTCAACATTTTGTGTTACCCATCAACGACTACCACGAGTTTTATCTGTTCTGGTGGTTTGCATGGAGCATTATGATCGGTCAATTTACCTCGCGCTTTGTCGGTGGCATGAAAACCTATCAAGTGCTGCTGGCCATGATGGTGTTTCCGTCTATCCCCATCGCGATTTGGTTCACCGTACTTTATTACTACAGCGCCAATGGCTTAGATACTTCGGGCTTCTATAATCTGGCTATGGTGATCGTGGGAGTGACCTTTGTGATTAACTCACTCGACTCACTGGTGCGCCTGTATACCGATAATCTTAATCTGACCATTGAGCGGTTAGGCAAGCTTAAATATGTCAGCTTTAACTTAGTCTTGCTCTGCAGCCTGACACTACTATTTCAATTAGACTTTCTTCAAATTCAATGGGTTGGTGCAATTGCACTCGGCCTGATCTTTAGCTGTTTTGGTTACATCATGATGACGCAATTGCAAACTGTTCGTGCCATTGAGCGCTCGCCAAAAGAGAACAAAATCGACTTTACTAAAATTGAGCTAGCCAACTAATGGAAAAATTAATAATGAAATCAAAATGTTTTTATCTTGTCGCCGGTGGGTTGTTATTGATGTCGACAGCGGCCAATGCCGGATTATCGGCCACTGTGACGGCAACGTCGGATTACACCTTTAACGGTGTCAGCCAAACCGACAACGGCCCAGCACTGCAAGGCAATTTGGATTACGGTTTTGATTCGGGATGGTACGTGGGCGGTTTTACCTCGAACGTCGACTTTGGGGGCAGCGATGACACTTGGTTGGAGCTCGATGCCTATGCGGGTAAGTTTTATCAGCTCAATGAGCAGCTGAGCCTCGATGTCGGACTGGCCTATTACACTTACCACGGCGAGTCGTTTTCCGATGAGTACAACTATCCTGAGCTGTATAGCAAGCTAGGATATGATAGTTCACTGGGTCACTCTGAGGCTAAGTTGACCTATACATGGGATTACTTTGGTTTGGGTGGTGAGCATTACACTATGTTGCTTGGCCATACGATTAGCGTTGCCGAAGGACATGATATTCGCTTCAGTGTGGATCGCTCGACATCACTCGATGAAGATAAATGGTCATGGGATGGTGGCAAATCTTTTAATCATTTCCGTATCGCCTATCTGACCAGTTGGAGTGGCTTCGATTTTAGCCTTGCCGCTGAAGATACTAGCATGAACTTAGATACCAGTGACGAACGTCTAGTGTTATCGGTATCGCGTCAATTCATGTTGTAATGTAAGGGACTTTTACCATAAAAGTGCCTCATCTTGGTGAGTTCAGTCGCGCTTTCTGGTAAGGTGCACTCGTTGCTTAGAATGGGGAGAATGAAAAGAACGATGGAAAAGTACGAACAACTGCTCATTTCGTTGCGCCGAGTGATACGCGCTATCGACATTCATTCTCGCCAACTGAACAAACACTCAGGTTTAACTGGGCCGCAATTGATGGTGATGCAGAAAATCGCCCAATTGGATGCGCCGTTGGCGAAAACCGTGGCGGAAGAAATTACGCTCAGTCCTGCCACTGTGACGACCATTATCGATCGCCTTGAAGGGCGGGGTTTAGTGATCCGTCTGCGTAGTGAGACAGATAAACGTAAGGTACATTTATACCTTAGCGATGCGGGGCGGGCCTTACTACAGGATTCACCTAAACCGTTGCAAGAACACTTTATTAACCGTTATCAAAACCTTGAAGAGTGGGAGCAGAGTCAATTGCTTTCTGCTGTTGAGCGTATAGCGGCTATGATGGATGCCGATAAAATAGATGCAGCACCTATGCTCTTGGTGGGGAAAATCCAAGGAGACGAGTGATGGCAATTTTGTTACTTATCTAATCGGTTCTGAGCCTCAGGCACTCTACTTTTGTGCCGAATTGGCTTAAATGGCATACCATTCCCGCAGTACTTAATCAGCTGGACAGCTGGTTTCAGACACAGTGTTAATAAGAATTTCCTGCATTGGTGTTTCAACAAAGCCATCGATTGTCTTTGTTGGCACTATGCTTATTTGATCGACCACATCCATCCCCTCGACCACTTTACCAAATACCGCATAGCCATAACTGCTGCTGGATGCATCCAGTTGTGGATTATCCAATATATTGATAAAAAACTGGGAGGTAGCGGAGTTTGGTGCCTTGGTTCGAGCCATGGCAACAGTGCCGCGTTTATTGCTTATCCCAACCACAGCCTCGTTGTTAATTGGTGCATCTGTAGCTTTAGCGTTTAATCCTGTGGTAAATCCACCACCTTGAATGACAAAGTTATTGACGGTTCTATGGAATAAAGTTGCGTTATAGAATGACTTATCAACATAGCGTTTAAAGTTTCCCCCAGTGATGGGCATATTTGTCAGATCTACGGCCAGCGTGAATTCACCTTTAGAGGTGCTCATAAGGTAGCAAATGTCTGCTGATAATGATGGCGGCATTGGATTCGGTGTGGGTGGTATTGCTGTTGATCCATCATCACTTCCACCACATCCCATTAACGCTATGGCTAAGCCGCCTGTAAAGACGAATCCTGTTAACGCCTTCATCTTATATCCTTACCGTGAGTTATTGTCGCTATAAGCTATAAATAGGCTTAAAACTTAGCTCTATGATTGATAGCTATATGGTGGCCCTATGTTTCTTTTTTGCTCTTTAGTGAATGGTGACAGAGGATACAACCCAAGTTCAAGCTAAAAAATACTATTGATACAAAGTGTTGCAGCTTTTTTATTGGTTGCGGGCATAGTTGGGTGTGAAACAAAATGCTTAAAAGATTAGGGTGGAAACCTGTTTGCTCTAGCACTCTCTATGGGTTTTCATATAATCTAAACCTGCGCGCTTTTTCGGCGCATTGCACCTTTTTATAACATTTAGCGCTTTAATTTGGTGCATTAAAGGGACCTGATATCCATTTTAACGTCACTGTATTTTCTTTTATTACTAGGAATAAATATTCAACTGACTGATTTATAAATTATCTTTTCTGTCATTTGGCTGACATAAATCTGTCGTCATGTTGTTATTTTGTGCTGGCATGGTTACTGCCTATCTAACGCTATGGATGAGCAGTCGCGGAGGCGACAAATATGGGGCTGGAGAAGTTGCTGTATTTACGAGGGGTTGGAGCAGAATTTACTGACTGCTTTGGCCAGTATAACCGCATTTCTGAAACCGATAGGCAAGGTATTTTAACTTGTATGTTACTGGATAACACTCAGGTTGCCAGCGAGACAATGGACGTGTCAGTCACGCAAGCTTTATTCAGTGATGAGTCGATTGCAGGACAAATCTATGAGCTTGATGCTCTTCCCTGGACTCAAGTATTACCTGAGTTTCAGTGGTGTTTTGTCGATGAACCTTGGATCAGCCTCTATCTACCCCATAGTTACAATACCGATTTAAATATTACTATCCATTGTGAGCATGGTGAGCCAATCGTATTTAATGTGCCATTTTCGGCACTTAAAGTGGTTGGGGATTATCGTATTCCAGAGATACAAGGTAGTGAGCGTCAATATATACAATATCGGCTTGATTTAGTTGAGTATGATGTAAAAACCTATGATGTAAAAACCAATAAACCTTGCACTCAAACAGGAATTACCGATGAAGGACCAAGTGATTTTCCCGTATTAGGTTTAGGTTACCATACGGTTACTTTTGTATTACAACCGCCATCCGCACTCATCAGTAATGCGCTTTTAGATACACAGACATTTCATGGCACTCTAATGGTGGCTCCACGTGTGGCGTATCAAGGAGTGCTCAGTGCGGCTATCCAAGGTAAACGCCATAAACCATGGGGAGTGAGTATTCAGCTCTACAGTTTACGCAGTGAAGCCCAATGGGGAATGGGTGACTTTGGTGATCTTGAGGCACTAATAGCCCTAATTGCAGCACAGGGCGCTGATTTTATTCAACTTAATCCTCTACATGCGCTTGATATTGCGGCACCTGAGCATCCAAGCCCCTACAGCCCTTGCGATCGCCGGCGACTTAATCCCCTTTATATTCAATTGCAAAGTGTGCCGGAGTACGCACTACTCGCCACTGAGTTTGCCTCATCGAGCTGGCAGGAGGCGATTACCACACTTAACCAGGATAATTGGCTCGACTACCCTAAAATAAGTGAGCTTAAATATCGTGCTTTTGCTCGTTTATACTCCCTATTCTGTGAGAGGCATTTAGCGCTACAAACTCCCAGAGCAAAGCGTTTCCATGACTTTGTGGCTGAGCAGGGCACAGCGCTGCTGGAATTTGCCAAAGCCGAATCCATTAGAAGCCCAAGGGAGATTGCTCAGAACGAAGGGTTTTATCTGTACTTACAATTTATAGCGGAAAGCCAATTAGAGCTTTGCCAATTAAAAGCCAAAGAAGCGGGAATGGGGATAGGCCTAATTCGCGATCTTGCCGTTGGTGCTGCGCTTCACGGGGTAGAAGTTCAAGCCAATGTGGAGCAATTTTGTTTGAATGTCAGTATAGGTGCACCGCCGGATCCCTTTGCGCCACAGGGACAAAATTGGGGATTAACCCCATTAGACCCTATTAAACTCAAGCAACATCATTTCCGCCATTTTATCGATCTTATGCGCGCCAATATGGAACATTGTGGTGCACTGCGAATTGACCACGTGATGGGATTGCTGCGTTTATGGTGGTGGCCGCTTGATAAAAATTTAGGCAAGGGCGCCTATGTTTATTACCCCGTTGAAACCTTGCTTGCCATTGTATGCCTTGAAAGCCAACGAGCCCGCTGTGTGGTGATTGGGGAAGATTTAGGGCTAGTGCCTCCTGATATTATTGATCGACTCTATAACGCAGGGATTTACTCTAACGAGTTGTTCTATTTTTGCAGGGATCATCAAGGTTTTAAACCACCCAGTCAGTACAAGTCCCAGAGTTTAATGATGCTTGCCAACCACGATGTGCCAACATTGGTCGCTTGGTGGAGTGGAAGTGATTTACACCTAAGGCGGAAATTAGCCCTGCTCGAAACCGACGAGCAATTAGCTAATGCCTTAGCAGGGCGAGAGCATGAAAAACAGCAGTTATTATCCCTTTTAGTTCATCAAGGTTTATTGCCTGAAACAACACTTCAGGATATTGATATATCAAGCTTATTAACGGCATGGATGACCTTGGGAGCCTCGGGTAACAGTGCGCTTTACAGCGTGCAATGGTGTGATCTTTTAGCCGATAGTTATGCGGTTAATATTCCTGGCACTTGGCTCGAATACCCTAATTGGCAAAGACGTTTACCCCAAGGGATTAAACAAGTGGTAAACATGCCCGAGATCCGGCAGCGATTACAAAATATCGCGGCCGCGAGGCAGTTGCCTCACTAAATATGCAATCTATCAAAATCGATAAACTGACCCGATTGAACCATTGATTGATAAACGGAAGCAAAATGATGACTCAAGCCAATGCTTACTTCTATAACGGCGCCGATGTGGCGCTGCTCAACGGTCAATATACGGACGTATTTTCACTCTTAGGCATGCACAGTTCAGAAGATAGTAAATCTTTAATTGTTAGGTGTTTTTTACGCAATGCTCTCAAGGTTGATGTGATCAGCATTAAAGATGGCCGTAGGGTGGCAAGTCTTGAGAAGGTCAATGATGCGGGCCTATTTGCGGGCACTATGGGGCGGCGAGTTAAGCCATTTCTGTACCTGTTGAGAATACAATATCCGCTTAGCCAATTAGACATTGTCGACCCCTATCAATTTGGTCCTTTACTCTGTGCCGATGATTTATATCTGTTTGGTGAAGGTAGTGCAGAGCGAGCCTACGAGTTTTTAGGGGCTAATTGGCGCAAGGTTGACGGTATTGAAGGGGTACATTTTTGCGTATGGGCGCCTAATGCTAAGCGGGTTTCTGTGGTGGGTGATTTTAACCTTTGGGACGATACCCGCCATGTGATGCGCCAACATATAGCCAATGGCCTGTGGGAGATTTTTTTGCCGAATGTGGCCGAAGGTGCCCACTACAAATTTGATTTGGTTCACCAAAATGGTGAACGCCACACAAAATCTGATCCTATGGCGACCCAAATGGAGTGTGCCCCGCACAATGCTTCCGTCGTTCCTAAGAAATGTAAACACAGCTGGAAAGATACGTCATGGATGGAAAAACGAGCGGTAACGGCTTGGCATAAAGCCCCAATGGCGATTTATGAAGTTTACTTAGGTTCATGGCGACGTAAGGGGGTTCATGGTGAACACTATCTTGATTATCAAGACTTAATTGAACAACTTATCCCCTATGTAAAGGAGCAAGGTTTCACCCACATTGAATTGATGCCCATTAGTGAATACCCCTTTGATGGATCATGGGGATATCAGCCTGTTGGCCTCTATGCTCCGACCCATAGATTTGGTGATGCTAATGGTCTTAAAGCTTTTGTGGATGCCTGCCATCAGGCGGATATCGGCGTTGTTCTCGACTGGGTAGCAGCACATTTCCCTAAAGATCCCCATGGTTTAGTGCGTTTTGATGGCACTTGCTTGTATGAACATGAAGATCCGCGTAAGGGCATGCATCCAGACTGGGACACGCTAATTTATAACTATGGCCGAGGCGAAGTGCGTAGCTTTTTACTGAGCAATGCTTGCTATTGGCTGCGTGAGTTTCATTTCGATGGATTGAGGCTCGATGCTGTATCTTCAATGTTGTACCTTGATTACAGCCGTGAGCCGGGTCAATGGCTACCTAATGCCTATGGTGGGCGGGAAAACCTCGAAGCCATCAGTTTTCTGCAAATGCTTAATCAACGCCTTTATCAAGCCTTCCCCGGTATTTGCATGATAGCTGAAGAGTCGACCGCCTTTGCAGGGGTCACTAAACCTACGGATCATCATGGGTTGGGCTTTGGCTTTAAATGGAATATGGGTTGGATGAATGACAGCCTAAGTTACTTGGGCCGTGATCCCATTTATCGTCAATACCATCATCATCAACTGACCTTCAGTTTAATGTATGCCTATACCGAGCAATTTATGTTGTCGGTGAGCCATGATGAAGTGGTCCATGGTAAGGGCTCGCTACTGAATAAAATTCCCGGTGACGATTGGCAAAAATTTGCTACTTTGCGTGCTTATTACGGTTTTATGTGGGGACATCCTGGTAAGAAACTGCTGTTTATGGGCAGTGAATTTGCTCAGAGGGAGGAGTGGGATCATAACCACAGTTTGGATTGGCATCTGTTGGCGTTTGAGCCACACCAAGGGGTGCAGCGCTGGCTTAAGGATCTGAATCATTTATACCAAGAAATGTCTGCGTTATCAGTGCTTGACTACCAACCCGCAGGTTTTCGTTGGCTCGACTGCGATAATGGCCGCGACAGTATTTTTACCTTTGTCCGGTACGGTCTTGCGGGGGATGCGCCCCTCGTTTTTGTGATCAATATGACGCCCAATGTTCACCATGGATTTCGCATCGGTTTACCCCAAGCGGGGGATTTTTGCGAATACCTCAATAGCGATAGCTATCTCTATGGTGGTAGCAATCAAGGTAATGCGGGTCTCGTGGTTGCTCAAAGTGAACCATGGCAGGGTATGGAATCGAGTGCGCTTATTACTGTGCCACCCCTTGGCTGCTTAGTCCTTGGACCTGCAGCCAATCACGCCGAGGTCAAAAGAAGATGACAGCAAGACAAATGGCTGCTCCTTTACCTGCGACGAGCACCGACTTGCCATTTGAGCTTGCGGCAGGCAAACCTTTTCCCTTAGGTGCGACCGTTGATGATAGCGGGGTTAATTTTGCGTTATTTTCCGCCAATGCGACTGGAGTTGAACTGTGCTTATTTGACGATAAAGGTGACAGTGAAATTTATCGTATTGCTTTTAGCGAGCAAACCCAGCAGATCTGGCATTGCTATGTGTGTGGCTTAAAGCCGGGGCAACTCTATGGTTATCGTGTTTATGGTCTCTATGAGCCGCAGCTTGGGCACAGATTTAATCCCTATAAATTGCTGCAAGATCCCTATGCTCGCCAATTGGTTGGTCTGTATCAGCACCATAACGCTAACTACGGATATGAGTTAAATAATATCAATGAAGATTTATCATTCAGTACCTTAGATAACGCAGCCTATGTGCCTAAATGTAAAGTGGTGGATATTCGGTCCTTGATGGCAACGGCTGAAATCCAGCCGCTTGCGCGCGACTTTAAGCCTAAACCGTTAGAGCAAAGCATTATCTATGAGATGCACCTTAAGGGATTTACGGCATCGCATCCAACAATCGATGAAAAGCAGCGGGGCACCTTTGCCGGATTGGCTTCCCAGCCTGCTATCGATTACTTAGTTGAACTTGGAGTGACCTGCGTTGAACTGCTCCCTGTGCAATCCTTTTTTACTGAACCCTTTTTGCTTGAAAAACAGCTGACTAACTATTGGGGTTACAACAGCATTGGCTTTTTTGCACCTGAGACCAGTTACTTATCTTCCGATGACATAGGTGAGTTTCGCGCCATGGTTGATACGCTCCATGGCGCAGGCATAGAAGTCATCCTTGATGTGGTCTATAACCATAGTGCAGAAGGCAGTCGACTCGGTCCCACTTTCAGTTTTCGCGGTATAGATAACCTTAGCTACTACCGTTTACATCCAAATGATAAACGCTTTTACATCAATGATACCGGTTGTGGAAACACGTTAAATATCAATCATCCACGTATGTTGCAGTTGGTGCTCGACTCCCTGCGTTACTGGGTCGAAGTCATGGGCGTGGATGGTTTTAGGTTCGATTTAGCCGCCTGCCTTGGGCGAGAAGCCTATGGCTTTGACCGCGGTTCTGGTTTTTTCGATGCGTTGCTACAGGATCCTATCTTGTGCCATGTGAAGCTGATTGCCGAACCTTGGGATATTGGTCCCGGCGGTTATCAGTTAGGAAATTTCCCCGTGGCCTTTAGTGAATGGAATGACAGATATCGCGATACGATGCGGCGCTTTTGGCGCGGCGATCACGGTATGTTGCCCGAGTTTGCGCGGCGTTTTCATGGTTCGGGGGATTTCTTTGAGCACAGTGGGCGTCCGCCAGCTGCCAGTATCAACTTTCTAACGAGTCATGATGGATTTACCCTAAGAGATTTAGTGAGTTACGCCCAGAGACACAACCTTGCTAATGGAGAAGATAATCGGGATGGCCACCAAGAAAACTTAAGTTATCACTATGGGGTTGAGGGGCAAACCTCAGATCCGCACATTTTAGCGCTTCGCAGTCGTCAGCAACGCAATCTTTTGACAACGTTATTTTTGTCCCAAGGTGTACCTATGTTGCTTAGTGGTGATGAAACTGGGCGCACCCAGTTAGGGAACAATAACGCTTACTGCCAAGACAATGCGCTCAATTGGTTCGATTGGTCGGTGGCAGGTATGGACAGGGAGCTCTTAGGTTTTACCCAAAAGTTAATCGCCCTGCGTAAACGGTTTCCACTTCTGTGTGCTAAACGCTTTATTCACGAGCAATTATTGGCTCAACCTTTAGAAGCGTCCGGTGCCCGTTTAGATTGGTTTAGCCGTCAAGGTGAACAAATGACTAAGAGTCTGTGGAGCGAATCCATGTGCCGTAGCCTCTGCGTTGTCTTATCTGGTGATTTACAGGGTTGTCGTGAAGGTGTTGAGATCCAGCAAGCACTGCTATTAATGGTCAATGCCGATGATAATCCCTTGGTCTTTACAACGCCCACACTTGCCCATTTAAGTCCGTGGCAATGCCTTATTCATACCCAATTAGAGATGCCATCCCCCCTTCAAACTGAGCCGCTGGATGCTCAGAACTCATCGACTCGATACTTACTAGAAGATCGCAGTCTTATGCTATTTTATGCTGATTTTATAAGGAGTTAATTATGAGCGATGACAGTGAGCTGAGCCAAAAAACCAGCGATGCCAAAGCGCCAAAGCGTGCTACAAAGGCTACGGCGACTAAGGCATCGGGAGGGAAAACTAAACCCGCTGCAGTACCCTGTGAACCCTGCGATGCACTGCCTGCATCCTTTGAGCGCCATGTGCGTTATGGCTTAAGCCGTGGGCAAGGCGTGAGTTGTGAGTTGTTTCAAGCCTTAGCTATTAGTGTTAAGGAGCAAATGCTAGATAACTGGCGCCAAACCAGATTGAACGACAGTCGTTTTGAGCGTAAGCAAGTGGTTTATCTATCACTGGAATTTTTAATGGGTCGGGCGTTAGGGAATGCGTTATTAAGCCTTGATTTACAAGATGAAAGCAGAGATGCGCTTAGCAAGTATGCTGTCACGCTTGAGGAGTTGGAAGAAGCCGAGCATGACGCAGGTTTAGGCAATGGTGGTCTAGGTCGCCTTGCGGCGTGTTTTCTTGATAGCTGCGCCAGCATGGACTTGTCGGTAACGGGTTACGGTATTCGTTATGAATATGGCATGTTTGCCCAAAAGATTGTTGATGGGTATCAGGTTGAACGTCCAGATCGCTGGTTGCGTGAGGGGAATCCGTGGGAAGTGCGAGTGCCAAATCACAATGTCACTGTGCCCTTTTTTGGCCACACCGAATCCTATGTGGATAAACAAGGGCGCAGGCATATGATTTGGGTCGACACCCAAGATGTGCTTGCTGTTGCCTATGATATGCCCGTGCCGGGCTACCGTAATGGTCGCGTTAATACCCTGAGATTGTGGAAGGCTGAAGCGACCGATGATTTTGATTTAGCCGAATTTAACCAAGGTGACTACACAGAAGCCGTGGCCCGTAAAAACTTGGCGGAACAGATCACTATGGTGCTCTATCCCAACGATGCGAGCGAGAACGGCAAAGAACTGCGATTACGTCAACAATACTTCTTATCCTCCGCCAGTTTGCAGGATTTGCTTAAACGTTGGGTGAGTCGTCATGGTCATGATTTCACTCAGTTTGCCGCTAAAAATGTGATGCAGCTGAACGACACTCATCCCAGTATTGCCGTGCCTGAGTTGATGCGTTTATTGATCGACGAATACGGTTTGGAATGGGAAAGTGCGTGGGCGATTACCAGTCAGACCATGGCTTATACTAACCATACCCTGTTGCCCGAGGCTTTAGAGCGTTGGCCTGTGCGAATGATGGCATTAATGTTGCCGCGCATTTTAGAAATTATCTATGAAATCAATGCACGCTACTTAGATATTGTTGCCCACCATTGGCCGGGGGACAGTGAGAAGCTCACGAGTATGTCGATTATTCAAGATGGCCCATATCCCCATGTGCGCATGGCTTATCTGGCGATTGTAGCGAGTTTCTCAGTAAACGGTGTGGCTGGATTGCACACGCAACTGCTGAAATCAGGTCTCTTTAATGACTTTTATACCCTGTGGCCCCATAAGTTTAATAATCGTACCAATGGTGTTACCCCAAGACGATGGTTGGCCCATTGTAATCCTGCATTAGCAAAACTATTGACCACCCATTTGGGTCATCAATGGGTGACGGATTTAAGCCAATTGACGGCGCTGAATGCCTTAACCCAAGATGCGAGTTTTATTCAAAAATGGCGCGAGGTGAAGCAAGCCAATAAGGTGCTGCTTGCGAAGATGATCGCCAAGGAATGTGCGGTCGAGTTCGACCCTAGCATGTTGTTCGATGTGCAGGTGAAACGTATCCATGAGTATAAACGCCAACTACTCAATATCTTACATGTTATCCATCTCTATCATCAGATCCAGCAAGGCCACACCGAAAATATGGTACCGCGCTGCGTATTAATTGGTGGTAAGGCCGCTCCCGGTTACTTTATGGCAAAACTTGTCATCAAACTCGCTAGCAATGTGGCGCATATGGTCAACTCTGATCCTTTGGTTGCCCCTTATTTGCGTTTTGCGTTTTTGCCCAATTACAACGTCAGTGCCATGGAAAAAATCTGTCCTGGTACCGATCTGTCGGAACAAATTTCGACTGCCGGTAAAGAGGCTTCCGGTACGGGCAATATGAAATTTATGATGAATGGCGCGCTCACCATAGGCACTTTAGATGGCGCGAATATCGAAATGCTTGAAGAAGTTGGTGCGGACAATTTCTTCCTATTTGGGCTTAATGCCGAACAAGTAGGGCAGATGCGTAGCAATTACCAACCGAAGCAAACTATCGCCGACTCACCGGCATTATCCGAAGTCATGACGCTGCTGAAAAGTGGCCATTTCAATTTACTCGAACCGGGGATTTTCGATCCTATTATCGCGTCCATTGAGTGTGGTGACGATCCTTGGATGACGGCGGCGGATTTTGATAGTTATCGCACAGCCCAAGAAGCGGTTGCTCGCGTTTATAAAGATCCCAAGCTGTGGACACAGATGAGTATTCGTAATACCGCAGCCAGTGGTCGGTTTTCAAGTGATGTAACGATTGCAGGTTATCGCGATGAGATTTGGAAGCTGTAAGCATCAAAACTAGTTTATCGGCAGTAATATGCCATTTGGGGAGTAAGGCCTATGTCTAATGTACGTTATATCAGTAGTTTAACTCGTGAAACCTATGCATTGATTCTGGCTGGGGGGCGGGGATCGCGTTTGCATGAACTCACGGATTGGCGCGCTAAGCCCGCGTTGTATTTCGGCGGTAAGTTTCGCATTATTGATTTTCCCCTATCAAATTGTATCAATTCGGGGGTTCGTCGCGTGGGGGTGGTTACCCAATATAAATCCCATTCCTTAATCCGTCATGTGATGCGTGGGTGGGGACATTTTAAGAAAGAGTTAGGCGAGTCGGTGGAGATTTTACCCGCATCACAACGTTTTTCTGAAAACTGGTATCAAGGTACTGCGGACGCCGTTTTTCAAAATATCGACATTATCCGCCATGAGTTGCCTAAATATGTGATGGTATTGTCTGGCGATCATGTCTATCGCATGGATTACGGAGGGCTTATAGCGGCCCATGCGGAGTCAGGCGCTGACATGACAGTCTCTTGCCTCGAAGTGCCGATAGCCGAAGCTGCGGGCGCCTTTGGGGTGATGGAGGTCGATGATAATATGCGGATATTAGGTTTTGAAGAAAAGCCACTACAACCTAAGCACTCTCCCGATAATCCAGCAATGTGTTTAGCTTCCATGGGCAACTATGTATTTAATACTGAGTTTTTATTTGAACAGCTCAAAAAAGACTCTCAAAACGCAACCTCTGACCGCGACTTTGGTAAAGACATTATTCCTGCGATCATCGAAAAACATAATGTATTTGCCTATCCCTTTAAGAGCCCGTTCCCTAATGAGCAGGCCTATTGGCGTGACGTGGGAACATTAGACTCCTTCTGGCAAGCCAATATGGAGCTATTATCGCCCACTCCAGCATTGAACTTATATGATGCTAAGTGGCCTATTTGGACATTCCAAGAGCAATTGCCCCCAGCCAAATTTGTATTTGATGACGATGATAGACGTGGTATGGCGCTGGATTCCATTGTTTCTAGCGGCTGTATTATTTCGGGGGCAACGGTGCGTAGAAGCGTCCTTTTTAATGAAGTGCGAGTCTGTTCTTATTCATTAGTGGAAGATTCGGTAGTATTGCCCGATGTGGTTGTGCTGCGCCACTGCAAGATCAAAAACGCTATCATTGATCGAGGTTGTATTATCCCAGAGGGAACTGTGATTGGTTACAACCATGACCACGATAGAGCTAAGGGATTTAGGGTGTCAGAAAAGGGCGTCACTTTAGTGACCCGCGATATGCTTGGGTTACCTGTGGGTTATGAGTAGGTACTCAATTTAAATAATTAGATGACATTGGTAATGAGCGGGAGTGTCAATTTAAGTGAAACGTATATTAATGGTGGCTGCGGAAAATGGTGCCCTTGCGGGCGCCAAAGTGGGTGGAATGGCGGATGTGATCCGCGATTTACCCGAAGCGTTGGTAGGGGTTGATATTTGTGCCGATGTGATTATGCCAAGTTACGGTTTCTTGGCATCACAGCAAGCCCATACCCAAGACATCGGTGAATTTGAGGTGTCCTTTGGGGGCCGGACTGAAAAAGTCAGCTTATTTGTTATGCCCCATCCTAAGGTCGATGGCGCAAATATTTATTTACTCGAACATGGGCTTTGGCAGTCTACTCCGGGTAAAATTTATAGCCAAAGTAGTGCCGATCGCCCCTTTGCCGATGATGCGACTAAGTTTGTATTTTTATGTGTCTGCGTGGCACAAGCATTGGTGACCGCAAGAGTTCCAATGCCCGCAGTCCTACATTTACATGACTGGCATGCAGGTTGTTTGGCAATGCTTCGCGCTTTTGTCCCTGAGTTTAGCGCCCTTAAATCGATAGCATGCGTGTTCTCTATTCATAATCTTGCCCTGCAAGGAACTCGACCACTAAGTCATGATTCCTCCTCTTTGGCGGCATGGTTTCCAGAGCTTTTTGCATCGCTTCAACCAGAGCAAAGGCAATCAATAGTTGACCCTCGTTATCCCCACTGCATTAATCCCATGCGCATGGGCATAGTGCTGAGTGATAAAGTGCATCTTGTATCGCCAACCTACGCCAAAGAAGTACTATCGCCTTCGGACCCTAAAGCGGGCTTCTTTGGTGGTGAAGGGTTAGAGCAGGATCTGCAGGTAAAAGCTGATCAGGGTAAAGTGCTGGGGATCTTAAACGGCTGTACTTACTCTGAGACTAAACAGGCTAAAGCGACAACTAAGTCTTTAGTTCGCATACAAGAGGACGAGTTTAAAAAACTTCTCACCACTATCGAAGCCGCATTGGTGCTATGGCAAGGCGCTAAAACTCAAGTGAGTGCCGTGGATATGATTGCCTTTGCACGCACTCAAGCCCATTGGCGTCAAGCTAGTTTAGGTAGAGTACCGGACTTATTGCTTACATCCGTTGGCCGATTGACTGACCAAAAAGTGCTGATTTTGCGCCATCTATTGCCCTCTGGGTTATCAGTGCTGGAGACGTTATTACAAGCATTACAACAAACCCAGCCTAATGCGTTATTTATACTACTCGGCAGTGGCGATGCGAGTATTGCTGAGTCCTTCCAAACCTTAGCGGCTAAATATGATAACTTTCTATTTTTACAGGGATATCATGAGGCTTTATCCGAATGTCTTTACCAGTATGGTGACTTATTTGTGATGCCAAGTTCCTTTGAACCCTGTGGTATTAGCCAAATGCTTGCCATGCGAGCGGGTCAGCCCTGTCTTGTGCATGGTGTCGGGGGATTAAAGGATACAGTGCGGGATGGGGTAGATGGTTTTGTGTTTAATGGCAACAGCTTAACAGCGCAAGGGGAGGCGTTTCTCCAACGGTTTACGGAGGCTGTAGTCAGTTTTAAGCGTGGCGACTGGCCTGCCATACGTGCAAAAGCAAGTGAACAGCGCTTTGACTGGCATTCAGTAGCCCAAGTTTATCGAGATCAACTCTATAACAATTTGTGATATCACTCCTGTAATTAGGGCATGATTTGTAAGCAATTCTGCTACACTAGTGGGGGAACATTTTAACCTGTTGCCAGTTCCCTAACTTTTTGGAGTTGCTCCCTGATCCATGGATAAAAGCATTTTCTTTCCGTTAGTACAAAATGCAGCATTATTACTGGCATTAGTTTTTTTGTATGACGCGATCCCTAAAAAACATCAGCGGCAATATTTTCTGCTGTGGCGTTTAGTTATTGGATTTCTCATAGGTGGTATTGGTATCACTATTATGAGCACCCCTTGGATGTACCAACCCGGCATTATCTTCGATACTCGCTCCGTCCTCTTGTGTATTTCAGGCCTTTTCTTTGGTGGTTTACCGACATTAATTGCGGTTGCGGTGACTGGGTTTTATCGCATCAGCATCGGCGGCGATGGCATGTGGATTGGTGTTGCTGTAATAGCGTCATCCGGCTTAATTGGGGTGATATGGCGCCAATATCGTAAGGCTTACCTTGCCAATATTTCAGTGAAGGAAATGTTTTGCTTTGCCTACACAGTGCATATTGTCATGCTGTTGTGGTTTTTTATACTACCGCTCAATGCTCCAGCTCTGCCCCTACTTGCGAAACTCAGTTTACCTGTACTTACGGTTTATCCTATTGCCACTTGGCTGTTGAGTCGCTTGCTGTCTAGGCGTTTTGAGCTTGAGCGTGATGAACAAATTCGCCTTCAGGATGACTTCTTATTTCGCAGCCAATTTAATGTTGGCAATATTGGTATTGCGATAACAGGAATCGATCAAAAATGGATGAAAGTAAATCCCTATTTATGTCAGATGCTTAAATATACAGAGGATGAACTGCTGAATATGACGTGGAAGCAGCTCACTCACCCTGATGATGTTGAAGCCGATATCGTTAAATTTGAGCAGATGTTAGCGGGTAAAATTGACAATTATGAGATGGATAAACGTTTTATCGCCAAAGATGGTTCAATCGTTTATACCCATATGACGGTTGCCTGTAAACGCACTGATAATAGAGTGTTATTAGTAATTGCAGGTTACTTGGATGTCACTGCACAAACCTTGGCCGATAGAGAAGTGCTCGCCAGTCGTGAACAGCTTGAATTGGTATTGAGTAGTAGCGACCTTGGGGTATGGGATTGGGATATCCGTAATGACCGTATTGAACGTAACGCCCGTAGTGCAGATATTCTTGGTTGTGATATTGAGGTGCTTAATGCCAATAGCCGCCAATGGATGGATGCGATTGTTGCCGAAGACAGGCCAAAAGTTCTGCATTCTATTGAGGCCCATATTCGCGGTGAAACGCCACAGCATAAGATGGAATACCGCTTAAACACAGCAAACCACAAGGTGCGCTGGATCCTTGATACGGGCAAGGTGGTGAGCCGGGACGAGAACAATAATGCGCTGAGGATGTGTGGCACTCACACCGATATCACTGAGGCTAAACTGATTGAGGAATCTTTAAAGCTATCAGCCCTAGTGTATGACAACAGCTCTGAGGCCATGAGTGTACTCGATGAAGAGGGTATGATTATTACTGTCAACGCTGCCTTTAGCGATATCACGGGCTACAGCGAGGAAGAAGTGCTAGGCCAACATATTCGCCTCTTGTACGGTGATATTAATGGCAACGATTTTCATAACAAGATGAATGATGCCATTAGAAAAAAAGGTTACTGGCAAGGCGAGATGCTGCAACGGCGTAAAAATGGCGAAGAATACGTTATTTGGTTAACCATCAATACCATTAAAGATAAAGAGGGGATGCCCTATCGTCGGGTGGCTCTTTTCTCTGATATTACCAATAAAAAGCAAAATGAACATTTGATCTGGAAACAGGCAAATTACGATACCCTAACAGGTCTCCCTAATCGTCGAATGTTGCTGGAATATCTTGGTGCAGAGATTAAAAACTCAGATCGAAACCAAGATCATTTCGCACTGTTATTTTTAGACTTAGATTACTTTAAAGAAGTTAACGATACCCTAGGGCATGCGATGGGGGATCTGCTGCTGATGGAAACCGCTAGTCGCTTAAAATCCTGTGTGCGGGATGCCGATGTAGTGGCCCGTTTAGGGGGCGATGAGTTTACCGTTGTTCTCAGTGCTATGGCTGATCATAAAGGTATTGAGCGGGTGGCTGAACATATTCTAAGATGCATTGCCGAGCCCTATGTATTGGGGGAGGAAACCGCATATATCACTGCAAGTATCGGCATTACGCTGTATCCCGATGATTCTACAAGCATTGAAGGTTTGCTTAAACATGCTGACCAAGCCATGTATGCTGCAAAGGATCAAGGGCGTAACCGGTTTAACTATTTCACTCCATCGATGCAAGAATATGCCAAATACCGGATGCGGCTGATCCAAGATTTACGTCAAGCGGTAGCCAATAAGGAGTTTGAGCTGCATTTTCAGCCGATTGTTTCACTCATAACCGGGGAAGTGACTAAGGCTGAGGCCTTGATCCGTTGGAACCATGCCGAACGTGGCAGTGTATCACCCAGTGAGTTTATTTCTGTCGCCGAAGATACGGGGTTAATTGTTGAAATAGGCAACTGGGTATTTGAGCGGGCGGCACGGCAAAGTGCCGCATGGCGTGATGAATTGGGCGTCGATATTCAAATCAGTGTCAACAAATCTCCCATTCAATTTCGCGATGAAGGCGCATTATTGCACAACTGGCTTGAGTTACTTCAGGATTTAAATATTACCGGTGCAGGGGTCTGTGTCGAAATCACTGAAGGTTTATTGCTGGATGCCAGTATGGGGGTCACTGAAAAACTGCTTGCCTATCGTGATGCGGGGGTTCAAGTCTCTTTGGATGATTTTGGTACTGGCTACTCATCGCTCGCTTATTTAAAAAAGTTCGATATTGATTATCTCAAGATTGATCAATCCTTTACTCGGCATATAGATACAGACACAAACGATCAGATCCTCTGTGAGGCCATCATTGTGATGGCCCATAAACTGGGGATGAAAGTGATTGCCGAAGGGGTTGAAACCGAGGCGCAACGGCAAGTATTGCTAGCCGCGGGTTGTGATTACGGCCAAGGCTATTTATTCTCTAGACCCGTTGCGGCGGCTGATTTTGCAAAAAAGTATTTAGTGACACCTAAAACTCTGTCGTCTAACTTTTCGTCCGCTTAAGGTTTGCACTCAATAATTGCCTATAAAAACGCCGCGGATTTTGTTAGACTCCGCGGCCCCGCGTTGGGGCATTGAGTATCACCTCGCATCAAAGTTTTACTACTTAGCTAAAGAGTCCCTATGAAATTTGAAACACTCGGTTTATCTTCTCCTATTTTGAATGCGATAACTGAGTGTGGCTATCAGCAACTCACTCAAGTGCAAGAGAAAGTGATCCCGCTTGCCTTTGAAGGCAAAGACATTATGGCCTGTGCCCAAACGGGTACTGGTAAAACGGCTTCCTTTGCTCTACCTGTACTTGAAAAGTTGGCGGCTGAGTCTTTAACAAATGACAGCAATGCTAAACCGATTTTACGCGCCTTGGTGATGACGCCAACCCGCGAACTTGCCATTCAAGTCTGTGAAAATATCCAGAAATACAGCCAGTTTCTGCCACTAAAAACCTTAGCGGTTTACGGCGGCGCCAATATGAACCCCCAGCGTAAAGGGGTAGAGCAGGGCGTTGATATTCTGGTGGCGACCCCTGGTCGTCTATTCGACATTATCGGCCAATTCCAGTTAGATCTGTCTAGTGTTACCACGTTAGTGATCGACGAAGCCGACCGCATGTTAGACATGGGGTTTGTGCGCGATATTGAAAAAGTGAAACGCTTAATTGCGCCACAGCATCAAACCATGTTGTTTTCAGCTACGTACAGTGATGCAGTCAAACAACTCGCCGAGAAGATGCTGAATGAACCTCAGTGGGTGAATGTTGCCGACACCACTACCGCCTCAACCGTAGTTCAGGAAGTATATCGCGTTGATAAACGCCGTAAAGCCGAGTTGTTGTCTGAACTCATTGGCCGTAACAATTGGCGCCAAGTGTTGGTTTTTGCCAGCACGAAGGAAAGCGCCGAGCATTTATTACAAGAATTAAAGCTCGATGGCATCGCCGCCGGTGTATTCCATGGTGATAAAACCCAAGGTGCCCGCAATCGGGTGTTAGAAGAGTTTAAAGCGGGTAAATTGCGTGTGCTGGTGGCGACCGATGTTGCAGCACGTGGTTTAGATATTCAAGCGCTACTTTTGGTTATCAACTTAGAGCTGCCATTTTTGGCCGAAGATTATATCCATCGTATTGGCCGCACGGGTCGTGCAGGATTATCGGGGCGAGCGATTTCGTTTGTTTCACCCTCTGACGATGAAATGCTCGCTGAAATTGAAGCCTTGATTGAGCAAAAACTGCCAGTGTCGGTGCAACCGGGTTATGAAGAAGGTACGCCTTTGCCTGCCCGTTACCGTGATGCGCCAGCGGCACCGATTAAGCCGATTGGAAAGTGGAGCCATAAGGCGCCACAGGATCGCACTATTGGCCAGTCTCGTCAGGGCAAATACGCCAAAGGTAAAGCGCAGGATAGCAAAACCGGTGCCGATAAATCCTCTAGCCGTGCTAAGCCTGCGTCTGGCTCAGGTAAACCGTTTAATGCGACTAAACCTAAGTCGAATTTGGTGAGCAATAAGTCAGGTTTTGGCTCTCGCGCAAATAAATCAAAATAAGCAAAACCAAATAAGCGCAAAGTGCCTGTCAGCCTAGCACTTTGATTGCTATATAGCTTGTCGTTACCCTAAAAGCGCATTCTCACCGATGCGCTTTTTGTTGAGCTTCAAAGGCAATACTTCTACACTCGAGCGCCAAGCTTTCTATTCGAGCGAGCCTTGTTCAAGTGAGTTTATCTAAGCGAGTTTCCTTATGATTATCAAAGCGATCCCCACCAATATCATTACAGGTTTTTTAGGCGTAGGTAAAACCTCTCTGATTAAACAATTGCTGGCGACTAAACCCGCGGATGAGACTTGGGCTGTGCTAGTCAATGAGTTTGGCGAAGTCGGCATCGATGCGGGTTTACTTAATTCCTCCGATACTGGCATACAAATTCGTGAGGTTGCAGGTGGCTGTATGTGCTGCGCCGCGGGCGTACCGACGCAAGTGGCTATTAATCAGTTGATTGCCAAAGCTAAGCCTGACCGCTTATTGATTGAACCAACTGGGCTTGGGCATCCTAATGAAATCATTAAAGTACTGAGTGCACCCCATTATCAGAATGTGATTTCGCTGCGTAGCACCCTATGCTTAGTGGACGCGCGTAAGATCCATGACCCCCGTTACCGTGAACATGCAAACTTTATCCAACAGTTGCAAGTGGCCGATGTGATTATCGCGACTAAGTCTGATTTATATGATGCTGAAAATACGAAACTACTCTACGAGTTGCAGACTTATTTAAGCCATATCGAACGTACCGATATTCCTGTGGTGAGCCACACCAATCAGCAGCCTTTGCCCACCGCTTTGTTGGATTATCTTAACCAACCACGGCGCGTTTCACTCAATATGAGTGGGCATACTAGCGCAGGGCCTAAGCTGGGTAGTTTGTCGACGACAACTCCTAGCCTGTTTCGTGCTGGTGGCTCGCGTTTGAGTGAATTGAGTCTCTTTGCCGAAGATGCAATTGAGACCGTCTTAGACTTTGATGAGCGCGGCATTGTACGTAAGCAGAATCAAGGTGAAGGTTGTTTTAGCTGCGGTTGGGTGTTTGAACCGAGCCAAGAGTTTGATTTTGATAAATTAATGGATTTTATTCAGCGGCAAGCTCAATCATCGGATGTCGGGCAAGTGTTGCTCAGATTAAAGGCTGTGATGATCACCTTAGATGGGATTGCGGGGTTTAACTGGATTGACCATGAGTTTACTGTGGTTGAACTCGATGACACCTTAGATTCCAGACTAGAAATGATTACCATGGACGAGGTCAATTGGGATGAGATCGAGCAGCAGTTGATTGCTTGTCTTAGCTAACTGCCTTTTCTCCAATTATCGTTCACACATGTGAGCATCGGTAAGCCAAGGTCTATAAGGCGGTTAATAAGGCAGGATCAGTAATGGCAGGGTCACTCGGTATTTTTGGCCGAGTGTAGTGAGCGTGCCATTTTTGATCATCTCCTCGAAGAAGCGATCAAAACGATATCTTAGGGGATCAAATTGTTCCTGTTTAGGGAAGGCCATAAAGCCATCTTGTATATCAATAATGGGGAGTATAGGTTCGATAGTGTTCGAGATTTTTAGTTTCAATTGTTCTGCATCTGTATTGCGACGATTAGTCGCGAGCAAATCGAGATCGCCCCGGGATAAACGTTCAACGCCACTCTTAAGATCGACAAATTCATTAATTGTTAGCGTTTGGGTTTGCTCGGTAAATGTGGCGCCATAACTCCAGCCTTGCATTTTACCTATACGTTGATTTTTGATGCTATGGTACTCTCCATTCCAACTGTTTATACGATCTTTACGGGCATAAAACACGATTTCATCTCGATAAAATGCTCTTTCGGAAAAGGCTAACAGCGCTTCCCGTTCCTTGGTGTGATAAGGGCCAATAAGAATATCAGCTTGACCACGCTCGACCATAGATTGCGCGCGGCGCCAAGGCGCAATTTGATAGTGAATAGTCACTTTTTGTTGCTCAGCGAAGCGATTCAAAATATCGACACCTAATCCTGTATATTCGCCATTGGATTTTTGTTCGAAGATTTGGCTAAAGCTAGTGCCTACTGCAAGTAGGTCTTTGGCCTGCGCAGTGAAGCAAAGGCTACCGAGTACCAAAAGAGCAACTAGTGCGTAGGCTTTGCTGAATATCATGGTATTCCTTGTGTTATTTGAACGCGGCAGGTTAGAACGCAGAATCGTATATAAGGTGTATAAGGCGACAATATCGTCTTTAACTTTAAACTTAAGGTTAGCAAATTTTACCTCTATTTGGGCGCGCATTAACATTTTAATGTTTTGAGATAAACGAGAAATTAGTGTTTTCATCGCGAATAGGAAGGACTGTAAGCATTTGATCTTTAAATCGATACATACCCAATCACTCAGTATGTTTGTTTAAGCCTATTAGTTTCAATTTGTATCATTCATTTTTGAGTATTAAAAATGTATTTCAGGCATGGATTTAAATCAATTAAGGCCGAAGAAAGGGGATTCGGGTATGCTCTGTCACTAAATGATTTATACGCCAACGCTGGGCGGCCTATTTGAGCGGGATGTTATGAAGCTGCAGGAAATAGATAAAACCTTGTATCGTAAGAACATGAATTTATTCATTGTTATTCTAGTTGTAAGTCTAATCGTACTGTCACTGATTTTTGGCGCTGGATTAATTGCGCTTTTTGGTGCGACTCCTGTGCCGGGTGAGCCTACAGGTAATTTTCATTGGAACCTCTTAGGCGTGATCTTGAGTCTGGGCCTGTGTAGCGCAGTGATTTATCACCTGAAGGATCGGCCCTTTTTCAGCGAGATTTACTATGTGTGGCAATTGAAGCAACTCCATAATCGTATCTATCGCAAATTGATAAAGATTAAAGCGGCTGCGGCGCAGAATGATGTGAATGCCTTGATTACACTGCTGTTTTATTATACTAGTTTAAGGCAAGTGTATTTACTTGATGACAATACACTGACCTTGCCAGCGCTGACTCAAGATCTCAATCATTTGAATGCACAAATCGAGAGTTTAGGTTTATTGCTCTCACCTGAACAGTTTACGGTTGAACTGCTGACAGGTACTTTCTGATAGTAGGTATAAGGACAAGATGAGGATTGCTCCTCATCTTGTCCTCATTTTATATTCGTCCGTTAGACTCGCTTAGGCGGCTTGCTGCACTCTTTGCAGTGTGAGTAACCACTTACCATAGATATAAATGCCGACCGCTGAGATAGTCCCTATGGCGGCGATGATGTACCACGCCATGCCGATATTGTGGCTGTGGTACAGCAATTGGGTGAGATTGTGCGCGCTTTCACCTGTGTAGCTCACCAAAGTGGTAAAGGCTTCACCTTGTGGAATGGCGCTGACCTCTGTGCTGTTCATACCGCGTTGTAGCAATAAATCCCGCGAAAACAGTTCCTTTGATGCATAAATCTCATAGAGTTTAGGGCCAAAGTAGCCTTCTAATCCCCAGCCTATTCCTTGGGGCAACATCACAAATCCCAAGTACATGGCTTTTTTGCCTTCGGGGGCAATATTACCCATAAACTCGTTTTTCTTCGGGCTTATCATCATTTCGCCAATCGAGAACATGGCAATGGCGAGCACGATAAACCACGCCGCATGGAAAGCGCCGATAAACACAAAGGCCAGAATACTCAGTAAACAACCCGCAAACATTGCTGTAGTGATGCGGTATTTAGCTGTCAGCGCGGCGACAATAAAGCAGCAGGTCATGATCAAACCCGCATTAAGGTTTAGCATGCCCTCGGGCATCACCTTAGTGCCTTCGTTATTAAGGCCAAGCCAGAATTGCAGAATACCGTTACGGGTGCCTTCGGCGCCAAACAGGGAGGTCACAATCACGCTGGTATCGACCCATTCGGAAATATGGATAGGCAAGACATCGAATAGGGCATTGAACAAGAACCAAAAGCCTGAAAATACCAGCATGTAGTAGATCACAATCGGCTTTTTCAGCTCGTGCCAAGCATCGCGCCACAGGGCTTGTTGTTTAACTTCCCCCGATTTGATTTGCCTATTACGCTCCAGTCGCTCGGCTTTACCAGGTTCTGTATAAGTGAGTAAAAATAAGAAGTTGAGCGAGATAATGGCGGCACAGGCGAAGAACACATTGTCCCACGATAGCTGACGCATATGCACGGCAACCAAGGGCCCGAGGAAGCCACCAATGTTAACTATTTGGTAAAAAATGCCCCAAGCCATTGAAGTGTTATTGCGATTGGTTGATAGCACTAGGGTGCCTTGAATGCCCGGTTTAAATATCCCTGTACCTATCGCGAGCAGTAATGCACCGACAAGGAATCCCCAAAAACTGGGGAAAAATGTCATGACTAAATAGCCAAAGATTTTAATGATGGTGGAGCCAAAGATGGTTTCTTTGTAGCCTACTCGGTCAGACATGCCACCGGTGAACACGGGCACAAAGGTTTGCATGATTGCCCACAGTGAAATAATAATACCGTAGTCGCTAAGGCTGATCCCAAGCCCTCCTGCCGATTCTGGCGCTTTTGCGTAAAGCCCCGCACTGGCTTTGACTCCGTAGTAGGCAATGCGTTCGACTAACTCCATACCGCCGACCAGCCAAAAGACATAACCTAAGCTAGTGATAGACGCCCACATTCCTAGCTGTTTGACTTCACGCAGATCGTTCTCTGCATTTGGGCTATTTTGACTCATATTCTTCCCTTTATTATTGTTATTTGATCTATGTTTACCTAACCCATTGTTTATCAAGACGTATAAACACTTTAGTTAAATGCTTAGTGTTCAGCACTAAACTGCTTTGGGTTTATTTAAGTTCCCACTTTACCTAATTCAGCTTAAAACGCCAAAAAAGTAGCAGAAAATGATGAGTTAGCCCACAACTGTTACTTGGTTGTGGGAATAATGTCGCAGGGCTGAGATGTAAGTGTTTATGCTTAAGTTGTTGTGATTATTGTTTTTTAACTTTGAAAGCTGACTAATATGAATTTTGTATTCTTGCCAAACTTAGGTACAATCCGTTGCCGCATTTTTGTCCATTATGATTTTTACCTTTCTGATGCGCGCCTTGCCCTAATTTTTGTGAGACACGGTAATGACTGCAGTATCCCAACCCCAGACGGATCAACATTTACTCCAAGAGCCCATTTCTAAGCTTTTTTGGCGTTACACCATACCGACGATTGCCTCCATGTTGGTAACGGGCGTGTATGTGACCATCGATGGGATTTTCGTCGGGCACTATTTAGGTGAAACAGGGTTAGCGGGCATGATGTTAGCTTATCCTGTGGGAGCCATTGTTTACGCGATTGGCGCCATGATAGGTATGGGCAGTGCGGCGTTAGTGTCAATCAATCTAGGCCAGGGGAATGTGGCTAAAGCCCGTAAACTTCTTGGTAATGCCTTTAGTTTGTGCTTATTGGCAGGAGGTTTTTTTGCCCTTGTGGGCGGGGTATTTTCACGGGATATTTTAATCGCCCTCGGTGCACAAGGGGATATTCTCGAAAATGCCAACCAATATTTATTCTGGTATTTTGCCCTGTGTCATTTCCCCATCATCTCAATGGCCTTTACCACACTTTTGCGTAATGACGGTCGGCCATCCATGGTGACCTTTGTGTTAATTTTGGGCGGGGTACTCAACACTTTCTTAGACTGGCTATTTATCGTGGTATTTCCCTTTGGTTTGGCGGGAGCCGCGATTGCGACCATGTTAGCGCAGGCTGTGACTGGATTACTGTGTTTACAGCATTTTTTTGGTTCTCGTACCCAGCTTAAAATCAACTTAGAGCAAATGAAGCTCAAGTTTGACAATTGTGTGAACATTGCTCGTGTGGGTTTACCTAGCTTTTTGATGAATCTGTACTTATCAATAGTGCTCACTCTGCACAACATGGCATTTTTATGGGTCGGAGGACCATTACATGTGGCAGCCTATGGTGTGGTGAGTTACACCGAAGCATTTTTCTATCTGATTTTTGAGGGCATCGCCCTTGGCACTCAACCTATCTATAGCTTCAATGCGGGTGCAGGGCGTTTTGACAGAGTTAAACAAGCGCGCAATATCGCCTTTACGATGACATTACTCACAGCAGCCTTAGGACTTGCCTTGATTTACTCTCGCCCTGAGTGGTTAGTGTATTTATTTGCCGGTGATAATCCGAATCTGACACCCGTAGCCATTGAGGGGATGCGTTGGTATTTCTGGGGCTTACCTATGGAAGGCTTGATCTTGGTTGGTGCGAGTTTCTTCCAAGCCATTAACTGTTCGAAACAGGCATCGATTCTGACTGGCACTAAGCTTGTCCTGATTGCGGCAATTATTTATTGTTTCGCTTGGGCATTTGGGGTTATTGGGGTTTGGGTATCGCTTGCCACTTGTAGCACTTTGCTGACCCTGTGGATGTTTTATGCGATGAAGAAGGTCGATAGTCGCTTACGTTAGTGAGATATCTTTAGGTAGGATATTGACTTAAGACTAGCGTGGGATGATGCGCTCTGATACATTTCGCTGGTTTAATCTACTTGTTAAAAAGTGACTTATTAAGCAGTACTGTGGATCCTAGATAATATTGGGAATAAGCAACCTGTTTGGATGCTGTGCTAGGGTCAGTTTGCGAGTAGATACAACCGGATATTGAGCTGATTATGTGGCTCGTTGATTTTGTTTTATTGCTTGATGAGGCTCCTATGCGCACCACTACAGTCATCTTTATGCTGTTGTTCGGCGTGTTCACTACTGTAAATGCCAGTGCTAAAGACAATGAGTTAGTGTTTGCTAGCGACTTTGAAGGCAACCGCTTAGCTCAACCTTGGTCATGGATCATGGGGTGTCAGTTTGAAGGCGCTGAGCCACACAGCGGTGAAAGTGCTTTGCTATGTGCCGAAGGTAATAGCAGCATTGTGAGTAAGTACCCAGTGGCGGAAGCGGGTTTGTTGGAGTTTTGGGTTAAGACTCAAAATATCCAAACTCAGTATCGGATCAATGTATTAACGTCACCGGTGTTAAAGCTGGATGCCCAGTGGCAACATGTTGCCTTGATTGATATTACCCCAGGTGCAAACGAGTATTTAGCCCATCGCGTGTCTATTGATGATCCCAGCCGCCAATATATTCGTTTAGATATTGAAACCATCAATGGCCCCATCAGCTTAGATGATTTGAGCTTAGATAAAATTCGTCTCGATATTGCCCTGCAAAAAAATGAACAAAAAATTATTGGTGGCATTTTAGATAAACTGAAAGAAGATAAAAATTACGAAGTGCAATCAGAGTCGTTTCGTACGCTAGGTAAAAACTACGCTGCCCAGCTTGAAAGCCAAAGGCAATATCTTGAATACTCGAATGCAATTTATTCCAGTATTACCTTTGTGCTTGCGACTTCAGAGCGTAATAAAATGTCTAACCCGCTTGGCTACAATACCTTCAGGTCGGTATTGAACGACACTAAGCGTGTAGCATCCCCCATACAGCAGGCCCGTCTAGGTTCCATGGTTAAACCTTTTGGTGACTTAGCAACCGCGACATTAAACGTGGTCAGCGCCGGTGCCTACTCTGCCTTTGCCGAACCCTTTAAGTCATTCTTAGCGGCAACCTTTGACCGTTCTAACTATGACAATAGTGATTTAAGCCGAAGTGATAAAAAGTTTGCCGAAGAAAATGGCCTTAAAATCTATCAGCAGGCCGAACGTTTTATGTCTGAAATCGAAAAAGAACTGCAACAGGTTACCGCACTCGATAATGACTTAGTCAGTATGCAAAAGAACTTAGATACGTTTCGCCGAGACCTCGACAGGCATCTACGCAGTTATTTACAGCATGCAAGCATTGCCCGTACGCCAGAAAACTACAGTCGAGTGATGAGTAAAGACGAACAGACTCGCGCTCTGGTGATCACCGAAGCGAGTGCCAATATCAGCGCAAAAGCTGAGGCGTTACTGGCATCAAACAGTAATGCTGAATTAGTGCAATATATGATTAAAACCACTGAAAAAATTGATGAATTTCAAGAATTCAAAGAGCGTTTTAATCAGATCACCTCGGCTATGTTGACTTTCTACGACAGATTCGAGCGTTCTATCGCCACCGAGCAAAATCCCTTTACCGATCCCAGTGATCGCGCTGTGTGGGAGCAACACGCTCAAAGCGCCCGTAACTATATTCGCCAGTCGAAGGAAGCCTTTACCAAAGCGTTTATGTAGCGAATTGTTGTAAGTAAGTGGTAGTAACGGCCTAAAATTATGGCGATTTTTCTATTTTAGGTTTGGGGTTATCAAGGATAAAACAGGAAGTCAGAATCATATTCTGTTAGTAGGCAAGGATGATGAATCAACCCTATACAACAACTCGGTTTGACACAGATACCGCCACAATGGCGATATTTGATCCCGCGGCATTAACTCATCGCTGCGAAGATACGGCTGATTGGTGGTCTGTGCCGAGTGACGAAATTTTGGAAATCAATCAAGGTCATGTGCTATTCGTGGGACTCGGTGCCGATGGCTGCTATGAGGTTGAAATTTTCCGCAAGCTAGGTGAGGCTGGACTCAATTCGAATTATCTCTCTGCAAACTTAACAGTATTGTCAGGGTGCCTGTATATTGGCGCCGCCGAGCAGGTTCCTGCGGGAGATCTTGGGCCTGAAACAACCTATGGCGGCGTTTTAATTTATGCTGTGCGAGGGAATATTGAGGTGAGAGTTTATCGGCTGACACCCAATAAACTGGTGGTGGAATATGAGCCAACCTTAGAAGACGCATTAAACGAGTTTGCGTCTAGCCCATCACTTTAAGCTGCTTATCTATTTGTTGTCTATTTATCTATCCCAGTAAAAAGCCGCCCCTTTATTAAATAAGAAGCATCACTGAGGGCTCGACTAAAATATTCCTGTTTTATGCAACAATGCCAATCTTAACTCCCCATTGCACTGTTCGTTTAGCTAAAAGCGATTCCAACAAGTGAGCTAAACAGAATGATAAAGCTAAAACGATATCAAGTGATTACCCACCAAACTGGATAAAAAACCGCTACCGCAAAAAAGCAAATTCCTATAGCATCATTTATACCAATTGGCACGGATGTAGCAGCGGCCATATTTAAGATTGAGTCAACAAGCGATTTATGCCCTGCAAACAGCGCAGCGCATAAATACTAAGACGTTAGGCGTGAATTTGACTCCGAGGAGCAATAAAATGGCTAATTCAAAATCTAGAAGACACGCATTTGCTTTCGAGGGAGGTGAGCAACTCACCACGATTGGCGCCACTTTTTTCGTCTCATATCTATACCATAGGCATGTTGATTCAACTCACAGAAACTGGGATTCTATCAAAACTCAGAAATCTCGTATTAGCAAAATCAACAGATCCGAGAGTTACTACCGAGGTTGGTTGAGCCATATCGGAAGCATGAGTGATGCCAACTTGAATAGAAACACTTTGGGTCTCGATGGAGCCACTGTGAAGAAAATGGCATTAGCCATACAAAAGGCGTTATGAGTTCAGTTGGGTTCAATGCTCCTAACAAGGCCAATCACAATCGTGTCAGCAAGCTGTCGCTGGACTCGTAACAAGTTGCTCGCCTGTGTTGGCGGCGTTAGCTATTTTTCGAATTTAGCGAGAAATCTCAAATGGAATGGGTTAAAAAAGAAACAACAGTTATAGATAAATTGTGTTCCAACAATCAATTGCTCGCAAATACAATTAATACTGCTTTATGGTCAGCATTTTCAACAATTGATGAACATGCATACGGCCAAGATCTCCTTCTTGCAAAGGAAGTGTTAAGAGGTGAGTTAGGTTTAGACGTTAACCAAAAACCTGGAGATATAGATCTCTTAATTATCCCTGTTGTGGGAGATTCCCCTTTACTACACAAAACTGTAGCGATTGAAGCCAAAGTAGTGAGACCTACAATTAGTAAACCAAGTAAAAATGCATCATCAATGGGTGTTAAACAAACCAAAGGATTATTAAGAGACGGATTTCCTTATATAAGTCTTTTGCATGTGGTGATTCCTGAATCATTGCCTTCGGAAATGCACTGGTCTATACCGCTTAAATCGATGGAACTTGATGACAATGGAGACCTTAAAGATACCGGAGAGGTTATCAAACACGATCCATTTCCTCTTATTAGTGCTGGTAGACAAAAAGGTCGTATTGTTGCCACCGATTTACCAGAAGAGGCATCATATAGGGTACTAGGCTTGTCCCTAACCAACGGAGATATATCGGGTATTACGCAAGGAGATTTGCGTATAGGCAAAGTTAATCCACATGTATCAGACACATTGCTGGCTAATATTCGCAAGTTTTTAGCCTCAAACCCAGATAGATTTAAGCGTATCAAGTGGTTTGAATAAAATAGCCAGCAAAATCGAGACACCCAGGTTAAATCGCATGATTTAGGATCCTCTACTAGACTCAATAAAAGTGTTGATGTGGAGGACTTGCTATGCCGCGCCCAAGAAGAACTCAGATCAGTGTTGAGGAC